>DATKQM010000046.1:0-125483 GCA_035532735.1 Acidimicrobiales bacterium | reverse complement strand
CGTCGCGCACCTCGCCATTTTGGGCGCGCGCCACCAAGGATGCATTGGTCATGGTCATTTGGTCTACGTGTTCCTGACTCGCCCTGGGTGGGATGGTGCGCTACAGCAGGTGTCTCACGTCAGCCTGACAGACAGGGGATGGAGGTACGCGTCGGGTCGGCTGTGCGCGGATCACGCGTGCGACACGCGCCTTTCGACTTACAAGGGGTCTTACCGCTCGCTGCATACAAAAGGATGTGATGCGTGTGCGTGGCCAGAGGGCAGTGTGACGGTCAAGACCAGGTGGGATCTTCTGTCGCGCTTGTGGTGCAGTCCTGTTGGTGATATGAACGATGACTAAGTACGGTTGAGACCGATTCGGTCCTGCCCGACGACACCGTTGCCCCAGACCTCGGCCACGGACGGTTTGAGCATTGTGCTCGGACAGCGGTGAGGGTGGATGGGGGTAACAGAATTGTTGTCTGCACCTGGGCAGTTCCAGCCGTTCCCTGCCCTCTCCCCGACGCGTTCGACCGCAGACAGTGTTCTCGCACAAGTTTCCTCCGGTCTCAACGCGCGGAGCGCGAGCGCTGACCGACACTTCTCCGGTTCCTTTCCGCATGCGATTGACCCGTGCCATGCCCCCCGCAGCGGCGCTGCTCTCGATGCGGAGAGGAACCGGACCCCGTGGGCTTGCCCCGCTTGACGATTGTTGAGGGTGCAAGGGTCTTACCTAGAAAGAACTGGCGGATTCTTCAAGGGGTTTGCGCCTTGTGGCTTTCAGCGCGATCTTCTTCGGCGGCGCGCAACCTAAGGAGTGAGCTCAACGATGGCAATGAGTATGACTGGGGCTGTCATGCGCGCTGATGGTGAGGCGGGTCAGAACTTCGTCGGATTCGAGGCCGACCGTATCGCTCAACGTCGAGTCTTCGAGGACGATCGGGGTGGTGTGATCAAAGAGCAGAACGACGATCCGATGAGACCAATGCAGACGGAAAACGGGCTCGCCAAGGCTTGGCTGGGCCTAGCCGTCTCGCGCAACTGGCGCAGCAATGGAGACCCAGACGTCCGGCCGTTACTTGGGCGAGCAAGTCCCAGCACTCGGACTCGTCCATCTCCTCCGGTGACGTAGGTGTCGGCCAAAGGCAAGGTACCGTCGTGGTTCCGGTGATGGGCGACGATCTGGTTGCCTGAGGTGTTGTCGGTCTGGACGAAGACGGCGTGATCGCCACCCTCTCCGAAATGTGATCCTGGCGGGAACCCTTCGGCTCCGGCGACAGGTGCAACCCAGGCCGAAAGACCCAGGACCGCCCCGACGCCTAGGCCACGGGTGTCGTCCCCGTTGACGGCCCGAACTACCGTAGCTCGGCATGGCTGCGCTCAGCCCTGATTACGACTCTGAACCTGAACGGTCCCGGTCCTTTCGAGCGGGGTGGCAGGAAGACGTACATGGGCCAGTGGCCGAGCGGCTTGTCTCAGATGGTGTTGGGTCCGTACTCGATATCGGTTGCGGCATTGGCCGGTTCGGGACAGCGGCTCAGGGGCGTCTTGTCTGGTTGGGCCTCGACGAGTCGCCTCGACAGCTCGCCGACTGTCCTCACGGGCCGGTCATCCGGGCGGATGCAGCGAGGCTACCGATCAGCAACCGCAGCGTCGACGCGGTCGCGATGCTGTGGATGCTGTACCACCTCGATGAACCTCGGGATGCACTTGCCGAAGCGAAGCGTGTCCTTCGGCGCGGCGGGCTCCTTGCTGCGTGCGCAAGTAGCCGGACGAATGATCCAGAGCTCGTGCCGTATGGGTACCCGAGAACGACGTTCGATGCCGAAGAGGCCGCTGAAATCGTTTCCGACGTGTTTGGCGCATCGAACGTCGAAGTCGAGCTTTGGGACGCACCACTGGTCCAGCTCGCCGACAGGGAGGAGATAGCCTCCTACGCCCGCAGCCATCTACTTCCATCCACCGTCGTAGACGCGGTTACTCCTCCTGTAACGCTTACCAAACGGGGGTGCCTCGTTTGGGCAAAGCGACCCTAAGGACACAGGCCCGGGCCCCGGTCGGTCCGTATTTCCGATCGGGTCGCTCTCGGACCTGGACGCTCGCACACGGCACCTATCGGGGTGGTTGGTCAGTCCGGTCTCTGAGCCAGTTGGTAGGAGAATCGCACAGCCTGTTCAAACTTGCCATTGGGGCGACAGCGAAGCATCCGCACCGAGAGATCCTCCTCGAACAAAGAGACGCGGTCACCCAACGCCTGGCGACTGAGCACGGAGGTTGAGTAGAGGTATCCCGTCAGAGTCTCGATCGTCCAGACGTGTCTCATTGAAAAGTCATGGCTCCCCTCGTAGCTGAAACCCACGCGGTGTAGAACCTGTTCGTGGGGGTCGCGTGCCATCGCCTCCTCCCAATCTGCTGGCAGCCGGTCGCCTGTGGGGCCGAGCCAGTCAACCATGACGGCGCGCAGGACCTCTTGCCAGTCGCGGGTCCCTTCGCATGGATTTCCGCCCCACAGCAGAGCCGCGTACCCGCCAGGTCGGAGCCAGGAAAGCGCACGCTCTGCTACACGCTGGCGTCGGAGTCGGTGGAAAGCGTTGCCTATCGCGACCATGTCGAACGGACCAGAGACATCCGCCTCCTCTGCAGTGCCTACTTGCCATCCAATGTTCGTGAACCCCAAGGCTTCGCTCTTCGCTTGGCCGAAGGCGACGGTTCCTGGCTCCTGGTCGAGCGCCACGATTTGGTCGAAGGCGGTGCTCAGGGCGAAGGCGATCTGCCCCGTGCCGCAGGCCAAGTCGAGAAGCCGACCGGTGCCTCTCAAACCAGCCCGGGACCGCAGGTCATCGACCAGCGACGGCGGATACGGCAGCCGAAAGCTGTCGTAGTCGCGAGCCGTCCCTCGGTACAGGTCCGTTCGAAAGAAGGGGTCCTCGTTCATCTCACGATCATGACGCGGAACCACTAAAGGGTGGAGGGTCGGGTGCACGCAAGGGCCGGCTACAGGGTGCCCTCTCCGACGGGCGACCGCCCGGCAACGCTGCGCCGAAGGACAACGCCACGAGGCGCGCCACGGGCGTAAAGGGGTTCGAAGAGCCTCGCCATTCGATCGCCTCTCGAGTGGGCAGGCCTGCGTCATGATCGACCCGAGTGGCAACCGTTACGCTCCGTGACAGCTCCCGGGCCGGACAGTTCCAACGCCGACGAACCACCGAGAGGGAGGCGCAAATGAGCGACACTTCGCAGGGCCCGGGTTGGTGGCAGGCGTCAGACGGCCGGTGGTATCCCCCTCAGCAACAACCGGGTTACTGGGCCCCTCCTCCGCCCCCGATGAGCGGGATGCCGGTCGCGCCCTACCCGGGGTCGGTCCCGTACGTGCCGGGAGGAGTCCAATCGACGAACGGTCTTGCCATCGCGTCGCTCGTCCTGTCGGTCCTCTGGGTGGCCGGTGTGGGTTCTCTCTTGGCCGTCACCTTCGGCATCGTGGCGCGCCGACAGATCCGTACTTCGGGAGGCAGACAGGGAGGCGAGGGCCTGGCCCTGGCCGGACTCTTGATCGGCATTCTGGGCCTCCTCGGAGTCGTGTTCTTCGTCACCTTGGTCTTCGCCCTCAAGTCCACCGTCGAGAACGCAGTGCATACACAGGTGGCCTCGTGTCAGGCAGACGCTAAATCTGTCGAGACCGCCCTCCAGGCGTATAGCGCGCAGAACCTCTCGTATCCGCCCCTCCTCGCCCCATGGAGCGCGGCGAACTACACGACCAATTACCTGGTCCTCACCACAGCGGCCTCTCACGGCGGGCCCTGGCTCAGATCAGCACCTTCCACATCGAACTACGTGATCGAGTACGACTCGAGCGGACATGTGTGGGTGGAGAGCATCGGGACCTATGACCCGGTCTACAACCCGTTGCAGGACTTCGCGCTGCACCCCGCTGCCTGCAACGTCGCGTTCCCGTAGGGCCGGGGCCCCGACTCGATCGCGCCCCTGTATCGCTTAGTTGGGCGTCACGCCTTGACGGAGAGGACCGGGACTGGGGCGCTCGCCCGGCATCTCACGGGAATCAAGCTCGCCGCGCCGCGGCGCGCCGCGCCGCGGCGAGGGCGATGCCGGACCCGATGAAGAGCCACGGGATGGGTCGGAGCGGAATCCTGTTGGCATGGGCGAAGGTCGATGCCAGAGCAACCTGGCTCGAGCTCAGCGCGTGGGACTGGGCCGAGATCGTTGACCCCCAACTCGTCGAGAATGCCGCCACGTAGAAGTCGGCGACTCGCACGTGGCCGGCGACACCAACGACACGACCAAGGCCGGGGGTAAGACTCTGGACGTGCGCTCGACCGTCATCTTCTCCATGAGAGAGGGCAAGGTGACTGAGGCTTGGCTCCACGTCGACGACGCGGCGGCCTTCGATTCATTCCTGAGTTGACGACGCGCTGTCGCGGTGTTCATGTCGACGCGAGGTGGTAACGCCCGACGTCGAGACCGCCGAGATGATGTCAGGAGTCGACGTGGCGCTTCTCTTCGGGGTTTAGGATCGGCGCGTGACGCGGCGGCGGCTCGGACCAGCGAGGTCGTGGCGTCGGGTGCGGAAGATCATGGCGGGTCCGTTGATCGTCCTCGCCATCGCAGCGACCATGGCGTCGTGTTCCGACGGGCATCTGGTCACGTCGGGGGCTTCGACGAGACACGAGGCCGAGCCCTCAGCGGGGTGCGCGCATCGAGCACCGAAGGACGTCGTTGCCGCCGGAGGTGAGCAGACGCGGTCGTTGCAAAGCGGCACGGTGACCGGGACCTTTGAGCTCTCGGTCCCCCGAACGTACCGGCCGCGTCATCCCAGTGCTCTCATCCTCGCCTTCTACGGGTTCGGTTCTGACCCGGCCCAATTCGCGGCATTGACGAAGTTGCCCGAACGGGGCTCGACCGACGGGTACCTGGTCGTTGTCCCCCACACCCAAGGTTCGGAGTCGGAGTGGCAGCTCAACGCCCGCGGCACCGATGCCGCATTCGTGGACGGTGTGGTCAATTTCGTCGAGACGACCTATTGCATCGACCGCGGCTCGGTCTTTGCGGCCGGGTTCTCGGCGGGAGCCGCCTTCACCATCATCTATTCTTGTGCGCGCCAGTCCCGGGTTACCGCCATCGCCACCGTGGCGGTCGAGTTCCAGCTCGGTTGCACCCGACCAATGCCCATACTGGCGTTCCATGGCACTGCGGACCCCCTGGTCCCGTTCCGAAATGGGGCCATCGGGCTTTCGCTTCCTGGCATCAAGGTCCGAGGCACCCAGCTCAACATGGGGGACTGGGCCCGCCTCGACCGGTGTCGGGTCGCGGCACGCCGGCGGCGCATCGGGTCGCAGGTGATCCTCCAGCAGTGGGACCGATGTCGAAGAGCGACCGCGGTGGCGCTGTACACCGTCGTCGGAGGCGGACACTCGTGGCCCGGTGCCGATTCGAAAGACGCCCTCGGTCTCACGACCCAGCAGGTCAACGCCACCGCGGAAATGCTGTCGTTCTTCGGCCGGTATCGCTGAAATCCACCCCCTCGGCGCCGTCGCGGTCAAGGATGGACCCATGGCGTCCACCGACAGAACTCCGGCCGACACGACCGTCCTCGAGGAGGCCGACGCCCTCAGACGCTTCATCGAGGCCATCGAGTCCGGGGAATTGATGGACTCTGCACCCCAAGACGCCGTGGTCGTTCGTCGTCTGCAGGGCACTTTGACCGCCCTCGAATCGGTTGACGCCGGCTCTGGAGATAGCTCGCGACCGATGTGAACGCCTTCAGCAGTCTTCGGGTCTAGATGGGCGTCCCGTGATAGCAGCCGACGGTGTAGGGGTATTCGATCGTCGCGTCGTAGTGGTAGATCCGAGTCTCCTTGCCGTTCCACATCACCTTGCTCGTCTTCCCGTGACAGCGATCGAGGTTGGCATTGGTCAAGAGCGCGCCGTGGGCGTTGCGCTCGACGTAGATGCCGTATCCGTCGATGGCGTACCCCACGAGGGTGGACCGGCCGGTCGCCGCGTCCAGCATGCAGGGCGGGACATAATGATGGTGATAGCGCGACACCTGGTCGGGGTGGCCACCACAACGGTCGAGGACCTCGTGAGCGGGCGCGTCCCGGCCGTTGGCGTCCAGGGCGTTGTACAGAACCACGCCGTCGGTCAGGATGCCGATCGGCCCCGGGCTCGTGCACGACTGGTGCCGGGCCGCCACCGGATTCGCGGGCAGCGACCACGTCATCACATCGGCTGCGATGTGGTTGGGGTTCCCGTCATAGGCGTGTGCCGGGTCGGTGCTCGCAATGGGGAAGACCCCGGTTGTGTGGTTGACGGGAAGGTCGTTCGTCGTCACCACCCGGGTCGATCCGCTGAGGACGACAGAGAACGAGGCGTCGGGCCAGCTGACCGATCCCTGCACCGAGACCTTGGTCTCCGAATTCCAGGTGTGGGTCTTGGTGTTGATCCACGGAGGTGTGGCTCCGGGAGGAGAGGGGGCGAAGGTGGTGCCACACGAGTCGACGTACCCCTTTTTGGGGGTCGTGGTCACGTGGCCGTCCCCGAGTGGGATCGCGGTGGGGCCGACCGCGGCCGACGCATGTGACGTGGCGATGACCGTTCCCAACCCGAGCCCAGCCACCCCGATGGTGCACCCGATGAGCACCGCCATTCGCCTTCGCAGCATCGCTCGCTCCCCCAATCGTGTCGCCCCTGGTGAGAAGTTCCGACGAAGAATAGGCGAATCGTGCGTGGAGGACCGGGGTGGAGTCGGGTCAGCCAGCTTCGGTGCGTGCTGCTTTCCACGCAGTGAGGTCGAGCTCGGGATAGCGGCGGGCCACGCCGTCGAGGGTGTCGGCCGTCCAAAATGCATGGCCCGGTGGGGGGAACCCCAGGGTCGTCAGTTGCCGAGGTGTGGCTTGCTGGACGAAGTTGTGCCATTCCATCGAGAATCCCTTGAAGGGCCAGGCCTGGTAACCACCCCACTCCATCGCGGCGGGCTTGAAAGACACATGGAGCATGAAGCGAGCCTGGGCGGGATCGGTGAAGTCCACCGACCGGTGATACACGTCGGGTCGGTACACGACGATCGACCCGGCGGGCGCGGAGGCGTCTCCGAGCTCGTCGTAGAGCTCAGCGTGGTCGTGGAAGTTCAGCGTGTGCTCCTCGACCGGTATCTGTTGTGTGCGGGTGCGCGATACGAACCGGGTAGCGCCGTTGTGTGGGCCGACGTCGGTGAGATAGATGAACGTCTCCATCTGGTGAAAGCCCGGCTCGGCCCGCGGCACCGTCAGAGTGTGGTTCGGGAAGTCGGTGTGCAGGAGTTGGTTGTACTCAGACGGTTGGCCTGCGTACTTCGCGGTGGCGATGGCCAGATAGAGCCGGACATCGTCGGAGCCGAGCAGGTCCTGGGCGAGGTCGATCATGGTTTCACTGAGCACCAAGCCGTTGAGCGATCGGCTCCGGAACGGGAATTCCGGCCACGCCGCGTCCCACGTCCGCCAACGCGCCAGCTCGTCGCCGTTGGTCGTGGCGGCCATGTCCTCGACGCGGGGGAACAGTTTGGCGACGGCGTTCTGCGCGGCCGCTAGTTCTCCGCCGGTTACGGCCTGCTCGAGGACGCACCACCCGTCCTCGCTCCAGGACCGACGCTGCTCGGCGCTCAGGACACTGACCACGGCGCCAGGGTACCCGCGCCCCACGCCGAAATGCCTGGTGAACGCCTCAGACGCTCGTGGTCAGATGCTCGTGGACCGAGCGCACCGCGCTCGATCCCTCGCCCACCGCGGCGGCGACGCGTTTGAGCGATCCGTGACGCACGTCGCCGACGGCGAACACCCCCATCATCGAGGTCTCGAAGGGCAGCGGGTCCCGGCCGGGGAACGGCGCCAACGCCGGGTCGCCGTCCAGAAGGTCGCGGTCGGTGAGGACGAAGCCGTGCGAATCGAGCGCCACGGTGTCTTTGAGCCAGGAGGTCGCGGGCTCGGCTCCGATGAAACAGAAGAGTCCACCACAGGTGACGGTCCGGGTCGCACCGGTCGGCGTGTGCTCGAGCGTCACCTGCTCGAGATGTCCAGCGCCGGCCAGCGCCCGGACCTCGGTGTTGGCCAGGACCTTGATGCGCGGGTTGGCGTCGATGCGCTCGATCAGATAGCGCGACATCGTCTCTGTCAGATCGTCGCGGCGGATGGCGATCACCACCTTGCAACGCTGCTGGGACATGTAGATCGCAGCTTGTCCGGCCGAGTTCCCACCCCCGACGACGACCACGTCGTGTCCCCCGCAGATCCTTGCTTCGAGGTCGGTGGCGGCGTAGTAGACCCCGGCACCCTCGAAGCGCTGGAGATCGTCGACCACCAACCGGCGGTAACGCGCGCCCGAGGCCACGATCACGGCGCGACAAGGGATCTCGCTCCCGTCGGAGAGCGTGACGACGTGAAACCCGTGCTCGGGGCGAAGGCCGGTGGCGACGCAGGGGGCGTTGAGACGCGCCCCGAGGCGCTGGGCTTGGATGGCGGTACGGGACACCAGGTCCTCACCCGAGATGCCGTTGGGGAAGCCCACATAGTTCTCGATGCGCGAGCTGGCACCCGCCTGGCCGCCGATGGTGACGGCGTCGAGCGTGACGGTGTTGAGGCCCTCCGACGCTCCATATACCGCAGAGGCGAGCCCGGCGGGGCCGGTGCCGATCACCACGAGGTCGAACAAGGTCCCGGGCACGGGCCGGAACGTGAGGCCGAGATGCTCGGCGAATTCCCCCGGGGAAGTCCGACGCAAGACCGCGGTCGGGGTGATCACCGTCGGCATGTCGGGTGGGCGCAGTCCCATGCTGGCCAGGAGAACCTCGGGGTCCGGCGCTTCTTCGAGGTCGATCCAGGTGTGGGGGAGATGGGACCGCGTCGCAAAGGCCCGCAACGCCATGGCATCGGAGGAGTAGCGCGAGCCCACGATCCGGATGGCCCGGGCGCCGTCACCTTCGCGGAGGCGCTCCCGACGAGCGGAGAATGCCTTGAAGATCAAGTCGGCGATGTCGGGCTTGGCACTCATGAGCCGACGGAATTCGCGGGGGCGAATCCGCAGGACCCGCCCGGACTCGGTGACCCGGCCCGTCAGATACGGGCGTTGGCCCGTCAAGAGGCTCAACTCGCCCAAGAACCGTCCGGCAGAATAGACGGCGATCACCGTCTCGGCGTCGGTGTCACGGCGGACGATCGCGGCTCGTCCGTCGAGGACCACGTAGAAGTCGTACGAGGGGTCACCGGCTTGGTACAGGACCTCACCCGCGCGCACCGCTTGCTCCTCGCCGAATTCCGCCAACTCGGCGAGCGTCGAGGAGTCCAACGTGGGTGCCACCACGTCGTCACCGGACTGGACGATCGGGGCGACGTTCGTCATGCGGTTGGGGTCGTGATCAACCATGGGCATCACCCGCGCCGGCGTGGCGGGTCGTGACGGGCCTGTCGAGGACGGCGCGGGCCGCCGCCATCGCCGTGAGCCCCGCGGCGTGCACCGCGGCCGCGCTCTTCGAGGCCTGACTCAGGATGAAGGCGCCTTCGAGGAGTGAGATGACCGTGACCGCCAGCATGTGGGCGTCATCGGGCGGGATGCCTTCGGCTTCGAAGCGCACCGCGCCCGACGCGATCCATGCATCGAACACTTCGGCGGTGGCCAACCGGAGCTGTTCGTTGGTGCTGGCCACTTCGAGCGCCACGGTCGCGATGGGACAGGCGATCGCGAAGTCCGTCAACTCCAGGGTCTGTGCGGCCCCTTCGAACACGGCCCCCACGGCGCTGATCACGTCGGGAGCCCCGTCCCAGACTGCTTCGACCAACTCCTGGTACTGAGCGCCCGCGACCCGGATCGCGGCTGCAGCCAATTCGTCCTTGCCCCCGGGGAAGTGGTGGTACAGCGACGAGTACGGAGCATCCGCCTCGGCCAGGATCTGCTTGATCCCGGTTCCGGTCAGGCCCTGACGCTGCAGGAGGGCTGCACTTACCTGCACGAGGCGGTTTCGGGTGTCGCGCAACGTACTCCTCATCGGAACGGGGTGGGCCGGTTTGGCGGTCACCCCACAGTGTAGCTAGCCTCGGATTGGATCGATCTATCCAGAGGAAGGGGGGAGGAGCATCATGTACAAGTGGGCTGTCCGTTGGATGATTCGTCGCAATTTGAAGGCTCTCCGCCAGGGAGATCCGGGACCCCTGCTCGCCAGTTACGCCGACGACGCCGTCCTCGTGTTCCCGGGAAACAGCTCCTGGGGAGGTGAGCATCGGGGCAAGCCGGCCATCGAGGCGTTCTTGCGCTCCTATCTGGAGGCGGGAATCGTCGGCGAGGCGTACGACATCGTCGTCAACGGGCCGCCCTGGCGGACCACGGTGTGCATGCTCTTCGTGGTCCACGCCAGTGCGGTCACCGGTGAGGTCGTCTATGAGAACCGGGCCATCCTCTTCGCACGCGCGGTGTGGGGGAAGATCGTGTACCACGAAGACTTCGAAGACACCCACAAGTCCGTTGCCTTCGACAGCTACCTGGCCCGGCGCCAGCCTGCCGTGAGCTGACGGAGGCGGCCCGGCTCAGGCGGAAGCGGAGTCGGCGGTCGGCTTCGGATAGAGGACCAGGTGGAGGCCGGCCGCCAGGATCCCCCCCACCAAGGGTGCGACGATGAAGAGCCACACCTGGTGCAACGCCGTTCCCCCCACGACGAGCGCCGGGCCGAGACTGCGGGCGGGGTTCACCGATGTGCCGGTGATGGGAATGCCGATGAGGTGGACCACCGTCAGGGTCAGCCCGATCACCATCCCGGCCGTGGCCGCATTGCCGATCTTGTGGGTGACTCCCAAGATGACGAAGACGAAGAACGCGGTGAGGACGACCTCGGCGAGGAAGGCCCCGCCGGCACTGATGTGAATGTGGCTGGCCGCTCCCCATCCATCGGTCCCGAGCCCCGTGTGCTTCCGGTCGTAGAGAGGCGACGAGCTGAAGGTGCACCACAGAAGAAGCGCTCCCAGGATCCCGCCGACGAACTGGGCGATCCAGTACCTGACCGCTTCGGCAATGCCAATGCGGCCCGCGAACAGGGCACCGATGGTGACCGCGGGGTTGACGTGACATCCCGAGATGGGCCCGAGGACATAGGCGAGACCCAAGAGTGTCAGGCCGAACGCCAAGGCGGTGGCGACGACGCCGGCATAGAAGCTCGCTCCCGTGGCGCCGAAGCCGAATGACAAGGTGGCCACCCCTACGGCGAAATACACCAGGATCAAGGTGCCCAGGAGCTCAGCGAGAAGCTTTCGAAGCATGACGTCCCCCTTTGTCCAGGGGCCAGAGGCTAATTCCCCGACGGCGCGGCCATGGGTTCCTTCGATCTCGAGCTACGGCTACCCGGACTCCTCGTCGACGAGTTGGTAGCCCACCCCGGGATTGGTGCGTAGGATCTCTCCCTTTTCATCTCCGAGCTTGCGCCGCAATCGGTAGACGTAGACCCGCAGGTACTGGGTCTCGGTCCCGTAGTGGGGGCCCCACACGTGCTCGAGGATCATCCGATGGGTGCAGATCTTGCCGGCATGCCGAGCCAGGAACACGAGAAGAGAGAACTCCCGTGTCGTGAGCTCGATGGGGTGGCCCTTCATGTGAGCCTCGTGGTGGACGAGGTCGAGCTCGAGGGCGCCGACCACGATGTCCTTGGTCGCTTCGTCGCCGGGCTCGGCCGTCCTGTGCCGGAGCGCGACTCGGATGCGCGCTTCGAGCTCACCCATCCCGAAGGGCTTCGTCATGTAGTCGTCGGCCCCGCCGTCGAGCGAGGCGATCTTGCGGTCCTCGGTGCCGTCGGCGGAGAGCACGATGATGGGCACGTCACTCCACTGCCGGATCCTCCGGCATACCTCCATGCCGTCGAGATCGGGCAGGCCGAGGTCGAGGACGATGATGTCCGGCACCCCGATGGCCGCTTGAGACACGCCCTGCTCGCCGGTGGACGCCACCAGTACGTCATGTCCGAGGGCGCTCAGGCCGATGCGCAGGACCCGCAACAGCGCCTGGTCGTCATCGACGGCGAGGACCGTCGCCAATCAAACCACGTCCACCGTGACGCGCGCCGGAGGCATGGTGAAGCAAAAGCGAGCGCCACCCGAGGGCGCGTCTTCGACCCAGATCTCCTGGCCGTGCGCCTCGACAAATGCCTTGGCGATGGACAGGCCGATACCAGTCCCCCCTGTCGTCCCGCTCCGGTTGAACATCCGGAAGACGTTGGTCCGCTCGGCCCGAGCCACCCCGGGGCCTTTGTCTTCGACCGTGATCTGAACCAGCCCGTCGTGGCGACCTTGCGCCGACACCGTCACCGGCGTGTGCGGCGGAGCGTGGCGGATGGCGTTGTCGAGGAGATTGGCGAGCACCTGGCCGATCAAGAGGTGATCGACGTCGACCAGCGGGAGCTCGTCGTCCACCGCCGTCGTGATGTCGGAGACATCGGTCCGGGACCCCAGTCCCCGGATGGCGTCGGTGACGAGGTCGTCCACGGCGATCGGTTCGTTGCGCAGCTCGAGGGCGCCGGCCTGCACACGCGAAAGGTCGAGCAGGTTGGTGACGAGGCGATCGAGGCGTTCTGTCTGGTTGTCGATGAGCTCGAGCAACTCCTCGCGGTCGGGCAGCGGCACCTCGGCATGGGCGCTGAGCAACGTGGATGCCGATGCCTTGATCGTGGCCAACGGAGTGCGCAGATCATGCGAGACTGCACTGACGAGAGCCCGCTGCAGCCGATCGACCTCTTCGAGCAACTCGGTCCGCAATGCCTGTTCACGAAGTTGCGCCCGCTCGAGAGCAAGTGCCATGTGATTGGCGAAGGTGTGCAACAGCCCTTGGTCGTGCCGGCTCAGGCCCGCGCCCCAGATGTGGAGGAGCCCGATGGGGCGCCCTGTGGCGATGAGCGCCACGGTCTGGGTCTGCTCGTGGCCGGCCGGGACCGAGCTCCCCAGGCTGGCGGGGACCCCGGGCTCCGGTGCCACCCGCCGCAATTCCGCTTCTGACAACGGCTCGCCCGAGGAGGCCACCACGTCCAGCTTGGCGTCGACCGGGAGGAGCAAGGCCACGCTTCGCAACGCGAAGGCTTGGTGGACCGTGGACACGATGAGCTCGAGGATCTCCGACAGCGGTCGGTCCTCGATGAGCAGGTCGGTCAGTTCGAAGAGCCGACGGATGGCTTCCTCGTGTTGATGGGCCTCGGTACGCGCTTTCTCGAGGCGGTCCACGACGCTGGCGACGAGCAGCATCACCGCCACATACACGACGAGAACGACCCAATTCTCATTGGCCCCGACGGTCAGCCTGAAATAGGGCGGGATGAAGACGAGGTCGTAGACGAGGAATCCTGCGAGCACGCCGAAGACGCCGGCCCGGAACCCACCCACCACCACACCGATCACGACCGGGACGACCAGGACGAGACCGGTGGTGGCGATGCTCAGTTGGTCCCGGAGGGGGATCATGACCGCCACGAGAGGGGCCATGACCACCAGGGTGGCGACCGATCCCACCGCTGAGCGCCGCCATGGTCCCATGTGCTCTACCTTCTGTCCCTCGTTGCCACGATACCGGCGCGGGGTTTCATTTCGCCCACCTGGGAACCGGGCACAATGGGCGCATGGCCGCGTCGGGTCCGTCCGATCACCGCGAACAGCTGGAATCCGACGCCGTCGGCCCCACGGGTCAGTTTCGTATCTACATGGGGGCCGTGGCCGGCGTCGGGAAGACCTTCGCCATGCTCGATGAAGGCTGGCGCCGTCACCGCCGAGGAGCGGACGTCGTCGTCGGGTTCGTCGAGACCCACGGACGCCCTCGGACCGCTGAATTGATCCGAGACCTCGAAGTCGTCCCCCGCAAGATCGTCGCCTACCGGGGATCGCAGTTCGAGGAGATGGACGTCGACGCCGTCCTGGCCCGGCAACCGGAGCTGGCCCTCGTTGACGAGCTCGCCCACACCAACGTCACCGGGTCGGGGCGCCACGAGAAGCGGTGGCAGGACGTCATGGAGCTCGTCGATGCCGGGATCGCGGTGATCACGACGGTCAACGTCCAACACCTCGAGAGCATCGCGGACGCCGTCGAGCGCATGACCGGCACCAGGGTGCGCGAGCGGGTTCCGGACTGGGTTGTGCGCCGAGCCGACCAATTGGAGCTCATCGACTCCTCGCCCGAGGCCCTTCGCCGACGGATGGTCCACGGCAACATCTATCCCGCTGAGAAGGTCCCCGACGCGCTGACCCATTTCTTCCGAACCGAGAACCTGGTGGCGCTGCGCGAGCTGGCTCTTCGATTCGTGGCCGACGAGACCGAGGAGGAGCTCCTCGCCTATCTCCGTGACCGGCATTCGGACGCGCTCTGGGAGACGCGCGAGCGGATCCTCGTGGCGGTCACCGGCGCTCATGGCACCGACGCCGTGATCCGCAGGGCGGCGCGCATCGCGGCCCGGACGAAGGCAGATCTACATGCCGTGCACGTCGTCCCCCCCGATCAGGCCCGTCGCAGTGCGGTGGATGAGCTCGGCGTCCTCCACAAGCTGGCGGACGACCTGGGTGCGGAGTGGCACCTGCTCAACCAGGAAGAACCCGCCCGGGCACTGGTGGACTTCGCCCGAGAGCACCAGGTCACGCAGATCGTCTTGGGTTCGAGTCGCCGGAGTCGCTGGGAGGAGCTCACCAAGGGGTCCGTCGTCCAGCGGGTGCTGCGCTTTGCCGCTGACTGCGACGTCGATGTGCATGTCATCGCGCGTCGTGACGTCGAAGCCGTCGATGGGCCCGAACAGTCCGAGTGAGGCGGCTCAGATCGGGAGTGGGACCCGCCAACACAGACGCGTGCCGCGCTTGTCCCCTGTCCCCACCGTCATAGTCCCACCCCGAGCCTCGGCCCGAGCCCGCAGGTTGGCCAGGCCGCTCGATCGGGTGCTGTCGTTCATGCCCACGCCGTTGTCGGTCACCGTGATCATCAGATCGTGGTGGACATCCACCCGGACCTCGACGCGAGAGGCCTTGGCATGTCGGGCCGCGTTGGCCAGGCCTTCTCGGACCACCGCCAGCACGTCGGGAACGAGCTCCTCGGGGACCTTCGTGTCCACTGGGCCGTCGAACTGGAGCCGGGGTTGGAACCCGAGACCCTGCGCCGCCATGGATGTCACGTCCAACAACCGCGCCCGCGTGCTCGTTCCCACCCTGTCGCTGGTGCGGAGAGCGAGCGAGAAGATGGTCGACCGCACGTCCCGAATGGTGGCGTCGAGCTCTTCGATGGACTCACCGATGCGTTCGAGCGCGCCCTGATCTGTGATCGAGCGCGAGGCTGCTTGCAGAGCCATGCCCACCGCGAAGAGCCGCTGGACGACGTGGTCGTGCAGATCTCTGGCGATTCGCTCACGGTCGCCCATGACAGCCAGCTGCTCGCGGTCGTTCTGCGCCCGGTCGAGCTCGATGGCCAGCCCCGCCTGCTGTCCGAAGCTCTCCACGACCCGGATCTCCTCGGGGCTGAATCCGGCTCTTCCCACCTGTCGCACCACGCCGAAGACCCCGTCTTGGCCGTGTGAGGTGGTGATCGGGACGAGGAGCAACGGCCCGACTCCGTTCGGTACAGCGTCAGGGACATCGCCGTCGAGGACCGAGGAAGGGTCGGTCGTCACCATGGAGCGACCCGAGGTGAACACCCGTCCCGCCGCGGAGTCCAACACCGAAAGGGTCTTGCCTCGCCACGGCGCCACGAGTGCTCCGTGCGTCGCGATCACGTCCAACCGGGTGTGGTCATTGTTGGCCACCACGCTCACGGTGATCCCATCGGCGTCGGAGAGCTCCGATGCCCTCCGGGCGATCAATGCCAGCCACTGCACGAGCCCGCCACCGGCCAGCATCGACAGCCTGACTTCGGAGATCGACCCCAGCCATCGCTCGCGTCGCTGTCCGTCGACCAAGAGACGTCGGAGCTCGCGTTCGGCCTGCTTTCGCTCCGTGATATCTCGCAGCACGGCCGAGATCCCGGTGGCGGCCCCAGCCGGTTCCCGGATGAGCGACAGAGCTTCTGCCACTTCGATCTCGTTCCCGTTCTTGTGGAGGCGCACGGTGTCGCGTGTGGGGAGGTGCATGCCACCACGGACCCGCGCCATCTGCTCTTCCACGTCGGCTCGGAGTCGCGTCGGCACGAGCCGGGCGACGGGCTTTCCGTGGATCTCCTCCGCGCTATAGCCCAGGAGCCGCTGCGCGCCGGGGTTCCAGGTGGTCAGGGTGCCGGCCAGGTCCATCGACACGATGGCGTCCTCCGACGACGACACGATGGCGGCCAACCACGCGCCGGCCTCCCATGCCGCACGCCGGGTGGTGAGGTCGCGCACGACGGCGAGGGTGAGGGGTCGCTCGGGGACTCCGAGCGGAGCGAGGCTGATGTCGGCGGGGAACTCGGTCCGGTCGAGGCGCCGGGCCCACAACTCAGGGCCCGTGCCCATGGGCCGCCGGGCGGGATCTGCGCCGTATTCCGCGCGCAGCTCGGAATGATGGTCGCGGAATCTTTCGGGCACGAGGACGTCGACGGCGATGCCGGTGAGCGCTCCTGGGGGGTAGCCGAAGATCGATTCGGCGCCGGGGTTGGCCGCCACGATCACGCCCGTCGCATCCGCCACGATGGCCGCGTCGGGCATCAGGCTGAGGACGGCGTCGATCAGTTGTGCCGAGCCGGGGTCGGTCTCTGGCACCTGCTCGACATGGCGGCGGGTCGACATGCGGATCAGCACCGCTCCCGTAATCGCACTGATCTGATGCTAATGCCGCACGTTGTGCCGGGCCGTCGTGTTGTGTGGCTCGGAGGATCTCAGGCGTCCTCGATCCCGTAGAAGACCCGTTCCACCACCCGGCGGGCACGTCGGGTGACTCGGCGGTAGTCCTCGCGCAGTCGCGCCGGTGTGGTCGCGAGGCTCCTGGCCAGGTGAGAGAGCTGCTCGGCCTGAGTCGGGAGCGCGTCTCCCGGCGACCCCCCTCCGGCCAGCGCACCCACGAGGTGCCAGCGGTTCCGGGTCCGTTCACAGAACCGGTAGGCGTCTCGAAGTGCCGCCAGGTCAGGTGGTCCGAGCACTCCCCGATCACCAAGGGCCTCGAGGGCGCCATGGGTGCTTTGCCCCGGGAGGTGGTGGCGGAGCTGGAGCAATTGCACGGTCCATTCGATGTCGGACAAAGAGCCCCGTCCTAGCTTCAAATGGAATTGCGGGTCTTCTCGGGAGGGGATCCGTTCGCGTTCGATGCGCGCCTTCATCCTCCTGATGTCAGCCACGTCCTCCTCGGTGAGAGGCCGATCCCAAACGAAGTCGCCGAGCACGTCCATGAAGCGCTGGCCGAGGGCCCGGTCGCCGGCGACGACCCGGGCTCGTGCCAGTGCTTGGCGCTCCCAGGTCTCAGCCCAGCGTTCGAAGTAGGCCTCGTAGCCCTGAAGGTCGCGGGCCAATCGTCCTTGGTGGCCTTCGGGTCTGAGACCGAGGTCGATCGACGCCACACGTTGGGCCGGGCTCGGTCCGTGCATCAGCTGGAGGAAGGATTCGGCTACCGCCTCGCCCTCGACGTCGGTGGCCCCGTCGTAGACGAGGAGGAGGTCGAGGTCACTGGCGTAGGACATCTCGGCGCCGCCGAGTCTGCCCATTCCCACGATCGAGAACGGCATAGCGGGGTCGATCACGTCGAGAGCTGCTTCGAGAAGGGCTTCGCTCATTCCGGTCAGGGCCCGACCTGTCGCGACCACGTCGTCAACCTCGAGAAGATCGCGTGCCGCGATGCGCACGTACTGGTCCTGGCGGAATCGAACCAGTTGTCCTCGCCGCCAGGACTCGTCGTTGTTTCGTTGCAGGCGCTCACTGGCTTCGGTCACCAGGACCTCGCGGTCGGTGGGGGCCAGTGCCACGTCATCGCCGATGACGGCGATCAGCTCGGGATTGCGTTCGATGGCCTCGACCAGGGTCCGGCCCGATCCGAGCAGCAGGCAGAGACGCCGGGCGGCTTCGGGGGATTCCCGGAAGGCTGTGACAAGGAGCGAACGTTGGTGTGCGTGGACAACGAGGTTGCGCAGTCCGAGGAGTCCGAGGTCGGGGTCAGGCGACAGAGAGAGCCAGTCGAGGACGAGGGGGAGCATCTGCGCCATGAGCCGCGAGCTCCGAGTCAGGCCGCCGGCGAGGTCCTCGACTGCGGCGCGCGTGCGCGTGGCGTCGGAGAAACCGAACGCGGCCAGGCGCTGGGTCACCGCCGCGGCGCTCATCGCCGGCCCTGTGGCGGACCCCCGCCCGCCGTCGGTTGCTTCGGCGAGCGTGTCGATGGTGGCGAATGCCTCGAGCAAGGGTCGGAAGAACAGACGTTCGTGGATGGCCCGCACGTCGCGCTGACACTGGCGCAGGGCGTCATCGAACCGGGAGGTGGCCGAGTGTGCGGCGTCGTCTCGATAGCCGAGAACCAGGGCCAGACGCCGCCGTGCCGTCGGGTCGGTGGGAACCGAGTGGGTCTGGTCCTCCTCTACGAGCTGCAATCGGTGCTCGACGGTCCGCAGGTAGCGGTAGGAGTCGGCCAGGACGCTGGCGTCCTCAGCGGTGACGTACCCGGCGGCCGCCAGCTCCGCCAGGGCGCCCAGGGTCGAACGGTCCCTGATCCCCGGGTCGTGTCCGCCGTGGACGAGCTGGAGGAGTTGCACCGCGAACTCGATATCCCGGATCCCACCCTGGCCTCGCTTGATCTCGCGTCCGAGCAGTCCTCGGCCGGCCACCATCCCCTCTGTCCGAGCCTTCATGGACCGCACCGCAGCGAGCTCGTCGGCGCTGTAATGCCTTCCCCACACGTGGTCGATTGCCGCGGTCTCGAATCGGTGCCCCAGCTCCTCGTCACCGGCCACCGAGCGCGCCTTGAGCAGAGCTTGGAATTCCCAGGTGGCAGCCCAACGCTCCCAGTACGCGCCGTAGCTGTCGAGCGACCTCGTCAAGGGGCCGGCCCGTCCCTCGGGGCGGAGGTCCACGTCCACCCGGAAGCACAGCTGGGCGATCTGGAGGATCCGCCGCGCCACGCCTTCTTCGGGCTCACCCGCGGTGACGAACATGATGTCCACGTCACTCGAGTAGTTGAGCTCGCGCCCCCCGAGCTTCCCCATCCCGATGACCGCCATGGCACTCCCCGTGCCGGCGAGCGCTACGGCACCGTCGAGCACGTCACGAGCGAGATCCGCCAGCGCCGTCCCGACCTGCTCGAGGGTGTCGAGCCCGAGCAGGTCACGTGTGGCGATGCGGAGCAGTGCGAGGTGTTTCGAGCGTGCCAGGGCAGTCGGGTCCGAGCGATCCACAGGGACCGGTCTGTCCAGAGCATCGAGCACGTCGAGCGCAGCTGGGTCGACGACACAGAGGCGCCCGAGCGAGTTGCTCGCCGCGCTCACATCCACCAACGCCCTCGCCAGAGAAGTGGGCTCTGGACCTCGAACCAGGCGGTCGACGGTGTCTGGGTGTTCGTCGATCAGCCGGTGCAAGGTGGCCGAGACCGCTCCCGGCGATGCGGAGCGTTCGGCGAGGACCTGGAGCGCCTCGGGCACCGGTGCGGGTCTGATCGAACCGTTGCCGGCCCGGTGTGCTCCGGGTGACGGCGTGGCCATCTCCGCAGCATGCCAGGCGAGGCACAGGAAGGGTGCCGGTAAGATTTCTCTGTGTCCCACCTGCGTTTGGCTTTGTGTCAGCTCGACACCGTCGTGGGCGAGGTGGACGGCAATGCCCAGCGCATCATCGAGTCCCTGATGCGCGTCGAGGCGGAGGGTGCCGACGTGGCGGCCTTCCCTGAGCTCGCCATCACCGGGTACCCGCCCGAAGACCTCCTACTGAAGCCCGCTTTCGTGGCCCACAACCTGGCCGCGCTCGAGAAGGTGGCCGCGGCGACCTCCGACTGCGTGGCCCTGGTCGGGTTCGTCGACGTCGTGGGGAACGGGGACCTCGACGACGCGGTGGCCCGTGCCACAGGTGCAGGAGCGGTGGCCAGAGAGGCCGCCATCCGGGGGGCGCCTCGTCGTCTTCGTAACGCCGTGGCGGTGTGTGTGGCCGGCAGCGTGCTCGGCGTGTACCACAAGCGTCGCCTTCCCAACTACGGCGTGTTCGACGAAGAACGTTGGTTCGCACCGGGAACGACCGACATCGAGCTCTACGAGATCGCCGGGATGCCCGTCGGTGTGTCGATCTGCGAGGACCTCTGGTTTTCCGACGGGCCGGTGGCGTCCCAGGCGATGGGTGGCGCCCAACTGGTGGTGAACATCAACGCCTCGCCGTATGCGATGGGTCGAGAGGTCGATCGGCTCGCGGTGTCGCGCCAACGGGTAGCAGAAGCCCGGTGCGCGATCGCCTATGTCAACCAGGTCGGCGGCCAGGACGAGCTCGTTTTCGACGGTGGCTCGTTCGTCATGGACGCGGCCGGCACCGTCGTAGCCTCGGCGCCGAGGTTCGTGGAAGCGTCGCTCCTGATCGATATCCCTGTTCCCACCGAGAGTTCTGACCCCGTCCTCCCGGTGACGGTGGTGAGCCCCGGCCCTCGTGATCCCGCCCCTCGACCGCAGCCGACCCCGCCGGCGCCACTCGAGGAGGAGGCCGAGGTGTACGAGGCGCTCGTGTTGGGCACGCGCGACTACCTCAAGAAGAACGGCTTCACCGATGCGGTGATCGGCCTGTCGGGGGGTGTCGACTCGTCGCTCGTGGCGGCCGTGGCGGTGGACGCCCTCGGCGCCGATCACGTGCACGGCTTGTCGATGCCGTCGCGCTATTCGAGCGCGGGTTCGATCACCGATGCCGACGCCTTGGCGCAGCGCCTGGGGATCGACCTCACCAATGTGCCCATCGAAGCCGCCCATTCCGCCTTCACGACCGTCCTCACGGCCGCTCTGGGTGGTCCTCCGGTAGGCCTCACCGATGAGAACCTCCAGTCGCGGATTCGTGGGGTGGTGCTCATGGCGGTCTCCAACGCCCGGGGATGGATCGTCCTCACGACCGGCAACAAGAGCGAGCTCGCCACGGGGTATTCGACGTTGTACGGCGACTCTGCGGGTGGCTTCGCGGTGATCAAGGACGTCCCCAAGACTCTCGTCTACCGGCTGTGTCGGTATCGCAACGCCCGGGCGGGTGTGGAGCTCGTCCCCGAGGCCGTGTTGACCAAGGCGCCGTCGGCTGAGTTGCGCCCCGACCAGCGCGACGACCAGAGCCTGCCCCCCTATGAGGTCCTCGACCCGCTGCTCGAGGCGCTCGTGCTCCACGACCGGTCGATCGCCGATGTGGTGGGCAGCGGATATGCCCCTGAGCTCGTGGCCAGGGTGGCCTCACTTGTTGACGGGGCCGAGTACAAGCGCCGGCAATCCCCACCTGGCGTCCGCATCACGGCCAAGGCGTTCGGCAAGGATCGGCGCATGCCGATCACCAACCGGTACCGCGACCCGGCGCCCGAGACGACGCCGACGGCCCCTCGGCCCCACGGTGACGGTGGAGGGGCTCGCCGTGCCTGACCGGTTCGATGCGGCCGCCCTCGCCATGGGCGGGGGACCTCTCGATGGCGTGGCCGCGTCGGGAGCCACGTCATTGTCCCTCGACGCGCTGGGGCGGCTCGTCGGCTCGTACCAATGGGTCGAGCATCAGCTCTTCGAGATCCTCGGCTCGTGGGTCGCCTCCGAGCCGGTGCCCGAAGCGCAGATGGTGTTCGACGTGTTCAGCCAACAACACGCCTGGCACGCGGAACTGTTCGCCGATCGGCTCCCCGCGCTCGATTTCGTCGACGCTGACGCGTTGATGGTGGCCCCGAGCCCCGAGGTGGACCGGATGTTGGCGGTCATGGCCGGTGCGGATCCCGATGGTGATCGGGACGCGGACGGGAGTGCCGTGTCTCGCGGTGGTACCCTCGACATCCCCGCGCGTGGCACGCTGCCGCGTCTGGTGGGTATCGGCCGGGTGGTCCTGGCCCGGTTGGTCACGGGGTACACCCTGCACCTCCGACGGGTCTCGCCGGTCGCCGACGCCCCCATGACCCGATGTCTGCGGCTCGTCCTGCGCGACGAGATCGAGGAGTGGCAGGCGCTCGAGGCTTTGACCCAGACCCTGTTGCGACGTCCCCACGACGTCGCTGTGGTCACCGGTCACCAGCAGCGCCTCGAGGCCATGATCGCGGGAACAGGGGCCGGGCTCGTGCCGTGGCCCCTCGGGCCCGACGCCGCGCAGACCGCGCCCAAGCCCTCGTCGGTCTGATCCGGCTCGCGAGGTGATCTTGCGGTTCGGCCGCGCCGAGCCGAGGGGACCGACGAAGGTCCCCACGAGGTCTACGCAGTCGCCGAGAGAGTCATTTCCAAGGCTCAGGTCTTGACGCTGTCGTTACACTGATATCCACAGGTGAATTGCATGCGTTGCCCCAAGACCTCGACCACCGGCAGGGATCGCCGGAGGGTTCCGACGAAGGGTTGAGACGTTGGCAAAGGAGCGCGTCGAGCGCGACGAGGAAGATCTGGTCCGGCTCTACCTGACCGATATCGGGCAATACCCCTTGCTCACCAAGGACGACGAGGTTCGCCTGGCTCAGACCATCGAGGGTGGGCGGGCCGCCGAGCTCGACCTGGCGACGAAGATCAAGGACCTCACGCCCGCCAAACGCCGTGAGCTGAAACGAAAGCTCCAGACCGGCGAACAGGCCCAACAGACGTTCGTCCAGTCGAACCTTCGGCTGGTGGTGTCGATCGCCAAGAAGTACCAGGCATCGGGGCTCCCCCTCCTCGATCTCATCCAGGAGGGGAACTTGGGCCTGATGCACGCCGTGGAGAAGTTCGACTGGCGCAAGGGCTTCAAATTCTCCACGTACGCCACGTGGTGGATCCGTCAGGCGATCACCCGCGGCATCGCCAACACGGGAAGGACGATCCGGCTCCCGGTCCATGCCGGCGACACCCTGGCCCGCGTCCAGAAGGCCCAGGCCCGACTCGAGTTGAAGTTCGGCCGTCCGGCCACCCTGGCCGAGCTCGGAGCCGAGGTCGAGCTGCCCGAGGACAAGCTCATCGAGGCGCTGCGTTTTCGCGCCGAGCCCCTCTCGCTGTCCGAGCCACTACGCGAGGACGGAGACGCCGAGCTGGGTGACGTCGTCGAGGACCGCTCGGTCGAGTCACCCTTCGACGTCGCCGCCACGTCACTGTTGCCCGACGAGATCAACAGACTCCTGTCGCCGCTCGACGAACGAGAACGGGAGATTCTCCGGTTGCGGTTCGGGCTCGACCGCGGTGAGCCGCGGACCTTGGAGGAGGTGGGTGAGCACTTCAACCTCACCCGGGAACGGATCCGTCAGATCGAGGCGCGGGCCATGTCGAAGTTGCGTCATCCGTCATCGGACACCGGCGCTCGCGACCTGCTGACCGTCTGAACATCTCCACGCGGCCCAACCGGCGCCGTCCCTGGTCAGGGCCTCGGGACGAGGGGCCACCCCGGCGTGGGTAGGATCCAGCCTCGTGAAGAAGCTGCTGATCCTCGCCATCCTCGTCGGTCTGGGCCTCATCGCCGCCAAGCGGCTGCGCGAAGCCTGATCAAACCTAGGCGCGGGCCTCTCTGTGCCCGTACCGCCTGACGAGCACTGCGGCACCCGTGGCGGCGAGCGCCACCCCGGTCAACGCGGCTGCCGTCGGAAGATTGGGCACGGGCACGCGGTCGCGGAGTCGAACCGGTCGGGAGAACTGCAGCGTCTCCCAGTCCCGGTCGCGCGCCAGTCGTGCCAGGACACGGTCGGGATTGACCACGACAGGGTGGCCGACCGCCTCGAGCATCGGGACGTCGGTGTAGGAGTCCGAGTAGGCATAGGACGCGGCCAAGTCGATGCCCTCGAACAGCGCCAGGTCCCGCATGGCCTCGGCCTTGAAGGGCCCGTAGGCGTAGAACGCCATCTCCCCGGTGTAGCGCCCGTCGAGGTCCACCACGGCCCGGCTGGCGATGGCACCGTCCACGCCGAGGTACTCCGCCAGGGGCTGAACGATCTCCTCGGGTGACGCCGAGACCAGGTACGTCTTTCGCCCCGAGGCGTGGTGTTGCTCGAGGAGCTCGAGTGCCTCGGCGTAGATGATGGGCTCGACGACTTCGTCGAGGGTCTCACGTACGATCCGCGACACCTCGCCCTGGTCCCAGCCACATGTGAGCTTCAACACCGACTCACGGATCTTCGCCAGCTTCTGCTCACTGGCACCGAGATGCAGGTACACGAGCTGTGACGTGAGGGCGCGCACCACCGTGGCCCGGGAGATCAGACCACCACGGTAGAAATGGTGGCCGAAGGCGGCCATCGACGCCCGAGCGATGATGGTCTTGTCGAGATCGAAGAAAGCCGCCTCCATGGCTGGAATTGTACGGGGGCGACACCTCGACCCGGGACCAGGCCTCAGTCACCCACCAGGAGTTGCTGGACCGCCCTCTCCGCCTCTCCGGTCACGAGCACCATGACCTCGTCCCCGGCGTCGAGGACGGTGTCGCCACGGGGGACCACGAGCCGGTCGCCGCGCACCACGGCCACGACCGTGGCGTCGCGGGGGAACTGGAGATCGACGAGCGACGTCCCGGCTGCGGGCGAGCTCTCGGCCAGGGTCACCTCGACCAGATGGGCATTGCCCCGTTCGAACTGAAGGAGTCGGACGAGCGACCCGACCGAGACCGCTTCTTCGACCAAGGCGGTGAGGAGTTGGGGAGTCGACACCGAGATGTCGACTCCCCACGACTCGTTGAACAGCCATTGATTGCTGGGGTGGTTCACTCTGGCCACCACTCGGGGAACCGCGAATTCCTGTTTGGCCAGCAACGAGATCACGAGGTTGTCCTCGTCGTCGCCGGTGGCCGCCACGGCCACGTCGACCTGCGACATGCCCGCTGCGTCGAGCGATGCGACCTCGCACGCGTCGGCCGCCACCCACGTCACGTCGACCGTGGGGCGCAGTTTCTCCACCAGGTCGGGGTCCCGCTCGATGAGCAAGACGTCGTGACCGTTGGCGGCCAGGTCCTTGGCAATGGCGGTTCCCACGTTGCCGGCTCCGGCGATGGCGACTTTCACCGCGCCGTCCCGAAGGCGCGACCCTCAGGGAGTGCGGACCCGCCGTCGAAGCGGTGCTCGAGCTCGCCGACGGCGTCCTTGAGGACCGCCAGGTGCAAGACGTCACCCTCCTGGCCCACGAGGTCGGTGACTTCGAGTCGAGGCATGCCGGCTCGGGTGACGGCGACGACCTTCACCTTCCCGGGCATACCGAGGTCATGCAAGGCCTTTCCGGCCCAGGACTCGGGAAGGACGCGCTCGACGAGGACAAGGTGTCCTGAGGGGTCGCTCCATTCCCCGACGACGGCTTCAGGGAGCAACCGGTGCATCACCTGGTCGATGGTCCACGTCACGGTCGCGACGGTGGGGATCCCGAGCCGCTGGTAGATCTCGGCCCGACGGGGGTCGTAGATCCGGGCCACGACGCTGTGGATGCCGTAGTTCTCCCGGGCTATCCGGGCCGTCAGGATGTTCGAGTTGTCCCCGCTGGTCACCGCGGCGAGCGCACCGGCTTGCTTGGCGCCGGCCTTGTCGAGGTCGTCACGGTCGAAGCCCGAGCCCACGACCCGTGTCCCGGGCCAGTCCGAAGGCAGGCGCCGAAAGGCGCGTGAAGCCTTGTCGATGATCGACACCGTATGGCCCTGTTCGACCAGTCGGATGGCGAGCCCCGACCCCACCCGCCCACAACCGACGATGACGACGTGCACCGACACCATGCAACACGGCATCGCAGCGCGGGACAACTCACGGGATGTGCTTACCTGAAGGCGTGAGCGAGGTACCGGTGCACAGAGCAGGCGAAGCTGCCTCGCCAGGCAGTGCACCGAGCGTCGTCCCCGAGGCCCCCCGGGCCCCGGGGTTGGCCCCGGGACGCCGGGTCGCCCCCGAGGCCCTCCGGTCCCCCGACGCCATCGACCTCCCCGAGAACGCCCGGTACCGGTTCAAGAACGCCGTCCTGGGACCACCGCTGGCCACCGAACGTCAGTCGGTGGAACGGCTCGGCAAGCCCACCGCGTTGGCCGTGCTGTCGTCGGACGTCATCTCGTCCTCGGCGTATGCCACCGAACAGATCCTCGTCCAGCTGGTCAAGTACATCGGCGTCGCCGCCTTCGCGCTGGTGGTGCCTGTCACCATCGCCGTCGTCGTCGTGCTCCTGTTCGTGACGGCCTCGTACCTCGAAGTGGTGAAGGTCTACACCAAAGCCGGCGGCGCCTACGTGGTGGCGCGCGAGAACTTCGGGCTCAACATCGCCCAGATCGCGGCGGTGTCGCTCCTCATCGACTACACGCTGACGGTGGCGGTGTCGGTGGCGGCCGGGGTGGACGCGCTGACCTCGGCGTTTTCCAGTTTGCGAGGAGCCACGGTGTGGATCGCCGTCGGCCTCGTCGTGCTCATCGCCTACGCCAACCTACGTGGCATCCGCGAGGCGGGACGGGTCTTCGCAGTGCCGACCTATTTCTTCATCGCCAACATGTCGCTGCTCATCATCGTCGGCTCGGTCAAGGCGGTCCTCGGGGATCTCCACCCCCATTCGCTGCACGCTTCGGGGGCTGTGCATGTCGGGACGCCCGGCAACGGCCTGCTCCTGGGCGCGTCGGTGTTCATCGTGATGAAGGCGTTCGCCTCGGGAGGCTCGGCGCTGACCGGCACCGAGGCCATCTCCAACGGCGTCAGCGTCTTCAGGCCGCCGGAGTCCCGCAACGCCCGCATCACGCTCGTGCTCATGAGCCTGGTCCTGGGGTCACTCGTGCTCGGCATCGCGGCGTTGGCTGCCATCGTGCACCCCGTGCCCTATGTCCTGGGCACCCCCACGGTCCTGGCCCAGGTGGCCCAGTACGTCTACGGCCACGGCGCCTTCGCCCACGCTCTGTATCTGTCGCTCCAGGGCGGCACCATGTTCATCCTCGTCCTGGCGGCCAACACCAGCTTCACCGGGTTCCCCTTCCTGGCCAGCTTCGCCGCCGAGGACTCCTACCTGCCCCGGCAACTCACCCGACGCGGCCACCGCCTCGTGTTCTCCACGGGGATCATCGTGCTCACCGTGGTCTCGGTGGCCATCCTGCTCGTCACCGATGCGAAGCTCGACAACCTGATCGCCCTCTACGCCATCGGGGTGTTCACCGGGTTCACCATGGCGGGGGCGGGCATGGTCAAGTACCACGTGACCCACCGCGAGCCCCACTGGCGGCGCGGTGCGGCCATCAACGGGACGGCCGCGGTCTTGTCGTTCGTGGTCCTGCTCATCTTCGCCGTCACGAAGTTCACCGAAGGCGCATGGGTCGTGGTCGTCCTCATGCCCCTCGGCGTGATGGTCCTCCTGCGCCTGCATCGGCAGTACGTCCGTGAGGACGGACAGCTCCAGGCCGGAGCCTCTCAGGCGTGTGAGGCTCCCGTGCTCCGTCATCACGTGGTGGTGGTTCTCGTCGACCGGATGGACCTGGCCACGGCCCGGGCCATCCAGTACGCGCGCACCCTGTCGCCCGACCACCTCCGCGCCGTGCACTTCGCCGTCGACCCTCTCGAGGCGACCGCGTTGGAGCATGACTGGAGCCGCCTCGGCTTGTCGCGCCTTCCACTCGACATCATCGACTGCCCGGACCGGCGCCTGGCGCGCGCCGCTCTCGAGCTCGCCGCGCAGATCACCCAAGACGGTGACACCGAGCTCACCGTCTTGCTGCCGCGCCGGGGCTTCGCAGCAGGTTGGCGGCGCCTGCTTCACGACCGAAGTGCCGACCGCATCGCCGCTGCGGTCGGGCATCTCCCCCATGTGAACGCCACGATCGTCCCGTTCCAGCTTTCGGGGGGATGGTGGAGCAAGGGCCCCGACTCGCGCGACGACGACGGCGCCACCCGTCCACCGCGGTCCTCGGGGCACCCCGGTGAGGTCTCCACCGACGTGTCGGGTACCACGCCCATCGGCGACGCGCAGTGGCGTCAACGCGTGCGCGTCGCCGGGAAGATCAAATCCGTCCGGGTGCCCAGCGGGGGGGCGACGGCCAACCTCGAGTGCACCCTCGTCGACGGCTCCGGGGCGATCCTCCTCGTCTTCCAGGGCCGGCGCCGGATCCCGGGGATCCAGCAGGGGGCGCGCCTCGTGGCCCAGGGAATGGTCGGGGCATGGGAGGGTCAGTTGGCCATCTTGAACCCCGAGTACGAGCTCATCGCCGGTCCCGACACCAAGGAGGTCGACATCGGGGTTTGAGCCGATCTGCGGGTCGGCCCAGGCAGCTTCCTTGCTCGGCGTCGCGCCGAGTCGATATCGTCAGCCCCCGTTCTTCGGGGGAGCGCCTCATCTCGAGGCTGCGCCCGACCCCGGGTCCGACTATTTGACTTGATCGAACCCGAGACCTCGCCCACCGAGTCTCGTCCCAGGGCACAGAGGCCCACGTGAAGGGAGTAGCAGGTACATGACGCACATCCTCGCCGAGGGGGGGTATCAGAGCTTCGTCTTCTCGAACACCGAGAAGGTGTGGTTGGTCATCGCCCTGGTCACCGCCGTCTTCGGCCTCGGCGTGGGGCTCGTCCTCATGCGAGGCGTCCTGGCTGCCGACACCGGAACCCCCAAGATGCGGGAGATCGCCGCTGCCATCCAAGAAGGTGCAGTCGCCTTCCTGCGCCGGCAATTCCGGGCCATCGGGATCATTGTCATCCCTCTGGCGGTGCTGATCTTCTTCACCGCCACCAAGGTGTCCCGGCCCAACGGCTCCATCGCCTTGTCCTTCGGTCAGGCCGGCATCTTCCGGGTGCTGTGTTTCTTGGCCGGCGCGGCGCTGTCGGGCCTCACCGGCTTCATCGGCATGAGCCTGGCCGTGCGGGGCAACGTCCGCACAGCCGCCGCGGCGCGCGACGGCAAGCTGCCAGGCGCGCTCAAGGTCGCGTTCCGCACCGGTGCCATCACCGGGATGCTGTGTGTCGGCCTCGGGCTGCTGGGGGCGACGGTGATCGTCTTCCTGTTCCAGAACACCGCCACCGCCGTCCTCGTCGGATTCGGGTTCGGCGCCTCGCTCATCGCCCTGTTCATGCGTGTCGGGGGCGGGATCTTCACCAAGGCGGCCGACGTGGGCGCCGACCTCGTGGGCAAGGTCGAGGCCGGTATCCCCGAAGACGATCCCCGCAACGCGGCGACCATCGCCGACAACGTGGGCGACAACGTCGGCGACTGTGCGGGCATGGCCGCAGACCTCTTCGAGTCCTACGTGATCACCATCGTCGCCGCCATCATCCTGGGCTTCGCCGCCTTCACCTCCCTCGGGAAGTCCTTCCAGGGCAATGCGGCCCGAGCGGTGGTGTTCCCTCTGATCGTCCCCGCCATCGGCATCCTGGCCTCGGCCATCGGGGTGTACGTGGTGCGGGCCCGGGAAAAGGACAAGTCGGCCATGGCGCCGATCAACCGCGGCTTCTGGACCGCCGCGGCGCTGACGGTGCTCGGGGCCGGGCTCGTGGCCGGTTTCTACCTCCACTACATGAAGGCGTTCTACGCCGTGCTCACCGGTGTCGTGCTCGTGCTCGTCGCCAGTCAGATCACCGAGCACTTCACGTCGACCGAGCGCCCTCCGGTGCGTGAGATCGCCGAGTCGGCGCGCACCGGCCCGGCCACCACGGTCCTGTCGGGCATCGCCTTCGGCCTCGAGTCGACCGTATGGGCCATCCTCGCCATCGCCGTGGCCATCGGGGTGTCGGTGGGCCTGGCGCACGGCAACATCGAGCTCACCCTCTACCTCATCTCATTGACCGGGATCGGCATGTTGTCCACGGCCGGCATGGTGGTATCCGAAGACAGCTTCGGGCCCGTCTCGGACAACGCCGCGGGGGTGGCCGAGATGTCGGGGGAATTCACGGGGGAGGCCGAGCGCGTCATGGTGAGCCTCGACGCCGTGGGCAACACCACCAAGGCCATCACCAAAGGTGTCGCCATTGGCTCGGCGGTCATCGCGTCCGTCTCGCTGTTCGGATCGTTCGTCGAGACGATCGTGTCGCAGCTCGGCCTCCACGTGCCGGCGTCGAAGCTCTTCAGCATCCAGCAGACACAGATCAACGTGGCCAACCCGACGATCTTCATCGGGCTGCTCATCGGCGGTTCGGTGGCGTTCCTCTTCTCGTCGCTCGCCATCCGCGCCGTGGGCCGCTCGGCGGGCACCGTGGTCCAGGAGGTCCGGCGCCAATTCCGTGAGCACCCCGGGATCATGGACTACACCGAGAAGCCCGAGTACGGCCGGGTCATCTCCATCTGCACCGCCGCTGCGCAGCGCGAGCTCGTCACCCCGGCCCTGTTGGCCGTGCTCACGCCCGTGATCGTGGGATTCGGGATCAACTACCTCGCCCTCGGTGCCTTTCTCGCCGCGGCGATCCTCACGGGGCAGCTCATGGCCAACTTCCTGTCGAACTCGGGTGGGGCGTGGGACAACGCCAAGAAGTTCATCGAGGACGGCCACGAGGGGGGCAAGGGATCCGAGGCCCACACCGCAGCCGTGATCGGTGACACCGTGGGCGACCCCTTCAAGGACACCGCCGGCCCCGCGCTCAACCCGCTCATCAAGGTGATGAACCTCGTGTCGCTGCTCATCCTCCCGGCGGTGATCACTCTTCGGCACCACACCGGGGCGCGACTGGGCATCGCCGGGGCCGGTGTCGTCATCCTCATCGGCGCCATCGCCTTCTCCAAGCGCAAGTCCGAGGGTTTCGGGGCTGAGGAAGAGGTGGCCCAGGTCAAGGCACCCACCACGCCCGCAGCCACGGCCATGGAGGCCTGACGCAACCGTCGGGCGGTGACGGGCGAGGTGGGGACACCGGGATGAAAACGCTGGTCACGGTATTCGAGGACGCAGTCTCGGCCCTGCTGATGTTGACACGGCCGTCGTAGACCCCTCACGCTCAACCACGACTATGGCCTCTTCCACCCGCTCGCCGTCCCCCGCTGCCCGCATCGCGGGCAAGCCCCTGGTCATCGTGGAATCGCCGGCCAAGGCCCGCACCATCGGGGCCCTGCTCGGGTCTGGATTCGTGGTCGAGTCCTCCGTCGGCCATATCCGGGACCTGCCCCGACGCGCCGATGAGATCCCCACCGCCTTCAAAGGCGAGGTCTGGGCGCGCCTGGGTGTCGACGTCGACAACGGGTTTAAACCCCTCTACGTGGTGGCTCCGGAGAAAAAGTCGGTCGTGGCACGGCTCAAGTCCCTGTTGGCGGGGGCGAGCGAGGTCTACCTGGCCACAGACGAGGACCGCGAGGGCGAGTCGATCGCGTGGCATCTGACCGAGGTGCTCTCCCCTCGGGTGCCGATCAAGCGGATGGTCTTCCACGAGATCACCGCGGCGGCGCTGCAACGCGCCGTCGAGGAATGGCGAGACCTCGACCGTCGCCTCGTCGACGCCCAGGAGGCCCGGCGGATCCTCGACCGTCTCTACGGCTACGAGGTGTCACCGGTTCTCTGGAAGAAGGTCATGCCCCGGTTATCTGCGGGTCGGGTCCAGAGCGTGGCCACCCGGATGATCGTCGAACGCGAGCGCGCCCGCATGCGGTTTCGCGCTGCGACGTGGTGGGACCTCGAGGGGACCTTCGACGCCGATGGGCAGGTCTTCGAGGCAAACCTGGTGGCGGTGGGCGGGACGCCGGTGGCGACGGGCCGTGACTTCACCGAGACCGGGGAGCTCAACCGATCCGACGTCGTGCTCCTGGCCGAGCCCGAGGCCACCCGCCTGGTGCAGGGGCTCGCAGGCCAGACCTTCACCGTGCGCGCCGTCACCGAGAAGCCCTACCGACGCTCACCAGCCCCACCCTTCATGACCTCGACGTTGCAACAAGAGGCCGGCCGCAAACTTCGGTTCGGTGCACAGCGGACCATGCAGGTGGCCCAGCGCCTCTACGAACAGGGTTGGATCACCTACATGCGGACCGACTCCACCACGTTGTCGGACGAGGCGCTCGGGGCGGCCCGGTCTCAGGCCGCGGCGCTGTACGGCCGCGAATACGTGCCGGACGCGCCGCGTCGGTATCAGCGCAAGGTGAAGAACGCCCAAGAGGCGCACGAGGCAATCCGGCCCGCCGGTGAGGCCTTCCGCACTCCCGACGAAGCTGGCCGCGAATTGAACGGCGACACGCTGCGGCTCTACGACCTCATCTGGAAGCGCACCGTCGCCTCGCAGATGGCCGACGCCACCGGGACGAGCGCCCAGGTCCGCCTGGTGGGGCTGCCGGCGGGCGGGACGCCGGCCGACGAAGCGGAGTTCTCGGCGTCGGGCACCGTCATCAAGTTCGCGGGCTTCCTCCGGGCTTACGTCGAAGGATCCGACGACGAGGCTGAGACCACCGACAGAGATGTGGAGCTGCCTGCTCTGGTGGAAGGGGACACGCTGTCAGCCCAAGAGCTCGAAGCGCGGTCGCACACCACCCAGCCACCGGCCCGGTACACCGAGGCGTCGCTCGTGAAGGCCCTCGAGGAGCTCGGCATCGGCCGGCCCTCGACGTATGCCAGCATTCTCGGCACCATCCAGAACCGGGGATACGTCTGGAAGAAAGGCACGGCCCTGGTGCCGTCGTTCACGGCGTTCGCGGTGGTGGGACTGCTCGAGCGCTACTTCGGAGACCTCGTCGACTACGGCTTCACCGCGGCGATGGAAGATGACCTCGACGAGATCGCCCAGGGTTCCCGGGAAGTGCTTCCCTGGCTAACGCGGTTCTATTTCGGCGGGAACGGATCGACTGCTCCGGTCGTCGAGCATCACCGGGGCCTCAAAGAAGATGTGGCGTCGCATCTCGGTGAGATCGACGCCCGTGAGGTCAACTCGATTCCCATCGGGTCCGACGGCGACGGTGAGGCCATCGTGGTGCGTGTCGGCCGTTACGGCCCCTATCTCCAACGCGGCGAGGACCGGGCCTCGATCCCCGAGGACCTCCCGCCCGACGAGATGACCGTGGAGCGCGCCGAGGAGCTTCTCGCCGCCCCGTCGGGCGACCGTGCGCTCGGCACCGACCCCGACAGCAACCTCCCCGTGCTCGTGCGCTCGGGCCGGTTCGGCCCCTACATCCAGTTGGGTGAGGCGGTCGAAGGGGGCGACCGGCCCCGGACGGCCTCGTTGTTCAAGTCCATGACGCCCGAGACCGTCGAGTTGGAGCAGGCGCTCGAGTTGCTGCGCCTGCCCCGGACCGTCGGGACCGACCCTTCATCGGGTGAGGAGATCCAAGCCCTCAACGGTCGCTTCGGGCCCTATGTGAAGAAGGGCACCGACACTCGGAGCCTCGAGACCGAGGAACAGCTGCTGGCTGTCACCCTCGACGAGGCGGTGGCGTTGTTCGCGCAGCCCAAGACCCGGCGTGGCCGGGGCGCGGCGGCGGCGCCGCTGCGCGAGCTCGGCGAAGACCCCGAGACGTCCGCGCCGGTGGTGGTGCGGTCGGGCCGATTCGGGCCGTACGTGACCGACGGCACCACCAACGCGTCGTTGCGCAAGGGGGACGAGCCCGAGACCATCACCATCGAGCGCGCTGCCGAGCTGCTCGCCGATCGACGCGCCGCCGGGCCGCCGGTGAAGCGCGCCGGCAGGGCCGCCAAGGCTTCGAAGTCGACGAAGGCCGCCAAGGCTGCGAAGAACACGACAAAGAAGGCCACGAAGAAGGCCACGAAGAAGGCCACGAAGAAGGCGACCGCCGCCAAGGTTGCGAAGAAGAGCGCTACCGCGAAGAAGGCGTCGAAGGGGACGCCCGAGACGGCGTGAGCGGTCGCGGCCGGCTCATCGCCCTCGAGGGAGTCGACGGCTGCGGCAAGTCGACGCAGGCCCTTCGACTGGCCGGCACCATCGGGGCGCTGTCGACGGCAGAGCCCGGTGCGACAGAGCTGGGCGCCACCTTGCGCACGTTGCTGCTCGATCCCGGCTTGCCTCCCATATCCGAGCGAGCCGAAGCGCTTCTCATGGCGGCGGACCGAGCCCAACACGTCGACGAGGTCCTCCGGTCCGCGCTCGAAGAAGGGCGGTGGGTCGTCACCGAACGCTTCTCGGGGTCTACCCTCGCCTACCAGGGATACGGACGGGGCCTCGATCTCGAGGAGCTCCGACGCCTCGTGCTGTGGGCCACCGAGGGAATCGAACCGGACCTGACGATTCTTCTGGACATCTCTCCCGAGCTGGCTCGGGTCCGCCGGGATCTCGAACGCGCCGATCGCCTGGAACGCCTCGACCCTGGCTTCCACGGTCGGGTGCGCGATGGATATCGGGCCTTGGCCGAGGCGGACCCCGACACCTGGGTCGTCGTCGACGCCGACGCTGGCGTCGAGGACGTCGCCGAACAACTGTTAACCGTGGTCGTCGAGCGGCTCGGTCCTCTTCCCACGATCCGATGAGCGCGGTTCGGTGAACACGGCCGTCGACGACCAGACCCTTCCGGCCGCCTCGCTCTTCGCCGATGTCGTGGGCCAAGTTGACGCCGTGGCGCAGTTGCGCGCCGCAGGTCGTCGGCCGGTGCATGCCTATCTCCTGGTCGGCCCGCCCGGACTGGGCCAACGGTCGCTGGTGCGTGGCTTTGCTGCCGCCCTGCTGTGTCCGCTCGGCGGGTGTGGCGAGTGCGAGGTGTGTCGCCGGGCTCTGAGCGCGGTGCATCCCGACGTGGTGGAGATCGAGCGGGCCGGCGCACTGGTGAGCGTCGACGATGCCCGGCGGGTGGTGCGCCTGGCCCAGCGGCGCCCCCTCGAAGGACATCGCCAGGTGATCGTGGTGTCCGACATCCATCTCGCCCGGCTCGCCGCGCCGGTGTTGTTGAAGACGCTCGAAGAGCCAGCCGGGCAGACGGTCTTCGTCCTTCTCGCCGACTCGGTGCCCGCCGAGCTCGCCACCGTGGCCAGTCGGTGTGTGCGCATCGAACTGCGGCTGGTGCCTCCCGCAGAACTGCGGGACTGGCTCACGCAGTCGGGTATGGACGGCGAGCTCGCCCAGGAGCTGGCCGAGGCGGCCGGGGGAAGCATCGATCGAGCCCGGTTGTTGGCCGATGATGAGGGCTTTGCCGATCGACGCCGGTTGTGGCGATCGGTCCCGTCGCGCCTCGACGGCACGGGATCGGCGGCGGCGGCATTGGCATCGGAACTGCTTTCCTCGGCCGAAGAGGCGGTCGAACCTCTGCGAGCCCGCCATCGGGTGGAAATGGAGGAGCTTGGTTCTGACGCCGAACAGCGGGGCGAGCGGACCGTGCCCCGACGCAAAGAGATCGAAGACCGCCAGCACCGCGAGGAGCGTCGGTGGAGGACCGACGAGCTACGTGCTGGTTTCGCGGTGCTCGCCGCGGCCTACCGTGACCGGTTGGTGACGGTGCTGTCCCCCGACACGGTGCCTTCGACGTGGTCGGGGCGCCTCGCCGAGCGGGTGCGAGAGCTCGCCGCGGCCATCGCCGTGGTGGAACGCTCGGCGGCCGAGCTCATCCGGAACCCGAATGAGTCATTGCTGCTCGAAGCGATGCTCGTGCGACTTTCCGCCGTGACTGCCTGACTCGGTCAACGCACTCGCCGGGCGCCGAGGCCCGATGTGGGTCAGGTAGTTTGATCGGTCGTCGCCTGGGTAGCTCAGCTGGTAGAGCAGCGCATTCGTAATGCGCAGGTCAGGGGTTCGAGTCCCCTCCCAGGCTCTGATCCGTGAGGTGCGCGTTCGGCAATACCGTCTCCGTGGGTGTCGGGGGCCGAGCACCGAGAAGGCCCGAGGTGTCGGGATCTCCGGCCAGGACCATCGGTCCGGAGTCTCTGACATGGGACCGGTGCCATGAGACTTCGAAGCGCGCCCCTCCCAGGGTGGCCTCGGTCACGTTCCAGCGCCCCCCCGTGGAACGGACGATCGAGTCGGCGATGGCGAGCCCGAGACCTGTGCCCGAGCCGTCGTCGGTGACACGGTGAAACCGGTCGAAGAGCTGGGCGCGCTCGTCGGGGGCGATGCCGGGCCCGGAGTCCTCGACGGCGAGACTGGCCCGGTTGCCGTGGGTCGACACGACGACAGACACACTCCCTGCTGATCCGGCGTACCGACAGGCGTTGTCCATCAGCACACCAGCGAGGCGGTCGATCCAGTCCGACGGTGCGGTGACCAGGGGGTCGGAGCCGCCGTGGCGTTCCACAGATAGGGCGATGCCGCGCGCATGGGCTATCGCTCCGAAGCGGTCCTCACAACTATGGGCCACCGCGAGCAGATCGACGAGCTCGTCACCCGGTGGCGTGGGCTCGGCGTCGAAGCGGGCCAACCACAGTAGGTCGTCGATGATGAGCCGCAGTCGATTGCTCTCGCCGTTGACGCGCTCCAGCGCGTCTCGGTAACGAGCCGCGTCTCGAGGGGTACTGAGTGCCAGGGTGACTTCTGCCTCGATGACACTGAGTGGAGTTCGCAGCTCATGCGACGCGTCGGCGGTGAACTCGAGCTGCTTGCGACGAGCCAATTCCACGGGTCGAGACGCCTTGAGCCCGATGATCAGAGCACCGAGGAACATGGTAACGACCACGACAGGGCCGGCGATGGCCTCGCCCGCGATCAGCACTGCCTCGACGTGTCTCGTATCGGTCAGGCTCTGGGCCCCGACGAGCCAACCGTTGCCCACCGGCGTGGCGAGAACTCGGAACGAGATCGATCCCAGGACCGATGTGGTGGGCTTCGCGTCCCTCGACCACGCCTGGCGGGGCAGGCGAGGAGTCGAGTCGCTCAACGCGGATACCCGGCCATCGGCACCCACCTGCCACAACAGGACGGGAGCGACCTCGACGTCGCGGTCGTCCTCGGACTCGCCGCGCGACCTCGAAAGATCACCTTTGACGACAACGTCGTGCAGTCTGTCTTTGAGATGCGCGTCGACCTCCGACACGAGCCGATGAGAATCGACGACGTCGAAGGTCACGCTCACCGCCGCGTAGACGGTGGCGATGAGCAAGGTGGACATGGCTGCCACGCGGGTGGCATGCACGAGGCGCGACCGGGGAGCACCACCTCTCATCCTCATGCGGGCACGATCCTGAAACCAACTCCCCGGACGGTCTCGATCCGGGTCCGCCCGGACCCGAGCTTTCCTCGCAGACGAGCCATGTGGACGTCGATGGTATTGGAGCCCAGTGCATCGGCTTCCTCGGCCCAGACATGAACGGCCAGGGCGCGCCGTTCCACGACCGCGGGCGCCCTCCGCATAAGAATCTCGAGAATCGACAACTCGGTGCCGGTGAGCCCGAGGGGCCGTCCGGCGACGAGCACTTCCCGGGTGGCCGGATTGAATTCGAGATCGCCGACGGTCAAGCGGGTCGACTGGAGTGCCGGTGACCGCCGCTGCAGCGCCCGGATTCGAGCGAGCAGTTCCTCGAAGTCGAAGGGCTTCACGAGGTAGTCGTCGGCTCCCTGGTCGAGCCCGGTCACTCGGTCGGTCGGGGCGTCGCGTGCCGTGAGCATCAGGACCGGGACCTGCGATCCCCGCTGGCGCAACTCCCGCACCACCTCGAGGCCTGACACCGTTGGCATCCGCCAGTCGAGCACCACCACTTCATAGTCGTAGGTGCGGAGAAAGCGCAGGGCCCACGCACCATCGGCGACCGCGTCGACGACATAGCCGTTCTCCCGAAGACCGCGCTCCAAGACTGAGCGCAAGCCGCTGTCATCCTCGGCTACGAGTACCCGCACCCCATGGGTCTACACGAACATCGTGAAGCTCACATGACGGGATGTCACGATTCCGCAAGGTTCGGCGGAGCCGGCATCGGGCCGAGTGCCTCCGAAGGAGGACGTCATGCCCTCGTAAGGTCCCCTTCGGTAGAGTAAAATGCGATGGGGCAATCGGTCGTTTCACCCCGACGACTGGCTGAAGTCAACGTCACTGCGCCGTTCTCGTTGCGAAGGAGACGATGGGTGCGGCGACACCGGGTCATCACTGTCGTGCTCTTCGTCTTGGTCCTGCTCACCCCGGTCTGGTGGTCATTGGGCTCTTCGCTGACCGATCCCGGTCTGGGCTCGAGCGTGCCGGCTCGCTTCGCCGAATGGGTGCGCGGTCACGGCGGCGGAACCCTCGTGGCCTGGGCGGAGAACACCTGGTACAGCCACCACCCACCGCCGGTGGGGGGGAAGCCGGCGAAGGGGGCGATCCCGCTCCCGGGCGCGTCTGCTGGACGCGGGGTGGTGACCCCATCGGTGTCCGCCCCCGTTCATCTGGCGATGCCGCCTCCGATCTCGCCCATCGCCAGCCCTCCCGTCGCCGGCGAGGGGCAATGGCATCCGGTGGGCCGATCCATCGGTGGGGTGCCCGGCATCTATGAGGCGTTCTTGCGCCCCGATTCGGTGCACACGAGCGTGGTGGTGGGTGTGGCCTGGATGGACACCAAACTCCTCGCTGCCACTTTGTACTCGGGCAGCGTCATTCCCGGCGGAGGTCCGTGGCGTCACACCGCGCCCATCTCCGGTGACGCGGCTCAGTCCCTGGTGGCTGCCTTCAATGCCGGCTTCCTGGTGCCCGACGCCGGAGGTGGGTACTACACCGAGGGCAAGACGGTCGTCCCCCTCCGCGTCGGCGCAGCTTCCTTTGTCATCTCCAGCGACGGGACGGCCACCGTCGGCCAGTGGGGCCGTGATGTGACCATGACGCCCGATGTCACGGCGGTGCGACAGAACTTGGACCTGGTGGTCGACGGTGGGCACGCGGTGCCGGGACTGAACGCCAACGACACCACGCACTGGGGAGACACCCTCGGGGGCCAGGTGTACGTCTGGCGTTCAGGAGTCGGCGTGACCGCCGATGGAGCCCTTGTGTATGTCGGCGGTCCTGACCTGAACATCACCGACCTGGCCAATGTCCTGGTCCGGGCCGGCGCGGTCAGGGCCATGGAGCTCGACATCAACACCGATTGGGTCAATTTCTCGTCGTATGCCCCTTCGTCGCCGACCGGACCTGCCACGGCGACCAACGGCACCCTGCTCCTGTCGAACATGACGGGGGGCGCACAGCGCTATTTCGAGTCGTGGTGGCCGCGGGACTTCATCACGATGTCGGCCCGGACGCACTGAGAGGTCTCTCTCGGGACGCGGTCGGGCCGAGTCCACAGCCTGTGCACAGCCACGCCGGGTAGATCCGGGACCGACGGGGTGATTCGAGGGATCTTCATGCTCCGGTCATGGTCGACCGGACACCATGAGCCTCGGAGGCGATCGACTGATGGCGACACCGTGGCAGTACGCGCAGATCGAGGAGCAACGGCGCGAGGTCTTCGCGCGTGTGCGGCGAGCGTCCCGATGGATCGCGGCGACGGCTGTGGCGGCCACGGTGGTCATCGTCGGGGTGGTCTCGCACCAGATCCCCGGTCGCTCGAGCGTCGCCAATGCGACGCCAGCCCCGTCGGTCTCGACGCCGGCTCCGTCGGCGGGGCCCGTGTCCTCGGGCCAGGGCCCTGCCAACACCGGCAGCGGTGTGGTGGCGCCACCGGTACCCGCCCCGACCCAACGCACCCCGACCGCCGTGTCGGGTGGCACGGGGTGGTGATGGTGCCACGCGACCTTTTTGCTGAAACAACCGACCGAGGCTCCGGCCGTACCCACTTTCGTGCGCTCGGGACGACGGTCACGCTCGCCGTGGAAGACATCGATGTCCTGACCGTCGCCGAGGCCGCGTTGCGCGACGAGCTCGAGGCGATCGACCGCGCCTGCAGCCGCTTCCGGCCCGACTCGGAGATCTGGCGGCTGTATCGCGATGGTCGGCCTGTGCAGGCGAGCCCCCTGCTGTATGAAGCGGTCTCGGTGGCCTGTGCGGTGGCTGAGCGCTCGAGCGGCGCGGTGGACCCGACGGTCGGTGGCGCCGTGGAGGCGCTCGGTTATGACCGCGATTTCGCCGATGTCCCCGCCATCGGAGAGCCTCTCGTCGTCGCACCGGTGCCCGCGCCCGGTTGGTGGCTCATCGAGCTGGACGAGGAGGCCCGCTCGGTTGCCGTCCCTCGCGGCATCCGCCTCGATCTGGGCGCGTCGGCCAAAGCGCTCGTCGCCGATCGCGCCGCCATCCGAATCGCCTCCATGACGAGTTCGGCCACGTTGGTCTGCGTAGGAGGCGACATCGCGGTGTCGGGCCCGGCACCACACGAGGGATGGCCGGTGGGGATCGCCGTTGACTGCGTCGGACCCTTCGAGGGCGGCCCTGTGGTTTCGGTCTCGACGGGAGGTCTCGCCAGTTCCAGCACGGCCGTCCGGTCCTGGTGTCGAGGTGCTCGCCAGCTCCACCACATCGTCGACCCGGCCACCGGCGACTGCGCCAGCGACTACTGGCGGTTGGTTTCGGTGGCGGCGAGGAGCTGCGTCGACGCCAACACGTTCAGCACAGCGGCCATCGTCTGGGGCGAGGGTGCCCCCGAGCGCCTCGAGGCACGTGGATTGCCGTCACGACTCGTTCGACACGACGGGGTGGAGGTGTGCGTTGCGGGGTGGCCGCCGACGTCGAGCGAGCAGGCCCGGGTGGCGCGACCAAGAAGCCCCGCTCATCAGTGACAGCGGCGACGTCATCACAGCTGCTGTGGTACACAACGCGCGCCACGGGCATCGTGGCTCTCGTCCTGCTCAGCGCGAGCATGGTGCTCGGCCTGCTCACGACATTGCGCGTCCGGACCAGAACGTGGCCCCGCTTCACGCTCCAGGACCTGCATCGCCGCCTGTCGCTCTTGGCCGTGGTGTTCGTCGCTCTCCATGTGATCACGACCGTCAGCGACTCGTTTGCCCCCATCGGGTGGATTTCGGTCGTGGTCCCGTTCACCTCTTCGTACCGTCGACTGTGGCTCGGCCTCGGGACAGTTTCGGTCGACCTCTTCCTCGCCATCACGGTGTCGAGCCTGCTCCGCAACAAGGTCAATCCCCGAACCTGGCGGACGCTGCACTGGTTGGCCTACGCGAGTTGGCCTCTGGCGGTGGTCCACGGACTGGGGACGGGGACAGATCCGCACTTGGAATGGGTGATCCTGCTTGTGGTCGGATGCGTCACAGCGGTGCTCGCCGCTCTGACGTGGCGCTTGCTGTCGGGATGGCCGGCGCGAGCGGCGGTGCGGGTGGCCGCAGGTGTCACCAGCGCCGTGGCCGTGATCGTACTCATGGCGTGGACGGCGAACGGCCCGTTGCGCCCGGGCTGGGCAGCCCGAGCCGGAACTCCCCGGGCACTGCTGGTCGGGACACACAGGAGCGGGGCAGCGGTAACCGTGCCGAGCCCATCCGCGCCTCCGACGACGGCGGCGTCGAGCCTGCCCCCACCCCCGTATCGGAGCGCGTTCGCGGGGACCATCAACCAACAGACATTGTCGAACGTGTCCGTGCGAATCGAGATCAAGGGCGCGACGTCAGGAACATTGGCGGCTTTGATCGACATCACGATCATCGGGGTTCCTGATGGGTCAGGAGGCGTGGCCATGCAACAAGGCCAGGCCACGTTCGGGCCCACCGGCTCGCCCGGGCAATACCGAGGGCAGATCGTCGGGCTCGAAGGATCGCGCCTGCTGCTCTCGCTGGCCGATCAGAGCGGAAGCCAACTCGAACTGCAGGTGAACGTCGTCCAATCCGGCTCTCGGGTGACCGGGGAGCTGATGTCGGTGCGGACTCCGGCGAGCAGCGGAGGTCCTCGTGACGGCAACTGAGCCTGGGGTCTCAGCGGCACCGCGGGCGCGGTCGTCGCGGGTGCTGGCGGTGTGGCACGACACCGGGCGGTCCGACCTCGAGAGCCACCTCTCGGTCCACGGTCCTCTGCCCTGGCCGCGCCGGGCCGATGACGGGTGGGCCCAGAGCCTTGTCGAAGACCTCCGAGTCGCCGGGTTGACTGGGCGCGGTGGCGCCGGCTTCCCGACGGCGCGCAAGCTGGAATCGGTGCGTGGCGGGCACCGCCATCCCCTCCTGGCGGTGAACGCCATGGAGGGAGAGCCGGCCAGCAAGAAGGATCGAGCGTTGTTATCGGCTGCGCCTCACCTCGTCCTCGACGGTGCCGAGATCGTGGCCGCGGCCATCGGCTCGCGGGAGATCGCGCTGTGCGTGGCTGATGATCAGGACGACGGCGCCAGGCATGTCAAGACCGCGTTGGCCGAGCGGGCCCGTGTCGGGATGAACCGTCTCCCCGCGCATCTGCTCCGACCGCCGGGCAGCTATGTCGGAGGTGAGGAGTCGGCCCTCGTGGCTTGGCTGGATGGAGGACCTGCGCTCCCGCGGTTCCGGGCCAGCAAAGGCGTGCCGCTCACGATCAAACGGCGGCCGGTGTTGGTGCAGAGCGCCGAGACCCTGGCGCATGTGGCGTTGATCGCCCGACGCGGCCCGGAGTGGTTTCGCGGCGTGGGTCGGCCTGACGCGCCGGGCACCTGCCTCGTCACGGTGTCGGGGCCCCTGGCCAACCCTGGCGTGTACGAAATCGAGTTGGGGACGCCGGTGGCGACGATTCTCGAGCGAGCCGGCATCGAGGCACCCATTGCGGCGGTGCTCGTGGGGGGCTATGGCGGCTCCTGGCTTCGAGGCGGCCTGCTTGACACCCCCTTCGCGCCGGGTCCCCTTGCCGCGGTGGGAAGCGCCGTGGGTGCGGGTGTGCTTGCCGCCGTTGCGGCCTCGTCGTGCGGCATCGCCGAGACGGCCCGGGTGGCCACCTATATGGCCAACGAGAGTGCCGGACAGTGCGGGCCGTGTCTCTACGGGCTCCATGACATCGCGCAGGACCTCATCCAATTGGCGCGCGGTGAGAACGACTCCCGGACCTTGACCCGGTTGACCCGTCGCCTCGACGCGGTGGAGGGTCGGGGGGCCTGTGGCCACCCCGACGGCGTCGTCCGGCTGGTGAGAAGCGCCCTGGAGGTCTTTGCCCGAGATGTTGCCGATCACGCACGCCACCGTCCATGTCAGGGATGGAACCGTCGGTCGGTCTTGCCTGTGGCGCGTTCGGCGGCCCCCGCCGCCGGGCAGCGGTGAGCGGGGAACGGCCCATGGCCATCGTCGCCTCGCGCTACCGCCTTCGCGTCAACCCCATCGCCTGTGACGCCTTCGGGTACTGCGCTGAGCTCGTGCCCGAGATCATCGTGCGAGACGAATGGGGATACCCGATTCTCGATGAGGGCCCGATCCCCTCGCACTTGTTTCCGTGGGCACAGTGGGCGGTGCGCGAGTGTCCTCGGCGTGCCTTGTTCATCGAGAAGATCGTCGCTCCCGACTCATGACCGAGCCCACGCCTCGGCGAATGGAACCCATGATGGCGACCTTGGTCGCAGTCGTCGGCTTGCTCCTCGCCGACGCCTTCCTGGTGGCCATCGGCAGGCTGGCATTTCCTGGGACGAGGGGCTCCGTATATTTTCATTTCGCCGACTATGCGAAGCCACGATCGTGGGAGTGATCGTGGCGTGCGCCGCCGGGCCGATCCTGCCCCGTTTCACCGTGGCGCCGAGATGGCTCTTCTCCCGACTCGCCGTCCTCGTGACGGCGGTGCTCTTGGTCCCTGATGCGTGGCTATTGGTCAAGGGCCAGTCGCCGCAGGCCATCATCGTCCTGGTGGCGATGCATCTCGCCATGGCCCTTGTCACGTACAACGCGCTTATCCACGTTGCGGTGCTTCAACTCCACGTGGCATCTCACCGCTCGAAGAGCCCAACCCCGCGCACCGTGGCGTGATTCGCCGGGCCGTGGCCTCGGCGCAAGGCGTGAAGCGGGTAGTGCGCGGTGGGACCTTGATCGGGGTTCTCGCCGTCGCCGTCGCAGCATGTGGAGCCTCGACGACCACGACGGTGCCGAGCAGTGCGACGAGTGTGCCCGTCACCTCGACACCCACCCCCCATCGATCAGCAACGACCACAACCGCGAAGCCGGCGTCGAAGCCTCACGTCATGATCGTGATGATGGAGAATAAGAGCTATTCGCAGGTCATCGGGCAGGCGGATCAGCCCTACACCAACATGCTTGCCAACACCTATGGGTTGGTGACGCAGAGCTACGCCTTTGGGCACCCGAGCCTTCCCAACTACCTCGACATCGTGTCGGGCTCGAACCAGGGCGTCACCGATGACGGTCCACCCTCGTCGCACAAGTTCCCCTCTGCCCAGACGTTGGCGGACCAGCTTGTGGCGGCCGGATTTTCGGCCAAGGCGTACGCCGAGAACCTTCCCGCCGATCCGGCGAACAATCTCGGTGAGTACGCCGTTCGCCACGTCCCCTGGGAGTACTTCCCCAATACGAAGGTCCGTGTCGCCGATGCATCGTCGATGGTCGGTGATCTCAATGGAGCCAATGGCCCGGAGTTCGTCTGGTACACACCCAACCTGATCGACGACGAGCACGATGGATCTGCTCAGCAGGGTGACGCGTTTCTGTCCAAGCTCATCCCCGAGGTCCAATCCACCTCCTGGTACAGATCGGGCGGTCGGATCATCGTGGAATGGGACGAGGCCGACGCCGACAACTCGGGGGTCAACGGCAGCGGCGGGGGCCACATTCCCACCATCGTGGTGAGCGATTCGCTCCGGACGAACCCGAGAAAGTACTCGATCCCCGTGAACTCGGCGGGCATCTTGCGCTCCGTCGAAGATGCCTTCGGGCTGGCTCACCTCGGGGCGGCTCAGGACCCGGCCAACGGGAACATCGACGCACTGCTCGGAGCAACCCCAGGTCCCGGCCCGTAGCCGTCGGGCTCGTCGTCCGAGGTGATGGTCTTGGACTTCGGTTCCAGACTCGAGCTGCTCCGTTGTCCGGGAGTTGATCGTCGCTTGGTCATCCGGTGAGGATCAGGCGCCACCATGGGCTTCAAGGGGGCACGTCGCCGAGTTTCGTTTCGCTCGGCAACGCGCGGACGGTGAGCCGGATGGGGGGTCCGCGATGAGCGTCACGGTTCCTTCGGGCGCGCAGGGCGGCGCGCGGTTTGCGCCGAAGCAAGATCGACCTCGGGCCGGGGATACCGAGCCCGCGGTGGTCTACCTGGCGGCGGCCCGGAACACCTACGGGACGCTGTCGTATCGCCGGGCCATGCGTCGACTCGCTGATGAGTGGCCCCGGGCTGTAGTCATGGACGCGGATGCCTGCGGCTTCGCGTCGCGCGCTGATTGGCACCTGCGTTGGCCGTTCATCCGCGACGGGATCGACAGCCTCGTGGTGCTGGCCGAAGAAGACGGGTCGATCAGCCGAGAGACGTGGCTGGAGCTGCGTGACGGTCTGGACTCGGGTCTGTCGTGCTGGTTCGTGACCGGCGACGGCAACCTGACATTCCTGGCGTCGATCCAATTCCAGCTCTATGCCACCGGTGTCCGCACCGAAAGGCGCTGGGCGCACGCCGAGGTCCTGGCCTTCGACTGACGACGCATCTCGAGTCGGGTTTCGCCGAATTTCGCGCCGGCGCGCCGGCGCCGGCGCAGCCACTGACTATGGTGCAGCGCATGGCCGACCGGGGTCGTTTCACAGAGCTCACCATGCCGCACATGCAGGCGCTGTACACCGCCGCCCTACGCATGACGCGCAATCCGGCCGATGCCGAGGACCTCGTCCAGGAGACCTTCTTGAAGGCGTACCGGGCCTTCGACCGCTACGAGGACGGGACCAACATCCGCGCTTGGCTCTACAAGATCCTGACCAACACCTTCATCAACAGCTACCGCGCCGCCAAGCGCCGTCCCGAGAAGGCCGACGTCGAGGACGTGGAAGACCTCTACCTCTATCACCGGATCGGGGACCTTCAGGCCAGTGGTGCAGGCCGATCGGCCGAGGACGAGGTGTTCGACCATTTCACCGACGACGAAGTCAAGAACGCAATCGAGTCGCTCCCCGAGGCGTTCCGGATCGCCGTGCTCCTGGCCGATGTCGAAGGTTTCTCCTACAAAGAGATTGCAGAAATCACCGAAGTGCCTATCGGGACGGTGATGAGCAGGATCCACCGGGGAAGAAAGGCACTCCAGAAGGCGTTGCTGGACTTTGCAGTCGCGCGCGGCCTGGTCGGTTCGACCGAGGCCGGGCATTAGCCTCGGGATTGATGGGAGAACACCAGATGGGGTCCGAAGAATCCGAGCTCGATTGCAACGAGACGATCGAACGGCTCTATCACTATCTCGACGGTGAGCTCACCGACGAGCGTCGGTCGGAGATCCGTGAGCACCTCGACGAGTGTGCGCCGTGTCTGGGCGCTTTTGATTTCGAGTCCGATCTGCGCAGGGTGATCGCCAACCGGTGCAAGGATCACGTCCCCGAATCACTGCGGCAACGGGTCCACGACGCCATCACCGAAGAGGAACGGCGCCAGGCGTCGGGCCAGTCGAACTGAGCGGCCAGGTTCCCCGCTGGCCCGCTCGATCAGATCGAGCGCCTCTCAGGCACGGCCTGCCACGTCCGCCATGGCCCTGTTGGCGCCTCGCAGCCAATTCACAACGATTGCACAACGACCCCCCCGCCCCCTCACGACACCGGTTCCAGGCGTCGATAGGAAGCCAAACACCATGAGCGGCGGGAGGTTTGAGGGGTATGGAAGACCGCACCGAGTTTGGCGATCAGTCGATCGGAGCCACGGCGTTCACGGGATACGGCCGCCCGTCACGCAGGTTCGCGTCGGGCCGGGTCTGTACCGAGCCGGGGTGTGACACCAAGTTGTCGATCTACAACGACGACGAGTACTGCTGCCTGCACCTCAGCCCCAGTACGCCCAGGCTGCGGGGCAAGAAGATCGCCTGAGAAGGCGCAGACGGTCTGCGACTCCCTACACTGGGCGTCGTGACCAGCCCCGTATCGTGGGACGTGGCCCAACGCGTCGCCACCTGGGTGGGCACGCGAGGCTCACTGTTGGGCCCGCCCGGGGCCGGGACCCTCGACGCGGCCACCATGGCCGAGCTCGAAGCCGATTTCTCCGAGGCGACGACGCGCGCCGAAGCCATGGTGATCGCGGCCACCGGGCTCCGTCCGGCCACCGGGAATGCGGCCGCTGTGGTCCTTGATCGCGCCGGCTGGGTTCGGGCCAATGTCACCTCGTTCCGCCGGTTGCTCGAGCCCGTCCTCGACAAGCTCGAAGTGGGAAGCCTCCAGGGACCCTTGGCCGGGGCGACCCGTCGGGCCACGGGAGCGCAGATGGGCCTCGTCCTGGGGTGGATGGCCACCCGGGTCCTGGGCCAGTACGACCTCTTGTTGGCAGAGGGTGAGGACACCGGGGGCGTCGTCTCCTACGTGGGCCCGAACATCGTGGCCCTCGAGAAACGTCACGGGTTCTCGACCAAGCAATTCCGGCTGTGGATCGCGCTCCACGAGGTCACCCACCGGTGCCAGTTCACCGGCGTCCCGTGGTTGCGGCCCCACTTCCTCTCCCTCGTCGACCAGGCCATGTCGGGTATGGCTCCGGACCCGAAGCGCTTCGCGGACGCCCTGCGCCGAGCCGCCGCCGCGGTGCGGGCGGGGCACAATCCCCTCGAAGAGGCCGGGATGCTCGGGTTGGTCGCCCCTCCCGAGCAGCTCGAGGTGATCGGTCGGATCCAGGCGATGATGAGCCTGCTCGAGGGACACGGCGACATCACCATGGACCGGGCCGGGGCAGAAGCCATCCCCGACGCGGCCATGTTCTCGCGGGTGTTGCGGGAACGACGTCGGCGGGCCAGCCTGCCCTCTCGGCTGTTGCAACAGCTGGTCGGCCTCGAGGCCAAGCTCCGCCAGTACGAGGCGGGCGAGCGGTTCATCCGGGCCGTGGAGGCGACGGGGGGACAAGAGCTGCTCAACCGGGTGTGGGAGGGGCCGGAGATGCTTCCCACCATGGACGAGATCCGCCATCCCGAGACGTGGGTGACGCGCGTCGGACCGGCTCGGCTCGCCACAGGCTGATGGCGTCGCCCGTGGGCGCCCTCGACCTGCTGCTCGACGACTGCACGTTCCCTCCCCCCGGCTCACCGCTCGTCTGCGCTGTGTCGGGCGGTCCCGACTCGCTGGCCCTGCTGGCACTGGCGGTGGCGGCCGGGTGTGTCGTCACGGCCGTCCACGTCGACCACGGCCTACGGAGGGGCTCGGACGCCGAAGGTGACGTGGTGGCGGCGGCCGCAGCTCGATTCGGTGCCGACTACCGGGGGGAGACGGTCGAAGTCGGCCCGGGCCCGAACCTCGAGGCCCGGGCCCGGGCCGCCCGGCTCGGTGTCCTGCCTCGGGGCTCCGCCACCGGTCACACCATGGACGACCAGGCCGAGACGGTGATGGTCAATCTCCTGCGCGGTGCGGGCCTCGACGGATTGGCCGGAATGGTGCCCGGTCCCGACCATCCTCTGCTCGGCATCCGCCGGTCGGAGACCCACGCCCTGTGTGCGGAGCTCGGGCTCGATCCCGTTCGCGACCCTTCCAACACCGACCGGCGCTTCGTCCGCAACCGGGTCCGTCACGAGCTGCTTCCCCTGGCCAGCGCCATCGCCGGTCGCGACCTGGTGCCGGTGTTGGCCCGCCAGGCCGGGGTCCTGAGCGACGAGGCGCGGCTCCTCGAGGAGCTCGCGGGGGGGATCGACCCCTCTGACGCCAAGGCGCTCGCCGCCGCGCCGGCGCCCTTGGCGCGCCGGGCCACGCGTCGTTGGCTGCGCGGTCCCGGGCCGCACCCCCCCGACCTGGCGGCGGTGGAGCGGGTCCTCGCCGTGGCCCGGGGCCAGATGGGGGCCACCGACGTGGCCCCGGGGACTCGGGTCCGACGGTCGCGAGGGACGTTGTCTTCGGAGCCGGTCGGCCCAGAAGCGTCCGGTAGTGTCGGCGCCCGATGACCGAGGGACGCACCATGGGCCCAGCGGCGAAACGGTGACGAGCGACAGGTGGCTCCACGACCCCGATCTGGGTCAGGTCGTGGTCGCCGAGGACGTCCTGCACAAGAGAGTGGCGGAGCTCGGCGACGAGCTCACTGCTGACTACGAGGGCCGCCCCCCGCTGCTCGTCGGCGTCCTCAAAGGCGCCTTCGTGTTCATGAGCGACCTGGCCCGGGCCATCGCTCTGCCCGTCGAGATCGACGTCATGGCCGTGGCGTCGTACGGGTCGGCCACGACGACCAGTGGTGTGGTCAGGATCGTGAAGGACCTCGACTCCGACCTCACCGACCGTCACGTCCTGGTGGTGGAGGACATCGTCGACAGCGGGCTCACCCTGTCGTATCTGCGTCGGAGCCTTCTCGCCCGGCGGCCGGCAAGCCTCGAGGTGTGCGCGCTGCTCGTCAAAGAAGGACGCCAACGAGCCAAGTTGGATCTCAAGTACGTCGGGTTCCCCATCCCTCCGGACTTCGTCGTGGGATACGGCCTCGACGTCGCCGAGCGTTACCGCAATGTGCCCGACATCCGGGTGTATCAGGGCCCCGTCCCCGTTGACTGAGTTCCCAGTCACGGGGTCCCCAATCACTGGGCACTGGCGCCGGTGACCGTCGATCGCGACCGCGTCGAGCGGTTGGTGGGTGAGCTGCTCGAGGCCATCGGTGAAGACCCGAGGCGCGACGGGCTGCTGGCCACGCCGCGCCGGGTGGCTTCGATGTACGAGGAATTGTTGGCGGGGCTCAACGACGACCCCGAGAGGTATCTCACCGTCTCGTTCGCGGTGGAGCACGACCAGATGGTCATGGTGCGCGACATCCCCTTCGCCTCGCTGTGCGAGCACCACATGGTGCCGTTCATGGGAAAGGTGCACGTGGGGTACATCCCCGGAGACGACGGCCGGGTGACGGGGTTGTCGAAACTGGCCCGCCTCGTCGAGTCCTACGCGCGACGTCTCCAGGTCCAAGAGCGGATGACCACGCAGATCGCCGACACCATGGAGCGGGTCCTGGCGCCGCGCGGTGTGCTCGTGGTGGTCGAGGCCGAGCATCTGTGCATGGCGATGCGGGGTGTGAAGAAGCCCGGAACCCTCACCATCACCTCGGCGGTGCGGGGCCTGTTCAGAGACGACCCCAGGACCCGGGCCGAGGCCATGCAGTACATCCATGGCCGCTGAGGTCGTCGTGGAGACCGGTGTCGGCTATTTCTGGGCCCAGACGACACCTCTAACCTACGGACATGCGACCTCGGGTCATGGGTGTGCTCAACGTCACCCCGGACTCGTTCTACGACGGCGGTCTCTTTCTCGACGAGCAGCGGGCCGTGGCCCATGGACTCGACATGGCCCGGCACGGTGCCGATGTGGTGGACGTGGGCGGGGAGTCGAGTCGACCCGGTGCCGAGCCGGTGTCCGAGCGCGAGGAGTTGGCCCGGGTAGTGCCGGTCGTGGCAGCCCTCGCCGGGCATGTCCGGGTGTCGATCGACACCGTCAAGCGGGCCGTGGCCGAGGCGGCGGTCGACGCCGGGGCGACACTCGTCAACGACATCTCGGCGTCACTGTGGCCCGTGGCGGCGGAGTCCGGGGTGGGATGGGTGGCCATGCACATGCAGGGCGCGCCGCGGACCATGCAGCACGACCCGCGCTATGGCGACGTCGTCGCCGAGGTCCACGGGTTCCTGCGCGATCGGGCGCGTCGAGCGCTCGAAGCCGGGGTGGACGAGGTGTGGGTGGACCCCGGTATCGGCTTCGGCAAGACGTCCGAGCACAACCTGGCTCTTTTGCTCCATCTCCCCGAGCTCGTGACCGACGGGCTCCCGGTGCTCGTGGGGACGAGCCGCAAGACCTTTCTGGGGCGTCTGGCGGCGGGGCCGGGGGGCGAGCCCGGACCGGCCACGGATCGGCTGGCGGGTTCCATCGCCACGGCCACGTGGGCCATGCTGGCGGGGGCGTCGATGGTCCGGGTCCACGACGTGTCGAGTGCGGTGGAAGCGGCCACCCTGGTGGGGACGACGCGCCTCGGAGTGCCGGGACCGCGGCCGGCTGTTCGGAGCGGGGCCGAGTCGTGAGCAGGATGTCGATCGGGGCAGTGCCGAGGCGAGGGACGATGACCAGATCAAGGGGCCAGGAGTGAAGGGGAAGTGGGCGGCGGGGATCCCCCCGCGCAATTTCACATGGATCGTGAAGGACCAGCTGGCGGTGAGTGAGCGGCCCGGCGGGTTCGCGCCGCATCACCGCCGGGTGCGGCGCCAGGAGGAGATCATCTGGTTGCGGGTCCAGGGGTTCAACCGGGTGGTGTCGCTGTTGCCGTCGCCCCACAACCTCGCCGCCTACGACGAGGGCGAGCTCGTGTGGTCGCACTTCCCCCTCCCCTCGACCGGCGACGTGCGCGAGACCTTGTTGGACCTGTTCAAGAACCTCGATGGTTGGTTGCGCGCCGGCGAGCGGCTGCTCGTGCACCAAGAGGAGCTCGGCGACCGGATCATGGGCATCGTCGCCGGGTACCTCTTGTGGAGCTCCCGGCTCCCGGGAGGCCCGCAATCCATCGCCGTGGTCGAGCGGCTCATCGGTCACCCCATGGGGCCCCCGGGGCTCGACATGGTGGCCCGGGCCTCTGAGCTCGGCGTCGGCGGCACCACCTGAGCTCGGGTTCGAACCGATGGAGGACCGCATCGAGGTGCGGGGGCTGCGCGTCGACGGGGTCCACGGCGTGGTCGAGGAGGAGCAGCTCCGACCCCAGCCCTTCGAGGTCGACCTCGACCTCTACCTCGACGTCGCCCCGGCCGCCGCCGCCGATGACCTCGGTCTCACCGCCGATTACGGCGACGCGGTCGACGCGGTGGTGGCGGTGATCAGCGGGCCCCCCCGGAAGTTGCTCGAGTCGCTGGCCGGCGCCATCGCCGAGGGGGTGCTCGAGGACCGGCGGGTGGACGCGGTGACCGTGGTGGTCCGGAAGCTGAACCCGCCCCTCGAGACGAGCGTCGTCTCGACCGGGGTGCGCGTCCACCGGCGCCGGTGAGCGGCGGCGTGCGCACCTTTCTCGGACTGGGCTCCAATCTCGGTGACCGCGAAGCCCAGCTCCGTCGGGCCGTGGAGGGGCTGCCCGATGTGGTGGCGGTGTCGAGCCTGTACGAGACCGAGCCCGTGGGTGGACCGGCAGGCCAGGACCCCTATCTGAACCTGGTGGTCGAGCTCGACACCGAGCTCGGGCCCCGGGGACTGCTCGAGGTGGCCCGACGACTCGAGGCCGAGGCGCAGCGCCGGCGGGAGGTGCGGTGGGGCCCTCGAACCTTGGATGTCGACGTGCTCCTCGTCGGCGACCAGGTGGTCGACGACGCCGATCTCGTGGTGCCCCATCCCCGCATGTGGGAGCGACGTTTCGTGGTCGATCCCTTAGCGGAGTTGGCTCCCGATCTCGTGCCCCCCGGTGCCCGAGAAGGGGCTGGTGGAGCGGTCGAGGTGGTGGGTAGACTGGCCGGGTACTGATCCGATCGCCTGGAGCGACCGGCACCCTCGGTGAGGGGCTGGAGCGCAGAGAGGTGTCTGGTGACAACTGTCTCACTGATCGGTCCCGGAAGGGCAGGTCGCTCATTGGCAGCGGCCCTCGCCGACGCCGGATGTGACGTCCGAGACGTCCTGACGCGCCATGACGACGTGACCGGCGCGGCCCAGGGAGTGGACGTCCTCGTGATCGCCACGCCCGACGCGGCCATCGCCGAGGTGGCCGCCCGGGTCCTCCCTGAGCCCGAGACGGTGGTCCTCCATCTGTCGGGGGCGCTCGGACTCGACGTGCTGGCGCCGCACCCACGTCGGGCTTCGTTGCACCCCCTGGTGCCGCTGCCTTCGGCCGAGGTCGGCCGGGTGCGCCTGCGCAGTGGGATCACCTTCGCCGTGGCCGGCGACCCCGTGGCGGCCGAGCTGGCCGGTGTCCTCGACGGCAATGTCGTGGTCGTCGAAGACGAGCACCGGGCCGCCTATCACGCTGCAGCCTGCATCGCCTCGAATCACCTGGTGGCGCTCATGGGCCAGGTCGAGCGGGTGGCGACCTCGGCGGGGTTGGACCTCGACGCCTTCGTCGGCCTGGCCCGGGCCGCGCTCACCGACGTCGTCGAGCTCGGCCCGGCCGCGGCGCTGACGGGTCCGGCCGCACGGGGCGACGAGGCCACGCTCGAACGACATCGCCTGACACTCGACCCCTCCGAGATCCCCGGGTACGAAGCCGGCGTGGCCCTGGCGCGGCGACTGGCCGGCGAGCGCTCCATCCATGACATCGCCGCCCATGACATCGCCGCCCATGACATCGCCGCCTATGACATGGCCGCGTCGGGTGCCGTGCCCGCCGTGGTGAGTCCGAGCGTGGCGCGTCGCCCCGAGGCGGGTGCCGGTGGTCGTCGGGCTCGGCGGGCCAAGGCGATGCGGGTCGTGACGAGCGCCCAGGAGTTCTCCGAGGTGCTCGGCACCGAACGTGCGCTCGGACGCAGCGTCGGGCTCGTTCCGACCATGGGAGCGTTGCACGCCGGGCACAGGTCGCTCATCGAGCATGCCAGCGGTCAGTGTGACGTCGTGGCGGTGACGGTGTTCGTCAATCCGTTGCAGTTCAACGACGCCACCGATCTCGCCGCCTACCCGAGAGACCTCGACGCCGATGTGGCCCTGGCCCGGGCCGCGGGGGCGTCGGTCGTGTTCGCGCCGCCGGTCGAGGAGATGTACGGCGGTCAACCGGTACAGATCGCGTCGACTGTGCACGTCGAGGGCGTGAGCGAAGGCCTCGAGGGGGCGTCGCGTCCGGGGCATTTCGACGGGGTCTCGACGGTGGTGGCCAAGCTCTTCGCCTTGTCGGGGCGGTGCCGGGCCTACTTCGGGGAGAAGGACTTCCAGCAACTCGCCGTGGTCCGGCGCATGGTGGCGGACCTGTCGATCCCGGTGACGATCGTGGGATGCCCCACGGTCCGCGAGGTCGACGGATTGGCCATGTCGAGTCGCAACATCCGGTTGTCGGCTGATCAACGGCGGGCTGCGCTGGCCCTGCACCGGGCGCTGCTGGCCGGCCGGTCCTGCGTGGAGCGAGGGGAGCGCGACCCGGTGCGGGTGACCGCAGCCATGACAGCGGTGCTCGTGGCCGAGCCGGCGGTCACGCCCGACTACGCCGTGGTGGTCGACCCGTCCACCTTGGAGTGCCCGACCGAGGTCACCGGTGAGGTGCGGCTCCTCGTGGCGGCGCGCGTCGGGGCGGTGCGGCTCATCGACAACGAGCGCGCCTGTGCATCGACTGAGGTGTCGGTCCGACGGGGTCTCGTGCTCGTCAATACCGGAGAGGAGCGTTGACATGCGTCGGCGGATGATGAAGTCCAAGATCCACCGGGCCACGGTGACCGACGCCAATCTCGACTACGTCGGCTCGATCAGCCTGGACCCCGAGTTGATGACGCTCGCCGACATCCTCGAGTACGAGCAGGTGACCGTGCTCGACATTGACAACGGGGCGCGTTTCGAGACCTATGCCATCGTGGGCGGTCCCGGCGAGGTGTGTCTCAACGGCGCCGCGGCGCGGCTCGTGCACCGGGGGGACAAGGTGATCGTGATCACCTACGCGGACTATGAGACCGCCGAGTTGGTCGGCTTCGAGCCCACTGTCGTCCACGTGGACGCCACCAACGCTGTGGTGGACCTCACCGTGGAGCAGCTCGACGACGCGCTGCGCCCGGCCGTCACGGGCTGAGGCCGGCGCCCGGCCCGCGCTCGGGGGCGCAACCAGTGAAGCTCGACGTGCTCGTCCTCGGATCGGGTGTGGCCGGCCTGTCCGCCGTGGTCCGGTTGGCCACGCCGGCGGGCCTGCGGGTGGGCGTGCTCACCAAGGCTGATCTGGCCCAGTCGACGACGCGCTGGGCTCAGGGCGGGATCGCCGCCGCGGTGGGCGGCGACGAGGACTCCACCGACCTGCATCTGGCCGACACGTTGTCGGCGGGGGCGGGCCTGTGTGATGTGGACGCGGTGCGGGTGCTCGTCGACGAGGGCCCGGGTCGTGTCGACGAGCTCATTGGGCTCGGCGCGGTGTTCGACCGGGAGGCCGGCGGGGATCTCGCCCTGGCTCGAGAAGGTGGGCATTCCACCGCCCGGGTGCTCCACGCCGGTGGCGCGGCGACCGGGGCCGAGGTCGAGCGGGCGCTCGTCTCGGCGGTGCGCCGGAGCGCGGCGGCGGTCCTCGAGCAGTGGTTCGCTCTCGACCTCATCGTCGAAGGTGGGCGGTGCGTGGGTGTCGTCGCCCTCGATCCCGACGGGGCGCGCCAGGAGGTGCGGGCCACCCAGGTCGTGTTGGCCACGGGAGGTGCGGGCCAGCTCTACGCGGTCACCACCAACCCGCCCGAGGCCACCGGCGACGGCGTCGCCATGGCGTTGCGGGCCGGGGTGCCGGTGGCAGACCTCGAGTTCTTCCAGTTCCACCCGACCGCGCTGCACCACCCGGCCATGCCCCGGCCCTTGCTTTCCGAAGCCCTGCGCGGCCACGGGGCACTGCTGCGCGACGCCAAGGGCGAGCAGTTCGTCGACGAGCTCGCCCCGCGCGACGTGGTCAGTCGGGCCATGGCCGACAAGATGGCCGAGCAGGGCGTGGGGTACATGTGGCTCGATGCGACGGGCCTCGAGTCCTTCGGCGAGAGATTCCCGACCGTCGCGGCGTCATTGGCGGCGGCGGGGCTCGACCCCGCCGTGGACTGGTTGCCCATCGCCCCGGCCGCCCACTACCTGTCGGGGGGGATCGTCACCGATCTCGACGGGGCGAGCGCATTGCCCGGGTTGTGGGCAGTGGGAGAGGTGGCCTGCACGGGTGTGCACGGAGCCAACCGGCTGGCGTCGAACTCACTGCTCGAAGGGATGGTGTTCGGAGCGCGCCTCGCCGAAGCGATCGGATCGGGTCGTGACGGGCCCGAGGAGACCGGCGTGATGCGTGCGCTGTCGGGCGCGCCCGGTGCGACAGACGCCGGGGAGATCGCCTGCGTCGAGGTCGACAGCGGTGTCGACGCCACGGTCGAGGCGGGTGTCGACACGCGCCTCGACGTGTCGACGGAGGCGACAGGCCGGCGATCGATGTCGCCCATGTCCGGAGACGGTGGGTCGTCACCCGAGATCGACGTGGCCAAGCTGCGCGAACATCTGCAACGGGCCATGATCGACGGCGCCGGTGTCGTGCGTTCGCCCGAGTCCCTCCGTGGCGCGGCCCGAGAAGTGGGGGCGGTGGCGCGCCAGCTCGGCTCTGGCCCCGAAAGCGCGACGCCGGCGGTTGTCGGGGCGGGGCGGGCCGCGGGTGAGCTCGCCAACCTGGTGACCGTGTCGGGGGCGTTGCTGCGGGCCGCCTATGTCCGTGAGGAGACGCGGGGCGCGCACGCCCGGCGTGACTTCCCCGAGGCGCGTCCACAATGGCGGTGTCGCCTCGTCCATCGGACCGTACCCACGCCCGGAGCCCTGCCGCCGCACCCGAGGACCCAGTCGTGACGCCGGATCTCAGAGACACCGACGGCGCCACTGACGCCGAGACCGCCACGCATGCCGACCCCGCGGCCTTGGCCGAGGTGTGGCCCACGACGGGTGGCGTCGATCCGCCGGTCGACGCTGTGCGGGCCGCGGTGGCGAGCGCGATCGCCGAGGACGTCGGCCCGGCCGGGGACCTCACCGCCATGCTCGTGGCCGAGAGCGAGGTCGGTCGCGTCCGGGTGGTGTCGCGCGCCGAGGGGGTCCTGGCCGGCCGGCTGTGCGCGCTGGCGGCGTTCTCGCAGATCGACCGCAGCATCGAGGTGGACTGGCAGATCCTCGACGGTGGGTGGTTGGAGCCGGGGTCGGTGGTGGCCGAGGTGTCGGGGTCGATGCGGTCGATCCTCACCGCCGAGCGGACCGCGCTCAATTTCCTCTGTCACCTGTCGGGGATCGCCACCAGGACGCGCCGATTCGTCGACGCCGTCACCGCGGCGAACCCGGCCACCCGGGTGCTCGACACGAGAAAGACGACGCCGGGGCTCCGGGTGCTCGAGAAGGCAGCGGTGCGGGCCGGTGGAGGTTGGAACCACCGGGCCGGGTTGTCCGACGCCGTGCTCGTGAAGGACAACCATCTGGGTCGGCTCGGGATCACGCAAGCCGTGACCGCGGCGAGGCGGTCGTGGCCCGGGTTGATGGTGGAGGTGGAGTGCGACCGCCCCGAGCAGGTCTCCGAAGCCGTCGCGGCGGGGGCCTCGGCGGTGCTCCTCGACAACATGACGCCGTCACTGGTGTCGGAATGCGTGGCGCTCGTGCGGGCAGCCCGGGCCCCGGGGATCGTGCTCGTGGAGGCCTCGGGCGGTGTGACCCTCGACAGTGCCCCCGCCTTCGCCGCCGCCGGCGCGGATCTGATCTCGGTGGGGTCCATCACCCATTCGGCGCCGATACTCGATCTCGGGCTCGACCTCGTGGAGGACTGACCGTGTTGCTCGCCATCGACGTAGGGAACACCGAGACCGTGATCGGGTTGTTCTCGTTGGCTCCCGGTGACGATCCCCCCGCGGGGAGCCGCCCCGCCCCGCCCGTCCCTCCCGAGCCGGCCGGCCTTACCCATCATTGGCGGCTGTCGACCGTCGCCGATCGGACCCCCGACGAGCACGCCTTGTTGCTGTCGGAATTGTTGAATCTCGACGGCATGGAAGTCGACGAGGTGGCGACGGGGATGGCGGTGACGTCCTCGGTGCCGCGGGTGACCACGGCCCTGCGCCAGATGGCGGGTCGGTGGTTCGACGTCCCGTGTGTCGTGCTCGAGCCCGGGGTGCGGTCGGGGATGCCGATCCTCTACGACAACCCCAAAGAGGTCGGGGCCGATCGGATCGCCAACGCCATCGGCGCCTATGACCTCTACGGAGGCCCGTGCATCGTGGTGGACCTGGGCACGGCCACCACCTTCGACGCCATCTCGGGGGCGGGTGAGTACCTGGGCGGCGCCATCGCGCCGGGCATCGCCATATCCATGGATGCGCTGTTCCATCACGCCGCCGCGCTGCGACGGGTCGAGCTCGTCGAGCCCCGGAGCGTCATCGGGAAGTCCACGGTCGAATCGATCCAGTCCGGCGCGCTGTACGGGTATGCGGCGCAGGTCGACGGGATGTGCAGTCGGATCATCGACGAGCTCGGTCACGCCACGGTGGTCGCCACGGGCGGGTTGTCCGAGATCATCGCGCCGCTGTCGCAGACCATCGACCACCGAGAGCCTTGGCTCACGTTGCACGGGCTGCGACTCGTCTACGAGCGCAACGCCAAATCGGCATGACGCGGGTCGTCGGGGGGACGGGGCCGAACCGGTAGCCTCGCTTCTCGTGGCGGACGTCCCCTACTCGTTCGATCGGACCGCGCAAGCCGGAGCGCTGCACGACCGATATGGCTCGCTCGGTCCCGGGGAGGAGAGCCAGGACATCGTCGCCGTGGCCGGTCGGGTCATGTTGATGCGTCCCCAAGGCCGGCTCGCCTTCGCCACCTTGCGCGACTCGTCGGGGCAGGTGCAGCTCTTCGCGATGTCCAAGATCACCGGTGATTTCGAGGCCTTCACGAGGTTGTCGCTCGGGGACTGGGTGGGGGCCACGGGCAAGATCGTGCGAACCCGGAAGGGCGAGTTGTCGGTACAGGTCCACACGTGGGTGCTCCTGGCCGAGGCCAAGCGGGGCTTCGGCGACAAGTGGAAGGGCGTCACCGACGTCGAAACGCGGTTTCGCCAGCGCGAGGTCGATCTGTGGGCGAACGAGGGCTCGCGCCAAATCCTGACCCTGCGGAGCCGGCTCATTTCCTCGGTGCGACGTCGGCTCGAGGACAAGGGGTTCGTCGAGGTCGAGACCCCGGTGCTCCACGCCATTCCCGGTGGGGCGCTGGCCAAGCCGTTCGTGACGCACCACAACGCGCTCGACGCCGATCTGTTCCTCCGGATCGCGCCCGAGCTCTACCTCAAGCGTCTCGTGGTGGGTGGGTTCGAGAAGGTGTTCGAGATCGCCCGGGTGTTCCGCAACGAGGGATTGTCGCCCCGCCACAATCCCGAGTTCACGATGCTCGAGCTCTACCAGGCGTACGCGGACTATGGGGACCTGGCGGTGTTGGTCGAGGAGTTGGTGTCGGGGCTTGCGTCGGAGCTGTGCGGGTCCAGCACCATCTCCTACCAAGGGCGCGAGCTCGACCTCAGTCCACCGTGGCGTCGGGCCACGATGGCCGAGCTCGTGAGCGAGGCCTCCGGACAGACCGTCGACATCCATACCGACATCGAGGAGTTGCGGCGCCGGGTAGCAGCGGTCGGCATCGAGGCAAACCCGGCGTGGGGGGCGGGCAAGCTCCTGCTCGAGCTGTACGAGAAGACGACCGAGCCCGACTTGTGGGGACCGGTGTACGTGATGGACTTCCCCGCCGAGGTCTCGCCCTTGAGCCGCCGTCACCGGTCGGACCCCGACCTCGTCGAGCGGTTCGAGGCCATCGTGGCCGGGCGCGAGCTCGTAAACGCCTTTTCGGAGCTGGTGGACCCTGAGGACCAACGGAGTCGGTTCGAGGCCCAGGCCTCGGCGCGCGCCGGTGGCGACGAGGAGGCCATGGCCATCGACGAGGACTACCTGCGCGCCCTCGAGCACGGCCTGCCCCCCACCGCCGGCCTCGGCATCGGGATCGACCGACTGGTGATGCTGCTCGCCGATGTGGCCAACATCCGCGAGGTCATCGCCTTCCCCACGCTGCGACCCGAACGCTGAGCCCCCCCTCTGGGTCCCCACGCAGGGTCTCTACCTCGAGATAGGAAGTCCCTCGAGCAGCGACCGGGCCAGGTCCCCCAGGGCGCGTCCGACAGAGCGGTCGGTCACGACCTCGGCTGCTTCCACGGCCTCGTCGACGAAGCGTCGGCTCGCCGCGACGGTATCGGCGATGGCACCGGACTCGGCCACGATCGAACGGGCTTTGTCGCGCTCGGGTTGGTCGAGTGGCGCGCCGAGCAAGGGTCGGAGTTCTGGGCCGGTGCCCGGGTCTTGGAGGGCGAGGAGGACGGGCAAGGTGTAGATCCCTTCGGCGAGGTCCTGGCCGGCGGGTTTGCCGAGCTCCTCGTCGGTGGCGACCACGTCGAGGATGTCGTCGCGCAATTGGAAGAGCATGCCGAAGCAGCGGCCGAAGTTCGTGAGGACGTCCACTTCGGTGCGGGGTAGCCCTCCGGTGAGCGCGCCGATGCGACACGACGTGGACATGAGCGCGGCGGTCTTGCCTTCGATGGTCCGGAAGTAGTCGTCCTCGGTGCGTTCGGTGCTGTAGGCGGCTCGGACTTCGGTGACCTGTCCCTGGCACAACAATCCCAACGTGTTGGCGAGGAGCGCCGCGATCTCGGTGCCGAGCAACGCGGCGATCTCGGCCGAGCGGGCCAGGAGGAAGTCACCGGCCACGATGGCCACGAGGTTGCCGAAGCGGGCGTTGACGCTCTCCACGTTGCGGCGCATCAGGGCCTCGTCCATGACGTCGTCGTGGTAGAGCGAGGCCAGGTGGACGAGCTCGACGGCGACGGCTCCCTGGAGTTCGTCGGAGGTCGCCGACCGACCACCTCCGGTGGCCGAAGCCAGGGCCAGGCAGGGCCGGAGGCGCTTGCCTCCGGCTGCGATCAGATGGGTGGTGACCTCGTCGAGGAAGCGGTCGCCCGAGCTGACGGCGTCCCGGAGCTCGGGTTCGAGCCGCGAGAGGTCGTCTTGGAGGAAGGGGAGTGACAGCAGTGAGGCGGTGTCCACCAGGGGGAACGATAGGCGAAGGACCCGAAGTCGGGACAACGTGGGGCCGCCGCGACCACTGTGGCCAGGGCCTAGGCCCCGACTCGGCACCGGCCACCCACGGTGCTTGCACAGGTTTGCGGCGGCCCGGTGACTACGGTCGGTGGAACGGGTCAGGATTCGGGTCCTGTATGCCGAAGGAATGGGGGATGGATCTGGGACCTTACGCTCGAGGGAAACGAAAGCACTGGGTGTTTGTTGCTACAGCACGCCCGGTAGACTTTGCTCAGGAATCGAGCCGTCGAGGGAGGCGGTCTGGTGTTCGAACGCTTCACTGATCGGGCGCGGAGGGTGTTGGTACTGGCGCAGGAGGAAGCGCGCCTGCTCAACCACAGCTTCATCGGCACCGAGCACATCCTTCTCGGGCTCATCCACGAGGGAGAGGGTGTCGCGGCCAAGGCCCTCGAGCAGCTCGGTGTCTCGCTCGAGGCAGTGCGCGAGAAGGTGGAGGAGACCATCGGCCTGTCGGGCACCGCTCCGACCGGATCCCCACCCTTCACCCCCCGGGCGAAGAAGGTCCTCGAGCTCAGCCTGCGAGAGGCCCTGCAGCTCGGCCACAACTACATCGGCACCGAGCACATGCTCCTCGGCCTCGTGCGCGAGGGCGAGGGCGTGGCCGCCCAGGTGCTCGTGAGCCTGGGCGCGGATCTGGCCCGGGTGCGCCAGCAGGTCATCCAGCTCCTGTCGGGATACCAGGGCAAGGAGTCGGTCGGGGCCGGGCCCGGATCGTCGGCGTCCGAGACGCCGTCGGGCTCCCCGGTCCTCGACCAGTTCGGTCGGAACCTGACCCAGCTGGCGCGCGACGGCAAGCTCGACCCGGTCATCGGGCGCGAGAAAGAGATCCAGCGGGTGATGCAGGTGCTGAGCCGCCGCACGAAGAACAACCCGGTGCTCATCGGCGAGCCCGGCGTGGGCAAGACCGCCATCGTCGAAGGACTGGCCCAGCGGATCGTGGCCAACGACGTGCCCGAGACCCTGAAGGGCAAGCAGCTCTACACCCTCGACCTCGGGGCCCTCGTGGCGGGCAGCCGCTACCGCGGTGATTTCGAGGAGCGTCTCAAGAAGGTGTTGAAGGAGATCCGCACCCGCGGCGACATCGTGCTGTTCATCGACGAGTTGCACACTCTCGTCGGCGCCGGCGCGGCCGAGGGAGCCATCGACGCCGCCTCGATCCTCAAGCCCATGCTGGCGCGCGGCGAGCTCCAGACCATCGGCGCCACCACGCTCGACGAGTACCGCAAGCACCTCGAGAAGGACGCGGCGCTCGAACGTCGGTTCCAGCCCATCAAGGTGGAGCAGCCCACCGTGGCCCACACCATCGAGATCCTGAAGGGTCTGCGGGACCGCTACGAGTCGCATCACTCGGTGACCATCACCGACCAGGCGCTCGTGGCCGCGGCGAACCTCGCCGATCGGTACCTCGCCGATCGGTACCTGCCCGACAAGGCCATCGACCTCATCGACGAGGCCGGAAGCCGTCTGCGCATCCGGCGGATGACCACCCCTCCCGACTACAAGAAGCTCGAGGAGGAGATCGACCGGATCCGCCACGACAAGGAGTCGGCCATCGAGCGCCAGGCGTTCGACCAGGCCAAGAAGCTGGCCGAGCAGGAGAAGGAGCGCCTCGACCGCAAGACGGCCATGGAGGCCGAGTGGCGCGCCGAGGGCCTCGAGCTCTTCGACGTCGTCGACGAGGAAGTCATCGCCGAGGTCCTGGCCAACTGGACCGGCATCCCCGTCTACCGACTCACCGAGGAGGAGACCTCCAAGCTGCTGCGGATGGAGGACGAGCTCCACAAGCGTGTGGTGGGCCAGGAAGAGGCCATCAAGGCGCTGTCGCGTGCCATCCGTCGGACCCGGGCGGGGCTCAAGGACCCCAAGCGGCCCAGCGGATCGTTCATCTTCTTGGGACCGACCGGCGTGGGCAAGACCGAGCTCGCCAAGGCATTGGCCGAGTTCCTCTTCGACGACGAGGACGCGCTCATCCAACTCGACATGAGCGAGTACATGGAGAAGCACACCGTGTCCCGGCTCGTGGGCTCGCCCCCGGGATATGTCGGGTACGAAGAGGGTGGACAGCTGACCGAGGCCGTGCGGCGCAAGCCGTTCTCGGTGGTGCTCTTCGACGAGGTTGAGAAGGCCCATCCCGACGTGTTCAACGCGCTGCTGCAGATCCTCGAGGACGGCCGGCTCACCGATGCCCAGGGTCGGTCGGTGGACTTCAAGAACACCGTGCTGATCATGACCTCCAACCTGGGGACCGCCGATCTGCGGAAGTCCTCGGTGGGATTCGCGAAGACGTCGGAAGCGGTGACCTACGAGCGGATGAAGTCGAAGGTCCACGACGCCTTGAAGGCGCACTTCCGGCCCGAGTTCCTCAACCGGATCGACGAGGTCATCGTCTTCCACGAGCTGTCCAAGGAAGAGGTCGTGGAGATCGTCGACCTCATGATCCGACGCGTGGGCGAGCAGTTGGAGTCCCAGGGACTGGGCCTCGAGCTCACCCCGACGGCCAAGGCACTGCTGGCCGACAAGGGATACGACCCCACCCTCGGGGCCCGTCCTCTTCGTCGGGCCATCCAGCAGTTCGTCGAGGACGCCCTGTCGGAAAGGATCCTGTGGAAGGAATTCCGCGTGGGCGAGACCATCATCGTCGATGTGGAGGACGGCGAGTTCGTCTTTCGCACCGTCGAGGGCCTCGAGCCGCCGCCGGTCGAGTTGGCCGGCGCGGGCGCCGACTCCTGAGTCGCACCCGTCTCCTGAGTCGTTACCCAGGGTTCTGACCAACTGAGTCTCCTGGGTCCGCCGTCGGTCAGCATGACTGTCACACCCCGTCCCTAGCGTCGGTCGGATGGGACGACCGCGAACGGTGCACCGGTGTCGCGCCTGTGGGGGCGGGACCCCGCGCTGGGCCGGGCGGTGCCCGACCTGTGGCGAGTGGAACAGCCTCGTCGAGGAGCAGGTCGCAGGTTCGGTGTCGCAGCCCCGGCGCGCCACGGGAGCCCTGGACCTGCTGGCCGAGGGGGTCTTCGGGCCCGGCCCGGTGGAAGCGAGCGCCCGGGCTCTGCCCCTCGACGCCGTCGACCCCACCCAGTCCGGCCCTGTTCCCACGGGCCTGGCCGAGCTCGACCGGGTCCTCGGGGGTGGGCTCGTGCCGGGGTCGGTGACCTTGCTGGGCGGGGAGCCCGGGGTGGGGAAGTCGACGTTGTTGCTCCAGGTCCTCGCCTCGATGGCGGGCAGGGGTGCTCCGGTGCTGCTCGTCTCGGCCGAGGAGTCCGCCCAGCAGGTGCGTCGCCGAGCCGAGCGACTCGGGCCGCTGCCCGCCGGGCTCATGGTGCTCGCCACCACGGATCTGTCCGCGCTCCCCGCCGCCTTGGTTGACACCGCCCCGGGGTTGGTGGTCGTCGACTCGATCCAGGCCGTCTTCGACCCCGCCGTGGCAGGCATCCCGGGCAGCCTGGGCCAGGTGCGGGCGTGCACCGACCAGGTCGTGCACCTGGCCAAGCTCCATCGCGTGGCCATCGTGGTGGTGGGTCACGTCACCAAGGAAGGGACTCTGGCCGGTCCGCGCACCTTGGAGCACCTCGTCGACACCGTCCTCGGGGTCGAGGGCGACCGCCACCACGCCCTGCGGACGGTGCGGGCCACCAAGCATCGTTTCGGGCCCACCGGCGAGCTCGGGCTCTTCGAGATGAACGACACCGGCCTCGCCGTGGTGACCGACCCCTACCGACTGCTGCTCGGTGACCGTCGCCCCGGTGCGCCGGGGAGCGCGGTGCTGCCCGCCATGCAGGGCCAGCGGGCCCTGTTGGTCGAGGTCCAGGCGCTCACGTCGCGCACCGCCTCGGACACCCCGAGCCGGCGTTCGGCCCAGGGCGTCGATGGGGGTCGGTTGGCGCTGCTGTTGGCCGTCCTCGAGCAGCGGGCCGGGGTGTCGGTAACGCGGACCGACGTCTTCGCCTCGGCCGTGGGCGGCATCCGGGTGCTCGAGCCCGCCGCGGATCTGGCCTTGGCGCTCGCCCTCGCCTCGGCGGTCACCGACCGGCCTCTGCCGCCCGATCTCGTCGTGTTCGGCGAAGTGGGCCTCGGGGGCGAGATCCGACAGGTTCCCCACGCCCCGCGGCGACTGGCCGAGGCGGCGCGCGTGGGATTTCGTCATGCCCTCGTTCCCTCGTCGTGTCCCGACGGACCTCCGGGGATGGAGGTCGTCCACGTGCGGTCACTGGGACAGGCCATCGCGCTGGCCATGGGGTCCACCGCACCGCCCGACGGCGAGGAATAGCGGCACAGGGCGCCGGGTACCATTGGGAGGTGGTGGTGCGACCGAGCTCGGCCATGGCCGACGCCCTGGCCCTCGTTGCGCCGGGCCAACCGTTGCGCGACGGCATCGAGCGTGTACTGCAGGCCAATCGGGGTCTTCTCCTCGTCGTCGGCGACGGGCCCGATGTGCTGTCGATCTGCACCGGTGGGTTCCTTCTCGACGCCGAGTTCAGCCCGCAGCGCCTGTCGGAGCTGGCCAAGATGGACGGAGCGGTCATCCTCTCTCCCCATGCCGATCGCATCGCCAGGGCCAATGTGCATCTCATGCCCAACGCCACCATCCCCACCATCGAGACCGGGACGCGCCATCGCACCGCGGAACGGGTCGCCCGGTCCATCGACGTCCCGGTGGTGTCGGTGTCGGCCGCCATGGGACTGGTCACGGTCTACCGACGCGACACGCGCCATGTCCTGCAGGACGAGCGGCGGTTGCACGAGCGGGTGCGCCAGGCCCTGCAGACCACCCGTCGGTTCCGCCAACGGCTCGACACCACGCTGTCGGCATTGTCGGCACTCGAGATCGCCGACACGGTGACCGTGCGCGACGTGGTGGCGGTGCTCCAGCCTGCGGAATTGCTGGACCGGATCGCGGACGAGGTCAAGGTCGATCTGGTGGAGCTCGGCGAGGACGGACGGCTGCTGCGGCTCCAGCTCGAGGAGGTGCTCGACGGCATCGACCCGTTGCGCCGGATCGTCGTGCGTGATTACGTCAACACGGGTCGGACCCCGGCGCGCCAGGGTCACACCCGCCGTGACGGGCAGGACGGTCATCACGGCGTGTCGAACGAGGAGTGTGACAGGGCCCTGGACGTGTTGGCGGGCTTGTCCACTGACGACCTGCTCGACGCGCGCCGTGTCTCGGCCTCACTGGGGCTCGGGGCCGGGCCCGCCGATCCCGATGCTCCGGTGGAGCCGCGCGGCTATCGCCTGTTGCACCGCCTGCCGCGCTTTCCCGAGGCCCTCGTGGACAGAATCGTCGATCACTTCGCCGGATTGCAGCGGATCATGCGAACCACGGTGGCCGAGCTCGAGGAGGTCGAAGGCGTGGGTGAGGCCCGCGCCCGTTCGGTGAAAGAAGGCCTGGCCCGTCTCGCCGAAGCGAGCATCCTCGACCGCTACAGCTGAGTCCTGCTCAGAGCCGCGCCTGACGGTCGAGGTGGGGGCCTGAGGGCCACTCGGGTAGAATGGAACGTCTGTCCCTCGCCGTGAGCGTGTGGCCAGCGCGCCATCCCGGGAGAGGTACGTGTTCGACATCGGTGACAAGGTGGTCTACCCCCATCACGGGGCGGCGATCGTGGAGCGGCGCGAGGTCAAAGAGGCCTTCGGCGAGAAGAAGGAGTACCTCGTCTTGCGCCTCGCCTACGGCGACCTGACGTTGATGGTCCCCGCCGACAACACCGAAGGTGTGGGGCTGCGCGAAGTCATCAACGACGAAGAGGTCGAGGAGGTGTTCGCCGTCCTTCGCAAGAAGGAGGCGCGCATGCCGACGAACTGGTCGCGCCGCTACAAGAACCACTCGGAAAAGCTTCGTTCCGGCGATATCTACCAGGTGGCCGAGGTCGTGCGGAACCTCTCGATCCGCGACAAGGACAAGGGACTGTCGGCGGGTGAGAAGCGGATGCTCAGTCGGGCGCGCCAGATCCTCGTCTCGGAGCTGACCTTCGCACTCGACGTCGACGAGGCCGCGGCGGAGAAGCGCCTGGACGAGGCGCTGCCCTGACCCCATGCGCCCGCACTACTTCGGCGGCGCGCCGTCGATGTACGGGGGGTGAGCTCGTGTCGGTGTGGGTGGTCGTGGTCGCGGCCGGACGTGGGCAGAGGTTCGGGGCGCCGAAGCAATACGCCTCACTGGCGGGCCGCAGCATGGTGCAATGGGCCGTCGACGCGGCGCGCAGTGTCGCCGACGGTGTGGTGCTCGTGCTTCCCGCTGCCGAGGACTCCGGTGCCGGCGACGGTGCTGGACATGTCACCGCCGCCGATGTCGTCACCGGGGCGGATGTCTCGGTGTCTGGCGGTGACACCCGGGCGGCATCGGTCCGGGCCGGGCTCGCGGCCGTGCCGTTGTCCGCGCAGGTGATCGTGGTCCATGACGGGGCGCGCCCGCTGGCGTCACCGGCGCTGTTCGGAGCCGTGGTGGACGCCGTCACCGGTGGGGCCGACGCGGCGGTGCCCGGCCTGGCGATGGCCGACACCTTGAAGCGTGTCGTGGACGGAGTCGTCACCGCCACCGTGGCGCGCGACGACCTGGTGACGGTGCAGACACCGCAGGCGTTCCGGGCTGAGGTCTTGCGAGCCGCCCATGACGCGGGCGCCGATGCCACCGACGACGCCACCCTGGTCGAGGCGCTGGGCGCTACCGTGCGCGTCGTGCCGGGTGATCCTCGCAACATCAAGGTGACCACGGCTGGCGACCTCGCGGTAGCCCAGGCCCTGGCCCTGTCATGAAGGGGGCAGGGCCATGACCGACCCAGCCATGTCGTTGCGTGTCGGGCAAGGATTCGACGTCCACCGCTTCTCGGGTGACCCGGGGCGCCCCCTCGTTCTCGGAGGGGTGACCGTCCCCGGCGCGGCCGGGCTCGCCGGGCACAGTGACGCCGATGTGGTGGCTCATGCCGTGGCCGAAGCCCTACTCGGCGCGGCAGGTCTCGGGGACCTCGGGCGCCACTTCCCGGCCAGTGACCCCGCCTGGGCCGGGGCCGACTCCATGGAGCTCCTCGGGCAGGTCTCGGACATGGTGGGGACACGAGGCTTGGCCCTGGTGAATGCCGATTGCACCGTGGTGTGCGAGCGTCCCCGACTCGTCGATCACACCGACGCCATGGCTCGTCGCCTCGAAGAGGTCCTCGGGGCACCGGTGAGTGTGAAGGCGAAACGGGCCGAGGGTCTGGGTGCGATCGGTCGGGTCGAGGGGATCGCGTGTGTGGCGGTGGTCCTCCTCACGTCGACGTCGTGAGCGGCCCGTCTCGTCGGCGCCGCCCAGCCACCCCCGGACGTAGCGCCCCTCCTCCTCGTTCGGGCCCGACCGGACGCGCCGGCGCGTCGGGACGGGGGAGCGCCACAGGGCGAGGTGCGACACCCCGACGCGCCGTGCCGGGGCGTGGCGCGGGGACAGGACCCGCTGACCCATCGAGTGGTGACCGAGCGCGACGTAGCGGCGGCGGCCACGGACTGGGTGGCGAGCAGGTCGAGGGCCGCCAGGCTGTGCGCGAGCTCCTGGCCGCGGGTCGTCGACCAGTGCGCGAAGTCTGGATCGCAGAGGACCTCGACCCGTCGCCGCAGATCGACGACATCGAGCGCCTCGCCACGCGTCGACGCGTCCGGCTCGTGCTCGTTCCCCGGACCAAACTCGAGCGCGCCGCGCGCACCGATGCCCCCCAAGGTGTCCTGGCCCACGCCCGGGCCCTCGAGGAGGTCGAGCTCGAGACGCTGTGCCGGAAGCGACAGGGACATGTCCCGTTCCTTCTCGTCCTCGACGGTGTCACCGATCCGCACAACGTCGGGGCGCTGCTGCGCAGTGCCGAATGCGCGGGCGTCAACGGCGTGGTGCTGCCGCGCCATCGCGCCGTGCATGTGACGCCGACCGTGGCCAAGGTGGCGGCGGGTGCCGTCGAGCACCTCGACATCGCCATCGTCCCCGGTGTCCCGAACGCGCTGCGGCAATTGGATGACCTTGGGGTCATCAGTGTCGGTCTCGACGCGGAGGCACCCACCTCGCTGTTCGATCTCGACCTCGAGGCGTCGATCGGGGTGGCGCTCGTGATGGGCGCCGAGGGCCGGGGCCTCGCCGCGCTGACCCGGCGGCGGTGCTCGGCACTGGCGGCGATCCCCCAATTCGGTGGCCTGGGCAGCCTGAACGTGGCCGCGGCCGGGGCGGTGGCGTGTTTCGAGGTGATGCGGCGTCGGCTGGCGGCGGCGTCGGGGGAGACGGGGTAGCGGGGCGGCGCGATCATCTGCTCGGAGCGACAGAGGAGACCGATGGTGACCGACACCGTTGTAGGTGTCAGGCGTGAGGGGTTGGTGGCCATCGTGGAGTTGTCGCGGAGCAAGGTCAACGCCATCGACGTCGAGCTGATGGAGCAGCTCGGGTCCACGCTCGATCGCCTGGAGCACGACCCTGGGGTGGGTGCCCTGGTGCTCACCGGTACGGGCCGGGTCTTCTCGGCCGGGGTGGACCTGCGGACGGTGGTCGACGCCGCCCCAGGCTACGCCGAGCGCCTGGTGACAAGCCTCCGGCATGGCCTGGAGGCGTTGTTCTGTTTCCCCAAGCCCACGGTGGCGGCGGTGAACGGTGCGGCCGTGGCGGGGGGTTGCATCCTGGCATGTGCATGTGACCGTCGGCTCATGGCCGACACGGCCCGTATCGGCGCCAGCGAGCTGGCTGTGGGTGTGCCCTTCCCCGTCGCCGCCCTCGAGATCGTGCGCCATGCCTGTGGGTCACGCACCGAGGACGTCGTCTACAGCGCTCGGCTGTTCGACGCCGACGAGGCCAACACCATCGGCATGATCCACGAGGTCCACAGTCCCGACGTCCTGCTCGAGCGGGCCGTCGCCGTTGCTGCAGAGTTCGCAACGCGTTCCCCCCTCGCCTATCGCCTCGCCAAGGCACAGCTCCGGGGGCCGGTGCTCGATCGGATGCGGAGCGCGGCTGGCGCGCTGGCGGACAAAACGGCGATCGACGAGTGGGCCGCGCCGCACACGGCGCGAAACCTGCGTCAACAGCTCGAGCGGTTGGCGGCGGCCCGGTGACTCTCGCCGAGTGCACAAGGGAGTCGAGGTCCAGCGCGTCGACCGCGGCCATCAAGGTCCCGCCCCTCCGAGCCGGTGGTGGGACTCGAACCCACGACCTGACGATTACAAATCGTCTGCGCTTCCAGCTGCGCCACACCGGCGTGGACTTCACGCTACCGCCGGTGATGTCCCGTCCCGGGCACGACGGGGGGCAGGATCGAGGATCCTTGCTTCGCGCGCGGTGCATTGGCAGGCTTGACACCGCGATGGGATTGACAGACCAGGACCGCCAAATCCTCGACTTCGAGGAATCGTGGTGGACCCGGCCCGGAGCCAAGGCATCGGGGATCCGAAACCGCCTGGGGATGTCACCGACCGGGTACTACCGCCGGCTCTCGGAGCTCGTCGACATCACAGAAGCCCTCGACCATGCTCCTCTCGTCGTGCGCCGCTTGCGCCGGCGCCGGCTCGACCACCGCCGGGGCCGGTTCGAGTCGACCGCAGCGCCTCACCATCCACGGCGATGAGCGATCGCCACGACGACCTCGGTGGAACGGGTGGGGAATTCGACGACGGCTCGGGTCGTGACCCGTTGGGATCACCCGCACCGTCGGGTTTTCTGCGCGGTGCGGGTGTGGTGGTGGTCGCCGTCATCATCGGCGCGCTGTTGATGCCGTCGGGGACTCGGGCTCCTATCCATGTCATCAACGCCAGCCAGTCCACCCCGACGACCTCCACGACGACGCCGCCCACGTCCCCGTCCACGACCACGACGCTGGCCACGATCGTGCCCGGTGCGTCGTCGATCCATGTCCTGGTGGTCAACGGCACGACCATCACCGGCCTCGCCGAGGGCACGGCCACCTATCTGCGGTCGCGGGGGTTCCTCACCCTTCCCGCCACGAACGCGACGACGAAGGTGACCGGCACCCAGGTCTACGCGGTGTCGGGGCCGTCGAGCTCGGCTACCGCCGTCACCAATGCCCTGGGCCTGACCTCGAGCACCATTCAGCCCACGACGGCGGTGGCTCCGGTCCGGTCCACGGCGGGGGCCAACGTCGTGGTCGTCACCGGCGCCGATCTGGCGCGCTTGGCGCCGGGGTCCACCACGACCTCGACAGGTTCCCCGGGCAACTGACCGGGCGCGACGCGCCCATGGATGAGGGCGACCCCGTCGGTGCCGCGCCTCGGGGCCCGACCGGCGATGACGCCCTGGGCCCTCTGGCGGTGCTCCTCGAGAGCCCGTCCACCAGTGCGGTCCTGACCGACTTCGACGGGACGCTGTCTCCCATCGTGGAGGACCCGGCCCGGGCCTACCCCCTTCCCGAGGCACCAGGGGTGCTGCGGTCCCTGGCCCAGGACTTCGCCGTGGTGGCGGTGGTCTCGGGCCGCCCGGTCTCGTTCCTCACCCAGCGCCTGGCCGCGGCGGGCCCGGCGGTGCGGTTGTTCGGGGCCTACGGGCTCGAGTGGATCGAGGACGGCGAGACCCGGCGCTCGGGGGCGGTGGATCCCTGGCTCGGCACGGTGGCCGAGGTGGTCGAGGCGGCCCGGTCCCAATTCGGAGCCGAAGCGGTGGGGATCGAGGACAAGGGCGTGTCGGTGACCATCCACTGGCGCCAGGCGCCGGATGCGGGTCCCCGGGCATGGGACTTCGCCCGTGACTGGTCGCGACGGACCGGTCTCATGCTGCAGCCGGGTCGGATGGCCGTGGAATTCCGGCCCCCGGTGGGAATCGACAAAGGGTCGGTGGTCGAGGCGCTGGCCCGGGGCACCACGGCGGCGTGCTTCGCCGGTGATGACGCCGGTGACCTGGCCGCCTTCGCCGCCCTCGACCGCCTTTCCCCGCGGGGCACGCGCACGGTGCGCGTGGCGGTGACCGACGAGGAGACCCCACCCGAGCTCGTCGCCGCGGCCGACGTCATCGTGGGCGGACCCGCCGAGGCCCTCGACCTGTTCGGGGCCCTGGCCACACGCGCCCGGAGCTGAGCGGGCGCGCCCGGAGCGGCGCGGGCGGCCTCAGCCCGGGATCACCGCCGCCAGTTGGTCGGCGAGCCAGTCCCCGGGCTTGCGTCTCGACACCAACGCGTGGAGTGTCCGGGCCCGCCGGGCGCGCTCGGGTGGCGCCATGTCGAGGGCCTGGAGAAGCACGCGGGCGGTGCCGGTAACGTCGCAGGGGTTGATCTCGAGCGCTTCGGGGTGTAGCTCGGCGAAGGCACCCGCCTCGCGAGACAGCGCCAGGACCCCGTCGGTGGTGTTGACGATGGGCCCCTCTTTGGCCACGAGGTTGAGCCCGTCGCGCAGCGGGTTCACGAGGAGGACGTCATACCGCATGAGGGCCGCGATCGATCGACCCGGATCGTCGGCCACATCGAGGATGATGGGCGCCCAGTCATCGGTGCCCCAGGTGTCGTTCACCCGTCGGGCCGCCTGGTCGACCTCGGCCCCGTAGGCGAGGTATTCCGGCAGTGTCGAGCGAGAGGTGTAGGCCAGGGCGAGCAAGACGACCTCGCCGCGCAGCTCGGGTCGCATGCGGAGCATCTCGTCGAAGGCCCAGAACCCCCGGAGCAGGTTCTTGGCGGGCTCGATCCTGTCGACCCGGAGCACCAACCGACGACCGGCGAGGAGCTCCTCGAGTCGTTCCCCGGCGGCCACGCATTCCGGCGAGCCGGCCCGTTCGACGAGTTGCTCGGAGTCCGGCGTGAGCGGGGAGGCGAATGTGTGGCGCATCTCCACGCCCATGTCCTCGCAGCAGCTTCGGAAGCTCTGCTCCCAACGGACCGTGTGGAACCCGCAGGCCGTGGCGGCCGCCATGCCCTCGAGGACTTCGCGAGCCACCGTCGTCGGCAGCACGCGCAGCATGTCGGGGCTGGCGAAGGGCGTATGGGTGAAGTGGACGGTGTGGAGGTCGGGCCGTTTCTCGCGCAGGACTCCCGGCAAGAGGCTCAGGTGGTAGTCCTGGATGAGCACGGTGGCGCCCTCCGCCGCAGCCGCGTCCACGACCTGCGCGAAGAGCTCGTTGAATTCCCGATAGGCCTGCCAGGCCGGGGTGAAATGGCGGTCGAAGCGAGGGCGCCGGGCCAGGTCGAAGAGATGGTGGTGCAAGAACCACAACGTGGAGTTCGACACCACGTCGTAGGCCATGCGGTAGGTGTCTTTGTCGGGTTGGACGGTGAGCAGGTGCAGCCCGCGCTCGGTCATGAGCCCTTCGGTGGTGGCCATCCGATCGGCGTCGGACATCGCGCACGCCACCCAGGTGGCCCCGCTCCCCTCGAGCTGGGGGTGGAGGGCCGCGGCCAGCCCTCCCGCCGAGCCGGCCGGCACGGGTCGCCCCTCTTGGTCCAGTGCGAAGGACATCGGGCCCCGGTTCGAGGCGATGACCAGGTCCGCCTTCAAGCGCAACCGACCCTTTCCATACCGAGACGACCCTACCCTGCACCTGCGGGGGCCACTCCGACCAGTCACGATGGTCGCCATGCTCCGAGACCCCCGCCCGTAACACCGTGCCCGACGACTCCTCCCGACGTCGCGCCCTGCTGGCCCCGGACGCCTTCAAGGGGACCGCGGCCGCCCCCGCCGTGGCGTCGGCCATGGACCGCGGGGCCCGGCGGGCGGGCTGGGACAGTGACTTGTGCCCGTTGTCCGACGGGGGCGAGGGCTTCGCCGAGGTCCTCGCCGCGGTGCCGGGCCCGACCGGTGCGGTCGCCGGGTCGTGGCACCAGACGTCGGTGACCGGTCCGCTCGGAGAACCGGTGACCGCCCGGTGGTGGTTGGCCGACGGGGTGGCTGTGGTGGAGTCGGCCGCCGCGTCGGGCCTCCCCCTGGCGGGGGGCGCTCGAGGGAACGACCCGCTGCGGGCGAGCACCCGGGGCACGGGCGAGCTCCTCGTGGCGGCGTCCTCGGCCGGGGCCAGACGGGTGCTCGTCGGGGTGGGGGGATCGGCCACCACCGACGGGGGCCGGGGTGCCATCGAAGTCATCGAGGAGGCCGGAGGGCTCGGAGGAGTCGAGGTGGTGGTGGCCTGTGACGTGGAGACCCGGTTCATCGGGGCCGCCGCGGACTTCGGACCCCAAAAGGGCGCCACGCCCGACCAGGTGGTCGAGCTCGAGGCCCGGCTGGTGGCGCTGGCCGTCGACCTCAGGACTCGCTACGGGGTGGACGTCACCGATCTCCCCGGCGCCGGCGCGGCGGGCGGGCTCGCCGGGGGGCTGGCCGCCTTGGGGGCGGTGCTCGTCCCGGGCTTCGAGGTGGTGGCCGCCGCCGTCGGTCTCGCTGACCGTGTGGCCCGGGCCGACGTCGTGGTCACCGGGGAGGGACGGCTCGATGCCACGTCGTGGTCGGGGAAGGTGGTGGGATCGGTCCTCACCGCGGCGAGCTCGGCGGGCGTTCCGGTCCTGGTGGTGGTGGGTGGGTTGGGCCCCGGTGGGCTCAACGGCATCAGCGCTCCCGAGGTGGTGGTTCGGAGCCTCTCGGACCGATTCGGCGAACCGCGTGCCCTGGCCGATCCCGCCTCCTGCGTGGAGGTAGTGGTGGCCGATGCCCTCGGAGGGCTCGCGGGGTGGGCCGGACCGTTGACAAGAAAGTGAGTGACCACTAACTTAGAGTTGATGATGACGTCGACGAAGAGTGCCCGAGGGGTGCGACAGACCGCCGACGAGCGCCGGACCACCGTCCTGCGAGCGGCCATGGCCGAGTTCGCCAAGGGCGGGTACGCCGGGACGTCGACCGACGCCATCGCGGTGCGGGCCGGGATCTCCCAGCCCTATCTGTTCCGTCTGTTCGGGACCAAGCGCGAGCTGTTCATCGCCACCATGGGCCTCATGCACGCCCGCATCGAGGAGACCTTCCGCCAGGCTGCCCAGGGCCGATCCGGCATCGAAGCCATGGCTGCCATGGGCGACGCCTACAAGGAGTTCCTGGGCCAGCGCGACCTCCTCCTGGTGCAGCTGCATGCCTATGGGGCCTCGGAGGACGAGGAGATCCGCCGGGCCGCGCGCGAAGGGTTCCGCCATCTGTGGACGGTGGTCGGGGAGCTGACCGGCCTCGGCGACGAGGACCTCCGTGGCTTCTTCGCCCAGGGGATGCTCCTCAACGTCATGGCGGCCGTCGATGCAGCGGCCCTCGACGAGTCCTGGGCCCGGGCCTGTCAGCCCGACGCCACGCCGTTCTTCGCCCCCGAGACCCCCTGATCAGTCGATCCGATCCCCAGAGGAGACGACCATGGCCAGCGAAGGTAGTAATCAGTCACTAGTAACGGCGTCCCCTGCGTCCCCTGCGTCCCCTGCGTCCCCTGGGTCCCCTGGGTCCCCTGCGGCCCCGGGGGCACGGGGGCACGGCCCAGCGCGGCGTGGGCCGTGGTCATCACCTCGCTGGCGTTGTTCATGGCGACGCTCGACAACCTGGTGGTGACCACGGCTCTGCCCGTGATCCGTCGTCGGCCGGCGGCTAAGGCTCGGGGTGGAGAGCGCTGCGCACGCCCGCTCGCTGCAGGGCGGCACCGAGGACGTCGGTCGCCTGGGGTCGGAGCTCGGTGAGGGGTCGGTTGCGGTGGATGCGGACACCCAGGTCGACCTGGGCCACCTGCTCGACGCCGAAGTGTTCGGCCACATCGATGAGCAGCGCCAGCTCCACCCCGTAGCCCGGCGCCAGGCCGGTCTTGTCGAGGACGGTGCGCGTTGCCGCGGTCTCGCCGGCCAGGGGCTGGCGGACGGCACCGAGGTGGGGGAACAAGAGGTCGATGACCGGTCGGGCCACGAGCTCGGTCACACGCCCCCCCGCCCCTTTCTCGCCGTGGAGGGGCCGGTCGTAGAAGCCCTTCACGAGCGCCACGTCGGGTTGCCCCGGCGAGGGGTGAAAGACGAGGGGCCCGAGGAGCCCGGTCACGTAGTGGGGGTCGAAGTTCTCGACATCGGCGTCGAGGAAGACGAGGAGCTCGGCATCGGTCTCGGCCAGGGCGATGGCCATGGCCTGGCCCTTGCCGCCCCCCGCCGTGTGGGCCGTGATCACCCTGGCACCGCGGCGGCTCGCCACCGCAGCGGTGCCGTCCTCGGACCCGTCGTCGACCACCACGATGTCGTCGACGAGGTCGGCCCCACCGCCGGCGCCGGTCAGGGTGGTCCGGACACTCGAGACGATCGGCCCCAAGGTGGCAGCCTCGTTCCGGGCCGGGAGGCACACCGCCACCCGTCGCCCGGCTCGCGCCGCCACCAGGTCTGCGAGGGCGAAATCACCATGGTGGAAGCTCCGTAGCGCCCCGTGGCGTGCCTCGCCAGGTCGACAACCCACGCCCAGATCATCCCCCATCCCGGGCCCGACCATGCCCGCACCCCCCATGCATTGACGCGGGAGGTCGGCTTCGTCCACCATGGAGGGATCATCCAGAGCGGCTGAGGGACGGGCCCTGCGACGCCGCGGCAACCAGCGACACCGTCATTCCGACGGGCGCCAGGTGCCAATGCCCGATCGATGCGGAGGTGCGTTGTGGACTATGTCACCGGGCTTCGTTGCCGAGAATGTGCGCGGCCCTACCCAGCCGAAGCGCTCCATGTCTGTGACTACTGTTTCGGTCCCCTCGAGGTCGCCTACGACTACGAGGCGGTGGCGAGCTCGGTCACGAGGGAGCAGATCGAGGCCGGTCCCCAGACCATCTGGCGCTATGCGCCCCTGTTGCCGGTGACCGACCCCGAGCCCATCGACCTGGGTACGGGCTGCACCCCGTTGGTCAGAGCCGACCGCTTGGCGGCCGAGCTCGGCCTCGGAGAGCTGTGGATCAAGAACGACACCGCCAACCCGACAGGCTCGTTCAAGGACCGGGTGGTGGCAGTGGCGCTGACCAAGGCCCGCCAGCTCGGGTTCAAGGTGGCGGCCTGCGCGTCGACGGGCAACCTGGCGAACTCCGTGGCCGCCCACGCGGCGCGTGCGGGGATGGTGTCGGTGGTGTTCATCCCGAGCGACCTCGAGGTGGCCAAGGTGGTGACCACCGCCGTCTACGGCGGCCACGTCGTGGCGGTCGAGGGCACCTACGACGACGTCAACCGTCTGTGCGCGGAGCTCACGAGCGAGCTGCCGTCGTGGGCGTTCGTCAATGTCAATGTCCGGACCTACTACGCCGAGGGATCCAAGACCCTTGCCTTTGAGGTCGCCGAGCAACTCGGATGGCAGGCTCCGGACCATGTGATCGTGCCGGTGGGCTCGGGCAGCCAGCTCACCAAGGTGGCCAAGGGCTTCGCCGAGCTCCATGCCGTGGGACTGCTCGACGACGAGCCCCATGTCCGGGTGTCAGGGGCCCAGGCACAAGGTTGCTCGCCGGTGGCCACGGCCTTCGCCGAGGGAACCGACGCCATCCGGCCCGTCAAACCCCACACCATCGCCAAGTCCCTCGCCATCGGGAACCCGGCCGACGGCTGGTACGCGCTCGAGACGGTGCGCAAGAGCGGTGGGTCGTTCGCGGCGGTGACCGACGACGAGATCCTCGACGGCATCCGGCTGCTGGCGCGCACCGAGGGGATATTCGCCGAGACGGCCGGGGGGGTCACCATCGCCACCCTCGCCAAGCTCGCTGCGCAGGGAGTGGTCCGACGTGACGAGCGGGTCGTGGCCTACGTCACCGGTCACGGCCTCAAGACCGTCGAAGCCCTCGTCGACAGCGCCGGTCCCACCGCCACGATCGCCCCCACCCTCGATGCCTTTCACGAGGCCGTCGCCATCGACGCCACGGTGGAAGGGGGTCGGCCATGAGCGTCACGGTGCGGGTCCCCGCCCAGCTCCGCACTCTCACGGGGGGCTCGGCCCAGGTCTCGGTGGAGGGATCGACGGTCGGGGAGGTGCTCAAGGCCCTGGACGCGGCGCATCCGGGGTTCGGCGACCGGCTCTTTGACGAGTCGGGCTCGCTGCGACGTTTTGTGAACGTCTTCCTGGCCGATGAGGACGTCCGCTTTCTCGACGGTCTCGACACCCTCGTGACCGACGGCCAGACGCTGTCGATCGTCCCCGCCGTCGCCGGGGGCTGACCCCTCCGCTCCGAGCGTCGCCCCTCGCCGCCTCGGTCCGGGCTCGGGGAGTTCGGGACCGGGCCCGACCGGCGGCCCGCGTCCGGGGGTTTGCACTTAGCACTCGAAGCGCTAGAGTGCTAACTGTCGCACGGGGGCGCTCGCCGGGAGCGGCGCTCCCCGGCCCCCGCCGACGACACCGGTAGAGAAACCCACGGAGGAAACCACGCCATGCCCAAGCTGATCGCCTTCGACGAGGAGGCCCGCCGGGCCCTCGAGAACGGCATGAACAAGCTCGCCGACGCCGTACGCGTGACTCTCGGCCCGAAGGGCCGCAACGTCGTGCTCGAGAAGAAGTGGGGCGCACCCACCATCACCAACGACGGGGTCTCCATCGCCAAGGAGATCGACCTCGAGGACCCCTGGGAGAAGGTCGGCGCCGAGCTGGTGAAAGAGGTCGCCAAGAAGACCGACGACGTCGCCGGCGACGGCACCACGACCGCCACCGTGCTGGCCTGGGCCATGGTCCACGAGGGCCTGCGGAACGTGGCCGCCGGGGCCAACCCGATGTCGCTGAAGCGTGGCATCGAGGCTGCGGTCGAGGCTGCGGTCGAGTCGCTCAAGGCCCAGGCCAAAGAAACCGAGTCCAAGAGCCAGATCGCCCAGGTCGCCGCCATCTCCGCTGCGGACACCGAGATCGGCGAGATGATCGCCGAGGCCATCGACAAGGTGGGCAAGGACGGCGTCATCACGGTCGAGGAGTCCCAGACCTTCGGCATGGAGATGGACCTCGTCGAGGGCATGCGCTTCGACAAGGGCTACATCTCGCCCTACTTCGTCACCGACCCCGAGCGTATGGAAGCGGTCCTCGAGGACCCCTACCTGCTCTTCGTGGCCAGCAAGATCTCGGCCGTGCGGGACCTGCTGCCCGTGCTCGAAAAGGTGATGCAGACGGGCAAGGCTCTCGTGATCGTGTCCGAGGACGTCGACGGCGAAGCCCTGGCCACGCTGGTCGTCAACAAGATCCGGGGCACCTTCAAGTCCGTGGCCGTGAAGGCTCCGGGCTTCGGTGAGCGTCGCAAGGCGATGCTCCAGGACATGGCCATCCTCACCGGTGGCCAGGTCATCACCGAAGAGGTCGGCCTCAAGCTCGAGAATGTCGGGCTCGACATGCTCGGGCGCGGCCGCAAGGTGGTCGTGACCAAGGACGAGACCACCCTGGTCGAGGGGGCCGGTGACGAGTCCGAGATCAAGGGCCGCATCAACCAGATCAAGGCCGAGATCGAGAACACCGACTCCGACTACGACCGGGAGAAGCTCCAAGAGCGCCTGGCCAAGCTGTCGGGTGGTGTGGCGGTCATCAAGGTGGGAGCGGCGACCGAGGTCGAGCTCAAAGAGAAGAAGCACCGCATCGAGGACGCCGTGTCGACCACCAAGGCAGCCATCGAGGAGGGCGTGGTGCCCGGTGGTGGGGTCGCCCTGCTCCGGTCCCAGGCCCAGATCCTCGACCGTGCCGAGAAGCTCGAGGGCGACGAGGCCACGGGGTGCCGCATGGTGTCACGGGCCGTCGAGGAGCCGCTGAAGCAGATCGCGGTCAACGCCGGTCTCGAGGGTGGCGTCGTCGTAGAGAAGGTCCGCAACCTGAAGAAGCCTGCCGAGGGTCTCAACGCGGCCACCGGTGAGTACCAGGACCTGTTCGCGGCAGGCGTGATCGACGCCGTGAAGGTCACCCGCTCCGCGCTCCAAAACGCAGCGTCGATCGCGGCCCTGTTCCTCACCACCGAAGCGGTCATCGTGGACAAGCCCGAAAAAGACGGCGGTCCGGCCATGCCGGGCGGCGGAATGGACGACTTCTAGAGTCCGCCGTGCCGTATGCCTCGAGCGGCGTTGCGATGCCGTGCGGGGAGTGATGTCTCTCCAGGGGGCGCCCATCGGGCGCCCCCTGGCGTTTTCCTACACTGGGCCTCGTGGCACCCACTCCGAACCGACCGGCAGGCCAGGCGCTCACGCCGTCGGTGGGCTGGGGCGTCCTCCACCTCTTCTTGAAGGTGGGCCCGGCCCTCGACGCCGAGGCCGTCGTCGACGCCGTGAAGGCGGCACATGCCGACGGCGACCAGGTGGTGACCGTCGCCATGCTGGGCCACAAAGCCGACGTCGGTGTGATGGCACTCGGACCCGACCTGTGGCGGCTGCGCGCCTTGCAGTCGGCGCTCCTACGCGCCGGGCTCGAGGCGAAGGGCTCCTATGTATCGCTGACCGAGGTCTCGGAGTACGCGCAAGGCGTGCCCGAGGAGATGAAGCACGCCCGGCTGTACCCGACGCTCCCCCCCACGGGGAAGGCCGCCTTCTGCTTCTACCCGATGTCCAAGCGACGCAGCGCCGATCACAACTGGTACGCGCTGGACTACGACGCCCGCAAGGAGCTCATGCTCGGGCACGGAGCGGTGGGTCGCACGTTTCGTGACCGGATCGTCCAGCTCATCACCGGGTCGACGGGCCTCGACGACTGGGAGTGGGGCGTGACGTTGTTCGGGCGGCATCCCGACGACCTCAAAGCCTGTGTGTACGAGATGCGGTTCGACGAAGCCTCGGCGCACTACGCCGAGTTCGGGCCGTTCTATATCGGCATGGTCGGCTCCATCGAGGACGTGCTCGACAGTGTCGTCTAACGCGACCGTGTCCTCTGACGCGACCGTGTCCTCTGACGCGACGGCGCTGGCGATCTCCGCCGACGAGGTGGCGGCGCTGTCCAAGCTCGATGGGCTGCGCGCCGAGATGGCGCTGCTGGGTCGGGTGGTGGTGGCGTTCAGCGGCGGGGCCGACTCCGCACTCGTGGCGTGGGTGGCGACCGACGTGCTCGGCCCCGAGCTCGTGTCGTGTGTCACGGCGGTGTCGCCGTCGCTGGCCCCCGAAGAGCTCGCCGACTGCGAGGCGTTGGCGCGCCAGTGGGGCCTGCGCTGGCGCACTGTGTCGACGGATGAGATCGACGATCCGCAGTACGCGGCCAACGGCACCGACCGTTGCTACCACTGCAAGGCCAGCCTGCTCTTGGCGTTGGCGCCGTTGGCCGAGGCCGAGGACGCCGTGGTGGTGCTGGGGGTGAACCTCGACGACCTCGATGACCATCGTCCCGGGCAGCGCGCCGCCTCAGAGCGCGGGGCGCGCTTCCCCCTGGTGTCGGCGGGATTGACCAAGGCCGAGGTGCGGACGGTGTCGCGCCACCTGGGCCTGCGGACATGGGACAAGCCCGCCGCCGCCTGTCTGGCGTCACGGGTCCCGTACGGGACGCCGGTCACCCTGGGCACCCTCACGACGGTGTCGGCGGCAGAGTCGGCCCTGCGGTCGCTCGGGTTCCGCCAATTGCGGGTGCGCCACTACGGCGAGCTGGCCCGCATCGAGCTCGATGGGACCGATCTGGCCGACGCCGTCGAGCGTCGCCAGGACGTGGTCGCCGCGGTGCGGGGGGCGGGGTATCGATATGTGACCCTCGACCTCGAGGGGTTTCGCTCGGGCAACCTCAATGTCGCGCCGGGGGTGGCGTCGTGATCGACGTCCGGGTCAAGCTCACGTTCCCCGAGGACCTGGTGCGACAGCCCTTCATGGCCAAGCTCATGCGAGACCACGACGTCGAGCCCAACATCCGGCGGGCCAATGTCGACGAGCATGAGGGGTGGATCGTGTGCGAGCTCGAAGGGGAGCCCGCCAAGGTGGAGCGCGCCCTGGCGTGGTTGAGTGACCAAGGGGTGCGCGTCGACCTCCTCGGCGACGTCGTCGAGGGGTGAGCCCCACCGGAGACGCCGATCCCGACGCCGTGCTGGCGGCGCTGGGAGCGGATCTCGCCGCCGAGGTGACGGCGGCGGTGCCGAAGTGGGTTGTCCGCTGCGTCGAGGAGCGCATGGCTGACGTGGGTGGTCCGCCCGGCCCGGTGCGTGCCGCCGCGCAGGCGGCCGCAGCCGCGGCCGCCGCCGACGTCGGGCCCCGCTTGGCGGCCCTGTTGGCGGCGGACGTGGATGCCCAGAGGGCCACGCCCTTGCAGCTCGTGCGGGGGGCGGTGGGCTACCCCGCCGACGTGCTACGAGCCGCCGGGGTGGCCCCGGTGGGCCGCGACCGCTTCGCCGAGGAGCGCTTCCCCGACGACCCCTACAACCTGACCCCGGCCACCCTCGGGAGCCTCGACCCCGCCCTGGCCGAGGCGGCCGTCCGCTGGGGGGCGGCCAAAGCCCTTGCCCACCGCCGGCGCCACTGGAATTCCGAGGAGTTCACTGAACGATCACCGTGACGTTGCGTGTTGTTCGCGGAGCGTTCACCTTCGCTCGATACCTTGCCCAGCAATGAGTTCCAGTTCCGGTTCCGGCTTCGTTCCGCAGGACGTGGGGCCCGGCCCCACAGCGCGCACGGCCTCGAACTCCCTTGCCCCTGCCCCCGGCGACTCGAACGTCGCCGTCCTCGAGGCGCCCGCCATGGCGGCGCGGGCGGTGTCGGTCGGCTTCGGCTCGAAGACGGTGCTGACCGACGTGACCCTTGACTTCGTCCCCCGCACCATCACCGCTCTGATCGGCCCCACTGGCTGCGGCAAGTCGACGTTCCTTCGCTCGCTCAACCGTATGAACGACAAGGTGCGGGGCTACTGGCGCTCGGGGACGATCGACCTCGAAGGGGTGGAAATCCGCGGCCCCGACATGGACCTCCTGGAGCTGCGGCGCCGAGTTGGCATGGTCTTCCAGCGCCCGAACCCGTTCCCCATGTCGATCCGCGACAACGTCGTGGCGGGCGTCCGGGCCCATCGCATGGCCTCGCGCAGTGAGCTCTCGGCGGTGGCCGAGCGCTCGCTGAAGGAAGTCGGCCTGTGGTCGGCGGTGGCCGACCGCCTGGGCGACTCACCCTTCCGGCTGTCGGGTGGCCAGCAGCAGTTGTTGTGCCTGGCCCGCGCGTTGGCTGTCGAGCCCGAGGTGCTCCTGCTCGACGAGCCGACCTCCTCGCTCGACCCGGGCACCACCGAGATGGTGGAAAACCTCCTACGCAAGCTCGCGCCGGACCTGACGATGGTGATCGTCACCCACAACCTCGCACAGGCGAATCGGTTGGCGGAGACGACGGCCCTCCTCTACAACGGCCGCCTGGTCGAGGTGGGCGCCACCAACCGGATCTTCAACGCACCCAACGAGCCCGAGACGGTGAGCTACGTGAGCGGGAGGATCGGATGATCGCTCGCTAGAGCACTCTCGGCATACCACCAAGTCCCACAATCCCTAAGGCTAAGTCCTTCACCAGCGAGGAGTTCCTCCTGTCATGTCCACGCGCCTTTCAACATCCTTGAACAATGATCCCGATCCAGGATCGGCGCCATTAGAGAAGTCCGGCCGTAAACGCCTCCTCACTGGTGGCGGTGCCCTTCTCTCACTTGCTCTGTCGGCAATGGTCCTGGCGGCCTGCAGCTCGTCTCCGAGCTCGAGCACGAGCACCACGTCGAGCTCGAACACCACTGCGACGACCTCTCCCACCAAGACCCTTTCGGCTCTCGAGACTCCGCCCACTTCGACGGTGGCTCTGACGGAGACAGGTTCGACCCTTCTGTACCCGCTGTTCAACCTGTGGGCGCCCGCCTACAACCACCAGTATCCGCACATCTCCATCACAACGGCGGGAACCGGATCGGGCACCGGCATCTCGCAGGCAGCGGCGGGGACCGTCGAAATCGGTGCCTCTGATGCATACCTGAGTTCGGGTCAGGTGACCCAGTACCCGGGTCTCGAGAATATTCCGCTCGCGATCTCCTCGCAGACGGTGGACTACAACCTGCCGGGCCTCACCGGCACTCTGAAGCTGAGTGGGCAGATCATCTCGCAGATCTACCAGGGCAAGATCACGAAATGGAACGACTCGAAGATCGCGGCCATCAACCCCGGGGTGAGCCTCCCTTCCACGACCATCGTCCCTGTCCACCGCTCCGACGGAAGCGGCGACACCTTCATCTTCACCAGTTACCTCTCGAGCGCGGACGCGAGTGGCTGGGGGCAGTCCATATCCTACGGCACCACGGTCGCATTTCCGGCTGTCGCCGGCGCGCTCGGTGAGAACGGCAATGGCGGCATGGTGAGCGGGTGTGGGGCGACGCCGGGGTGCATAGCGTACATAGGGGTCAGCTACCGCAACCAGGCGATGGCTGCCCACCTTCAAGAGGCTGAGATCTCGAATGGTTCGGGAAATTATGAGGCCGACACACCGACGACGGTTTCAGCAGAGGCAGCGAGCTTCGCTGCGAGTACTCCCGCCAACGGAACGATCTCGCTCATCTCCGGGAAGAAGGCCTCGAACGGGTACCCGATCGTCAACTACGAGTACGCCATCGTGAACACGAATCAGGCGAGTGCGACCACTGCCCAGGCCATGAAGGCGATGCTTGCTTGGGCGCTCGATCCGAGCAATGGATCGTCCGCCGCCTTCTTGAACCAGGTGAACTTCCTGCCCCTTCCCACCTCTGCGATCAACGTCGCTGTGGGTCTGCTCAACAAGATCTCGTGACTACCAGCTTCGGCCCTGGGAGGGTTCTTGAAGCGGGCCTTCCCAGGGCCGAAGCAGTGGCATACGCGGTACCAATCTGTTTCGCTCACTCAATCTGTAGGAGAAAGGCGCGGAGGTGGCCGACCTTCACGTGCCAGGCGCTGAGCTAGCGAACGCGATCACCTCGGGCCTGGCTGGTCCTTCGCAAGGCTCGACGACCACGATGCCGTCTTCTACGACGGCTGTCGGGATGGGTTCGACCGGTGGGCCCGGGGGTAATGGAGGAACCGACGGAGGTGGAGCTTCGGGCTTCCCTCCGGCGGCCCGGTTTCGCCTCCGAATGTCCGGCGAACGCATCTTGCGTCCAGTGCTGCTGATCTTCACCCTGATCCCTCTCGCAGCCCTCGTTGCCTTGGTTGTGATCCTGCTCGTGAAGGCCCTGCCGGCGATCCGCTACAACGGGTTCGGGTTCTTTGTCCACAACGCATGGAAACCGGGGAACTTCTACGCGAACCCCGTCACCACCAACGGCATCTCGCATCCACCCGGCGTCAGCTACGGCGCCCTGCCTCTCATAACCGGAACCCTCGAGGCCTCCGCGGTCGCGATCATCTTCGCGGTGCCTGTAGCCGTCGGCACGGCCCTCATCGTGGTGGAGAAGTTGCCAGCGAAGCTCTCGTCGTCGGTCGGCTTCTGTCTCGAGGTTCTCGCGGGGATCCCGAGTGTCGTCTACGGCCTCTGGGGAGCTCTCGTTCTGGGCCCGTTCCTCGCGCACGACGTCTCTCCGTATATTGCAAGGAACCTTCCAGACGTGCCGGTCCTCAACTTCTTCAAAGGAAATGTCGGGGCAGGGGAGGGACTCTTTGCTTCCGGCGTGGTGCTGGCGATCATGATCCTCCCGATCATCGCGGCCACAACTCGAGACTTATTGCGCCAGGTGCCGCGCCAAACCGTGGAGGGTGCGCTCGCGCTCGGAATGACTGAGCACGAATCCATTCGAGCGGTGACGATTCCGTGGGTTCGTACCGGAGTAGTCGGCGCCTGCGTGCTAGGCCTCGGAAGGGCATTAGGGGAAACGATGGCTCTTGCCATGGTCTCTGGGACCGTGCTCGGTGCCAACGCCCGCAATTTCTATTCGACGTTCACGACGATCGCCGCCACGATCGTCTCCCAGCTCGATTCTGCGTTTACGGATTCAACTGGATTCGCGGTCCAAACCATGGCCGAGCTTGCCCTCGTGCTACTCGCGATCACATTGGTGGTCAACGTCATTGCGCGATTGATAATCCGGAAAGTCTCTACGACTGCTCTACCTGTGGGGCGTGGAGTATGAGCATCGGTGTTACCAATTTGAAAGCCGCGTCAGGTCGCGGCCCGGCCGCACGCAAGCGACTGATGCTCCGTCGCAAGGCGGGCAACTGGACTCTGTGGGGGGCTTGTGCCATCGCACTCGCTCTGGTCGTGATCCCTGTCGTCTGGATCCTGGAGGGGGTCGTCTCAAAGGCTCTGGCGCACTGGCATTGGAGCGTTCTCACGACCACCACGGTCGGCCAAGCCGGCGGGCTTGGCAATGCGATCGTGGGTACCTTGTTGATCGTCTTCGGGGTTGCGATCATTGCAGGTGTTGTTGGCATCGCCGGGGGTGTCTACCTGGCCGAGTTCACCTCCGAGCGACGGGGTTCGTTTCTTCGTGGCGCTTCGGAGGTACTTGCGGGCATTCCTTCGATTGTCCTCGGGTACGTCGGTTATATCACCTTAGTGTTGGCGTTCCACTGGGGATTCTCGCTTGCCGCAGCGCTCATCGTCCTCTCGATCATGGTGGTGCCCTACATCACAAAGTCGACAGAGGTCGCACTTCGCAGCGTCCCCACTGCGTATCGTGAGGGCGGCGAGGCCCTTGGGATGACGAGTAGCGTGACCTTGCGAAAGCTCGTCATGAAGCCAGCCCTCCCGGGGATAGCGACTGGGCTCATCGTGGCACTCGCGATCGCGCTCGGCGAGACAGCCCCCCTCCTCTACACAGCCGGCTGGAGCGCCAAGTACCCCTCCTTGGCGCTCACGCACTCGCCGGTGGGCTACCTCCCCTACGCGGTCTACTCCTTCTACAACTATCCCTACGCCTCCTCGAAGCAGCTGTCGAACCTGGCCGCTCTGCTTCTGATCGTCCTTGTCCTGTTTCTGATCGTCGTGGCGCGGATCATCGTGTCGGTGACGCAGAGGCACGCACCGGATCGCCCTCAGCGGGTCGAGAGAACGAGAAAGCTCCCCTTCATCGACGTGTTCGGGGCGCCATTTCGCACCGACAGGCTGCAGCGCTTTCGCAAGCAAGCACCACAACGAGCGACACGGCCACCGCCGTCATGAGCGTCGTCGAGCCACCGATTGGAATCTGCTTCGTAGAGGGCGGGGAGTGCTGTCGAGAGTCTGCTTCCGCTGCTCTCTCCAAGGGGGGTTACAAGGTCGAGTTCGCGCTGGAGCGGGTCCGAGGGGCTCGGGATGTTCGCACAGAGACCGCCCGACCTGGTGCTCCCCATGCGCAGCATGTACACGCTCTGGCGTCTGGTGCTGCGTCCGGCGCTCCCCGGGGTGACCACCCGCCTCATCTTGGCCTTGGCCATCTCCATCGGCGAGACCGCGCCGCTCCTCGACACCGTCGGCTTCAGCGAGCGGACACCGATGTTCGGACTGCACAACCCGCCCGTCTGGTACCTGACTACAACGTCATCAAGGACTTCCAACAGCCCATCGCCTTCGACCGTCAGCGGCTCGCCGCCTGCTGTTGCTCATCCTCATCGTGCTGGTGCTCATCGTGCTGGTGTTCATCGTGCTGGTGTTCATCGTGGTGGCACGGGTGGTCGTCATGATGACGCAGCGAAACTCACCGGACCGTCCCCAGCGTGTGGGGAAAGGTGCCGGGTGAGCGAGGCTGCCACGCCACGGACCGATCATCACGAAGAAGGCGATCGCCTCCGGATCCTCATCGTCGAGGACGACGAGTCCTACCGTGAGGCGCTGTACGCCGGGCTGTCCATGGAGGGCTACGACATCGAGCTCTCGGCCGACGGGACCGACGGGCTCCGGCGCTTTGCGGCGCATCTTCCCGACCTGGTTCTCTTGGACGTCATGCTCCCAGGCATGGCGGGAACCGAGGTGTGCCGACGGATGCGCGACATCGCGCCCGTGCCGGTGATCATGGTCACCGCCCTCAACGCTGAGGTCGACGTCGTCCTCGGGCTCGAGCTGGGGGCAGCCGACTACGTCACAAAGCCGTACCGCATGCGGGAGTTGGTGGCCCGCATCCAGGCAGTCTTGCGCCGCGTGTCGCCGCCGTCGTTCGCGGGTCCAACCCCTGCGCCTGTCGATGTGTCCTCTCGATCCGACGTGATGATCGCCGGCCCGGTGCGCGTCGACTTCGCGCGTCGGGTCGTCACCACCGGCGACGGGCCGGTCCATCTGTCGCGCCGTGAGTTCGACCTGCTCGCCTTGTTGCTGTCTCCCCCGGGGCAGGTGCGCACCCGCGACGAGCTCATCGACCGGCTGTGGTCGGGTCGCGACCTCGCCGACACCCGGACACTCGACACCCACGTCCGTCGCCTCCGGGTCAAGCTCGAGCGCAACCCCGCCCGACCCCAGTACCTCATGACGGTGCGTGGCGTGGGCTTTCGGTTCGACCTCGAGGGACGGGGTGAGCTCGAAGTCGACGAGCCCTGAACTCAGCCCACAGATCGGGCCCGGGTCAGCCCGTTGGTGCTTCGCCGCGCCACATGGGTCGTCGGGGACGGTCGAACAGGACGTCGAGATGTTCGCCGCGCAGTGCCGCGAACACATGAGGGCCCCAGCGTTCGGCCCCCGCCAGGGGCTGGGGGAGCTTGTCCTCGGCGAACCACCCCACGTCCGCACATTCGAGGGGGTGGGGCTGAAGTGTTCCCCCCATGGCCTGGCAGTGGAACACCAACGAATACAGAGGGACGCGTGTGAAGCCGAGACGCAGCCCGTCGAGCACGGCGATGAGCCGGAGCGGTTCGGCCTCGATGCCCGTCTCTTCGAGGACCTCCTTCACCACCACCTCGGCGGCGGAATAGCCGACGTCGGCCCAGCCCGTGGGATAGAGCCACACGCCTGAATCGGCGCGTTTGACGAGAAGAAGCTCGCCCTTGTCGTTGCCGACGGCCGCTCCCACCGCGACCTTGGGGGTCACATATCCCGGTACCCCTTCGCCCACGGCCCGCAGCCATTCCTCGACGAGCTCCCCGGCGTCTTCCACGCCCGTCGCTCCCTCGGTGGCGGCCACGCCGATGTCGGCCGCGACGTGCAGGACCTCCTGGAAACGCTCACGCTCGTAGAGACTCTCGGTGAATCCGAGGCCCGTGCGGGCGATCGCGGCCAGGCTTTCGCTCCACCGGAGCAATTGCCTCGTGGAGACAGGAGAGTCCACGTGCCTGACGCTAGCCGAGGGTCCTCATGGGCGTGCCCCCCTCGGCGGCGTTGTACGTCACAATGGACCATGGCCGTGAACAGCGATTGTCGTCACTACATCATGCAAACGACAGCGCGCGGCGACAAGATCGAGCGCTGCCGGGTCGAGGCCAACCAGGCCCTGCCCTTCGCCTGCCCCGAGGGGTGTGTGTTCTACGAGCCCCGCAAGGTGTCTTCGGCCGGATGGCACGTGCCGCCTCCGCAAACCGAGGACCCGCCGCGCTGAGCTCGCTTCACCGAGGGCGCCAAGCTCAGACGGCCTCGCCCTCCGAGGTTTCCAGCTCGGCCAGGGCGCGCGGTGTCGGGCCGGGCTCGACGGCGGGAGGCCCGAAGGTCTCTCCGATGCCGCCGCTCTCCCAGAAGTCGAGAACGACATTGGCGTTGGCGCGGCCCGCCGAGATCAGGGCGTCGGTGGCGGAGAAGTCGTCGTAGCGAGAGACCGGCTCGGTGTCGACAGTGAGCACGATCACCTCGACCCCGTCGGGCAGGTGTTCGAGCTCCCGGGCGAATCGGGCGTGCACTGCGATGAAGAACGCCGTCAGGACCCCCTCGATCGGGCGTCGGTACCGGTGCGGCGTATAGCGAAGAGGCCCGCACAACAGCACGAAGATGCGTTCGGCACCCTGGGCGATGGCCCGGTCGATGGGCACGTTGTTCACGACGCCCCCGTCGATGAATGCCTCGCCATCGATCGTCACCGGAGGGAGGAGCGCGGGAAGGGCTGCCGAGGCCTGGATCCGCTCGGCGGCCGGCCCATCGGAGAACCACTGCATGCGCCCATCGGTGAGGGAGGTGGCCACCACTTCGAGCGGGATCGGACTGTCTTCGAGATGTTCGAAGAGCAGGCCGGACTCGATGACCTTGCGGACGCCGTCGTTGGGATGCACCGACTCGCGTTGTTGGAAGAAGCGCCACGGTGTCGGGAACCGTCCCTGGGGGAAGACGTCCTCGCGCGTGATGGCTCGCCACCGCTCGGCCAAGGTGTCGATCCCGGCCGCTGTGGGTTGTCCGCAGTATCCAGCCGCGTTGATGGCACCCACCGATGCTCCGTAGACGGCATCGGCTGTGATGCCCCTAGCCACGAGCGCCTGGAGCATTCCGATCTGCGCCGAGCCGCGCGCCCCACCCCCGGCGAAGACGAAAGCGGTGCGGACGTGGCGCCGTTGTACCCGGACGCGGCGATAGCGGGCGAGCCAGCGAGAGGAGTTGCCGGCACCGGCGAGGCGACGGCCCGGCCCCGGTCCCATGAACACCCCGCCCGGAAGGACCGGGGCCGGTGCGGTCACGAGCTGTGCTCCGTGGGCGGCGGTCCAGGTGACAGCGAAGTCGCCTTCGGGGGGGCTGCCTGGGCTTCTCCGATCTGGGCTTCTCGGATCTGGGCTTCTCGGATCTGGGCCTGTCGGGCTCGGGCCAGGCGGTCACGGCGCAGCGCCCAGCGGATGGCGATGAAGGCCAGGGCCAGGATGGCGATGACGAAAAAGCCGAAGACCACGTCGAACGCGACGCTCATGCCGGAAGCTCCGGCCTGTCCCTGGCGATGCCCGGGGACCCCCCCGTGCCGGTGACTTCCATGACCTTCCCAGGTTACCGGCGGGCTCTGCCTCAACTTGGCGAGACGCGGAGAATTCGTCATGGGGGGAGGTCGCCGGGGACGGTCCGGTGCCTCGTCACACCCGTGATGCATTGTGGGTCGGTGCCCACAGCAGCGACGAGACCAGTGGTGGCGGCGGTCCTGGAGCGAGAGGGGCTGCTGCGACGGCTCCGGGGAGACGGCGTCCCCCGCCCGGCGATCGACCCCGGGCTCGCCGGGGGGCTGCGCGACTGGCTCGAGGACGGGCTCGTCGAGGCCGTGGCGGGCCTGGCGCCCGGCATCGACGTGGTCCGGGTCAACAAGGAGTCGCTCAACCAGGTCCTGTTGTGCGAAGCCCACCTGGTGGCCCGACGCAACGCTCCCCGGGTCGCCACCGTGGAGCTGGCCCGGGGGAGCATGGTGGACGCCCTGTTCCGTCAATGGGTCACGATCGGGGTCATCGACGACCCCTGGGGCGACGCCCTCGCCGCTTTCGAGGTGGAGGGCGACCGTGACGGCGTCATCACGTTCGTCACCGGGTTGCCGGCCACGCACCAGCGCCGGTTGCGGGCCGAGGTGGCCGAACACGCCACGCACATCTCCGAACGGTGGCCGGTTCTGAGCCCGGCCTGGTTACCGAGAACCCAGGAGCGCCTCGAGGTGCCCTTGTGTGGTGGACGGGTGGTCCTCGCCGGCGTTGTCGACCTCGTCCTCGGCGGTCCCGCCCAAGAACGGGCCTCGGTGTGCCTGGTCGAGCTCAAGTCGGGGGCCAGACGGATCGAGCATCGTCCCGACCTCCACTTCTACGCCCTGCTCGAGGCGTTGCGCAGCGGTGCCCCACCGTTTCGGATCGCCACCTACTACAGCGGTACGGGCGAGCTCGATGCCGAACCGGTCGAGGAGGACACCCTCGTGAGCGCGCTGTCACGCGCCCTGGACGGAGCCATCCGACTGTGTCGGGTGTCTTCGGGCGCCGAGCCCGAACGTCATCCGAATCAACTCTGCGCCTGGTGCGTGGGGCTTCCCGGCTGCGCACCGGGCCAGCAGCGAGTAGGCACCGACGTGCCCCTCGTCACGGCCGGTCGGGCCGAGACCGACCGGGGCCAGGCGTGACGACGGTCCCCGCCCGCGTGGCGTGGCTCACCGACACCCTCCTGGCGCCCGCCACCGAAGGAGTCGCATCGGCGGAGTTGTCCGTACTCCGTGCCGATCTCGTACGCGACCTGCAGGCCCTCGGAGCTGAGCTCCCCGCCGGAGAGCGCCTGCAGATGGACGGCTACAAGATCCGCACCGCACACCGGAACCCCGAGCGGTGCATGTCGTTCGACACCTTCGTGCCGTCGCCGAGGTCAACTCGACGCGCGGTGGGCGTCGTAGCCGTGAACCGTTGTGTCCATGGGCATTCGCCCAGCCCCGCCGGCGCAGTGGGCGACGTGCTGGCCGAGGGGGTCGAGGACGTGTCTGTGGCGGCCGCGACGGCAGGGGTCAGGGCACCGTGGTGGGCGTCGTGGTACGCCGGATTGTCTGGAGGGGCTCGAGCCGTGGTGTGTGCCGAGGCCGTCACCTGGGCGACGCAACTGCTGACGGCCGTGCATTGGTCGCAGGTCCCGCGCCCGGTCATCGGCGGGCGCGACGACTGGTGGCCGTGTCCGGGGGGGACGCCGATCGTGCTCAAGGGCCGTGCTGAGGTCCGGTCGCTCGTGGGGCGCCGGCCCGCGCTGCTCGTGGTGGGGACGGGGCGATGCCAGGCGGATTGGCGCATCGAGCTCGGCTACCCGGGACTGGTGGCTGCACTTGGTCGCGACGCGCCGGTGGCGCCGTGTCGGGTTGTCGGGGTCTGGCCCCAAAGCGGCCAGGTACGGGTGCTTCCCGTCGACGTCGGGGCCTTGCGGTCGACGGCGACGGCAGTCGTAGCCGGGGTGGCGACGTGGGTCGACAGCCGCATCGAGGCGCAGCGACGTGGCGCGCCCGGCGCGCCCGATGCCGTGGCGGTCTCGGTCGACGGGGCTGTGGCTTAAGCGCCTCTCGTCGTACCCGGCCTACTCGGTGTGACAGGGGGCTCCGGGAAGTGGTGGCACATCGAGCGCCGGATTCCGATCGAAGAACCCGTGGGGAACGAGCATGAATCCGGCGTACTCGACTGGCATCACCGGCCAGTCTTCGGGCCGCGGGACATGGGTGAGGCCGAAGGTGTACCAGAGGACGATGTCTCGTTCGACAATCGACCGGTTGGCGGTCGTCCATCGAGGCAGACCGTCCCCGCCGACGTGTTGGTTGGGATAGTCACCGGCGGCGCGTCGCTCGTCGGCGGCGTAGGGAGTAACCCAGAGATTGCGCGTGGCGAAGCCGGCCCGTTTGGCCACGCTCGAGTCCGGGTTGGCGAGGAGGGTGGGGGTAGATCCGGGGACGAGCTTGTAGGAGACGGGAATGCCCAGCCGGTTCTCCGCATGGGGGTTCACGATCTTCCAATACCGGCTGGTGGCGGGGTCCACCACGCGCTGTGCCGCGGACTCGGTCTCGAGCAAGGTTGTCACGGGCGCGAAGGCGTTGGACCACGGATTGTCGGGGCCGGGCGGCACGGGGTGGGTTTCCACCTCGTAGATAGAATTGGTGGTCCCGTCGACATCGGCGTCGAGTCGGACGTTGAACAGGTGTTGGTGGAATGGCGCGGCCAGTTGTGGAGCCACCATCGATGCGAACAGCGGATCCTCTCCGGGTGCGACCGCCATAGTCGACAAGATACCGGTGAGCTTCACCTCGAATTGGATCGTCCCGTCGAGGTAGAAGTACCAGAAGAAGCCGTAGTCGTAATTTCCCACCGTGGCGATCGAGCTCACTACGAGTCGACGCGACCTGCGGACCTCGTTTCGGCCCGACCGAGGGTCGCTGTGTTTCCAGAGGATCCCGTAGTCCTCCTCGTGCATGCAGATGGCGTTCTGGACCACGTAAGGGTGCCCGCGCTCAGAGCTGAAGACGGCGTGGAAGTAGTGGATGACGCCGAGACAGTCACATCCCAGGGTGAGGGAGTTGGCCATCCGCCCCAGTCCCCACTCTCCGGCGTCGAAGGCGTTCTTCCAGCCGTGCATGGGTCCGGGGTCCCCGTAGGGAACGACCATCTCGGTGACCGAGGCGCGAAACAGGATGGGTCGGACGCGTCCTTGGTCTTCGTAGCCGACGTCGTGGAGGATGAGCCCCTCGACCGAGTCCATCGACACCCGAAGGGACCACTTCTGCCAGTGGACCAGGTTGCCGTCCACCGAGAAGCTCGGGCCCTCGGGTTGGGTGATCTCGATGGGCTTCAGATCGTCACGCAGCGAAATGGTCTCCGGGTAGTAGTTGCCGCATTCGGTCGGCACCGGGACGACTCCGGTGTCGATGACCTCGAGGACCTCGCCCCGAGCCATGTCGACGAAGGCGACGACCCCTTCGATCGGGTGTGCATATCCGTTGTCCTCGGGCGTGTGGCGCACGTAGAACAGGCAACGACAGATCCGCCGACCCTCTTCGTGCGAGAAGCCGAAGGAGCCAGCCGGCCATGGGTCGATCTGCACGGTGTCGAGGTCCTCGATGCCGCGCCTGCGCATGGCCTCTTGCCACTGGGCGTTCTCGTGGACCGCCACGATGGCGGCGAAGGACTCCTCGAAGAGAAGGCCTGGTCTGACTCCGACAACAGGAGTGACCGAGAGTTCGCCGGTTGGGAGTGAGGCCACCACTTCGACGACGTCGGCTTGGGGCCCCGCCACGAGCATGAGTCGCACTCGCCGAACGACAGGTTGTCCGGGTGACCATGCCCGCACCTGCGCCTTGCTCGGCTCCGCCAAACCGATGTAGGCGAACCGGGTCTCCTCGGTGAACGTGGGGTGGCCCTTCACGAGCGCCACGGCTGTGGCGATCTCGGCGGCCGTCAAGGCGGCGAGCGGATGCTGGACCTCCGTCGAGGACACGACCTGCGCCACGAGCTCCCTCTGTCCGTTCGATTCCGGTGTCTCGGTCGATGCCGAATGCGTTTGCCGTGGTCACGGTAGGTGGAGTCCCCCTGGAGCGGCAAATGGTCAGGCCCGTCCCAAGGTGCGCCGGAAGACGAAGAACACTCGCCTCACCTCCGCACCGATGCGTGCGTAGGGACGGACCGGCCCCACCCACCCCACCTCGGCGCGTCGGTGTCCACGGGCGCGCATGTGGTGCAAGGCGCCGATGATCAGCGGCCGGCCCTTTCCGTGACCCCACAGGTCACCACGAACCGCGGTGGGCCCGAGGACCCCGGAGCGATTGACGTCGAAGGCGCAGAACCCCGCCATCCCGCCGTCGTCGCGGCTGATGACGAGAGCTGACCGTTCCAGGGCGCGCAGTGCCTCGGCTTCCCAGTTCGGCCAGTGCCGGCGCATCCACGTTCCCACCTCGTGGTATTCCTCGGGCTTGGCCAGGTGGTGGCCGCCGGGATCCTCGGGAATCTCGTCGAGGTCCACCCCCATGTTGAAGTTGGACTCGCCGCGCTCGTAGCGGTGGCGCTCGAGAAAGCACAGCATCGCCGTCTGGGTCGTCTCGACGCCGGGGTAGAGGTAGAACGGAGGGTCCGCTCCCACCTGGACACTGGTCGCCCCCTGTCCCATGAGGTCGTCCTCGGCGGAGCGCAACAGCGTGGTCCCGTGACCCCGGCGTCGCTCCGCGGGGTCGACGCCGAGCAACCGGATGTAGCCCTGAGTGCCCTCGCACACCGAGGCGACGATCCCCACACCCGAAGCGCCTCGAACCGTGACCGTCTGTTGCGCGCTGTAGAGGCTGGCCGAGAGCTCGCCGACGGAGGGAGCTTCGGGGAGACACCGGCGGCACAGGTCGACGACGTCCTCGAGCCGACCGGCGTCGAGCAGCTCCAATCGGGTCACGGCCATCTTCGGGTCCGAGGCTCCCCAGCTCCACGGGGTATCGCCTCCCAGGCTAGGTGGGGTGCGAGAGGCGCGTGAGTGGCCTGTGAGCGAGGTAGCAGTGCCGCACCCACACTTCAGTCCTGCGGGGCGGACTCGGTGCGAGGTCTGCTTGAGGGAGTTCCGTGGAGGCATTTGATGTTGTCATCGTCGGTTCCGGCTTCGGCGGCGCCGTGACCTCGTTTCGGCTCGCGGAGGTCGGGATGGACGTGCTCGTGCTCGAACGCGGCGCCGCGTACCCCCCCCGATTCGTTCCCGGGGACGCCGCGTGACGGTCCATCCTCTGGGGGGTTGCGCCATGAGCTCTTCACCCGACCACGGCGTCGTCGACGAGTGGGGGCGCGTCCACGGCCACTCCCGTCTCCACGTCGCAGACGGGTCGGTGATGCCGGGCCCGTCGGTCCCAATCCCAGCCTCACGATCGCTGCGCTGGCGAATCGCTTCGCGGAAAAGATGATCGACGACATGAAAGAACGGTGACACCGGTGAGCACCCCCACGCTTCGGTTCAACGAGCGGATGGCCGGCTACCTCTCGGCCGCGGACCGCATGGGTGGAGATTTCGGGGCCGCCTACGAAGCGGGCCGTGCCCAGGGCACCTCGATCCAGTTCGAGACGACGATCACCCACACCGACCTCCCAGCTTTGTTGGAAGATGCCAGCTCCCCCGCAGTGCTCACCGGCACGGTTCTCGCTCCGATGTTGTGTCCGAGCCCGCTCGACGTCGTCGAAGGGTCGTTCATCCTTCTCGAGCGTCATCCCGAAGAGGTTGAAACCGACTGGATGCGCTACCGGATGAAGCTCCGGTCGCGCACCGATCCCTCTCAGGCCTTCTTCCTCGAAGGCCACAAGGTCATCAACGTCGGCTCCATCTTGGCGGCCTGGAAGCACACGACCACGCTCTACGTGACCATCTACGAGGGTGATGCCTCCGACGAGCGCGCCGTGCGGGCCCTGGGTGTGATGCACATCGGTCTCACCGACGTGCATCATCTCCTGGCCCACGCTGAGGTGTTGAACGTCAACCGCGCCACGCGTGAGCGCTATCTGGTCCGGTTCGTCGCCAAGTTCGCTCGATCGATCTGGCCCTTTTACGGAGGCGCCCTCAACGAGTTGGGCCGTTTCCCCGTCTCGCCTCCGTCAACGGCTCTGCGCCCCCGGCCCCGGAGGCGCTCGGGGGACGACGAGGTGGTCTCTCTCTGCGACCCGGCAGGGCGCTGGCATGTCTCAGAAGACGTCCCCGATGCGTGTTCTCGGCTGATCCGCTATCGCGGCGGCGACAAAGGACCGGTCATGCTGGCGTCGGGCTTCGCCATGTCGGCGACCTCGATGCTCACGCCCACAATCCATCCCAATCTTGTGGAGCTCCTCCTCGACGGCGGATATGACGTCTGGCTGTTCGACTACCGGGCCGGCATCGACCTCCCGTCCGCAGATACCCAGTTCACCGTTGACGACATCGCCTATCTGGACTGGCCGCGTGCGGTCGACGAGGTGCTCAGGGTCACAGGCGCGGGCTCGGTCCAGGTCTTTGGCCATTGCGTGGGGTCTGTGTCGTTACTCATGGCTCTGCTCGACGGGGAGAACGGCATTCAGGGCAAGGTCCGTTCGGCGGTGTGCGCCCAATTCTCTCTTCACCCGACGACCTCGAAGCTCAAGATCCTCGAGTCCGAACTCCACGTCGGCAACCTTCTCGAGGCGGTGAACCAGCAGCTGCTCCACCCCGACACCCAACGCACCGCCGGCAACGTCGTGCTCGATCTGGCCCTCCATGCCGTGCCGCTTCCCCCCGGCGAAGCGTGCGATCTTCCGGTGTGTCGGTGGATCAACGCCATCTTCGGTTTGACCCATCGTCACGCGCAGCTTGATGACCCCACCCACAAGGCGCTCCCCGACATGTTCGGTGCCGCCAACATCCGATGCCTGGAGCACCTCGGCCTCATGATGCAGAAGGGTCGGGCTGTCGATGCCCACGGGCGCGACCGCTATCTCCAACGCCCCGACCTCTTACGGGACGTGCCCATCCATTTCTTGGCGGGAGAGCGCAACTACATCTTCCATCCCGAAGGGACCGAGAAGACCCTCAACTGGCTCAAGGACCACAACGGACCGAAGAACTACACCCTTCGCGTCCTGCCCGACTATGCGCATCTCGACGCCCTCATCGGGCGCGACGTCGCTCATGACGTCTTCCCCGACATCATCGAGCATCTCGACCGCTACCAAGGAATGGCCCCGAAATGACCCTTCGCCGGGCCCCAATGGGCTCCGGCGTCGGCGAGCAATGGCCCGTGGTCAGAGCGTCGAGGACGTGACTGCTCGGGGAGCCCCGAGCGCCGCGGCTACGACCCTCGCCTCGTCGTCGAGGACGTCTGCTCGGTCCAGGTGGCGAGGTAATCTTGACTTGCGCAGCGCCTGCGCCAGGAGGTGTTTGGTCATGGCGACGAGCGGCCAGGCCTCCATGTCGGTGTGGCGGGCCAGAGCCTTTTCGAGGTGAAGGACGGCAACGTTCTCGCGACCGAGCAGGAGCGCCAATCCCCCCAATTGCAATGAGGCGGCTCCCAAGAACGTGGCTTGTCCGGCACGGCAGTTGTGGTCGGCATAGGGCTCGATGAGTTCGTAGAGCGTGGCGGCCCACGCCCGGTCGCCGAGGTTCAACGCCGTTTGGGTCAGCCCCACCATGAGGAACCACCAGTGGAAGTTCCGATCGCCGCCGACCACATCGGCCCGAACCAGGCCCGCCAGGACGGTCTCGGCCTGGGCTCGCTCACCGATCTCGCTGGCCACCCACGCCACGAGCGCCTGCTCGCCTAGCGATGCTCGCCCCGTCTTGCCCAGCTCGAGCAGGGGCCTGAGTTCCTCCATCCGGCCCTGGAGCCATCGCCATGGCAACGACAAGCCGATATAGAGCGCGTAGAGCTGGGGATGCTCGGTCCGCTCGAGGATCGCCGCGGCCTCCGCTGCGTTGAGCTCGGCATCGCCATATCGCCCCTCGGTTCCTGCCACGAGGCTGTCCCACATATAGCCCAGGCGCAGGTACTCGGGTTGCTGGATCTGCGCCGCCAGGTTGCAGAGATCAGCCGCTACCCGCCGAGATGCTTCGTAGTCGCCCAACTCGAACCGGGCGTGGAGCTCGCACTTGAGCCCGTGGAGGCGGACCTCGTTATCTCCGATCTTCTCGCCCAGGCCCGCGATCTCGATGGCCACCGAGATCTGTTGGTCGATCTCGTCGGGGCCGTCCATGGCCCAGTATTGGTAGCGGAGGACCGCCGCCAGTGTTTCGGGATCACCGAGCCGACGCGCCATGTCCACGGCGTCATCGAGGAGCCGTTGCCGTTCGGCCCGGGGCCGGTCGAAGTGGCCCCACTGGGCCAGGCGGCCCAGGACGAGGGCGCGTGGGCTCCCGTCCTGGGTGGGCAGACCGGCGAGCGCCGACTCGAGGATTGCCCGCGCCTTTTCGTTGGGCTCGGACCCCGCCGGCAGGACACCGCCGTATCCCAGGGCTGCCTCGGCGAGGAGGTCGGCGCGGCCGCATCCACGGGCTCCCTCGAAGGCGTCGAGGAACCGGGTGTCGGCCTCGCTGTTTCGCCCCGCCTTCACACACGCTTTCCCGATGGCCAAAAGGAGCTGACAGCGCTCGACGATGTCGCTGGCGCGGTACTCGGTGACGAGCTCGAGGGCGCGACCGAGGTGGTCGGCGGCCGCTTCGTAGGCCACTTGTTGGAGGGCATCATCAGCCGCCAGACGGAGATAGCGCAGCGCGTCGTTGACCCCACCTGCACTCGCCCCGAGGTAGTAGTGATGCGCCAATTCGCTGGCGTGGCGGCGCGCGTCTGGCCCGAAGTGGATCTCGAGAGACTTCCCCAGTTCCCGGTGGAGGCGCGTGCGGCGACTGAGGCCGAGCTCGTGGTACAGGGCTTGGCGTACCACGGCATGGGTGAAGCAATGCGTATCGAACTCGCGCCGGCTCTCGGTGATGACCCCGGCCAGTCGCGCCTCGTCGAGCGCCAGCAGAAGCGTCTCCTCGTCGCAGTCGATCGCGTCGCAGACGGTTCCGATATCGAACTCGTCCCCCAGTGCCGAGGCAGCTGACAGCACTCGCATGCATACCGCCGAGAGTTGGCGCAGACGCCAACGCACCACGTCGCGCATTCGTTCGGGAAGCATGAGCTCCTCGGCGTTGGCCACCGACCACGCCTCGAGGGATCGCCCCGCCTCTCGTAGGTCGCGGACCACCTCTTGGAGGAAGAAGGGGTTGCCGCCGGTATGACGCTGGAGGTTCGCTGCTCCCGTGGCCTCGTGATCACTCAGCGTGCGCCCGATGGCTGATTCTAAGAGCTCTTGGGTCTCCGCCGCCGAGAGGCCCCGGAGGGCGATGCACTCGACTGACGTCGTACGGCGGATGCCGGCGAGCGACTCGGAGAACCACCCCGAGACATTGGCGTCGGTTTGACGATATGTCGCAACGATCAACACCGACGCCTGGGTCGATGATCGCAAGAGGTATTCGAGCAGCAACAGCGACGGGCGGTCTGCCCAGTGCATGTCGTCGAGCACGAGCACCAGTCGGCGTCGACCGGCGATGGCCCGGACCCACCGATTGACGGCATCGAACACCTGGTAGCGATCCCCATCGACCTCGGCGCGCGCCGGGGGTCCCCCTGCGCGGTTCTCCAACACCTCGGGGACGATCCGGGCCAGGACGGGAATCAGGCTGCCCGCATCGGACTGGACGAGCTCCTCGGGGGTTCGAAGTGCGTACCGACCCAGTGCTTCTCGAAACGCCTGGTACGGACACAGCGGCTCTTCGTCCCACCGGCCTTGCAGCACGAGGTCGCCCGCGCTGTCACATTCGCGAGCGATCTCCGCCGTCAGTCTCGTCTTGCCGATGCCGGGCTCGCCGGTGATCAAGATCAAATGCTGTTCGCCCGCCACTGCCTTTCGGCGCGCGGCGCGGGCCACATCGAGCTCGGCCCGCCTGCCCACGAAGGCGGCTGCGCTCACCAGAGGCACCCACGAGAGGTCGGAGCGCTCGTGGGTGCCGCCGGTGTCGACGGTGACCCCATCCTCGACCGTTCTCGGTGTCGGGTGGTGGGGGAGAGACCCGATGCCACCGGCTAGCGCAAGGGACGCGGGCACCCACGCCAGCGTGGGGTCTTGTTTGAGAATGGCCTTTTCGAGCTCCGACACGGTCGGCCCTGGAGCGATGCCCATCTCCTCGTTGAGCAGGTTCCGCAGGCGTGAGTAACACCGCAACGCGTCTGCCTGTGAGCCGGCCCGATACAGCGCCAGCATCAGTTGTGACCAGAACCGCTCCTGGTAGGGATGCTCGGCCACGAGGCTCTCGAGCTCGGCGATGACCTCACGGTGGCGTCCGGCCGCGAGGTCGGCGTGCACCCGGTCGCCGAGCGCGGCCAACCGTGCCGCATTGAGTCGAGTGGCCTGGGTACTCGCGAACGGAAGTGATTCGAGCCCTGCCAAGGGGGGACCCCTCCACAGGTCGAGGGCCTCTCGGAGCAGCGCCGGGGCCTCCTCGGGGTGCCCGGAGCCCCGTGTGGCACGCGCCCGAGCCACGAGCTGGTCGAACGTGGTGGCGTCGACATCCACATCTGGGTCGAGGGCATACCCGTTGTCGGCCCGCAAGATGTAACACCGTTCGCTGCCGAGGGTCCGGCGCAGCCGATAGACGAGCCCCTGCAGACTGGCCGCCCCGTCGCGCGGGGCGTGGTTGCCCCAGAGGTCGTCGATCAGCCGTTCGCTTGACACGGGCTGCCCGGGAAGCAGCGCCAATCGGGCCAACAAGGCCCTCTCGAGGGTGCGTGAAAGCGCGACGGCGTCACCGTTGGCGTCGACCTCAACCGGACCGAGCAATCGGACGGAGATCATCGTCGCGCCCCCTGTGAGCTGCGGACGACCGAGTGTACGCGCCCCCTGGCCCAGTCGGACCCATCGAGCGCACTCTTCGCGCTGGCTCGTGCGCAGCCCGTGGGTAATCGGGCATTTGCCCTCAGAGTCTGTGAGTCACGTGTCGCCGACATGTGAGTGGGTCGTCCCATGGTGACCCACGAGCCGGCGGGGCGGCGGCACATGCCCCCCACGTGCTGGGCCCGCTAACTCGGACAGGGCGTGCCGGTGGGGTGAGCCGATGAGCCCCCACCGGTATTCGCCCTGGTGAACGGCGCCCCTTTCCGGGTCCCCATTCAACTTGGGAGTTGGCTCTGGGCCTGTTGCGGCCTCATTGCGGCCCGTGGGTGCTTCGGATACCGGTCGGGCCGAGTGTCCCGGCTCGAGCCTGCTCGGTCCGGGGAACTGCTCATCCCGACGGGGAAGCAAACCGGGGTGATGGGGCGCCCGGCCGTCGATCACGGCTGGGCATCGTCAACCTTGTCCTGAAGTCTCCGGAGATCGATCCAAGAGGCCCGGCTCTTGGGCGCTCCGACGCTCGGATCAGTGGGTCCGGATGTCCAAGACCGCGGTTCCATCAGTGCGTGCGCGTGGGCGGAGGGTGCACTTCGACTGCGCCGCTCGGTTATCTGACGACGTTGTTATCTGGTGACTCTGAACTCAGTGATGGGAACATGTAGCTGAGAATCCGATGAGAGCGGGCGAAGAATGGCGCATTCTGCCTGCGTGCGCACCGCGAACGCGCTCGCGTTCAAGGGCGCGTTGTGGAGTGGTAAAGTTGGCTTGGGGCATGTGGCCGATCTCTGTAACGGATCGACTTGGTATTTTAGTCGCGCCTGCTTTTCGAGGAGGACCTCTGTGGCACGAGATCAAAGCGTTCGCAATCGGATTGTCGAATACCTTGCAAAGCAAGGCGCGGTAGAAGATTCCAGCGGAAAAGCGACATCCGTTTTAAAGCAGGCGATCGCGTACGAAGGAACCGACGCAGGCTTCACCCAGGTCGTCGCCGCAATGGCGAAAGCGGGCCTGTTGACGCGTCAGATCAGAGGCAAACGGACGTATCGGATTGCACACAACGCCAACGGAGCCGCTCGAAGCGCCGTTTCGGGCACGGAGTCCAACGGGCAAGGCCCGTTGGACTACGACGAGTTGGCTGCAGCGCTGCTCGCGCAGGCGACGCGCGCTGCGGCCGCACCCACTGACACCTCGGAATCCGCCTCGTGGGCGCGTCGGCGTTTGGAGCAGCTCGAGGCGCGCAACGCGTCGTTGCAGCGCGATGTGGCTCGGGCCAATGCCGAAGCCGAGGCGGTCGCGGCCGAACGAGACGTGCTGCAGAATCAGTTGGAAGCTGCTCAGCACAACCTGTCTCTCCTCACCGACCGCCTCCAAGAGCCACGTCGTCCCCAAGGCAGAGCGGCCGAGCGCCTGGGCCCCGATGAGCAGTCGCTGCTGAACCAATTGCGTCACCGCCATCCTCAGACAGCCGCGTCCAAAGAACGGGCAATCTGACCGCACCCCGGGGGCCGGGGCCGATCACGGCTCCTCCCGCTCCATGACTCGGGCCTGTTCGGGATCGACGATCCGGTATTGACGATCCGGGATTGTGCCAGGATGTCGTCGCCTGATCATCGGGCACGAACGAGGCCAAAGGTGCCGAACGTGGAGAATCAACCGTCGGTTGTCTCGCCTGCGACCCTGCGCACGCGGCGGGAAGTGCTCGTGGCCGGAATGGCCGGCGCATTCAGCATGGCCCTGGCCGCCTGTGGTGGCGAAACCGCTCGCAAGGCCGCCACCATCGCTCCGGCAGGTTCTGACATCGGCGCCATCGAGCATGTGATCTTCCTCATGAACGAAAACCGTTCGTTCGATCACTATTTCGGTTCGTACAAGGGCGTGCTGGGCTTCGACGATCCCGTCGCTCGGGCCCAAGGACTCTTCGCCCAGTCTTGGCCCGGCGGGACGGCCAATCAGCTCTTGCCCTTCCACCTCGATACGGTCAACACCGACGCGGAGTGCACGTTCGACCTGTCCCACGAATGGTCCGCCCAGCACGCGTGCTGGAACGGGGGGCAGATGGATCAGTTCGTCGCCACCCACACGTCGCCCCAGTGGGAGGGCCCCCAAAACGGTGTGTTGACGATGGGTTACTACACCCGCTCGGATCTGGCGTTCTGGTACTCACTGGCCGACGCCTTCACCATCGCCGACGGCTATCACTGTTCGGTCATGGGACCTACGCACCCGAACCGGCTGCTCGCCTTGTCCGGAACGCTCGACCCCGAGGGCAACGAGGGTGGGCCCGTGATCATCACCAACCAAGCTGCCAGTGCTATCGGGAGTGCGTCATGGCGTTCGATGCCCGAAGTGCTCGAGTCCAGGGGCATCTCGTGGAAGGTCTACAACCCTGATGGGTCGGCGTACCAACCGTCGAGTCCATTGTCGATCGTCATCTCCGACAACATCCTTCTGTACTTCAAGCGACACGTGGCGGACCCGTCGTCGATGTTGTACAAAAAGGCATTCGGCCCGATCTTCCCCGGCGACTTCGCACGCGACGTGGCCAACGACACCCTGCCACAAGTGTCGTGGATCACCCCGCCCCTGGGATATGACGAGCACCCTCCCTCGCCTCCGGCAGCGGGCATGTGGTTCACCCATCAGGTGATCAGTGCGCTCGTCTCGAACCCGAAGACGTGGTCCAAGACCGTCCTGTTCATCATGTACGACGAGAACGACGGCTTCTTCGATCACGTCAAACCGCCCGTGCCCCCGGCCGGGACTCCCGGAGAATTCCTCACTTCTGATCCTCTTCCCGCGCCTGCCAAAGGCATCACCGGGCCCCTCGGCCTCGGTTTTCGAGTCCCACTCCTCGTCGTCTCTCCTTTCAGCCGCGGCGGCTATGTCTGTTCGGATACCTTCGACCACACCTCGCAGCTGCGATTCCTCGAGACCCGGTTCGGTGTGAAAGCACCGAACATCACCGCGTGGCGTCGAAGTGTGACCGGCGACTTGACCTCGACACTGCATGTCGGCACCCCCGACGCATCTATTCCTCGTCTGTCGGCCACCCTCGGGAGGAGTGAGGTCCGGGTGAAGACCGAGTGCACGGCGTCGCAGCTCATCGAGTACGACATGACGAACCCCGCGCCTTACCCGGTCCCCACCAACCAAAGCATCCCGTCACAGGAGCCCGGGAAAGCCGTCCCCGTGCCGGCCTGAATCGAGGACTCCCGACATGATGCCCGTCGTCAGTGTCAGTCGTCGCGATGAACCAAGGACATCTCGAATGCTGCGCCAGTTCGAAGCCCACCTGACTGCACTCGAGTTCGACCCCGATCTCGCCAGTGCCTCGATGTCGCGTCTGGCGGGGACGAACGTCGAGGTGGTCCATGGCGATGCCACGGCCATGAACCTGCCGAGCGGTCGCTTCACGGGCGCGGCGTGGTTCCACATGCTTCATCACATCCCGACCACCGGTGCCCAGGACTCGGTGTACGCCGAACCCAGGCCCGGTCAGGTGCTCGTGGCCGCAGACGGGATCGCGAACGAGGCGACGAGCCAGTTCCACGTCGATGACATCTACAACCCCAATCAATCCCGAAGGCCTTCACGACCGACTGAGTCGGGCCGGGTTCACCTTCACGACATTGGTGTCTACGTGATCGGCGGGATCTGTACTGCGGTCAGCGGCGAATGAGTGATGCGCGGCTCGGGATCTCAGACACCCTCTGGAGGAATAGGCTCGCGGATCAACGGGGGAGAACCAGGATGAACATCCAGCGACGACGCGGACGACGCAGGAGTTGGCGTAAGGGACGGGTGTTGTCACTTGCCCTCGGCATTGGGGTGCTCGCTGGTGCATGTGGGACCACCGGATCCCCGACGAGTGTTTCTGCCAAATCGATTCCGGCACCGAAGGGCTTGCCTTCGTTCTACTCGGTGCCACAGCCGTTGCCGAGGACAGGGCCGGGCACACTGCTGAAGTCCGAGCGCCTTTCGGTCGGGGGCATTCACGGCGTCGTGTACCGGGTGATGTACCTGTCGCGGTCGGTGACGAACAAGCCGGTCCCGGTCACCGGGCTCGTCATCGTCCCCCGACAACCGGCACCTTCGGGCGGCTATCCCGTTGTGACCTGGGGTCACGGCACCAACGGCATGGCCGACCAGTGCACGCCGTCGCTCGACCCGCCCTCGGATGTCCCGCTCACCAACAACCTGCTCGATCAGGGTTGGGAGATCACCTCCAGCGACTATCAGGGAGAGGGCACGCCGGGGCTTCTTCCCTACCTGGTGGGAGTCAGCGCGGCACGCAATACCATTGACATCGTCCGGGCGGCCCGCCACCTGCACGGCGCGCATGCCAGTAACAACTACGTGGTCTGGGGTCATTCCGAGGGTGGTCAGACCGCCATGTTCGCCCTCAACATCGGAGCCAGCTACGCGCCCGACCTTCATCTGAAAGGAGTCGTGGCGGGCGCCCCGCCGTCGCAGTTCTACGCCATCTACCAATTCCTCCAGACGAGCCCGTACCGCTATTACCTGTTCATGGCGGCTGGTGGGTTCAATGCGGCCTACGGGAACACCGTCGCTCCGCTGGACCAGGTCTTGACCCCGGCGGCGATCAAGCTGTTGCCCGCACTCGACAAGGGCTGTTCGGACTACATCGCCAGCGTGACCAGCAAGTACAACCTGGCCGAGCTCACCAAGGCCAACCCGATCGACGTCCCGGCCTGGAAGGCGCTCATGAACGAGAACGACCCGGGCGCGTTCACGACGGCAAGTGCCGCGCCGTTGCTCATCATCCAAGGGGGGAAGGACGAGCAGATCCCGGTCGCTTCCACAGCCCTCCTCGCCACGCACATGTGCGGCCTGGGCCAGGATCTCGAACGGTGGATCTACCCGGGCCAGAGCCACGCCGGGGTCATCGCTCCGTCGGCGCGGGACATGGTGCGTTGGATTGCCGACCGCTTCGCCGGAGGCCCCGATCCCGATCCTTATATGCCGACGGGGTTGCCTGGTATCCAGATCACCACCTGCCCTCACTGAGGCCTCCCGACGGCGTCGCCCGGTGTACGGGACGTCTCGGCATTGCGCGTCGCTCATCGCTCACAGAGGACCTCGCTGTGGGGGACGACGAACCAGCCGTCCCCACTCGAGGCCCAGCGCCGCCAGGCGCGGGCCTATCGCTCGAAGCCTTCATTGGTCGCCATGCCCTTGCTCAGGGCTTGGAGCGCGAACCCCGATCGCGTCGGCCGCTCGGCCCACAGCCCTCCCCGCCACGAGCGTTCGTCGGGGGTGTGGGTGATCCATTCGGGAATATTTGGTGGTTCGGCGCGATGGTCGAAGATGTCACGCCCGAGGAGGGGAATGCGCCGTCTGGGTGAGCCTGACCAAGCAGCAATGCGCGAGGCTCAAGAGCCTCGATAACGAACTCAGCGACCGTAGGTGGGGCCAGGCGCTGTCCGATTGTGTCATGAGCCCTCACTTGGTCTAAGGAGGGTCTTTGGGGTTCCGTTTCCGAGTGGTTTGGTACGCCGACGAGAAGGTCAGAATCCGATCAGGCAGACTGAAGCCTCGGCTGATGGATCCACGTGACACCAATCCCGGAGGAGCGCACCGTGCCTGATCACCGAGTCGGAACCCGTGAAGAGTGGCAGGCGGCACGCGTGGCGCTGCTCGAGGCTGAGAAGGCGCTGACTCGCCGCAGCGACGAGGTGGCGCAGCAGCGCCAGCAGCTGCCTTGGGTGCGACTGGACAAGGATTACCGATTCGACACCGAGGGGGGTCCGGCGTCATTGGCCGATCTCTTCAGGGGACGCTCGCAGCTACTGGTCTACCACTTCATGTTCGGTCCCGAATACCAGGCCGGATGCCCCGCTTGCTCGGCCATCGCCGACGGGTTCAACGGCTTATTTGTCCATCTGGCCAACCACGACGTAACGCTGTGCGCCGTGTCGCGGGCCCCGCTTGCCAAGTTGCAGGCGTACAAGCAGCGGATGGGCTGGAGCTTCCCGTGGGCATCGTCGTTCGACACCGACTTCAACTTCGACTTCAACGCGGCCATCACCGAGGAGCAGCAACAGACGGGGGCGGTCGAGTACAACTTCCGCACCGTGGACATGCGCCCCGCCCCAAACGCCGCCGACGGGCCCGACGCCTCACCGGTGGGCACGGACTTGGCCACCTACTCCCGCCAGATGCCAGGCATGAGTGCCTACGCCCTCGACGACGGCATCGTCTACCACACCTACTCCGCCTACGCCCGGGGACTCGACGGGCTGTGGGGCGCCTACCAGTGGTTGGACCGCGCACCGCTGGGCCGAAACGAGAGCGGATTTTGGTGGCGCCGACATGACGAGTACGGGACCTGACGGGCCGGGCCGGCACGGTCTCCGTCAATTGCGCAGCAGCGAAGGGAGTGGGATTCGAAACACTCACCAGCCTTCGCTGGCTTTCGCGACCTTTGGCTGGGAGTTGAAGTCATTTTGTAGTCCGAGAAGCGCCTCCATCGCCGCTGCAGTACACAAGTGTCCCGGCGCTTGAGCTTTCCCGGGGGTTGGGCGTATCTGGCTCTGTGGGACCAACACCGCGGTAGCCGTCAATCGCGCCTAGCCCGAGGTCGTCACCGGGCTCCGCTCAGGGTGATCCCGACCGGCCTGAAGGTGGTCGAGCTGGCCCTGTCGGGGCTCCCGGAACCGGTAGTTGCTCTATGTTCCCCTGCAGATCGGAGCGATTGATCGGTCCAGGCGGACACGCCCTCCCCACGCGGCGCACTCACTCCGGCACGGTCTCCTCACTACTTACAGGGGGTTCGGAGTCATCGCCCCTGGCCGCCGTTGCCACACTTGGCGAACTGGTGGGCGCCGAGCGGAGCCCGGATGCGTGCGTCACGAGAAAGAATTGCTCGCCGAAACGAGGGGCCACCACGACCGAGGTGCATCAGGCGCGAATGGAAAGCCCTCGGTCCATCGTGCGTCTCCCCCGAAGGCGATGACGAGGGCCTCGTATCCTTCGAGGGGTTCGACCAATGCCAGACCGTGCTCCCCCGAGACCGTCAAGGCGGTGGCAAGAGCGTCCGCCAGACCGAGATCGGGTCCGCAGACGGTTGCCGACGCCACACGTGCACCGGGTCGTTTGGTGTGAGGATTGATCAGGTGGGCGCCGCGCTCGGAGGTGCCCGATGTGGCGATGGCGTCGAAGAGCTCGACCGCGCAGGCAAGATGAGTCGGCACCTTGGGGTCGACAATGCCGATCCGGAATGGTTCTGGGTGGTCAGCGCTCCGGAAGCTCGCGATGTCTCCGGCTGCGTTCACCATGGCGCCCACCACGTCGCTCGAGGCGAGCTCGGCGAGCGCGCATTGCGCCGCCCAACCCTTCACGTACCCAGTCGGATCGACCCCACCTGGCATCGCCCACGGATCGAACCAACCGCCCGAGAGCTCCCGTGCAATCGCGCATCGTTCGAGGACCTCTGTCACCTCGTTAGGGGCCTCCTTAGACGTGATCTCCCCCCGACGCAGGCGACTCATTGGGCTGTGTGGTTTCCACGTGCTGAACACGGCGTCGACACGATGGAGGACCGACCGTGCTCGGGCGAGACCGAGCGAGACGCCAGGTTCAATCGTACCGTCCTTCGTGTACAGGTCGATAGTGACTACGGTTCCCATGACCGATTCGCGATGATGCACGGCTCGTGGCAGCTCGATGGGCCTGTCGGGCGCCGGCCGAGCACGCGTCACGCCAAGCCCAGCTTGCTTAGTGCCGACTGCAGCGACTGTTCGAACCCCGCACTCGTATAGCTCGCGCCCGACACACCTTGGATGTTGGGGCTTTGTGCTTGCAAGGCTTGCTGCTCGAGGATCGGAATCGACTGCTGGTCGATGGACTGGGACCGAAAATTCCCTCCGTCATCGAGCGACGCGATCCCAACTTTGGTGATCTTCTTGCCCGAGACCGTGACCGATACCGACAAGACGCCATAGTTGTAGTTGACCGACGGACCATTGGCAGAACGCGTCGATGATGAGCTCGGGGTGGCAGGGCTCGTGGTGGACGTGGCAGACGACCCCGAAGTCGGAGGCGCACCGGAGCCGGTCGATCGCGGGCCCGGAGGCGGTCCCCCGGCCACAGAGGTGGAAGAAGAGCCCCGACTCGAAGCGCCCGGCAGGCCGCTGAGAGTCACGCTCGCGGACTTCGTGTGGAAGCTCAGGACGCCAACGAGCCCGGCCGCCGTCGCGGCAATGACGATGGGTGCCCGCCTCATCGAAGGCATCCTTTCAACATCCACATCGAGTCAGAGCCTCCTGGCCTAGAACGCAAACGCTTCTTCGTGGATCCGGCTGCGGGGAACTCCGAGTTTCACCGCTGCGGCGACCATGCTCTTGCTGAAGCCATCGGGTCCACAGACATAGACATCACAAGACGGGAGCTCAGGAACCAGTCGTCGTAGGGAACTGGCATCGAAGCGAACCCTGTGGCGCGAGCCGATGACTTGGTGGAACTGACCACCACGCTGCTCGACGAGGGCGGCCACTTCGTCGCGGTGGACGAGCTCGTCGGTGGTGGAGGCCCGGACGATGACGGTCACCTCGATCGAGGACGGCAAGTCCTCGAGGAGGGCGAGCAGTGGGGTGATGCCGACCCCTGCCCCGATGAGAACGATGCGATCTGACGAACGGGCGTGATGGGTGAACGCCCCGTACGGCCCTTCGATCGCCACGCGCGTTCCGACCTTCAGGTGGGCGACGGCTCGGCTCTGATCGCCGAGACCCTTGACGGTCACTCTGATGTAGGGGGGTCTCGGGAGCGCAGAAAGGGAGTAGGGATGTGCATGCCACCACAGGCCTTTGGTGAGGAAGCGCCACTGGAAGAACTGCCCTCCTGAGACTGCCAGCCTTTCGAGCCGTCGACCCGAGCAGATGATCGAGAACACTCCTGGTGCTTCTTCGCGCACGGCGGCGACTCGAAGCCCGTGCCGGAGGCTTCGCACGACGGGCTGAGCGATCCGGAACACGATGACCATCCCTGCGGTGGCGATCCACAGCGCGATCCAGATCGCCCGGGTCAGTGGATGGCCGACGAACGATCCTCCGGTGACGATCTGGTGGGCAAAGGCCAGTGCGAGGGCGAGGTACATGTACAGGTGCACGATCCACCACGTCTCGTACTTGAGGTGACGTCGAGCCCTCTTGATCGAGCTGATCCCGGCAGTAACGAGGAGTCCGAATCCAACGGCCGCAGCTAGGACATCGGGGTAGGAGGTGAGAAATACCCAGAGTTGACGCAGGGCCCCGACCCGAGCCAGCTCGGCGTAACCGAGAGTGACGAGCACGACGTGTGCGGAGATGAGCACGAGTGGCCAGGCCCCGATCCGACGATGCCAACGAACGAGCCGATCTTGGCCTACGGCGCGCTCGAGCCAGGGCAAGCGCGCGATGAGCACGACCATGACCAACATCAGATAGGCGCCAGCAAATCCCGCCAGGCGCCCTCCGGCGATGAGCCAACCTCCGGGCGCGCGGAGTGAACCACTCGTCTCTCCGGTGATCACCAAGGCCAGTACGGAGCCGAAGCCGAGCCCGGCTAGTCCCGCAAAGATGTCGGCCACCCAGGGCTGCGGGGCAGGACCGGATCGTCCCCGCGCCACCACAGGCCACGCTTCACCCGAGGCGATCACACCGCCACCCGGTCTGATCTGCGCGGCCGGCGTCATGCATGCAGCGTCGCAACCCACGTTGAGAGGGGTCTGTACGCAAGCTGTGCGCCTGCTGAAAAGTTCTCGCGTCTGTGCCCTCCGGCGCGGCCTGGCCAGCTTCGGGCCCGGCACGACCTCTCCTCCGAGGCGGCCTGGGGACAGGGCGTCGGCGTCGGGGGTGAGGGTTCGCTAGAAGGTTCGGAATGATGCCCGTTGCCCTGGGGTCGAGGCAGCGGGGGCAGGGACCGATGCCGACCGGTCGGTACGACCGATCTCGCCCGACAGCTGCGATGCCGCGGCATCGATGGCGAGGGTCCCCGCGACCAAGCCGACAGCCAGAGCCGCCGTCATAAGGTTAGTCCTGAGGTGCGAGATGACGAAGGACCTGGACATCTTCACCACTATCGGTCATGGATCTGAATGCTTCCTTGGAGGTCGCTGTGAAGCGGCCGTGAATCGCGGTCGGCTGGTCATCCCTGCGCCCGAGCCCACGTCCCTGCGATCCGTTGTCTTCCCGGCTGCCGGTTCCGGGGTCAGTGACCCCGGAACGGGGTCGACGCCAACCACGGGCCGACCCGCCCCAGGATGAGAAACCCGAGCAGGACTCCCACCACCAGGCTCGAGGCGATCGCCCACTGGCGCAACCCCGCCCCGGCCACGTCTCGCCGAGTGCTGCGCATCCAGTCCCGGGGGGCCAGCCTGGCCGTGTCCGCGACGTGGCCGAGGATGTGGATGGTCATGGCTCCGAACCACAGCACAAAGCTGGCCTTGTGCAGCAAAAGGAGCGGCCTCTGCCACGCCGAACCGGCGAGGAGAAGGGCCACTCCGCTGGCAAGAACCGCGACTGTGAGTACGACGACGAAAGGCCCGAGGAGCCGAAGAAGCACCGGCGGCGGTCCCTTGCGTCGATAGGCGGGGGAACCGAGGTAATAGCGGGCCATGCGATACGTGGTGCTCGTCGTCTTCACCAGCACCGGAGGGATCAGCACCATGCCGATGAACACGTGGGGCGACAACAAGGCGTGGATCCTGAGGATGGTGACCCCCTCGGCGGCAAGGAGCACGAAGAGCACCACCGCCGTCGTTGCCGTGAGACGGGCGTTGCCTTCCACAGCGTCGGATGCGCGACCATGAGACTCGGCGCCCTCAGGAGGCCGGTGTCCCGGGTGAGAGGTGGATCCCATGGTTCAGCTCACGTACAACTCGCCATCAGAGCCCTTGCTGATGGCGAGACGAGTCAGCCCGGTGGGCGCGGGCCCGCTCTCGACAGCCCCCGTCTCTCCATTGAACACCGAACCGTGACACGGACAGGCGAAGAGTTTGTTGCCCTGGTCGTACTGAACCACGCATCCCGCGTGCGGGCACACGGCATCGAAGGCCAAGAACCGTCCCGTACTGGGCTGGACCGCGAGCGAAGGATCGCCTGACGAAGGATCCTGGAACGACGCCGAGCCCCCGACGGGCACATCTGCTGCAGGCCCTATGCGAGTGCCAGGCGGATGCGTGGCGGCGGAGGAGCCCGGCGCAGACGACGGAGGAGCGCTCGGCCCGGCACCCGACGTGGCACCCTGCGTCGTCGTCGTGGTGGTAGGGGCAGAGCCCAACGACGTGCCGGCTCCCACAGTGGCGGCGCCCGAGCCGTGTGAGGACGACGCCAGACGTCCGACGCCGGCCACGAAACTGGCGCTCACCAGACCGACCGCGGCCAACACGCCTGTCCAGGCAGCTTTGACCGTGAAGATGCGACGATCGATGGCCGCGGCGTGCGGGGTGTGGGGAGAAGCCTCGTGCCGTGCCAAGTATGGACAGGGGCCCGGCGCACAGGGCTCGTTGTGGCGAGCGCTGCAGTTCCCCGATGTGTACGCGCCACACACCCTTTGCACGGTTTCGAAGGCCACCGGGACAATCGCACTGCGGCTGGCGCCTTGTCGGTCACGGGCGAGGTCGGCGAGCAACGCATCTGCGCAGAGCACACCCCCGGACCCGCCCAGGAGCAAGACCGTCCAGGCGAAGACGAAGACGATGTCTGATCCGGTGTAATAGGGGTTCGAGTGAAAGCTCACGGCCAGGAACAAGGAGAAGGAGATGATCATGCCGCCGGCAGCGGCGAGCCTCGTCCACAACCCCACCAGCGTGCCCAGGCCCACCGCCAGTTCGGCCAAGGCGATGAGCACGCCGAGGGGTACCGCCACATGCCCGAGCGGCCCGATGAGCCCGTGGATAGGGCTTCGCCGAGCCGCGCCGGCAAGCTGTGCCTGGATGGACGACGGGTTCGACGCGGAGAAGAAGCCGGGATTAGCGAGTTTCTGCAGGCCCGCAAAACAGAACGTAAAACCCAAAAAGGCACGCAAGGGGAGCACCGCCCACCCCGTGAGCTGCAGGGCACGGGGTGGAGGCGCCAGCCATGACCATTGGTCCCGACTGAGCATCCACGGCGCACGCGCCAAATGACTCGAGGGGCCGGTGCGCTCGGTGCCGTAGCGGGGCCGGCGCTCGACCACCCTCAGTTGGGAGGACGCGGCCGAGGGCCTCCGCCGGGCAGCCTTACTTCCGGACATTGGCCTCCAATCCTCTCACACCGCCACGACCTCGGACCCGCAGCCTCGTCGGCCAATCCTCGCCTGCCAGTCCTTGCGAAATCGTGAAGGCGGCGCAGTCGGGGCACGGTGTCGACGAGACGAAGGGCAGGGATCCCATTCCTCACCGATGCCTCGATTTGCCGAAGCTAGGGTTTGGTCCCCACGATCACGGCGGCCTCGGCGACGACGGGCGTCGCCGAGACGTCGGTCAGCCCAGCCATCTCGAAGTGGCGCGTCCAGGTGTCCATCGAGACCGGTCGCTCTTGGAGGCGCAGCGTGAATCGGATGGCGTTCTTCGCCAATCGCCACCAACCTGCAGGGCCACGCCGGGCGAGGACCGCGACCTTGGAAGCGATGATGCTCCGGTCCCGCGCCGTGGCGCCCCGACCGAACATCATGTCGCCGACGACCAGGCGCCCACCGGGTCGAAGCCACGACGCCGCCTCCCCCACAAAGGCAGCTTTGTCACGGTCGCGCAGGTGGTGCAGCGCATAGTTCGAGATCACCAGGTCAGCGCTTTGTTCAGGCAGTGAGAGCGTCTCGATGGGGGTGACGACGCCCAGAATGCCTTTCACGCCAGACGCGGTGGCCTTCGCCTCGAGAAGGTCCACCATGGCCTGGCTCACATCGACCGCCATCACGTACGCGCCGTTGCGGGCGAGGGGCAGGCTCAGTTGTCCGGTCCCGCATCCGAGGTCAACGGCGACCAACCCGGGGCGGACCTCGGCGGCTTCGAGCACGGCGTCAATGACGAGTTCGAGACCCGCTGCCCCGCCGTGGTCCCACGACGAGGCACGCCTGGTCCAAACCCATCTCTGGAGGCGGACACCGAGGAGGCCGCCGCGGCGATGATCGGGAAGTTCCGGCATCGGCGTCGTATCGGGCATGGCGGAAAGAGGTGGTGGGGCCGAGAGTGTCGAGTCGCTCTGGCAGGGCCGCGCGACGCCTGCGGTCACGTCCGACGCCCGAAGGAGCCCTCGGGGCCTTGCTCTGTCGCGCTGCAAACTCTTTGAGGGGGGAGCCACATAGGTACGAGGATCATGCGCTAGCCGACCTGACGGCAGCATGACGAGGGCGCTGATCGTCGCGGTTACGAGGTGAGCGGCAATCGGTAGCGGACGAAGCGCTCACCGCTCCGGCTGGTGAGCTCGCCGTCGAAACACCAGCCCAGGCGCTCGTAGAAGGCGCGAGCGGCAAGGTCAGGCGGCGTCACGAGGACAAATTCGTCGAGGCCTGCTCGTTTCCCGGCTCGGCCGGCTTGTGCCAGGAGCTCTCTCCCCACGCCGCCACCGCGCCTGTCTGGTTGCACCATGAGATGCGTGATCTCCCCGATGGTCGGCGCCAGATGCCCCTGACCAGAAGGGATGGTGGCTCCGGGTTGGTCGGCCGATGCAGTGGGTGGTGCAGAACGCCGGCTCGGCGAGGGTGTGTGCCCGAGGGCGGTCGAAACGCCCGAGGCCAGGATGCGTACCACCCCCCGGACGTACCGAGACAGGCGAGTGGCCAACAGTTCACGCGCGAAGCTGCGGTCGGTCACCGCCCGCACCACCAGCCAGAACGTGAGCGACAAACCGTGTCGGCGCACCATCGCCCGAACGTGCGCGGCGGGGTCCAAGGCACCGAGGAGTACGCCAACCACACGCCCTCGTTCGTCGACAGCCGCTAAAGCGAGGCCCTTGGGGCTGTCGATCCACGCCCGGTGGTACCGGTCGAGGAATCGCGGGCCGCAACGAACCAAGAATTCCATGTCGAGAACCTCGCCGTGCAGCCGTGCGCTGGCGGCGGTGTCGTCGCGTCGCAGGTTCCGGATCTCGACGGTGGTCATCTCACGTCGTCTGCGTGCTTCGCAGCAGCTGTCGCCAACACGCCGCGGCATATAGGCTGCGCCAGGTGCCACCGGGCCGGCATCGTCGAGTACGGCTTGGAACAAGCACCTCCAGGGCAGGTCTGGTCGGAGCGATAGGGGTCTCGCTTCTCGCCGCCACCGTCCTCACCGTCGGCGCCCTCTACCGTCACCAGTCCACGCCTGCACCCGCGACGACGGTCACCCGGCGCCTTCCCACCACAACAACATCGACTGTCGCGACCACACAGCCTGTTCCCTCGCTCAGCGCCGACGGGTCCTACGCCGTGGGTACGACGAGTCTGTCGATCATGGAACCGGGAGCTCCGGGGGTCGGGGACCGGTCGCTTCCCACCGCCATCTTTTACCCTGTACGAGATATCGCCGCAGCAAGGGGCCCGGACGCGCCGCCCGACAGGATACATGCGCCGTACCCTCTGCTCGTATTCTCGCAGGGCTACGACCTCTCGGTCCAGGCGTACTCCACATTGCTCACCGACTGGGCATCGGCAGGCTTCGTCGTCGCAGCTCCCACCTATCCCCATACCGACCCATCCGATCAACGCTCCCTCGATGAGAACGACATCACGAACCACCCCGCCGACTTACGCTACGTGATCACCACCCTGCTCGAGGCTGCACAAGGGTCGGGATCACCCCTGTCCGGTCTGATCGATGCCAACGAGATCGGCGCGGTCGGGCATTCCGACGGCGCTGACGTCACCTTGGCGGTCGCCGCCGACACCTGCTGCCAGGACCCTCGCGTGAAAGCGGCCGCTATCTTGTCGGGAGCAGAGTTGGCGAGCTTCGGCGGCCGCTACGCCTTCTCGGGCAGGGTGCCGCTGCTCATCACTCAGGGAAACGCCGATACCATCAACTTCCCCACCTGTAGCGCCCAGATCTACAACGCCGCCGCATCTCCCAAGTACTACCTCGACCTTCTCGGCGCGCCCCACGAGGCGCCTTATGCCGCCCCGGGGCCCGATCAACAGATCGTCGCCCAGGTCACCACCGACTTCTTCGACGCCGAGATCGCTGGGCAGAGCGCCGCGCTGGCGGCCATGGCGACCGCCGGCAACGTCGGGGGGCGAACCAGCCTCACCACGGGCCCGGTCGCGCCTCAGGCAACCGGCGCATGCCCGGGAGCTCCGGGCTGACCGCACGACCCACCCGCCGCCTGCCGTCTCCTTTCTCGTCGGCTCGTCGGTCCTCATCGGCTCGTCGGTGTGATGGCGCTGGGAATGCCACTGACTCCCTGGCACCCCGGCGTCGGGGCGACCGTCACTAGCGGCGGTACCCCGGGCAGCGGAGGGACGTCGAGTGCGGCGCCATCCACGGCGTTGGCCATGGCCGTCTGTCCTTGCGCGTCGGGGTGGAGGTGGTCGCCCGAGTCATACATGGGGAATATCGCGGTCGGAGCACACCCACCGTCGTAGACGTCGGCCACGGAGGTGCCCAGGTTCAACACGGCGTCAAACGCGCCCGACGTGAGGATCCACTGGTCGACTTGCTGGAGATAGCGCTGTTGCAACGGGGTCCATCGCTCTTCCGGGCTGGTACTGCGGGGCAGCAACGTGACGACGTCGATCCGGACGCCCGCGCCATGCGCGGCGGCGATGGCCTGCTCGTAACCTGCGATAACTTGGTCAGCGGTGGCCCCGAACCAAAGGTCGTTGGTACCCAGGAAGAGGACCACCTCAGACACTCCGGCCTGGGTGAGGGCGTCACGCGCCAACCGCGACACCCCTGAGGGACCTCCACCGGTCAGGTCGTCGGTGCGCACCACTGCCGTCAGCGCGTTCGCCGTGATCCCTTCGTTCACGACCGCCCGCTGCTCGCTGGGCGGGAGCATGTCGATCCGCTTCTGAAGGACATCGGTCCACCGCACCGACGTGTGGTACCCGTCGGTGATGGAGTCGCCCACCACGACGATGCTTCCTTCGCCCGTCGTCTGCAGCACATCGACGGCATCGACCCATCGCTCCCAGGGGCTCGGCTCGCTGAGCCCAACGCCGCTCACAGATCCGGTCAAGTCCCCACCCCCGTTGGGGGTGAAGTACGAGACGATCTTCGTACAACACGGATGGACGGTGACCAGCTCGCGCCCACTCACGTAGACACTGATGGCCAGGGTCTGCAAGTCGCTCACGTCCATGCTCACCGCATCGCTATAGCTGACCTGCCCCACAGGGACCGTCGTCCCCCGAGCTCCGCCGAAGGTCAAAGCGTGCAGCGTTCCGGGCACCACGCCGGCACCTGCGGCTGCGAGCCCCACGCTCCCCGCCCCGATCACGAGGGGCTCGTTCCCAAAGACGTTTGAGATCCGAATGCGAACGGCTTCACCGCCGGTGCCGACCGTGGCCAGGTCGCGGACCGTCACGTTCGACGCCTCGCCGTTACCCCATGCCATGGCGGACCCCCACCCGACGCGCCAGACAGGGGGGGCAGCGTTCGTCGTCGTGATGGGATGCGACGACGTCGGTGAGGCGGAGGGCTGGTCCTGCACCCGGCGCGATGGCCCGGTCGAACCCAACAAGGCGACAGAGAGAGCGATCGACGCCACGATCACCACCACAAGACCGATTGCCACCACCACGGTCGTAGGTCGACGACGACTGCGGTGCCGTCGCGGTGAGACCCGTGCCCCCCGACGAGCGTGCTGCGGCATGCGCCGGTCGGACAGTGTCGAATCGACGAGAGCTCGACGACCTCGTGGCCACATCAGGCTGCACGACGCATGAGCGCGTGGACCGGAACCCGGCCGGACCCTAGGCGAAGGCTGCTCATCACCGGGCTGCTCCCATGCGGTCGTTCGGGGTCCATACGAGCCCACCATCCGGATCTTGGTTCGTTCTCAGCCAGTCCACAGAGGACCCAAAGAGCGAGCTCAGCGAGCCGTTGTCCACTTGGTGCGGGTATGGTGGAGGAGGCAGACGTGGAATCGAAAATAGCAATCGAAAATGGCAAAAGCATCCCCATGGGGCGGTCCCCGCTATTTAACTTGTGGACGCCAAACTGTCGTCGCGGTTCGGTCTCTGACTAGTCGACGTTGAATCTTGATCCTCAGGTGGTCGAATCCACGCCCCGCAGCCGTCTTCCGAGACGTCAGACGCCGCCGGGAAGCACAACCGTCGTCGAAAGGCTCAGCGCCAGGACCCGTGACCTGCCCTGCGAGGGGTGATTGGGGATTCTGCTGTTTCGGGCGAACACCTCCGGACAACTTCATGCTGTCGTCACAGAGGCTTCCTAGGCTCGAAACGTCGGGAGCAAACGCACCTGTGAACCGAGCCCGGATCCGGCCCGAAGTCCGCCACGATCGGGGACCCGCGCCTGTGCCGACGTATCAGAGAGTCCACAGGAGGCACCGTTGGACACCGACTGGATGGGTCAGGGGCGCTGCAAGAACATGGACCCCGGCGTGTTCTTCCCCAGCGACTGGATCGGCGTGCAGTCTGCCCAGCGCGTGTGCGTCGAGTGCACGGTACGAGGCCAATGTCTGGGATACGCCCTCACCAACCGGATCACCGACGGCGTGTGGGGCGGCACGTCAGAGCGACAACGACGTCGCCTTCTTCGTGGTCGTGGGCCGAGGACGGACTTCGCGGAATGGGCCAACCCCGATCCCATCGGCCGGCATTGACGGGCGCGGGGCGTGTCCGGGCGGCGTCCACCGTCCTCCTGGCCATGGCGCTGGCGGGATGCACCGGGTCCCCCACATCCGGCGACGCGAAGTCCGAGGCGACGCCGGGGTCATCGTCCCTTCCGGTCGCCGCTCCCCGGCCGTCGACGACCACGACCACGACGGTCCCGGCCCAACCGGGGTGGACGCCGGTGAGCACCTTGGCGACGGGGGTGGCCATCGACGAGCGGGCAATGATGACCCCGGGGGGTGCCTCGGTGACGCTGGTCCGATTCCGCGCCGGACAAGTCGTCTTCGCCCTCCACTCTGGCGGCCAAGACCCTCCCACCGCCGGCATTGCCCTGAGTGTCGACGCACAGCCCCAGATCGCGGCTCCAGAGCGGGCGGTACTGCTGGGTGTCTTCAACGGTGGATTCAAGGTGTCGGGCCACGCCGGTGGAGTCGAAATCGACGGACACGTCCTCACCCCCCTCGTCGCCGGCATGGCCAGCCTGGTCATCGACACCAACGGCGCGGCCCACGTCGGGGTGTGGGGGGCTACCGCGCCCGGGCCCCACGAAGCGGTGACGAGCGTGCGACAGAACCTCCCGCCGCTGGTGTCGGGCGCACAACCGAGCCCGACGATCTTGACGACCAGTGCCTGGGGTGACCCACTGCACGAGGTCGCCCTCACGGCCCGCAGCGCGCTCGGACAGGACGCGGCTGGTGATCTCATCTATGCGGCCAGCATGCACGCGCTTCCCATCGACATGGCTACCGCCCTCGTGAGTGCCGGAGCCACGGTGGCCATGGAGCTCGACATCAACCCAGAGTGGGTCCAGGCAGACGTGGCCGCATCGCCAGGGGGTGTGCTGACAACGATGGTCCCGGGTCAGAACCAGCCGGCGGATCGGTACCTGCTGGGGTGGACCCGCGACTTCGTGACCGTGGACGTCGCACAACCGATCCCGTAACCACGGGGGAGGAACTTGACCACCCCGGGAGACGCTGGGACAGGTGGCCGGCGGCGGAGCCAGGGTGATGGCTGGCACGCCGCCCGAGCGAGCTGACGCCGCGCTCTACGATCAGCCAGGACATGAGCCGCTTCCCCGGCGACGAGCCGCACGCATCCTCGGGGTCGCCTCGACCGTCCGGACCCCACCGGTCTCGCTACCGAAGGCGACCTTGGGCGCTCCGTGTCCCCCTCATCATGGCCATGGCGACCGTGGTGGCGCTGGGCTCGGGCATCGCCGCCTGGTTGACCACCGGCGGCGGGCAGGCACGGGGGGCGCCGTTGTCCGACCCATCGGTCTACCCCCCGCCGGCACTCCACGCAACACCCTCCACGGAGGTGGCCGCGCCGACCACCACCACCACCACCACCACCACCAATCCAGGGTCTCTTTCCCAGACCGAGGCACTCCCGCCTACCAATTCACCACCGTTCCAATCCGACATGGCCGCCCTATGGAAGGGGGTCGTGAGCGATTCGCCGACCATTGCCTTGCCCGCGTTCTTCCCCGAGCAGGCCTACGAACAGGTCAAGACCATCACCGACGCGCAGGGGGACTACGAGAATCGCTTGGTCCACGACTACTCGCTGGACATCACCGCTGCACACGATCTGCTCGGACCCGACCCTTCGTCGGCGGTGCTGGTGGACGTCGAGGTCCCCGAAAGCGACCGGCACTGGGTGCCGCCCGGGGTCTGCGACAATCGGATCGGGTACTTCGAGGTCGCCAATTCCCGAGTCGTCTACCAACAACACGGCGTGACGCGCTCCTTCGGCATCGCCTCTCTGATCTCGTGGCGCGGCGTCTGGTATGTCGTGCACCTCGGCGCCATCCTGCGTTCGTCCGAGATTGGTGTCGTGGAGGACCCCGAGGTCGGCACGGGCTACTCGGCGCCGTCCTCCACCTGTTGAACTAGGGCTCTGTGCCCCTTAAGTGCTTCCCCATCTGCGATTGTGACATCGCCGCCGACAGCCACACGGCGGCGCCGAGCCCAATTTGAGTGACTCGATCGACATTTGGTGCCCTGCAGGTAGGGGACGGGTACGACCTCGACAGCATGGACGTGGACGATCACGAGACCACTGTTCGTGGCGGATTCGAGGAGGGCGAGTTGAGCGAGCCCTTTCATGGAAGACGGGTGGCGGCCGACTGAAGGCCAGGATCTCGATGACGAGGTGTTCTCAGCCTACGTGACCAGAGAGCCACCACCGTGGCCGCGGAACCATTCTGCGAACCTCGCCGGTGCACTTGCTCCCAGGCCGGGATTCGTCAACGCAGAGCCGAGCGACCACCATATGGGCGTCAGAAGAATGGCACCGAGCACGAGAACGCTCGTGAACTTATGGGAGCGAGCCCATCTCATGCGTCGACGCACCCGTCTGCGCCGACGAAGGTTCGGCCCATTGGCGCGGGTGTCCGCCAAGCTCGGCGGTCGGACAGCGGTCTGCGGCATCAACATCACCCTACGGAACAGACCCTTACAACCATGTGATGATCCACAACCTCAACGAAACGATGAGGGCGGGCCTTCGGTGTAATCCTGTTGTCAGGTTGAGCGAGTAAATGTTAAGGACATGAGGCTGCTGGTTGCCCAGGACGACGCTGGGCTGCGCTCTGCCCTGGAGCGAGGTCTTCTAGAGAGTGGCTATGTCGTCGACGCGGTGGCTGACGGGGAACAGGCGCTGCGCTTGCTGTGCACCTACGACTACGAGGTGGCGGTGCTCGACTGGGTCATGTCCGAGGTCTCGGGCATCGACGTGGTGCGCGAGCTCCGTCGATGCGGATCACGGCTCCCCGTCCTCATGCTCAGCGCCCGGGACGCCCCCGGCGATCGGGTCACCGGGCTCGACGCCGGAGCCGACGACTACATGGTCAAGCCCTTCGACTTTCGAGAGCTGCTGGCCCGTATCAGAGCTATGCAACGTCGTTCCTCGGCGTTCGACTCGCCTCGCTTACGGTGGGAGATGTTGAGTTCGACCCTGCCACGCATGAGGCCGGAGTGGAGTCGATCAACGGACTGACCGGCACCCGAGCCGCCCTTTGGAGATTCTCATGCGGAGGACCGTCTGGGTGGTGCTGCGGAGGTTCGTCGCGCTCGAGGTCCAGGGCGAGCGGGCCGATGCCCTTGGTTCCAACACCGTGCGACGCGCACGTGGCTCGCTTCAGGGTAACGATCGGTTCCGGGCGAGTACGGAACAAACCGGGCCGTGTCCAAGTGAATCGTCGCGTTGACCCCGTGGGTGTCGAGAATGTCATCGATAGGCCGGACCGGGAAGTTGCGGCTCAAAGCTGGAGCAACGACGGTGGACGATGGCCTGGTCCTTCCTCTATCTCGCCTTCGGCCACGTGCTTGAGCCCTCGCGTCTGGAGCGTCGTGACAACACGGATTTGGTCATCGAGGTCCTGGCTCTTCGCGCTCCAAGGAGCTGTTCCGGCCTGCCGTTGCGGGAGGGGGTCATCTCGGAGCCGATCGTCAGCGCGGTTCAGCGGTATTGCTCTCGCGATTCCCGCCGTGGCTCTGACGGCTCCGAATTGGAGCTAAGCGGGCGCGTGGCGCCACATACATCGTCACGAAATTCCGGGTCCACCCCACCGGGTATCGGTCGGCCGGTTGGTTCTGGCCGGGGACCATGGTCGTCAACGCACCCCGACGAAAGCACCTGCGACCGAGGCACTGACCTCAGCGGAAAGCCAAGCACATCGACGAAGCCCCAGGTGGCAACCCGATGAACTCCCTTGCGACCCACCTTTCGACTCGTCGACGACTTGGATTGGAGGGGGTGGCCCTCTCCAAGATTTCAGCCTGTCGTGGGGTGGGTAGGTGTGGTTCCGTTGGGTCCGAGCAGGTCGAATCCGTCCGGGGTGTTCAACATCCCAGGTGCCGTCCCGGCCGCGTCGGTGACTCCGTACTGCCAGACCAGGGCGCCTGTCGTGGGATCTATAGCCACCATTCGGTTGGCATAGTCGTCGTTGAGCATGACGACGCCGCTCGGAAGACGCTCGGCGAGCGACGGGTGGTTGAGCATGCCGGGTCCTGAGGCCGCTTCGTACCGGTAGAGGACCTGCCCGGCGCGATTCATGTAGATGAACCCTCCCGGCTTGGCGTAGTCGGCGACGAGATACAAGTCGGACCCCAGTTGCTGGGGGTCCGACGGGTAGGACACCGGTGCGGGTGCCGTCCACACAAGTTGGCCCTGCAACGTGTACTCGCTGATCCACGAACCGTTTATCTCGGAGATGAGGACGTTGCCGTCCGATAGTGGCGTGTCACCGTTGGGCGAGCCCATCGAAGTGGGGGGGTCGTGGACGCAACGGCCCGTGGTTCCGATCTGTCCGGCCACGCTGCCGTCGTGATTGATGATCATGACGCGGCAATTTTGGGCATCGGCCACCGTGATCTGGCCGTTGTCCAACAGATAGGCGTCATCGGGTTCGTGCAGGTACCCTGGTGCGGTTCCGGGCTGCTTGGGGTGCCCGTACTCCCACAGGATCTTGCCCGAGGGGTAGCCGATCTCGACGATGGTCTCGTTCTCCTCCTGGTTGGAGATGATGCCCTTGCCCTTGTCGATAAAGAAAGCGTCATCGGGAAAGACGAAGCCGTACGGGTCTGGCGGTGAATTCGCGGACGGATACTTCCAGGTGATGTCCATGGCCGGGTTCAAGATTAGGAACCGGTTGTTGCCTCGGTCGGCGATGAGCAATTGCATTCCGAAGTACGGCGAGCCCGCCCCCGTCGTGCCTGCCGTGCCGAACTTCGGGTTCGGCGTGATCATCTGAACAGTGGACATCTGGGCTCCCCCGGACTCGCCACCCACCAACCAGGCCGTGGAACCGAGGACAGCCAGACCCGCGTGCGACACGGGCACCTGCAGGCGCCCGGCGTTCAGCATGCCGGCGGTGGCGGGATCGAATGCCCAAATGGTGGAGACGGTAGAGGTGCTCGGAGTCGACTCGATGGTCGAAGTGGACCCTGGCGGTCCCGATCCGGCAGCGGCACTGGTGTTCGCGGCGGGGCTTGGGCCGGCACCGGGGGAGGAGATCTTCGTGGCGTCACCGAGGAGCGTGGCCCCGGTGGTTCTCGCACCCCCGCTGCCGTTCCCGGGAACCGTGGCGGCTGTGGCTGTGGCGCTGGTGGCGCCGGCTCCAGGATTGGCGCCGGCCGGGGGTAGCCCCAACTGTGTCGTGCCCACGCCGGCCGTGACCGATTGGGCGACCGTGCTCTCGCCTCCGGCCAGATAGATCTGCTTCCCGATGGTTACGGCGGCGGCCCCCTCGAGCGGCACCGGCAGGCGTCCGATCGTCGATGCGGCGTGGCGGCTCGGATTGACGAGCTGGATAGCGCTCACGGGCTGACCGGCACCGGCTCCGGTGACGGCCTCACCGCCGAAAACGTAGATCAGCCCTCCCACAGCGGCGACGGCCGGGTACCGCACCGGCACCGGCAGTGAACCGACAGTCGAGAACGTAACGCCGTCGGTCGTGGCCAGGACCGCGCGATCGGGGTTCGTACCGTCGTACCCGCCCACGATATAGGTGGTCTTGCCGACGGTCACCGCCGCCGAGTCCGACCGCGGCTGGGGGAGCGACCCTGTGACGGTGGCTTTTGCGATCGTGCTCGGGGGGGCACCGTTCGGCGCCACGATACCTTGGACGGTAGCGACGGTGGCTGGAGAACCCCCCCCGAAGGTCACGTCACGTCCGTCGATGACGGCACCCGACGCGTCGTGGAGGCCTCCCGTGAGGTCGGCGACGTGCGTGAGCGTCCCAGAGGTGGTGCCGACCGTGTAGATACCCTGCGCGGAGACGTTCGATGCGGTCAGCCCCCCGATGATGACAAGCTGATCCCCCGGGGCGGGGAGTGTCACGACCCGGCTGACGGGGGTTGGGAGCGCCCAGGGGAGGAGTCCCGACTCTGCCGCCGCGATGGCCTCAGGGGGGCGGCGGGCATGTGGAGGCGTCGGCGAGGACGTCGAGGAGATCCTCGGTGCCGGTGACGGCCCCTTGTCGGCGCAGGTTGCCAGAAGCGCACCTAAGGCGATGAAAGCGCCCAGCGTGCCGGCGACCACGAACCTCCGCCTCCGGAACTTCGATCGGCGCGCGTGTGCGCCAGCCAGGTGTGTGAAGGGGGAGGGAGAGGACACGGTCAAGATTCTGACCCTTTCTAATCGAGCTGGCGATGCCATGCGTTGATGAGCACGAACCGACCAGTTAAGTCCGTGGGTCAGCCAGTCCCCGGTCGCCCTCCGATGGGTGCTGGCCAAGGCGGGTGCGATCTTGGGCGTGGCGATTCTCGTGTAACCGTGAAGGGCCAGGCCTCCGGGCGACTCCCTTTGACTACCGAAGTGGGTCAGACGGCAGCCTCAGTGCTGTGCCGAGGGCTTCAGCCAGATTCTGAACTCGTTGTGTCGGGCCTCGAGCCACCAGATGGTCCGTGGTGGGGCCTACTTCGCCAGCGTGCGACCGAGTGCTGCGGCGGCCTCGCGGTCTCGTTCCGGGAGGACGTGGCTGTACACCCTCGGGGTCACCGCCGTGTCGGCATGGCCCAAGCGCCCCCGACTTGGGCTCTGTGCCTGCGCACGACCTCGAGGGCGACCTCGTCGACTCCGACGCGTCGCCGATCGACTCGCAATGGTTCAACCAGAGGTCGAGGAGGGTTCCCACCGTCTCTCTCCCGGCGCTGACCTTCCCGGCCGCGACGTCGGAGACCCGCTTGGCGAGCTCACGATTCGCTAGTCGCGCTCCGGCTCCGGGCTTGCGCTCGGAAGTCCTTGGTCAGAGGGCGGAGGGAGTGGGATTCGAACCCACGAGCCTTTTGGGCCAAGGCTTTTCAAGAGCGAGTTGAGGCGCCCCGCTGC
>DATKQM010000045.1:0-26155 GCA_035532735.1 Acidimicrobiales bacterium | reverse complement strand
GCGAATGAGCCTGACTTCGCGGCAGGAGCGTCATCGCCCCCGCCACGGCGGCGGAACCGGTACTCAGCTTGTGGGCTGGGGGGCCTCGGGCTGGACGGCCTCGGTCTTCTTGGCTGGGCGCGAGCTGACGTACAAGACGATCCCGGCGATGACCCAGAGCACGACGCCGAGGGCCACAGCTGCTTCGCCACGACGCTTCCGGTGCGCCTTGATCGGCTTGTGATGGGGCCCATATAGCGGCCCGAGGATCGACGGCAACGAGTGAGCGGGAAGAGCGAGATAGAGGATGCCGGCAACCAGGGCGAGAAGGCCGAGGACGCCGAGCACCGCGGCTAGCCATTTCATCGGAGTCATCTGGAGAACTTTAGCGAACCGACCGGGGGTGCGCCTGGGATGGAACCATCGACTCAGTCCGCCCACGCCTGGTCGGGGAGGGTCCCGAAGGCCAAGGCCACCGCAGCGAGCTGAGAGTTGACGTTCAGCTTGCGCAGGATCGACCGAATGTGGGATCGCACGGTCGTGAGAGAAACCACGAGAGTGGTGGCGATGTCGGCGGCCGAGCGTCCTTCCATCATGTGGAACAGCACGCGGCGCTCGCTCGGCGTCAGGTGCACCAGCGCGTCGAATGGAGGCGGGAGCTGACCGGGTCCCCGGGGCTCGTCGGACCCGTTCTGCGACGAGCCACCATTGGTGCCGAGCCGCCGGGCCGACTGTCGAGCGAGCTCTTGGGAGAGAAGGTCGACGTGGAAGAGCCCTATGGCGCCCTGCTCGACGCAGACGGCCAAGGCCGCCGCGCTCGCACCGACACTAAGGGCGATGACCGGTGTCCCCGTGGCGCGCAGCGCCCGGGCCATGCGGGCCGGTCGGTCCCAGGCGTAGCGCGACTCGTGCCCGGCGTCGTATCGGGCTACCTCGGCTTGCACGACGATGACGACGATGTCGGCGTCGGCGAGATAGAGCTCGCGCAGTGCCGTGTCGACGTCGACTGCGGGCGCCAGGGTCGTCTGGGCACCGCTACGGCGTGCCGCGGCCGCCACGGCTTCGAGTATCGGCCGGGGCGCATCATTGGGATTGGCCTCGGGGTCGACGAGCAGGACCCGGAGCTCTTGCCCCAAGAATGAGGCCTGAGGATTACCGGGGTCGAACACGTCCCATTCACCGGGCGCCATGGTCGAGGACGTGACTAACCGGAGGTCCTCTGACAGCGGGACGAGGACGCGGCAATCGAGGCGCCGCGCCTGGCGCGTCGAGAGGTGTCGGAAGCCCTCTGCGGTCTTGGAATCGGTGGCGGGCCCGGAAGCGCGTGAGGCCAAAGCCTGGTGGTCCGGGACGTGGGTGACGGTCACGGAAGGGGAGAAGCCCCCGTGGCCGTTGGCGCCAGGGTTTCGTCCATTGAGGCGGACCGAGGCCATGGCAGCGGCGGCCAGTGCGGCCGGCTCCACCTCGGTCGTACCTGCGCCGACGCCCACGGAGACTCGAAGGTCGAGACCCGTCGCACCAACTGCGAGGTGGTCGCCCATGGCTCGAGCCAATCTTCGTCCGAGCGCACTCGGCACCACCCGGTTCGAGCCGTTTCCGATCACCACGGCGACCCGCGACCCACCGAGCATGCACATCCGGTCGTCGGACCGAACGCAGCGCTCCATGCGTCGTAGAGCCAAGCGCCACAGGAGTTCATTGCGTTCCGGTTGAACGGTGGACACCGTTGCGACTTGCACGTTGACACAGGCAATGACGCTGTATCCAGCACCGGCGGCCCACGTGCGGCGTTCGGCCATGGCCGTCGTCGAAGAAGCCTGGGAGAGGTACGAACCTCTGTCACCCGCTCGCCGATCGTGCTTCGGCCACGTAGCGACATCGGGTTCGGCCGGCGTGGTGCCCAGACCTGGCCGGCCGTCCCCCTCTTCTAAGCGTTCAACGAACGCCGTCACATTGCCATTGCGGCAACCCCCGCACCCCCCTGAGGCCACACCACGGAGCGTGACCCTTTTGACTCAAGTTACCCGGTTGTGGGGTCGTTGGCCAAGTGTTTTGCGCGCTGCAAGCAAAATCTGACGAAATTTTCTGGCATCTAGAAGGTCTGGGGCAGGGCCAGGCTGATGTGTTGGAAGCAGATCAGGAGCCCGGCGGCACTGAGCGGCGCGCCCATGGCCAGGACCACCCAGGACCAGGGGCGTCGGCCTCGGCGCCAGCCGATGAGTCCCAGGACGGCGGCGAGGAGGGTCAGTCCGGCCCACAGGAGAGCCTGAGTGACTTCGGACCGGGTGCTCACGCCGTTGAGAGCGCCACCCTCCCCGGCCAGGCTGGTCGGAGTCGACGTAGAGGGCGTCGGGCTGCTGGTGGTGGGGGTCGGTGACGTCGTGGTGGGGCTCGGCGGAGTCGTGGGCAGGCTCGTCTTGAGCGTGGCCACCACGACCAATCGTTGAGCCGCGCTGTAGCGCGGGTTGCACGTCGTGAGGGTCAGTTCGGGGATCGGGCTCGTGGCGAGCACCGTCACATTGGAGGGGAGCACGACGTGAGACGTGGTGACCGCGTAGGTGAAGGTTCCCTGGGTCGTCTGGACCGTGACGGAGTCTCCGGGTTGGAGCTCGTTGAGGTTGTAGAACGGCGCGCCGTAGGTGGTGCGGTGTCCGGCGATCGCCGCGTTGCCGGCCTGACCCGGCAGAGGCGTGCCGAGGTAGTGCCCCGGTCCTTGCTGGAGCTGGTTCTCGTCGGTCCCCTCGACGATGGCGGCGTTGGCCATCCCGATCCTGGGTATCGACAAGAGGCCGATGGGGGTGCCGACCCGCGGGTCGGGCGTGGTGGGAGCCACCCGGTTCACCGGCGCCGGCACCGTGCCGGTGGTCGAGGTCGATGCCCCGGGAGTCGTGGACGTGGGTGGGGTGGTGGTGGCGAGTGGCAGGTGAAGTTTCCCGGCCAGCTCCTGGCGGAGGTGGGATTGGGCGCTGTGCTCGTAGAGCGCCGTGCCCCACAGCTGGTAGGCGACGAACGACAGGAGGAGCAGGCCGGTACCGACGAATGTCATGGCCACCCGTTTGAGCAGCCGGGCACCCCTCGTTCCCCCCGTCACAGCTCGCAAGCTTACGGTCCAGCACCGTCTCCCCGCCGTCGGGGACCTCACGCAAGGTCACGAGATCGCTACACCTCAGCCACGCTTTCAGGGGAGTCTCAGGTCTTGGTCCAGCCAGGCCCTGCGAATTACTCAATCGTGACGATGTGGCGACTGGTGGGCGTTCGTATGGTTGCTTCGAGAGAACGGTTGCGGGGGTCCACGGGGAAACCGTCGGCGCGTGCCATGGTGTGGCCACGAGGGCGATCCAAGGGGGCGTCCCGCTCGGAAAGACAGTAAGGGGGTGACGGGTCTTCTGCTCGCGGTGAACGACACGCTCGCCTGAGAGCCCACCGTCGCCGGAATGCACCCCTCCGGACGGCGGCGCAATCACACCGCGGGGGATATGGGGGGGATGCGTGTCAGGAACTGACAACAACAATCAATCAAAGGAGCAGCACAAGATGCGTCGCAAAATCCTGATGGGCGTTCTCGCACTCGCCCTTCCTATCGGAACTATGGCTGCACTCAGCCCGGTGGCCTCGGCCCATAAGGCCCCGCCCAACCCTGTCAGTTGTCACGTCTCGGCGACCGTTTCGATCTCGCCGGCGCTGTCGGTCAAGGGTGTGCTGTCGTCCAAGGGCAAGACGGGGACCACCACGGTCCACGTCACCTACAGCAGCTGTACCACCGCCACAGGGCCCGCTTCTGTTGCCCCCAAGACCCTCACGATTCTGTCGGCCGCGGCCAAGGACAAGGCCTGGAAGACGGACGGCAACAGCAAGAAGGGTTACTACCTGGGCGTGTGTAGTGCATTTGCTAGCAAGACGACAGCGAAGAGCCTGGGCAAGGCCGTCAAGAACATGTTGGTGGCAGGCGGAACCCTGAAGGGCGCCAAGGCGGCTGAGGGAACCGTGGGCGCTGAGGTGGGCTTCAACATCATCGGCACCGTCAAGGGTGGCACGTACCCGACCGCCAGCCATGGTGCGTCGATCGCTGCTGGCCTGCTCAACGACGCCAACAACACCAACCTGATCGGTGGATGCACGGGTGGGCCGGTGACCACGATTGACATCGACTCGGGCAACAGCACGGCCGTTCTGTAACCAGGTCGTACAGAAACACCTTCAGTAGGTACAGAAACACCTTCAGTAGGCAGTCGCCGCCGAAGATGGCGGCGAAGAAACTAGCCGAGAGGGGGCGGGGCCCAGGTGGCCCCGCCCCTGACCGGTCGGACGGGGGGGATAGTGGGACGTCTTAGGCTGACGGCACGGCAGGTCGGCACGCTCGGTGTGTTAACGCTGATGGCGGGAGCTGCGCTGCTGGGTACGTCCATCACCGCGGGCGCGGCTACGGCACCGGCGGCGACCCTCACGCTCACGATCACCAAGTCCGCCGCTGGCACCTGCAACAACAGCAATCCGGCGGCCCCCGTGTGCTCGAACCTGGCCAGTGGCGATGTGGTAACCATCGCCGGGGCCAATTTCGCCCCGAGCGCCTTGTCGTCGGCTCTGGAATGCAACAGCGACCTGAGCCAGCCCGTGGTCCTCTTCCTTGGCAACTACGTGCCAGTGAGCTGCACCCAATTGTCCTTGGTCACCACGACCAAGACGGGAACGCTGACCGACCCCTTCACCATCAAGACCGGCACCATCGGGAGCCCGCCGACCGGCACACCCACCTGTACCGAAGTCTCGACGACAGCTCCGACCACAACGTCCACTGTCCCCAACTGCAAGACCTCTGGGGTTGGGCTCACCGATGCGGCCAACTACCCCTGTCCGCCCACCCCCGCCCAGCAATTGGCCGGGGACACCTGCGTCCTCGCCATCGGTGACATCAAGGGTGACCGAGCCGTCGGGGTCATCCTGATCGGCTCCGAGACCCTGCCGACGACCACGACGACCACTGCGCCGACAACCACGACCACGGGCGCCACCACGACCACGGGCGCCACCACGACGACGACCGGGGCGACGACCACGACCACGGGCGCCACCACGACGACCACTGCGCCGACAACCACGACCACGGGCGCCACCACGACGACCACTGCGCCGACAACCACGACCACGGGCGCCACCACGACGACCACTGCGCCGACAACCACGACAACCGGGGCAACGACGACCACGTCCGAGGCCCCGACCACGACGACTTCTGAGGCGTCGACGACGACCACGTCCGAGGCCCCGACCACCACGACGACCGGACCGGCGACGGCCCTGACCGGCGCCTACGAGCTGTACTGCCCGGGCACCCCGGTCGGGAACATCGTCCTCAACGACGCCGTGACCTCGGCCACGCTGTCGCCGGCCGCACCGACGACGGGGCAGTCCTTCAGCGTCACCGGGTACCAGACGGTGGTGAACATCCCCGCCGGCCTGGCGACTGCCGCCTCGGAGGTCTCGCCCGGGCAACCCCTGGCCGGCTCGGCCACGGCCCAGATCGACGCCAGTGGCGCCACCCCGGCCAAGACCGCAGAGGGCCCGCTGACCTTCAGCGTGCCCATCCCGAGCCCCGTCCCCGCGGCCGGGGTGAGCCTGTCGCTCCCCTCCACACCGGCGACGATCACCGGGTTCACCGTCACCGACCCCAAGGGGGCCGTCACCATCCAGGAGGACTCCAACGCCGCCCTGAGCCTCACCGTGGCGGGCACCGCCCTGGCCCTTACCTGCACGGCCTATGCCAATGACTCGGTGACGCCTTCGGGCAGCACCATGACCGCGCCGACGGGCAGCCCCATCGCCCCGATCATCGCCGTGGCGGGCGGGGGGTCGACCTCGACCACGGCTCCGCCCACGCCCACCACCAAGCCCGGCACGACGCCCACCACCAACAGCGGCGGCGGGGGTGGGGGTGGCTCGAACGTCGTCACGGCTCCTTCGAAGTCGCTGGCCTTCACAGGCGCCGGGCCTGGCGTCGGGGTGCTCGGTGTGATCGGTGGCGCCTTGATCCTGCTGGGCTTCGCTCTGCTGGTCCTCGTGGACGCCCCTCGACGGGCGATGGCACGGTTCGCCATCCTGGGCCCCGTGACGTGGCGCCGGTTGCGCGCGGGTGGAATGGCTGAGAGATTGACTATTCTCAACCCGATGCGGCGGAAGAAGGCCCAGAGCGAAGGGGTGCCGGACACGGTGCTCTCGGCCACGCCTCAGGCTGAGTCGACAATGGCTGAGTCGACAGTCGCCGATCCTGGGACTTGGGCACCTTCTACCCAGACTCGCGCCACGGGGGACCGGTTCTCACGCGTACCCGCGATGAGTCGTGAGCTTGCCCAGACGACGGCTCGGCACGCCGTGCGAACCGCCCAATGGCTCTTGGGACGATAGCGACACTCGTTCGCTAATGGGCCGTCATTGACGGCGCTACAAGGTTGTGAACACAAGCCCGGGGCTATATCGGCCCCGGGCTTGTGTTTTCGCCCGGCCGCCCGCAGTTGTGGCGCCGTTGATTCCGCCTCAGATGATCTGCCACCGATACCCCACCGGAGGACACCCGGACGGCCAGGGCCGGGGCGAGGCGGGGGGTCGTCAGATGGAAGGTCTCATTCGGTGGACCGACGCCGACAACGGAGCTCCGCCTCAGGGCGCCAGTGACCCGCACTGGGAGGGGACGGCACTGCGTCCCACGGGCATGGTGGTCTTCGCCTCCCTGGTCGTACCGAGCCGCGCTCGGGAGTACCGGCCATCGGGCGATGTCGGTTGCCGAGCACAGTGGGCCCAGGCGCCGAGGTCGCCGTCTGTCGCGAGTCACCAATGGCGCAATCGGGTATTGCGGAGCATGTCCTGGCTCCTCGGGCGCAAGTGACGGACCTGTGAGGGGACCACCGTGAGCGGGGGTTCCCGCCGGGGTGGCAGTCGAGAACCACCGTCAGAATGAGAGGACTCTGAGTCTTCGGTGCCGGGCATCACCGGACACCCCCGCCAACGCCTTCGTGCCATACTCGGGCCTCGGCGGAGAGGGGGGACCCAGTGCGCCCGATGGCACCCAGTGCAGGAGATGAGCCGCGCTCTGTAGGGCGTGCGGTGGCATGGGTCGAATACGTTGCACTCGCCGTCATCGCCTTCGTCCCTCAGCTGTTGACTCAACCTGGCGTCGTGTCCTCGGACACCAAGACCTACCTCTACATCAACCTCCCCACTTACCTCCGGCAGTCGGTTTCCATGTGGGACCCGACCATCGGCATGGGCACGGTCAACCATCAGCAGGTCGGATTCCTGTGGCCGATGGGCCCGTTCTTCTTGGCCGTCCACGCGCTGCACATACCGCTGTGGGCAGGCCAGCGCCTATGGGTCGGAGCGCTCCTGTTCTCGGCGGGCGCCGGCATCTTGTACCTGTGCCGGACCGTCAGGCTCGACGGGCCGGGTCGCATCGTGGCCGCCTCGGTGTTCATGCTGTCGCCCTACTTCCTCGAGTACGTCGGCCGCCTCTCGGTGCTCCTGTTGCCATGGGCGGGCCTGGGATGGCTGATGGCATTCGTGATCCAAGCCGTCCGTACGCCCAATTGGCGCTACCCCGCCCTGTTCGCGCTGGTGTGGTTGACGATCAGCGGGACCAACGCCAGTGGGCCCATCTACGTCGTGGTGGCACCGATCCTGTGGCTCCCCTACGTGGTGCTCGTCACCAAGGAGCGCACGTGGCGCCAGGTGTGGCGCCCGGCCTGGCGGATCGCGGTCCTGAGCGGCGCCGTATCGCTGTGGTGGCTCGTGGCACTGCTGGAGGAGGGTCGCTATGGCCTGCAGCTGCTCGCGTACACCGAGCAGGTCTCCCACGTGGCGGCCACGTCGCTGTCCTCGGAGGTCCTGCGCGGACTGGGCTACTGGTACTACTACGGGGTCGACTCCTACGGGCAATGGGCCGACACGTCGATCGGCCTCACCCAGAGCCTGCTCGTCGTGGCGCTGACATTGGCAGTTCCGTTCCTGGCTCTGGCCGCAGCCGTCATCGTCCGTTGGCGCCGCCGCGCCTTCTTCGCTCTTCTCGTCGTCGTGGGCATGGTGCTGGCAGTGGGTACCCATCCCTACGCCGCGCCGTCGGTGATCGGTGCCGAGTTGCGCAAGATCATGACGCATTCGACCGTCGGCGCCGCCCTGCGCTCGACGGACCGGGCAACTCCCATCGTGATGCTCGGCCTGGGCATGCTCCTCGGCGCGGGCATCACCGCACTCACCCGTCGGGCGCGCCTCGCCGGTGTCCTCTGCGCCGTAGTCGTCATGGCGATGGTGGCCGGTGCCAATCCGGCCGTGTGGAACGGCTCGACGGTCAATGATCGCTATACGCAACCTTCGCCGCTCCCTTCGTATGCAAGGGCAGCCGCCAAGGCGCTGAATGCTGAACGCGTGGGGACGCGTGTGCTGGCGATCCCGGGCCAGAACTTCGCGGCGTATCGCTACGGTGACACTACCGACCCGATCTGGCCCGGGCTGCTCACGCGTCCCTTCGTCACTCGGGAGCAGTTCCCCCTGGGTTCACTGGCCGGATACGACCTTCTTTTGGGTTTGGACAACCCTATGCAAATAGGCACGAGCAACCCCGCCGCCATTGCGCCGCTGGCCCGGCTCATGAGCGTCGGGGACGTGCTCGTCCAGAACGACCTCGCCTATGAGCTCTACAACCAACCGCAACCCCAGCAGTTCTGGAAGTCCCTCGACGTTCCGTCCCCTGGCCTCGATGCTCCCATCGGCTTTGGGACACCGCGTCCCAACTTGCCCCGCGTTCCCGACGTCAGCGCGCTCACGTTGGCCGCGGCCCCTGACTCGACGTGGCCGGCCCCCGTCGAGGTGATGGCCGTCAAGTCGCCGCGGCCGCTCGTGCGCGGCGAGCCCACCAGCGCGGCCGTGGTCGTGGCCGGTGACGGCGACGGCCTGAACGCGGCGGCGGGACTCGGTCTTTTGAACACCACCGCTCCTGTCTTGTACTCGGGTGCCATCGACAAGCATCCCAAGGCGTTGGCCGCGGCGATGGCCGGTGGCGCCACGCTGGTGGAGACCGACACCAACCGCAAGCAGCTCTTCTTGTGGAGCAGGATCCAGGGCAATGCCGGGCTCACCCTCACCGCCTCGCAGTCCCAACCGAAGTACCCCTTGGACATCTTTCCCGGAGCTCCTCGCGATGCTCAGTCCGTCGCCGACATCGAGGGAGTGAAGACCGTTGCCGGCGCCCCGGAATCGCCGACGCACGCACCGGTCATGGCGATTGACGGCAACCCGGACACCTCGTGGCAAACGGTGAGCGGGATCAACGTCCGTAACAAGTGGTGGGAGACCTCTTTCGATCGGCCCGTCACGACCGATCACATCACCATCAGCCAGCCTGTCGTGGGGGGCTACAACTACGACCAGTGGATCACCCGAGCCACGTTGCAGTTCAACGGCGGGCCCGCCGTCTCGGTCTCTCTGGACCCGTCGTCGCGCACCGCCGGGGGCCAGACGATCTCCTTCGGGACCCGCACCTTCGGCACCCTGCGGGTCACGATCACAGGCACCAACCTCACCGGCTCGCCGCTGAAGGTACGGGACGCCGCGGCCCCCGTCGGGCTCGCCGAGGTAGGTGTGCCCGGGATCCAGGCCCAGCAGGTGCTGGCCATGCCCGGCGACCTCCTGGCGTCGACCCACACCGCGTCCCAAGGTCACCGGCTCGTGGTCGTCATGACACGCCAGCGCGACCCCGCCGCCACCGACACTCCGCAATCGGATCCCGATCCGACCCTGGCGCGTGCCTTCACCCTGCCCACCTCACGCACGTTCGCCCTCTCGGGGACGGCGCGCATCAGCTCCCTGGCCACCGACCCCACCGTCGACACCCTGGTCGGCCGGCCCGGCGTGACTGCGGGGGCGGTCACGGCCTCCTCGTCGGGCCGGCTCCCGGGGGATCTCCGGGCCACCGCCTCCTCCGCCCTCGACGGCGATCCGGCCACGATGTGGTCTCCGAACCTCGGTACGGGCGCCCAGGCAGGGAGCTCGATCAGCATCGACCTCGCCCACCCGGTCAGCTTCGACCATATGGACCTGCAGGTCGTGGCAGATGGCAACCACTCGGTGCCCACGGCCATGCGCATCACCACCGAGAACGGGTCGAGCTCGGTCGTCCTCCCTGCGATCACCGACCAACACCGCGATGACGCCACGGTGTCGGTCCCGGTCAGCTTCCCCACGGTGACCGGAAGCCACGTCACCGTCACCTTCACCCGGGTGCGACTGGAACAGACGATCAGTGACACCATAAAAGAGCCGGTCGCCCTGCCGCTGGGCATCGCGGAGCTGGGCATCCCCGGGGTACGGGTCGCGGCGGCGGCGCCGACGCTCGCCACCACGTGCCGGTCGGACCTTCTCACCCTTGACGGTCACCCGCTGTGGACCGAGCTCGTCGGATCGACGCAGACGGCTCTGGCCGGCCAGGGGATCGCCGTGCGTCCCTGCGGTCCTGATGCCGCCGGAGTCCGCCTGGCGGCGGGTCGTCACGTCGTGCAGAGCGCGCCTGGCCAATCCACAGGATTCCAGGTCGACCAACTGGTCCTCGATTCGGCCCCCGGAGGTGGCGCGCTGCCCAGCGCGTCTTTGACCACCGTGCCGACACCGACCGCCAGCGCTGTCTCTGCGCCGACGGTACGCGTCGTGTCGCAGAGTGCGACGGCCATGCGGGTGAAGGTGACACATGCGAACAGGCCGTTCTGGCTCGTACTGGGCGAGAGCATCAACGCGGGCTGGAAGGCCACCGTTGACAATGGACACCAATTGGGAGCTTCCACGCTCGTCGACGGCTTCGGCAACGGGTGGATCGTGAATCCCGGCGGCCGAGCCACCTTGTCGGTCACCATGGTGTGGACACCCCAGGGCAGTGTCGACATCGCGCTGGTGGTTTCGATGGCAGCGGCCTTGGGTTGTGTCGTCCTGGCGGTGTGGACGGGGCGCCGTCGACGCACCGGTCGAGCCCGGCATGGGCGCGGCGTCCTAGCCATGAGCGCCCCAGGCAACGCTGAGGTAGGCACCGGAGACCTGTCCAGCGCTGAACAGGGCACCCAGACAGAGGAGCCGTCGACCCCGGCGCTCGCCAACCCCTTCGACTCTGATACGAGCAGGCCGTCGTGGCCGGCCATCGTGGCCGGGGTGGTGGTGGCGGCCCTGATCTGTGCCGCTGTCGTGCCCCCGGCCACCTTGCTGCCGGCTCCCCTCGTGGGCCTCGGAGTGGGCGCCGTCGTCTTGTTGAGCCTCGTGGTGGCTCGGATGCGTAGCCTGCTCGCAGCCGGTGTGGTCGGGTTCACGGTGGCCGCCGTCCTCTACACCGTGCTGGCTCAGGCCGCCCACCATTTCCCTGCCCCCGGATGGCCGTCACATTTCGAAAGGGCGAACGTCCTGGTGTGGGCGGCCCTGGCGTTCCTGGTCGGCGACGTCGTCGTGGAGGTGGTACGAGCCAGGCGGCGCTAGACGCGACCGGTCAGTGACTGTGAGGACGATCGGGGGACGCGGCCGCCTCGGCATCTCCGAGGGCCGGTGCGGGCACGGCATACCCGGCCCGGAACCAGTCCACGGTGGCCCGGAGGCCATGAAGCAAGGCGACAGGCTCGACGTCGGGGAACAGGGCCCGCAACCGAGACTGGTCGGCCTGCGAGTCGCGGATGTCCCCAGCGCGATCGGGGCCGTGCACCAGGGGCAGCGGGTGGCCGATGACCTCGCCCAGGGTGTCGGCGAGCTCGAGGAGCGAGGAGCGCCCACCGAAGGCCAGGTTCACCGGCCCCGGTGCGGTGACGCTGCGTTCGAGCGCGGCCACGATGACGCCGACGACACTCCCCACGAAAGTGAAGTCCCGCGTCTGGTGCCCGTCACCGTGCACGGGGAGCGCATCTCCGGCCAGGGCGGCGGCCACGAATGCAGGCACCACGGCCGCGTAGGCGTGCCCAGCTCGCTGCAGCGGGCCGAAGACGTTGAAGAACCGGAACACGAGCACGGGGAGCCCGAACGACCGCGCGTACGCCAGGGAATACGCCTCGCCGGCCAGCTTGCTCGCCCCATATGGGCTGAGCGGCCGGGTTGCCATGTCCTCGCCCGCGGGAAGCGTCCGGTTGGCGCCATAGACCGAGGACGAGGACGCCACGACCACCTGGGGGCCGCCCGCCTGCCGGGCGGCTTCGAGCACCCGGAGGGTGCCCGTGGCGTTGACCTCGTGGGTGGCTACGGGGTCCGCCAGTGACCGTGGCACCGAGGCCCGGGCCGCCAGGTGCACGACGGCATCGGCGCCCTGCATGACCCGACCAAGCAGATCGATATCGAGGATCGATCCTTCGACCACCTCGATGCCGTCGATGCTCGTCAGGTTGTCGGGCCGTCCGGTCGAGAAATCGTCGAGCACGACGACACGTTCGAGACCGTTGGTACGCGCCAGGACCCCACACAGGTTGGCACCGATGAACCCCGCGCCGCCTGTGACGACGACGTGGCGCGGCCCCTCCCCGGGCTCTCGGCGCGACTCGGTGCCTGAGGTGGCCGTGCGCCCGCTCATCGTTCAGAGGAGCTCGATGTTGGGTCCGGCGAGTCGGTTGCGAGTGTCGAGCACGAAGCGGGCGTGCTGGCGCACCAGCTCGTAGTCGAACCCGTCGTGGTCGGTAACCAGGATCACGGCGTCGGCGTCCCTGAGCGCCTCGGCGGTGGGGTCGACGAAGACGAAGGGGAAGTATTGAGCGGGCACGTGTGGGTCCGCCACCCGCACCTCGGCGCCGAGCTCGATGAGCGACTCGGCGATCGCCACGCCCGGTGCGGTTCGTGCATCGGCGGTGTTTCGTTTGTAGGCCAGCCCGAGGATCAAAACCCGCGAGCCTCGGACGGGCTTGCCCATCCGGTTGAGGGCGTGGACCAGGCGACGGACCACGTAATCGGGCATGTTGGCGTTGACGTCGTTGGCGAGCTCCACGAACCGAAAGGGCCGGCCCAAGCTGCGGCGGACGCTCCATGACAGGTAACTCGGGTCGATAGGCAGGCAGTGCCCGCCGACGCCCGGGCCCGGGGTGAAGCGCATGAAGCCGAACGGCTTGGTGGACGCCGCGTCGATCGACTCCCAGATGTTGATCCCGAGGTCTCCGGCGAACATGGCGAGCTCGTTCACGAGTGAGATGTTGACATGTCGGAAGGTGTTCTCGAGCAGCTTGGTCAGCTCTGCGGCCTTGGTGCCCGATACAGGGACCGTCGTGTTTACGATCCGGTCGAAAAAACCCTGGACGGCGTGGAGGGAGGCTTCGTCGATCCCCGACACCACTTTCGGAATGCTGATCAGGGTCCAAGTGGGGTTCCCGGGGTCGATCCGCTCGGGGCTGTATCCCAGATGGAAGTCGGCGCCGGCCACCAGGCCCGACCCGGCCTCGAGGATCGGCGCCACGAGCTCCTCGGTTGTCCCGGGGTAGGTCGTCGACTCGAGCACCACGGTGGCGCCGGGTCGGAGATGGTCGGCGAGGATCCGGGCGGCCTCCTCCACATGGGACAGGTTGGGGTTGCCGTCATCCAAAGGGGTGGGCACGTCGATCACGGCGATGTCGAACCCCGAGCATCGCCCCGGGTCGTGGGTGGCCTCGTATCGACCTGTGGCCAGGGCGTCGACGAGGGCGGCGTCGCTCACATCCTCCACATAGGAGTCGCCGGCGTTGAGGCGCTTCACGCGGCCTTCGTCCTGGTCGAAGCCGACCACGTCGAAACCCACCTCGACACATCGCATCGCCAACGCCAGGCCGACATATCCCTGGCCGACGACCACGACCTTCTGGCAGACGGTTTCGGTGGTCAAGATGCGGCGGTGCTCATGCGCCCGAGCCCGCGCCGGGCGGGCGCGGCGAACTCACGCCGAGACGGGATTGGGATCAGCGTCCACCGAGTCATAGGAGCTGATGGGCGAAACGGTCTGTCGCGGCATCGCCAGGGAGAACAGGAGGTCGCGCACGGCAGGGGCATCGCGATGGAACATCGCTTCCCGCAACGCCTGGAGCCCTTCGGCGGCTTGGTCCTCGGGGGTGTTCACCGGGACCAGGCGCCGGATGAAGGGGTGCGAGGTGGAGAACACCTCTTCGTCGGGGCTGTGCAGTTCCTCGTGCAGCTTCTCCCCGGGCCGGCGCCCGATCATGCGGACGGGGATCTCGGTGCCCTCCTCGTGACCTGACAGTCGGATCATGCGTTGCGCGAGGTCGAGGATCCGTACCGGCTCGCCCATCTCGAGCATGAAGATCTCGCCGCCGTTGGACAGGACCGAGGCTTGGAGCACGAGCTGGACGGCTTCCTCGACGCTCATGAAGAACCGGGTCATGCGGGGGTCGGTGACCGTGATCGGCCCACCCGCCGCGATCTGCCGGGCGAAGGTCGGGATCACGCTGCCACGACTGCCGAGCACATTGCCGAAACGCACCACGGAATACGCCGCCCCGGCTGGTGCGTGAGCCAGCACCACCTCCTCGGCTACGCGCTTCGACGCACCCATGACACTGATGGGTTGCACCGCCTTGTCGCTCGAGATCAGCACGAAGCGCTGGGTCCCGGCCGCAGCGGCGGCCTCGACGACGTTCTCCGTCCCGTAGACGTTGACGCTGACTGCCGCCACGGGGTGGGACTCGAGCACCGGGACGTGCTTGTGTGCAGCGGCGTGGAACACCACATCGGGCCGGTGCTCTAGAAATGCCTCGAAGACCGCGGCGCGATCGGCAACATCGATGAGGAGTTGCTGCGAAGAGCCGGGAAGGATGACGGCGGTGTCGTGCAGATGGGTTTCGTCATGGTCGAGAAGCAGTAACTGCGCCGGGTTGAACTCAGCGACCTGTCGGGCGATCTCCGAGCCGATCGAGCCGCCTGCCCCCGTGATGAGGACGCGCTGTCCGGTGATCGACCGGCGCACGGTGTTCAGATCCGTACTAACGGTCGTGCGCCCCAAGAGGTCTTCGATACGTGGCTCGCGGGCCTGGCGGATCGGTGCGGTGTGCTCGCTCCCGGCCGCCATGTCGCGCGCCGAGGGAAGGATCTTCATTCCCACGCCGGCCGCTTCCGACGCTCGCAGGGCCCGCTCGACCAACTCGGGGGCGGGGTTCGGGATGGCCAGCAACACCTGTTGAATTGTGTAGCGATTGGCGGCGTCGGGAATGTCCTCGATGCCTCCCACGACGGGCACGCCGATCAACGACAACCCGTGACCGCGACCGTCGTCATCGAAGACGGCCACGGGAACGTACCCCGCTACGGGAGTCCGCAGCATCTCCCGGATCGCCTCAGCGCCGGCGTCGCGACTTCCGATGACCGCCACCCGCAGGCCCACCCGGTGCGTGCCACGTTGCCAGGCGAACAACCGCGAGTGGAAGCGCAGGGCGCCCATGGCCATGGTGACGAACGCGCAGCCGACGAAGACCACTCGGAGTGGAACCCGCTCGAGGTCCACGATCCGCCAGAGCGGACGAAGGGCCGTCAGGACCACCAACGCGGTCAACGCCGACAGAAGGACCTGGCGCGCCTCCTCGATCCCCGCGTAGCGCCAGATACGGCCGTAGAGGCCGAATACCCAGTTGGCCGTCAGGTGGACGGCCAGGGCGAGCAGGAGGAACATGGAGAAGTGCTGCCAATACTGGGCGGGAGCCCGGTCCCGGAAGTAGGCGACTTCCGAGGCGCCGTAGGCGGCGGCGACGGCGACGACGTCGAGCAGGGTGAAGACCACGCGGGCCCTGACGTGTGACGCCCGGGAGGCGAGGCGATCACCTCGAAGAGCCGGGCGGGGGAGGCCCCGAGCCTTCTCCGAGTCGTACCGGCCTCGTCGAACCGCCATCGCCATAGGATCTGCCCCCCTGGCCCCCTCCCGTAGCACCAGGCGCGAGCGCGCTTGGGAGGCCCCTCTGAGCACGTTATGAGACCGTCTTCCCGTTCGGCATCGTCAGGATTGACGAATCCCCGACCGAACTTTAGCTTTTCAGAAAGTCTGGACGCGAATACGCTGATGACGGGTAATGTGGTCTAGCCGGCCCACAGGCCAAGGACGAGGTCGGCCGGGGAAAGATGGCAGCGATGGACTTCAGGGGGGCAGTGCTTCGCGGCTGGCGCCTGCTCGTCTTGGTGGGGTTGCTGGGGGCGATCGTGGGGTACTTCTCGGTCCCGGCGCGCCCCGGACCGGCCATCAAGGGCCCGTCTGCTTACCAAGCGTTCGCGGTCATCGCGCCCGCAACCGGACCGGGCAGCCTGAGTCTCGGAACGCTGTACCTGGACGTCAGAAATTATCGCGTCCTCGCCGTCGCCGCCCAAAAGGCCAACGTCGGCGTGTCCGCACAAGAGCTGTCGCATCAGATCGGAGTCTTCAACGGCCGTGCCGCGCTGGGCCTCACGAAGAAGCTGCTCAAGAACGTCAAGGTGAAGGCCCTGGGGATCTCAGTCATTGAGATATCACCCACCGCTGCCGTCCTCATGGTCAACGCGCTCGCCGCGGCGGTGGGGACCTACATCAACCAACTGGCCCAAGCCAACTACAGCGCAGAGCTCGTCTCAGCCGGCAAGGTGATCTCGGGCCTCCAGTCACAGATCAACATCGTCAACAGCGAAATCTCGGGCACCTCCTCCGGCGGCGCGTCGTCGACCTTGCTCACCACCCAGAAGCGCGTGTTGTCCGCCCAGTTGTCGGTGGCCGTGTCGAAGCAACTCCAACTCACCATCTACGGGCCGAAGGTGCCCGTGTACACGATCATCCGGCGAGCCTCGATTGCTCAGCGTATTGGCGGTGGGGGGCTCACGATCGCCGGCGTCACAGGCCATCGCTCGACGAGGATCCTCGGTGGCCTGGTGGTCGGTCTGGTGATAGCGATCGGCATCATCTTGCTCGTGGAGGTGCTCGACCGCAGCCTGCGCACCGTGCGCGCCACCGAGGAGGCATTCGACCTGCCCGTCGTGGGAGAGATCCCGGCCCGGGGCGGGGTTCGTATGGCGCGACAAAACACGCCCTTTGACGTGCGCCTCGAAGTCGTGGTCGATCCGGGGTCATCGGCTTCTGAGGCCTATCGCCGCCTTCACACTGCGGTCCTCCTCGAACCCTTGGCCGCCGAGATGACGCTGTTGGGCAACGGATACGGCAACGGATACGGCAACGGATACGGCAACGGCAACGGCAACGGCAACGGATACGGCAACGGATACGGCAACGGCAACGGCAACGGCAACGCGTACAGGAACGGGAACGGCAACGGGAACGGCCATGGCAATGGCAACGGCAACGGGAACGGCCATGGCAATGGCAACGGCAACGGCAACGGCCATGGGAACGGCAACGGCGGCACCAACGGAGGTTCGATTCAGCCCGCCTATGCGGGGCAAGCCGGCAACGGGGGAGGGCTCGTCTACGAGGCCAACGGGCGCAGCTCCAGGCGCCAGGTGATCCTTGTCGTCTCGCCCGGGGCCGAGAGCATGCGGTCGGTCGTGGTGGCCAATCTGGCTGCGGTCTATGCCGAAGCCGGATCCCGCGCCCTTGTCGTCACCCTGGGCAATCTCCAATGGGGGCGTGCGTCAGGCAATTCCGGGCCCACGCTCGACCCCGAGGGTGAGTTCGACCCCGAGGAGCTGGGTCCGCTGTCGACGCCGTCCGCGGTCGAGGGCGTCTCGCGGCTTCAGTTCGACCAGGTCCTCGCCAGTCGGGGCCAGGTGGTGACCCAAGGTCCGGCCATCGTCACCGCTGCTCGTCAGGTGGCAGACGCCGTGCTCATCGACGCGCCGTCGCTTCTGCGCTCCCATGACGCTATCGCCCTACTGCCTGCGGTCGACGTCGTGCTCCTCGTGGCGCAATACGCCGTGACGAGGTCCGACGACGCACGCGAGGCGGGCGACATGCTGCGTCGCTTCAGGGCCCCGGTGCTCGGTGTCGCCTTCACCAACATCGCTGGGCGGGGTGGGGGCTCGCGCCTCGATGACTCGGATCTCACGGACAGCCCCACCGGAGTAGCGCTCGAGGGGTACGACGTCCCGAGGCCGAAGGCCGCACCCACCGCGAGACTCTGGCTCTAAGCGCACTCGTCGCGACGGATCGCACCACCTGTGTCGGTTCACTCCAATCCCAGCGTGGCGGCGCTGATCGCCGCCATCCTGGTCATCCTCACCGTTCCCATCGCCCGCCGCGCCGCGGCCAGCGAGCACGACCCCGGCTTGTACCGGATCCTCATGGCGGCGGTGATCGCCCACCTGTTGTTCAGCTCGGTGCAGCTCTACGTGGTGAACCACGTCTACCACGGCATCACCGATTACAACCGCTACGTGAACCAAGGCGGCATCCTGGCCCGGCGGTTCGACAAGTTCGATTTCTCCACCGGGGACATCCAGCCCCCGGTCATCGTGCTGGGCGCGGGCTCGGTGTCCATCGCGGCCGGGGTGGTCATGGCCATCGTCGGCGTGAACAAGCTCGCGTTGTTCTATGTCTTCAGTTGGCTGTCGTTCCTCGCCACGTTGGGCTTCTTCCGCGCTTTTTGCGTCACGTTCCCCGAGGGCAAACACCGGCGCTACGCCTGGGCGGTCTTCTTCCTCCCATCGCTGTTGTTCTGGACCGCCGGCGTCAGCAAAGAGACGATGATGTACCTGTCTCTGGGCATGATGGCCTACGGCGCGGCCCGCGTCCTCTCGTTCCAGCGGGGGGGTGCTGTGCTGCTTGTGATCGGGACCATCATCGGCATCTACGTCCGGCCCCAAGAGCTCCTGCTCTTTATGGCCGCCTTCGTCCTGGCCGGACTGTTCCGTCGCAGCGCGAAGCGATCCTTCAAGGGCATACGCCGAATCGCGGTGATGGCGCTCCAAGCGGCCTTGCTCCTGGCCGCCATCTCGCTGTCCCAGCAACTGGCCAAGCATGCGCCGGTGTTCAACCTGAACAAGCTCTCCCAGGCGAACCGCGGGCAGGGGAGCAGTCAGCTGTATCACCCGGGGCCGGGCGGCTACCCGAAGGACATCTACACCGTGATCTTCGACCCGTTACCTTTCACCGCTCACAATTCGAGCCAGTGGCTGGCTGCATTCGAGAACGTGGTGATCATCGCCATGTTCCTGACGTCGTTCCGTCGCCTCAGGCACCTTCCCCGGGCTGCCTTCACTCGACCGTACATGCTTCTGTGTTGCCTCTACTCGGTCACCTTCCCCTACGCCTTCGCTGCGCTCAACAACCTGGGGCTGATCGACCGGGAGCGGGTGCTGTTGCTTCCCTTCCTCCTGGTCCCGTTGTGCCTCCCTGTCTCGCCGCGTCACCAACCACCCACATACCCATGGGAGTACAGCCAAGCCAAACGACAACGCAAGGCCCGCAAGACCAGGTGGGGGGCGGCGGTCCCGGCGAGGCAATAGCGTCGCGCCCGGTCACAGCGGGGAGCGGGTCTGGTCAGCGAGCCACGACTGGAACATGAGCACGTTCCACAACTCGAACTGATGGTCGCGGCGACCTGAAAGATGCTCGCCCCACATCCGGGTGACGACATGAGGCGCCAGAACCCCGTCCCGGCCCAGACGGTGGCTGTCGAGGAGCTCGTCGGCCCAGGGCCGCAGCGGGCCTCGCAGCCAGGCGCCGATGGGCACACCGAAGCCGGCCTTGGGCCGCTCGACCAGAGCCGGCGGGACGTAGCGGTGCAGGAGCCGCCGCAGCAGCCACTTGCCCGTGCCCGCCCTGACCTTCAGGTCGACCGGCAGGCGCCAGGCCAAAGCCGCCACCGCCGGGTCGAGAAACGGCACGCGACCCTCGAGGCTCGAGGCCATCGTGGCACGGTCGATCTTGGTCAGGATGTCGTCGGGCAGGTACGTCATGGAGTCGAGATACATCATGCGCTCGACAGGGTCCTCGAGCGCCGGCCAACGCTGCGGATCGGTGAGCAGGGTCGGCGGCTCGACCGCTCCGGGAACGAGTCGGCTCGGATCGTCGGTATGCGACGTGAGCGCCCGATAGGTCTGGTGGAGGTCCACTGCCGGCAGCACCCGGGCGATCTTGTGGAGCTTGGTCCCCGGCATCCGGAGGCTGTGCGATCGGCCCACCACGCGGCCGACACCGGCGAAGAGCCGGTCCCACGAGCCGGGGGGGACCGCACCCAGCCCAGCCGCCCCGAGCCGGCGAAGGGGCATCGGCACCGGTTCGACGAGCCGCCAGAACCGCTGCGCCCACGAATAGCGGTTGTAGCCACCGAACAACTCGTCGCCACCGTCGCCTGACAGCGCCACGGTGACATGGGCGCGGGTGAGCCGCGCCAGCACCGCGGTGGGGATCTGCGAAGAATCCGCGAATGGCTCGTCGTAGATGTGGGAGAGCTGCGGGACCACGTCGAGGGCGTCGTCCGCTGTCACGAGCAGTTCGTGGTGCTCAGTGCCCAGCGAGTCTGCCACGGCCCGGGCATCGACTGCCTCGTCGTAGGTCGCGTCTTCGAAGGCGATGGTGAAGGTCTTGACCTTCGATGTGTGTTGGGCCTGCATCATCGCCACCACGAGCGACGAGTCGATCCCCCCTGACAAGAATGCCCCGAGCTCGACGTCCGCGTGCATCCGCAGCGCTACCGCGTGACGGAGCGTGGCGTCGAGCTCGTCGGTGGCGTCATCGACCGAGGAGTCCAGTCGGGCCGACATGCCGGCCTCTGCGACTTCGGCGAGCGACCAGTACGGCTGGGGCGGGGGAGTCGTGCCGGGCGACGTCGACTCCTTTAGGGTGACGATCGAAGCCGGTGGCAACTTGGCGATGGTCCGGTAGATCGAGTACGGCGCGGGGACGCAGTTGTGACGGAAGTAGAGCCCGAGGACGTCACGGTCGAGCCGGCCGTCAAAGGCGGGGTGAGCCCGCAACGCCTTGAGCTCCGAGCCGAAAAGAAAGGCATTGCCCGCCCACCCGTAGTACAGAGGCTTCTCACCGAACCTGTCACGGGCCAGGTGCAACCGACGTTCGCGACGGTCCCACAGCGCCAGCGCGAACATGCCGTTGCATCGCACCAGAGCCTCGGACAGGCCCCAGTGCTGCGCCGCCGCGGCGAGCACCTCGGTGTCCGATGAGCCCCGGAAGGACAGTCCGGAGGCCTCGAGGGAACGGCGCAAGTCCCGATAGTTGTAGATCTCGCCGTTGAAGGCGAGGACGTACCGTTGGTCGGGCGATGCCATGGGCTGGTGCCCGTGGTCGGAAAGGTCCACCACAGCCAGCCGGCGCGTCCCCAGGGCCAACCCGACCCCCTCCTCGACGAAGTCTCCGGCGTCGTCGGGCCCGCGATGATGCAAGGTCTTGGTCATCGCCACGATCCGCGCCTGCGACTGCTCGGTTCGGGCTGGGCCGCGCTGCCAGAAGCCTGCTATGCCACACATGGCCCTGAGGTGCGCGTCGTCGGTCGGTGCACCCCCACCCTTTGTAGGATAGGCGGTCGAACACGAGCACAGCCGGGCTCGGGCGGACGGGATCGGCCCGACGTCCCGCCACCGCGATGGGGGGACGAGTGGAGACAAGGGCCGGAGCCTCGGTCACCCGTCGAGCGTGCCGCGTGGTGACCACGACCATGACGGCCCGGCTGCTGCTGGGCCACCAGCTCCAGGTGCTCGACGAGGTGTCGTGGACCGTCGTGACCGGTGACGCCTACGAGGCCGCGCCCCCGAACCTCGACGTGGAAGTCGTGCCCATGCGCCGGGAGTTTGCCCCCTCCGACATCGTGGCGTTCGTCGGCCTGTGGCGCTACTTCCGCCGTCGGCGCTTCGACTTCGTCCAGACCCACACCCCGAAGGCGTCGTTCCTCGGGCTTCCCGCGGCACGTCTGGGAGGGACCACGGCGATCTACACGATCCACGGTGCCTTGTACTTCCGCGACAACGGTCGCGTCGCCAACGTGATGGGTTGGGTGTTCGAGCGCTGGTGCTGCGCCTGGGCCGACCTCGTCCTCGTCCAGAGCCGTGAGGATTTCGACGTGTTGCCCAACGCACGTGTCTGTAACCCGAGAAAGATCCGATTTCTCGGCAACGGTGTGGTCCTTGACCACTTCACGACTCCGGTGGCTCCCGAAGCATCACCGTCATCACCACCGGGGGAGCCCGCACCCAAGGTGCCGACGGTCCTCATGGTGAGCCGCCTGGTGCGCGAGAAGGGTTGCGCTGACTTTCTGGGCCTGGCCCGGTCCCTGCGAGGCCGGGCCACCTTCGTCCACGTCGGTCCCGTCGAACACGACCAGCGCGACGCATTGTCGGATGCGGAGATCGCGGCGGCCACTGATGATGTGACCTTCGTGGGGGCCGTGGACGACATCAGGCCCTTTCTCTCCGAAGCCGATGTCGTCGTCCAGCCCTCGTACCGCGAGGGAGTGCCCCGGGTGGCCATCGAGGCGGCCGTGGCGGGCCGACCTGTCGTCGGCTACGACGTACGAGGGGTGCGCGAGGTCATCGACCCCACCAGCGGGCTGCTCGTGCCCCGGGGCGACACGGTGGCTCTTCTCGAGACGGTGCAGAGACTGCTCGACGATCCGCAGCGACGGGTCGCTCTTGGCGAGTCTTGCCGCCGGCGCGTGGTCGAGCGGTTCTCCGAGGACGACGTGATCACCCGCCTGCGTGCGGTGTACGCGGAGCTGACCGGGCCACGAGGGGCTCGAGGAACGAGAGCCAGCATGCCGCCACCGCCTCCAGACTGAAGCGCTCCTCGCAGCGACGGCGTCCCGCGTCGCCCATCGTTCGGCGGAGGCCGGGGGTCACCAGGAGGCGCTTGGTCGCCCGGACCATGGCATCGAGGTCGTCGACCTCCACGATGAAGCCGGTCGTGCCGTCCTCCACGATGGTTCTGGCGCCGGGCACCGCCGTTGCCACCACGGCCAGCCCGCTCATCCCCGCTTCGATGAGCACGCCGGGCATACCCTCACCGGTGGGGAGGCTCGGGAAGACGAACACGTCGGCTCCGCGCAGCACCGCCGCCACGTCGTCACGCGTCCCCAGCAGCTCGACGCCGGCGGCCGCCGCGGGGCCTGCCACCTCCGCCGCGAGCGGCCCGTCGCCGCACATGAAGGCACGCAGTGCGACCCTGTCGTTGCGCAATGCCGCCACGACATCGATGAAGCGGCCGGGGCGCTTGCCCGGGTTGAAGGCGCCCACGAAAGCCAGCGCCGGCGCCGGCGGGTCCATGGGGTGCTCAGGTGGATGGAACTCCGCAGGGTCGCGCCCGTTGGGGGCGAGCAACGAGCGCCCTTGAGGGACGTGCAGGAGGCGGCGGCATTGGTCGAGCACCTCGTCACCCTCGGCCGCCACCACATCGGCGCGCCCGACCAGCCGTCGCCACAAGGCCACCCGTCCCGGGCTCGAAGCATGTTCGAAGGTTCCCGTGGCGTAATAGGCCAGTGGTCGGCGCGAGCCGAGCATGGCGGGCACGATGTACTTGAGAGGGTCACCACCGTGGGCGACGACGACCGCCGGTCCGATACGCCGCAGCAGGGCCCGGAGCCGTAGCACGAGACGGGGGTCGAAACCCTCGGCCGGCCGGTCGCCTCCGGGGTAGTCGAGGGCGATGTCCACGGGGACCTGCGCTGGCCCCGCGAACAGGCTCAGGAGGCGATGGTGACGCCAGCCGGGTAGGTCGAGACTGGTGGCGAGCGCCCGGGCTTCGCGTTGAGCGCCCCGGGCCGTGGCGGTGGGGATGACGTGGAGGACGAGCGGGGTGCCGTCGTCTGCTCCGGCCCGACCCGAGGCCATCGTCACCCTTGTCGCCTCTTGGCCAAGAGCTCGCCGTACACGGCCTCGATGGCCCGGGTGGCACTTTTCACGTCGAACAACTCGCTTCGGGCCAATGAGGAGGCGGCCAATCGAGACCGAAGTGCCGGGTCATCGACCACGCGCACCACCGCTTCCGCCAACAGATCGGGGCGCCCGGGGGGGACGAGCAGGCCCTCGACGTCGTTCGTGACGACGTCGGGAACACCCCCCACGATGGTCGCCACCACTGGCAGTCCGGCGCTCATCGCTTCCATGAGGGCCACGGGGAGGCCCTCTTGGTGCGAGGGTAGGACGAAGATGTCGGCTCCCGCCATCAGACGCGGCGTGTCGGTGCGTGTGCCCAGGAACTGGATGTGCCCGGCCAGGCCCGGGGCTTCGGCCTGCGCCGCCAGCTCGTCGTCGAGCTGACCCCGGCCGACCGACACGAATCGCACGGGTGCACCGGCCGCGACCGCCAGGCGCGCCGCCTCGATCAGCACGTCGTAGCCCTTTTCGCTGCGCAGGTTGGCCACCGTGAGGGCGAGGACTTCGTCGTCGGCGACCGCGAGCTCGGCGCGCACGGCCCGGCGTAGCTCGGCCCGATCCTCGATGAGCGCGGCGAAACGAGCCCGGTCCACACCGTGGACCACCACGCGGGCGCGCGATCGCAGCGCTGACGGCAGCGCATCGCGCGCTGCGGTCGACACCACGATGAGTGCCCGGTCCATGCCCACGGTGGCTCGGTTGAGGGCCTTGGTCACGACGGCGGCCTTGTTCCACAGGCTGTGCTCGGTATAGACGAGGACAGGCCGGTGCTTCGGGAGCAGCGTCAGGGCGACCAGGCGACCGATGGCCGCGGTGTAAGGCAGGTGGGCATGGAGCACGTCGAAGCGTCGTTCGACGAGCAGAGAGCGCAGCGCCGCGGTCCACCGCAGGTCCGCACTGGCGGAGCCCCCGAGGTCGTGCACGAGCACCCCCGTGGCTTTCATGGCAGGGGCGAGGGCGTCTTGTGCGGACAGGACGTACGCCACCTCGTAGTCGATCCGCTCTCTGTCCCGGGTGGCCATGACGTCGACGAGCAACCGTTCCGCGCCCCCCAGACCGAGGCCCTTGATGAGCAGGAGGACCCGGGGAATGGTGCCGTCAGTGGCGGCAGGCGCTTTCCCTGGTGGCACCCGGCGATGGTATCGGTGGCACCCAACGTCATGTCGCCATACGGACGGGAGCCGCAGTAGCCTTGGTCGAGAGGTTGGGGAGCGGAACAGAGGGCAATCGCGTGTCAGCCAGCCAACAGGGCGCCTTGAGCTCCGAACTGCTCGCGGCCTGAGACCAGTCATGGATCGCCCCAACCCGATCGCGGTGCACATCGGCTACCACAAGACTGCGACGTCGTGGTTCCAGCAGATGGCGTTCAGCAACCATCCCCAGGTCGCGCCGCTCCTCGGTGGCAGCGAATTCGGGGTGGTGGCGTCAGATGCCTTCGTCCGACAGATGATCTTTGCGCGCGACAGCGACTTCGATGCAACAGAGGCCCGTGCCCTTTTCACCCAGCGGGCCGCGACGGTGGTTTCCGACCCCCGACAGGTGGTGGTCGTCTCGGCCGAGCGCTTTTCGGGACACTGCGCCAGCGGCGGGTACGACGGTGTCCGGATCGCGGACCGGCTCCATGCGACGCTGCCCGAGGCCAAGGTCTTCTGGGTACTTCGGCATCAGGCTGAGGCGATCAGATCCGAGTACAAGCAGATCGTCCTGGCCGGATGGCCCGGAAACATCAAGACCACCCTGGCTCCGATGCCGCGCATGAAGACGACCGGCGTGGACCTCGCCTACTGGGAATATCACCGACTCCTGTCTGGCTATGCCCGGCGATTCGGGCCCGAGCGGATCATGCTGATCGACTACGGGCGATTCACCCGAGAGCCCGCTGCGGTGCTCGGAGAGCTGGCCCGTTTCCTCGACATCGAGCCTTGGTCGCTCTCCCAAGCCCAGTTGCAGACTCGGATCAACGAGGGTGAGTCCGATGGCGAGACCCGGATGCGCCAGCGCCTGAACCACATCACCAAGACCGAGCTCAATCCGTACCCTCCGGTGGACATCCCCAACAGGGTCTCGGCGATGGTGGTCAAGATGAGCGGCCTCCTCCCGAGAAGGAAGCCGCTGTTCGACGCCAGCTTCGATGCATGGGCCGACGAGCGGTTCCGCCTGTCCAACGACCTCCTGAACGACGAGTGGGGCCTGGTCCTCACCCGGTCGTATCCGCTTCGCTGAACACCGGCGCCCACCCGTCCCGGGTCCGACGCCACCCAGGGGCGTTTCCCCTGGTCGGATGGGCCAAGGGGCACCGATGATGGGAAACATCTTGTCGCCAATCGCCGAGGTTCCCCAGTAGACTTTGCCCTGGGATCGGCGCAGCACGTGGTGCAGCTCGTCGCGGAGCAGCGGGACAGATACTGGGGGGGAATCGCGT
>DATKQM010000044.1:0-36037 GCA_035532735.1 Acidimicrobiales bacterium | reverse complement strand
TCGCAGGACGTCGAGTCGGAGGAGCCCGGCGACGACAAGCACGTGGCCGAGCCCGTCCCGGCCGGTTCCCCGTGACGGTCACCCAAAGCGAGCCCCCCGAGCCCGGTGCCGCCACCCATCGCCGCCACACCGCCAAATGGGTGGCGGGGGTGACCCTGGTCGCCGGAGCCGCCCTGGTGGCCTTGCTCGCCACCCGGCCGCCTCAGACCGTCACCGAAGTCGACACACCGCTCGTCGGCCAGAGCGCGCCGTCGATCTCGGGTCCCACGCTCGGTGGAGGCACGTTCAACCTGTCGTCGTGGCGGGGCCGTTGGGTCGTCGTGAACTTCTTCGCGAGCTGGTGCCCCCCGTGCCAGCAGGAGCAACCCGAACTGGTGGCGTTCGCCTACGGGCACCGGTCGCCGGGCTCCGCCGGCCTGGTCGGCGTGGTGTTTGACGACTCGGCGTCGACGGCCCGGAGCTTCATGGCCTCCACCGGTGCGACCTGGCCCGCCGTCGTCGACGGAGGTGGGCAGATCGCTCTCGACTACGGCGTGCGGGGACCGCCCGAGACCTTCATCGTGGCGCCCGACGGCACCGTGGTGGCTCATTTCGACGGCCCCATGACCGATACTTCGCTCGACTACTGGCTGAGCCGGGCCCAGGGGGGTCACCGGTGATTGGGTCCTCCCCCTCCCGGTGGACGCGCTGGGCGTCGTGGGTGGTCCTCGTGATCGTGGTTGCCGTCGCCCTCGGTTTCGGGGCGTCTCGGGGCGGCGCTCCCCCCACGGTCACCCAACGGGTCGACACCATCGACGCCCTCGTGCGTTGCCCGAGCTGTGAGGGCATCTCGGTGGCGGATTCCTCGGCATCGACGGCGGTTGCGATCCGCCGTGCCGTGACGACCCGTGTCCGCGCCGGGGAGAGCGACGGTCAGATCGACACGTTCTTGGTGAGTCGCTACGGGCCCGGCATCCTGCTGCGCCCACCCACGCAAGGGTGGACGGTGTGGGTGTGGGTGCTGCCTCCGGTGGCGGTGGTCGTGGCCGTGGTCGGGCTCGTCACGGTGCTGTGGCGACGCCGCCGCCGCGCTGCGGTGTCGGTCTCGGACGAGGACCGCGCCCTGGTCGCCCGGGCCCTAGCCGATCGCTCACGCGCCGTCGCACAGTCCGCGGAGCCCGCACCCGCGCCGTGACCCGCGCTGAGCTCGAAGACGAACGGTCCTTTCTCTTGGACTCACTCGAGGACCTCGAGCGAGAGCGGCGTGCCGGTGACATCTCCGAGTCGGACTTCACCGTGTTGCGCGATCGCTACACCCATCGCGCCGCGGAGGTCCTGCGGGCACTCGAGAGCGGAGAACCACCCCGTGCGTTGGGGCTCGAAAACCTGGCACCGACACCGATGTCAACCGGCACCGCGAAGGACGCGCCCGCACCGGCACGGAGGCGCCGACGGTCCATGTTGGTGGCGGGGTCTCTCGTCGTGGTGGCAGCGATCGCGAGCACCCTCGTCGTGACCCAGACCGGTACACGGCTCCCCGGTCAGACGGTGTCAGGCTCGGTCAGCCTGAGCCGGGCCGCGCAATTGCAACGGACCCTCGCCCAGGCCGAGACCCTCGAGATCTCCGGAAATGCGTCCGGCGCGCTCCGCCTGTACCTGGAGGTGCTGACCCAGGACCCCACCCAGCCCGAGGCGCTGGCGGAATCCGGATGGCTCGAGTTCGAGGCAGGAGTGAGATCGGGCGACGCCGCGGTGTTGTCTCGTGCGCAAGACCAGGAGCAGATGGCAGAACGCGCCGCCCCCGGCGCCTACGCGCCGCATCTATATCTGGGGTCGATGCGTCTTGCCGAGGGCAACGCCCCTGGCGCTGTCGCCGAGTTCCGCCAGTTCCTCGCCGACCGACCGCCGGCGTCGGAAGTGCAGGTCGCCAAGTCGATCATCACCCAGGCGTTTCGCAAGGCCAATCTGCCCGTCCCGGCCATGGGGAGTAGCTGACCGATCGCGACCTCGGCATCACGACCCAACCGGCGCGCTGAGCGCCGACTGCTCAGGCCCGAAGGGCGCGCAACTGGGCGACGACCCGGGGGAACGCCGCCGCGAACGCCTCGACGTCGTCATCGGTGGTGGACCATCCGACCGACAACCGCAGTGAGCGCTCTGCGTCGACACCCATGGCCGCCAGCACGGGCGACGGCGCCAGGGACTCCGAGGAGCACGACGAGCCGGAGTGGGCCGCGATCCCGTTCTGGTCGAGGCCGAGGAGGACCGGCTCGGCCTCGACTCCGCCCACCGCCACGCACACCAGGTGAGCGATCCGGTCGTGGCGGTCGCCCAGCACCTCGACGTCGTCGACCGCCGTGGCGGCGGCGAGGATGGCGTCGGTGCGCCGTGTGGCCTGCGCGGACTCAAAGGCAAGTCGGCCGGGCTCTGTCAGGGCTTGGGCGGCTGCCCCGAACCCGATGATGCCCAGGATGTTCTCGAGCCCGCCGCGTCGTGCCCGCTCCTGTTCGCCGCCGACCACCCACGGTTCGACCCGCAGTCCACGCCGCACCACCAGAGCACCGATCCCGGGAGGCCCCCCCAGTTTGTGGGCGCTCACCGATACGAGATCCGCGCCGAGCTCGTCGAGGACCATCTCGCCGTGCCCCGCGGTCATGCACGCGTCGACGTGGACGAACGCGTCGTGACGGTGCGCTACCTCGACGACCTCGGGCACGGGTTGGACGGTGCCGACCTCGTGGTTGGCGCTCTGACAATGCACGAGGGCGGCGGGAGCGCCATCTCGCGCTGTCTTGAGGAGGGCGCTCTCCACCGCGGCGGGGTCGATGCGTCCCAGCCGGTCGACCTCCACGCGCTCCACCGGGCCGGCGCGCGCCGAGGAGTCGCGCACCGAGGAGTGCTCGACATCGGCGAGCACGATGGGCCGCCCCGGTCGCGCCCGGGTCGCTCCCCACGTGGCGGAGTTCACAGACTCGGTCCCGCCCGAGGTGAACACGACCTGTCGGGGACCGACGCCGAGCAGCGCGGCGACTTGTTCTCTCGCCAGTTCCAATTCGGCGCGGACGACGCGACCTTCGGTGTGGACCCGGCCCGGGTCGCCGACGGTGTCACGTGCCGACTCCAACCAAGCGGTCATGGCCGCCACCACTTCGGGACGCGGTGGCGAAGTGGAGGCGTGGTCGAGGTAGTGGCGCGCCAGGGCTCAGACCAGCGCCGCGCAGGCTTCGTCACCGCGGGCGCGCGACGAAAGCACGACCGGGATGGGTGCATCGGCCTCCTCGCCGCACAAGACGGCCAGGAGCCCGCGCACGAGACCCCGGTCCACGGCACAGATCACGGGGTGTTGGGTGGCGGCCTCGCCGAAGGGGCAGTGCGCGGCCACCACCGCGATCGACTCTCCGCGGTCCTCGGCATGGGCGGCGAAGCCATGGGCTGTCAGTGCATCGGCGATGGCGTGCATGGCGGCGCGCACCGACCGTTGTCCCTCACCGGGCTCCATCCGATCGGCGAGCACTCGGCCGTAGTTCTCGCCGAGCCGCTCGGCCATGCGCTCGGCCTCGACGGGACCGAGCAGCTCCAGGGCTTCGGCCAGCAGAGCCACGATCAGGTCGTCGCGGTGATTGGCGAAGTCCAAGGTGGGATCACCACCGGGCCCGTCCGCGGCCCGGTAGTGCTTGGACGGGCGTCCCGCTCCGGCACTGGGGGGGCGTTCCAGGCTCACCTCGAGATACCCCCCGGCGGCGAGCCGGTCGAGATGGTGCCGGGCCACATTGGGGTGGACCGAGAACTCAGCGGCCAATTCCGAGGCGGTGGCACCGGGGTGCGACCGGACGTGGAGGTAGATCTCGCGACGCGTCGGGTCTCCGAACGCAGAGGTCACGGCGGCCACCGCGGCCGAGAACCTGCGATCGGCGGGGGCGTTCGCAGCGAAATCGGGCGTTGATTGCACACCGGTAGTCTACCGGTTGAGCGCGGCGTAATCCCTGGTCGCGCCGCCGGACCCTTTCCGAGAGAGGCGCCGTGGCCCCGACCGATGCCGAAGTGCTCGCCGCCGCCGCGGCCGTGGAGGACCCGACCTTGCGTCGCGGCCTCGGGGAGCTCGGGATGGTGCGTTCGGTTCGATCGGGTCGCCGCCAGGCGTCAGTGGTGCTGGCGCTGCCTGTCGAGAAGTGGCCCACGGCCGACGAACTGGTCGACCAGATCGTCCGGAGCGTGGGAGCCCTGCCCGGCATGGGTGAGGTGAAGGTCGAAGTCGCCACCATGACCGGCGAGGAGCGTCAGGAGCTCCATCGCCGGCTGGCCCTCGGGTCCGGGGGCGAACCGGTCGAAACGATCCCCACGGCCCGCCCTGCCCATGCGCATGGGGCTGATGGGCCCCCCGCACCGCTCGGGCACGAGGCCGGGCGACCCAATCGCTTCATGGCACCGGGATCGCGTACCCGGGTGGTGGGGATCTCATCGGGTAAAGGTGGTGTCGGCAAGTCGTCGGTCACCGTGAACCTGGCCGTGGCGTTGGCGGCGCGGGGCTATGACGTCGGGCTGCTCGACGCCGATGTCTATGGCTTCTCGGTCCCGAAGATGCTCGGTGTGACCCGGGGCCCCGTCGCCCTCGACGACCTCCTCGTGCCGCCGGTGGTCCACGGGGTGCGCTGTCTGTCGATGGGCTTCTTCGTCCCCGACGAGCAGCCTGTGATCTGGCGTGGTCCCATGCTGCACAAAGCGCTCGAACAGTTTCTCGTCGACTCGTATTGGGGAGAGCCCGACTTCCTCCTCATCGACATGCCCCCGGGGACCGGCGACGTGACCCTTTCGTTGGGCCAATATCTCCCTCGCACTGAGATCGTGGTGGTGACGACTCCACAGGCGGCCGCGCAGCGAGTCGCCCAACGCTCTGCCTACGCGGCCAAGAAGCTCAAGCTGGCGGTGCGAGGCGTCGTGGAGAACCTCTCGTGGTTCACCGGCGACGACGGCACCCGCTACGAGCTCTTCGGCGCCGGTGGCGGCCAGGCGCTCGCCGACGATCTCGAGGTGCCGCTGCTGGGCCAGGTACCGCTTGTCCCCGACCTCCGCGTCGGCGGCGACATCGGCGTGCCGGTGCGCGTGTCGGATCCCGGTGGCGAAGCCGCCCGGGCTTTCGACGCTCTAGCGACCCGCCTCGAGGAGCTCGGACCGGCTCGCATCTATCGACGGGAGCTCAACGTCCGGTGAGGTAGTCGACGCCGCGGGGAAGCCTGTCCCGGTCCCATCCGAGATCAGACACGGCGATGCCCACCGCGAAGCGATCGGTCATCCCCGCCACGTACGCGACCGCCTCGAACACCGCGCCCTCGCTGCCCCCGGCCAGGCCTCCGCCGCTTCGCACGCCGGGGATGAGGTTGGGTTGGTCGGTGAAGTGTGCGACCAGGGCGCGCAACATCGACACCACCGACTCGCCTTGTGTCACCGATGCCGGGCGGAGGTAGATGTGCTCGTAGTTGCACTGCCGGAAGGCGGCGAGAGCCTCGGCCAGCTCCTCGTCCATCCCCACCCTGCCGCTGCGCAGTGTGGAGCGTACCGTCCCTTCGATGAAGGTGCGCAGTTGTCGCGATCGGGTCTCGCCGCAGAGCCCGAGCACGATGTCGGGAAGAAGTGTCGGGGTGACGATCCCGGCCGAGACGGCGTCCTCCCAGTCGTGGCACAGGTACGCGATCCGGTCCGCCCAACTCACCACCTCGCCCTCCGGAGTGGCGGGCGCAGGACGCGACCAGGAGTGGTTGCGGATGCCGTCGAGTGTCTCCTGGCAAAGGTTCAGGTTTGCCACCGAGACATCCGCGCCCCAGACGGCGTGATCGAAGCCCCCTGGGAGGAAGATCCCGAGTGCGTCCTCGCTCATGTGCCCACCCGGACCATGCCCGCAGTCATGTCCCAGGGCGATGGCTTCGGTCAACGCCACGTTCAGTCGGCACGCCTGGGCGATCCCGGTCGCCACCTGGGCCACCTCGAGGGCGTGGCTGAGCCGGGTCCGTTGATGGTCGGCGGGGAAGACGAAGACCTGAGTCTTTCCCGCCAGTCGCCGGAAGGCCGCCGAATGCAAGATGCGGTCCCGGTCCCGCTCGAAACACGTCCGCCACGGGTCGGGCCCCTCGGGAGCGGCGCGTCGACCCCCGGCCGTGGCCCGGGTCGCCCCCGGTGCGAGCACCTGGTCTTCGGCCTCTTCGCGCTCGGAGCGCCCGTAGGGCTGGCCCTCGGCATCGATGCCCAGGCTGGCGGAGGAGTCGGCATGGGCCGTGCGCAGGCCCTGGCCGCCGTGGCCCGTCATGGTGGCCGCCCAGCGACGACCCCGCTCGGTCGGCGCGACGGGGGTTGGCTCCATGGGCTTTAGTGTGGCGCAGAGCTGTATGGTCGTTGGCCGTCCGGCCCCCGGCCGGTTCGATCGGAGGAGCGAGACAGAGGTGGACGTGCGCATCGGGATCGTACAGAGCGCCAAGGAGCTCGAGGTCGAATTGGACGACGACGCCGATCGCGAGGCGGTGATCGCCGACATCGAGTCATCGCTGGTCGGAGAATCAGGGGTGCTGTGGCTCACCGACCGCAAGGGTCGCCGTGTTGCCATTCCGGTGGCCAAAGTCGCCTATGTCGAGGTAGGGGCCCCGACCCACGAGCGCCGGGTCGGTTTCGGCGCCCCCTGACCCGACTCCCTGAGCCGGATCCTCTGAACCGGATTCCTGAGCCGGATCCCTGACCCGAAGGGGCGGTGGTGGCACCCGTGAGCACCGCCGAGCGCCAGATGGTCGGACTACTCGACCGCCGTCTTCTGTTCGTCACGGGGAAGGGTGGGGTCGGCAAGACGACGGTTGCCGCCGGACTGGCGTTGTATGCCGCCGAGCACGGCCGGCGTACGCTCGTGTGCGAGATGGATGCCAAAGGTGATGTGGCCGCCTACTTCGAGACCGGCCCCACCAATTTCGCGGCGCGCGAGGTGTTCCCGTCCTTATGGGCCATGTCGATGGACACCGAGGCGTCGCTTCGTGAATACCTCCGGCTCAATCTGCGCATCCCCGTGGTGGGCCGGATCGGGCCGTTGGCCAAGGCGTTCGACTTCGTTGCCACCGCTGCTCCGGGCGTGCGGGAGATCCTCACCGTAGGGAAGTTCTGTTACGAGGTACGTGAGCGTCACTACGACCTCGTTGTCGTCGACGCGTCCGCCACGGGCCACATCGTCGGGCAACTCGCTGCACCCCAGGCGATCAACGACCTCGTCAAGGTCGGGCTGATCCGCTCCCAGACCGATTGGATTCTCGACATCCTCTCCGATCCGGCCACGACGGGACTCGTGATCGTTACCACGCCCGAGGAGATGCCGGTCAACGAGACGATCGAATTGGCCGGAAAGGTCGCTACCGAGACGTCGGTCGAGCTCGCCGCGGTGATCGTGAACCGGGTCCTCCCCGAGTTGTTCGGGCGCAGCGAAGAGACGGTCTTCAACGAGTTGTGCCGACCGGCGACCTCGGCCGAGCTCAAGAAGCTCGTCTCTGACGACCCCCGGCCGGTGCTCGACGCAGCCCGACTCGCCGTCACCTTGCGCCGCACGCGTGCAGAGCATCTCGAGCGGTTGCGCAGTGGCATCGACCCTGCCGTCCCGATGATGTACCTGCCCTTCCTCTTCACCCGTCTGCACGGCTTGCGGACGTTGCGCCAGGTGGCCCTGTCCCTGGGCGAGGAGCTGGCCTCGTAATGGCCAGGCAGAGCCCCGCCGAGAGCGAGCCGCGCCGGGCGTCGCTCGACGGTCTCATGGCGTCGAAGGAGATCGTCGTGGCGTGTGGGCCCGGAGGAGTGGGAAAGACCACCACCGCGGCCGCGGCCGCCGCCATGGCGGCCGCGCACCTCGGGGGTAAGGTGCTCGTGCTCACCGTGGACCCCGCTCGACGCCTGGCCGACGCGTTAGGTCTCGAAGGGATCGGCAACACCGAGCGGCGCGTCCCCGAGGAGTCGTTCCTCGCCGCCGGGGTGAAGCCGAGGGGTGAGCTGTGGGCGGCCATGCTCGACACCAAGGAGTCCTGGGACTCTCTGATTCGGCTGCATGCCCCCGACGACCGCACCCGGGACGAGATCCTGTCGAACCCGCTCTACCTCAACATCTCCTCGCGCTTCGTCCAGAGCCACGACTACATCGCCATGGAGCGGCTGTTCGAGATCCACGCCGGGGGGAACTACGACCTGATCGTGGTGGACACCCCGCCCACGCGCAACGCGCTCGACTTTCTCGACGCCCCCGAGCGGATGGCCGAGTTCTTCTCGAGCCGACTGCTGCGCTGGCTCATCGTGCCGTACCGCTCGAGGCTCGTGAACCTCGCATCGAAACCCTTCTACCAAATCGCCGACCGGATCCTCGGAACACAATTCCTCGAAGACGTCGCCCAGTTCTTCGTCCTCTTCCAGTCCATGTACGACGGGTTCGTCGAACGGGCGCACGCCGTACACCGCCTCATGGCGGACCGACGCACCTCGTTCATCGTGGTGTCCACCCTCGAGGCGGTCCCCCTGCGCGAGGCGGAGTTCTTCGCCCAGGCGCTCAAGGACCGTCGCTTGCACCTCGGGGCCATCGTCTTGAACAAGGTCCTCCCCGCCTACCTGCGCGATCCCCACGGCGCCGCAGTCGCCGAGAAGCTCCGGGACCGGGCCGACGAGCTTGCCGACGCCCTCGCCCCCAAGGTCCGCTCGGGTGATGTCAGTCAGATCGGGCGCGTGCTGTCGGAGGTCGGGCGGAGCTATCTCGACTACCGGGTGGTCGCCCAACGCGAGGCCGAGCAACAGGCGGAGCTGGCCACAGTGCCTGAAGCGCTCGTGAGCATTCCCTACTTCGAGACCGACGTCTACGACCTCGCCGGCCTGCTCCGTCTCGGCGAGCAGCTGTGGGGCTCGTGACGGGGTCGGGGCGTGCGCTACTGCTGGGGGTAGGGCCCGCCGCCCTCGGCGTGTTGTTTGGCGATGTACATGGCGGTGTCGGCCCGACCTAGCAGCGTAGCGGCGGTGTCGCCGGGGCCGGGGTGGGCAAGGCCCACACTGGCGGTCAACCGGAACGTGCCCTCGGGCAGCTCGATGGGGCGTTGGATGCCCTCGGCGAGCCGTGCCGCCAACGCCCGGAGCTCCTCGGGGTCGCGGATCGCGGCGACCACCACGAATTCGTCTCCCCCGTACCGGGCCACGACGTCGCCTTTGCGAACCGACGCCTCGAGGCGTGCCGCCACCCGGCGCAGGATCTCGTCGCCCGTCGCTCGGCCGTGCTCGTCGTTGATGGGCCGGAACCCATTGAGGTCGATGAACACCACGGCGGTCGTGGGGTTGCCCAGGCAACGTTCGACGTGTGCCCGCAGCGTGACCCGGTTGGCGAGACCCGTGAGAGGGTCGAATGTCGTCAGCTCGTCAAGGGCGTCCCTGGTGGCACGCAACTGGGTGATGTCGTGCCCGGACACGACGAGGCCGTTCACGGTCGGGTCGTCGAGGAGGTTGACGATGCTCAACTCGAACGGGACCGATTCGTTCCCACCTCGGCGCATGAGCTCGACCTCGACGACGGTGGGCGCTCGGCTGAACGAAGGGACGTCGATCGATCGCGACAATGCCGCCGCCAGGCTCCCGCGATCGTGGGAGGCGGCAAATTCCACCAGGGGCCTGCCTTCGACGAGCTCCTGGTCGTGGCCGAGAAGTCTGGTGATCGCCGCGCTGACCGCTTCGATGCGACCCGAAGCGTCCAACAGCATGATCACGCTGGTGGAGTTGTGGACGATGGCTCGGAACTTCCCTACTTCGTCACCAGCGATCTCCCAACGGCGTCGCTGCGTCAGGTCGCGAAGGCACAGCACGAGTCCATTGACCGCGGGCCGGTCGAGGAGATTGGCGCCGATGACCTCGACGAGTTTCCAACCTTCGGGCGTGCGGATCCGAAGCTCGATGGGAGTCCCCACCGCCTTGCCCTGGATGCTCGTCAGCGCCACCGCGGCGACCTCCTGGTCGTCAGGGTGCAAGAAGTCGAGCCCGTCGACTCCGGCCAGGCGCGTGCTATCGACTCCGAACAACCGTTCCGCGGCGTCGTTGGCCCAAATCAGTCGGGCAGAGGCGTCAACAACGACGACCGCGTCAGGAAGCCAGACAGCTATGTCGAGCAAACCGCGCGATTCGATCACCAGGACTCCATCGGCTGTGCCGGCCCTCGGCCTTAGCCTTGGTCTGTGCAGGGGAGTGACCCCTTCGGGCCCACGCCCCCCCGGGGGGGGACCCCTGTAGGCGCACGGAGGACATTTTTCCTGGTCACAGGCCCTTCAAGGCGGTGCGAGTCGAGAGCTCCCCGAGAAGGGTCTGGCGATGTGTCCGCGGCACGGGACAGGCCTAGTTGGAGCTGGTTCGAGTCGACACGGCCAACGCCTGGCGATGAGGGAACACGGCCAGTGCTCGCCATTGAGGCGATCGGGCTATCGGCGATGGCGCGAGCGCGTGTCGTCTCCGCGCCCGGGGGAGGGGTGGATCGGACGAGGCTTCTCCGACGTGGCGCCTTGGTCGGAGATTGTGTTGCCCTGGATGAAGAACGGTGCTCGAGATGCCGACAGGCATGCATGACCAATCGGTCGGAGACAGGTGCACGAGGTACCCGACCCGACGCGGGCACAGTCATGGCGACGAGAACGTGTGGCTTTGTGTTCACGACCACGGGTCGACCGTGTGCCAACCTCGTGTCCGACCAGTCCCCGTGGTGCCGGGCCGGGCACCCGAGTACGCCCGCCGTGTCCGACGACGCGCTCAGTGTTGCTCCTGATCGCTCCGACGCGGGGCCGCAGCGCCCGCCCCAGGGTGTCGGGGTCCGACGGCCGGGAAGCCGGACGCGACGGGCCACCGAACTGATCCGACAGGCCATGGCGAGCGAGGACGCCGACCAGCTCGGATTGCGAGCCGAGACCGTGCTCGGCGACTGCACGACGGCCCTGGCCCTGCTGGGCGGGCCCGACGCCTCACCCGCCGCTCGTGCCGCGGTCGTTCAGCGATTCGGACGGGTGGGAGCGTTACTCGTCCTCGGATACGAGGAGCGGGGGCGGGGGCGTCATCTCGCGCCCGTGCACGGCTATGGTTCGGCCGAAGGGTCCGAGCGCGCCGATGCCGATGCGCATCTCGAAACCCTGGTGCAGCTGTTCGACCAGCTCGACGCGCGCGACCTCTACTGGCTCCTGTGCGAGATCGACGAAGACGAGGGGTTCGCGGGGGACCCCGACGGGATCGATGCACACCGGTGGCTGCACGCCACCTATGCCGTCGCGGCGCGCGACGGCACGCCCGGTGCCCACCGGGCGTATATGTGCGCGCTCGATCGGGTCATGCGCCTCGTGAGGCCGCTCGTCGCCTCGTAGGCGGTCCGGGAGGCGGGCCGCCGCCGCCTACGATGCGGGCGGAGGGACCGCCCACATGACCGACATCACCGACCCTGTCCTCGAGGCCTACGCGGAGTCTCACAGCACCGCGCCCGAGGCCCACCTGGTGGCACTGTCCGAGCAGACGCGGGCCACACTCAATTCCCCACAGATGATGGTGGGCGCGCTCGAGGGACGGTTCCTCGAGATGCTCGTCTTCGCCTTGCGCCCCTCATGGGTCCTCGAGATCGGAACCTTCAGCGGTTATTCCTCGCTGTCGATGGCGGCCGGTCTCCCGCCGGGGGGACGGATCACGACCTGTGAGTTGAGTCCCGTCCATGCCGCCGCGGCCCGGTCGCATATCGTGGCGAGCCCGTACCCCGACGCCATCGAGGTCATCGAAGGTCCCGCCCTCGACACCGTGGCGAAGCTCGACGGTCCGTTCGACCTGGTCTTCATCGACGCCGACAAGAACAACTATCTGGCCTACTACGAGGCGGTCTTGGGGAAGCTCTCTCCGAGCGGCCTCATCGCGGCTGACAACACCTTGTGGAGCGGGAGGGTGGTGGACGACACCGATCTGTCCGACGACACCCGTGCCATCCGCACCTTCAACGACGCCGTGGTGGCCGACCCCCGAGTGGTCTGCGTGCAGATGACGATCCGAGACGGCGTCACCCTCATCAGGAAAAAGCCCGTCGCCTCCGGCGGCCGGTGAGCTCCGGTCGGGAGACTGCCGGTTCGATGCTCGACTACCACCTTCACCTGTGGCCCCATGGCCAGCGCGACACGGCTCCCACGCTCGAGCATGTGGCGGATTACTGCGAGCGCGCTCAGGCAGCCGGTGTCCACGAGGTGGCACTCACCGAGCACCTCTTCCGCTTCCGCCAGGCCGACCGGCTGCTCCGGGGCTTCTGGGACGACGAGCCCGACGCCGCCCTGCGGTCGTCGATGGCCGACTATTGGGACGATCACGCCCGGGCCGATCTCGACACCTACGTGGAGACCGTGATGGCCGCCAAGGCCGCCGGCCTACCCGTCGTGCTCGGACTCGAGGTCGACTACTACCGGGGCCGGATGGACGATGTCGTCTCTTTGCTCGCTGGGTATCCCTTCGACGTCTTGTTGGGATCGGTCCACTGGCTCGGGGCGTGGCGGTTCGACGACATCGATGACCCGCTCTCGATGGCGGAGTGGTCCACGCGCGACGTCGAGGCGGCCTGGAGCGACTACGTGGCCGCCATCGAGGAGCTCGCCGCCACCGGGGCGTGTGACGTGCTCGCCCACCCTGATCTGGTGAAGGCGGCGGGGTACCGGCCCGCCGCCCCTGAGGAGTGCTGGGACCGACTCGTCGAAGCGGCCATCGCATCGGGCATGGCCGCCGAAGTCTCTTCGGCGGGATGGCGCAAGCCCGCCGAGGAGGTGTATCCCGCGCCGGGACTGCTGGAGCGCTTCGTGGCCGGCGGGGTTGCGCTCACCACTGCCTCCGACGCCCATCGACTCTCCGACGTGGCCCATCGCAGCGCCGATCTGGCGCGGCTGCTCGACGCCTTGGACGTCACGTCGCTGCGGGCCTTTCGGGCCCGGCGCCCGCTCGATGTCCCTCTGGAGGCGACGGTGCCCGGTCCATGAAGACACCGGGCGAGCTCGCCGCGCTGCACACCGGGCTCGATGCCGCCAGCCTCGATCACCTCCAACGCCTCCTCGGGTCGTGGGGGGTGTTATCGGACCTATCGTTCTCCGACCTCTTGCTGGTGGCGCCGGTGCGGGGGAACACCGGCAAGCTCATCGTGCTCGGCCAGATCCGCCCCACTACGTGGGCGACGCTGCTGCGCGTGGACCTCGTGGGCCAGATCGTCGAGGGCTCGGACTGGCCGGTTGTGACCGAGGCCCTCCAGGCCGGGACCATGTCATCGGGCTTGGCGGTCATCCCCGTCCCGGTCCGGGTCCGGCTGGCGTCGGTCGACCCCGACTCCCGTGACACCGGTGAGGTGCCCGCCGTGCCCGACACGGCCCAGCTTGAATGTGTGCCCGTCCGGCACGCGGGGGATCCCGTGGCGGTGGTGGTCCGGGTGGCACCGCTCGAGGACCGGCGCCCCGGTCGTCTCGAAAAGGTCTACCGGGACCTCTACCGGCGCCTGTCCCACATGGTGGCGGTGGGCGACTTCCCTTTCATGGGCGAGGACTACACCACCGAGGATGCGCCTCGGGTCGGTGACGGCCTCTTGCAGATCGAGCCCGACGGACAGATCCGCTACGCGTCACCGAACGCCATGAGCGCGCTGCACCGTATGGGTGTGAGCGACGTGGTCGAAGGCCGGCGGCTCTCGGAGTTGGGGATCGACGATGCCGCACTCGACTGGGCCTTGCGCGCCGGGTGCCCGGTCACCGAGGAAGTCGAACGCCGGCCCGACGTCATCGTCTTGATGCAATGCACGCCGCTGCTCGAGCAGGAGACGGTGACCGGCGCCATGGTGTTGTTGCGCGATGTGACAGACCTGCGCCGTCTCGACCGCCTCTTGTTGTCGAAGGACGCGGCCATCCGTGAGGTGCACCACCGGGTGAAGAACAACCTCCAGACGATCTCGTCATTGCTCCGGCTCCAGGCTCGACGTCTCGAGCCCGGCAAGGGCCAAGAGGCACTGCGCGAAGCAGAGCGTCGGGTCAGGTCGATCGCACTGGTCCACGAGATCCTGTCGCGCGAGCCCGGTGACGAGGTCCCCTTCGACGAGATCGTCGGGTCATTGGTTCGCATGGCCGAGGACTCGGTCGTATCGGGAGACCGCATTGGGATCAGGGTGGCCGGTGACGTGGGCGAGGTGGCCGCTGATGTGGCTACCCCCTTGGCCGTGGTCCTGGCTGAGCTGCTTCAGAACGCCGTCGAGCACGCCTTCACTTCGGTCGGTGGCGACTCGGTGTTCATCGGCAACGACGAGGGCGAAGCCGTCGGCCACGTAGAGCTCGTCCTCGCCCACGACGCCGAGCACCTGACCCTGCAGGTCCGGGACGACGGGTGCGGGCTTCCCGAGGGGTTCGACATCGACCACACCACGAGCCTCGGGCTCTCGATCGTCCGCGACCTCGTCACGAGCCAGCTCGGAGGGTCCATCGTCATGCAGAGCAACGGCGGGACCCTCGTGACCATCGACCTCCCCGTCCGGCGATCCTCGAACGACGTCACCTCGCTCTGAAATTCTCCCCACGGTGCAAGGTTCTCGCCCTGCCGTGCGTCTAACCAGGCGATGGACACGAATGCGGGAGTCGTGATGACCGAGCCCGACCCGGAGAGGACCGTTCTTCCGGCAGCGGTGCCCTCGGCCGGTGAGCCCGGGGGACCGGGGGCCTCGTCGTTCGGCGAGCTCTACCTGGGGTCGTTCGCGGCGATGGTGCGCCTGGCCCGAGTCCTCATCGAGTCTCCCGACACCGCCGAGGATTTGGTCCAAGACGCCTTCGTCCATCTCCACCGGCACTGGGGAGGAGTTCGCGACCCGCGTGCCTATCTCCACCGCTCGGTGGTGAACGCCTGTCGTTCGCACCACCGGCGCTCCTGGCGCGAACGCACACGCGGCCCCCGTGCCGATGCCGCCCTTCGGGGGACAGAACCGCGCTCGGGTTTCGGACCCGACCAGCCCGGGTCCGTCGTCGATGGCGCGGCCGAGCAGGGCCGGTTCGACGATGCCGATGTCCTCGGCGCCGCGCTCGCCACCCTTCCCTACCGACAGCGGGCCGCCCTCGTGCTCCGGTACTACTCGGACCTGCCCGACGCCGAGATCGCCGTCGCCCTCGGATGCCGTCCCGGCACCGTCGGCTCACTCGTCCACCGGGGTCTCGAACGACTCCGAGAGGTGGTTGACCATGCCTGACAACTCCATGCCCGACAACTCCATGCCCGGTGCCTCCGTGGCCGGTGACATCGAAGCCCGGCTGCGCCACGCCATGGCCGTGAAAGCACAGAGCGAGCCCGTCGCACCCGCGGACTGGGGTGTCTTCGCGGCACGGTTGGCGTCCACGACGCGCAAGCGCCAACGGGTCCTCGTGGGCGCGGCCGGGCTGGCGCTTCTGATCGGGGCTGCGGGGGGATACTTCGGCGAGGTCGCTGCCTCACCGGTGGCGGCGCGGATCTCGGGTCCCGGGCCGGCACCCAGCACCACAGCGCCGTCTGGTGGGAACCGGTCTATCTCCCCGTCGGCATCGGGACCGGCAGTGATGTGTCCCAATAACGCAGGCGGCGCGCCCGGCACGTCATCGGGCACCACGAGCACCAACGGGTCTGGCGGCAACGGGTCTGGCGACATCGGCTCGGCCACCCACGTGCTCACCCGCACCACATCCGACGGCGTGAAGATCCGCGTCTATCAAGACGCTTCCAACGGGGTGTCATGCATCCGGCTCCCGACACCCGTGGCGGGCTCTGCCTCGACCGGGACGGTCCCCGTCACCACGACCGCACCGGCGCCGTCTGGTTCGGTGTCGTCTCCAGTGTTCGAGACGGGCCCGGGCGTGACCGTCGAGCTCTCCGACGACGACGCCGTGGGACAAGGTGCCATCACAGAGACCCAATGTGTCATGACCCCCGACGGGGGCGTCGGCGCCGGGGCTTCTCCGCCCGGCGTGATCACGAACCCGGTCCCCACCGCGCCGGTCACGACCGTGCCGGTCACCACGATTCCCACGACCACGACGCCGATCACCCCGGGCCAGCCGCACGCGCTCTCCACCGGGGTCTTCGGTGTCACCGAGGGTGACCCGGTGTGGTGGGTGGGGGTCGAGGTCGGCAACGAGGTCTCCTCGGTGCGCGTGACGTTCCCCGACGGCGCCACCGACGAGATGGCTCCGGTCAATGGCGTGGCCGTTCTCGCCCACAAGGTGGCATCGGGTGTGGCGTCGGCGGAAAGCGGGCCCTACGAGGTGCGAGGCACCCTGGAGCTTCTCGGCGCCGGCGGCAACGTCCTGGACACGGTGACACTGCCGGAGCAGTCCGCGCCGGTGCCGGTTCCCACCCCGATGTCGATTCCCGCCAACGCCGGCTCAGAGGCGACACCCCCGAACCTGATCGAGGTGTGCCCGCCGCTGACGATCGAGCCCCAGGCTCAGTCTTCGGCCACCACCGAGAATCGGTAGCCGATCCCGCGCACGGTGTGGAGCCAGCGCGGGCTCCCCTCGTCGGGCTCGAGCTTCAGTCGCAGCCGACGGACGTGCTCGGTGACCGTGGCCGGGTCCTGCCACTCCTGGGTCGATCCCCACACGTGCTCGAGGAGCTCCTCGCGTGTGAAGACCTGGTCCGGTGTGGCGGCGAGAAAGGCCAGGAGGTCGAACTCCTTGGGGGTGAGGTCGATGGTCGTCGCGCCCACGGTGACCCGGTGCGCGGCCCGGTCGATGACGAGCCCGTCGTGCTCGATCTGGTTGGTCGACGGCGTCGGTTGGCCGCGGCGCAGCACGGCCCGGATGCGGGCGTCGAGCTCAGGCAACGAGCAGGGCTTCACGACGTAGTCATCGGCTCCCAGGTTCAGGACCCGGACCCGCTCGGATTCCTCGGAACGGCCGGTGAGGACGATGACAGGCAGCGCGCTGTCGCGACGGAGCCGTGCGAGCACCTCCTCACCGTCGATGCCGGGCAGCCCGAGGTCCAAGACCACCAGGTCGTAGCTGCCGAGACTTGCCTCGCGCAGCGTCCCAGGCCCATCCGCGGCTTCACCCACGCGGTATCCCACCCGCTGGAGAAAGAGCCGGGTGGCGGTGCGGCTGGCCATGTCGTCCTCGGCGACCAGGACCATGTGGTCCTCGTCGGGCAAAGTCATAGTCACAGCACTACCTCCGGTCGCCCTTGATCTCGTCCTTGCGGTCGAGGTGCCCCCCACGACCGTCCCTGCCTTGTGGCCTGCTCGATGGTCAGCGTGTCGGCGGGAATGTCCGGCGCGACCTTCGTGCCACCGCCGTCAACGACGGACACCTTCACACCCTGTGACATCCCGTCACTGCGCCTCACCCTGCTGGGCTCCGATCTCGTAGTCCACCAGTCGGAGCAGAGCGTCGACGTCCACCGGCTTCGTCAGGTAACCCTCGACCCCGAGGTCGAGCATCTCCTTGATCCTGCTCGGCGTGGCGTCTGCGCTCACCACGACTACCTTTGTGTCGGCCAACTCAGGCACGGCCTTGAGCCGGTGCAGCAGCTCGTCACCGGGCAGGTCGGGCAGGTGGAGATCGAGAAGAACCAGGTCAGGACGATGTTGGCGGGCCAATTCGAGTCCGGCCCGGCCTTCACCGGCTGAAATCAGCCTGACGCCGGGGCGCTTGGCGAGCACCTGCTCGACCAGGGCGGAGTTCGAAGGGTTGTCCTCGATTTGAAGTACGACGACCCCGACATCGCCCACCGCCGGCGCCCGGGTGCCGTTGGACCCGGGGTCAACTGTGCCCCGCGACGGGGCGGGGCGGGGAGCGGGCCCCACCACCTCCGGGTGGTCGTCGGCGGCCGACGACGGCGCCGCGAGGAGTTCCACCCAGAACGTCGAACCGTGGCCGGGGAACGAGTCCACACCGATGACCCCACCCATGACCTCGACGAGCTGCTTCGACAGGGCCAGGCCCACCCCTGTCCCTTCGACCGCCGAGCGCTCGGCTCCGAGCCTCGAGAAGGGGACGAACAACTGGTCCTGTTTCTCATGGGGGATCCCCGGGCCTGTGTCGCGCACCTCGAACCGGACCCGACCGTTGTCGCCTGGACCGGTTTGAAACGACACCGAGCCGCCCCGGGTGTTGTACTTCACGGCGTTCGACCCCAGATTGAGCAGCACCTGGAGCAACCGCTGACGATCGGCCCGCACGCGCAGGACGCGCGACCCGTCGATGTCGACCGAGAGCTCCACGCCCGCGACCTCGGCCACCGGGGCCAGCAACGTCGTCACCTCGTCGAGGACTTCACTGACTTCGACGGGCTCGGTCGACAGGCTGACGCGCCCCGCTTCGATGCGGGAGATGTCGAGCACCTCGTTGATGAGCGACAACAGGTGACGCCCGGCCACCTGGATCTGGTCGACGCTCGACGCCTGCTCGGCGGGGAGCTCGTCCATGTCGAGCAGCTGCGCGAAGCCGAGGATGGCGTTGAGCGGGGTGCGAAGCTCGTGGCTCATCCGGGACAGGAATTCGCTCTTGGCCTGACTGGCCCGCTCGGCTCCCACCGAGGCGTGGCGGAGGGACTGCTCGAGGTGGACCCGCTCGGTCACGTCACGCGAGATGGTCACGGTGCCCGTGACCCGCCCGCCGTGGTCGAAGACCGGTCGGGCCCGGGTCTCGTAGGTGCGCAGCTCTCCACCGGGCAGTCGCCCCGTGGTCATCACCGGATCGGGGCTCTGTTCGCCGGTGACACAGCGGGCGATCAACTCGTCGAGCACGGCCCGGTCCACGTCGTCGCGCACGGTGTCGGTGGTGCCGATCACATCGGCCAGAGGCGAGCTGCCGAGGACGACCTGTCCCGAGATGTCGCGCACCACGATGGTGTCTGGCGACGCGTGGAAGATGGACTCGAGGAGAAAACGGCGCTCATCAGCGGCGCGCTGTGCCACATGGCGCTCGGAGACGTCGATGAGATAGGCCACGAGCCCCTGGAGCTCACCGGATCGGCCCCATTCCAAGGTGTAGACGGCGTCGGCCTCGCGCCAGTCCTCCGAAGTGACGTCGCGCCGGAAGCGCATGAGGATCTCGAGGCGTTTCCCGTGTCCTGGAGTCCGGGTGACCAGGGCATCGCGCAATTGGTCGGCCGAGTCGGGATGGAACCGCTCGAGGATGCGCTTCGGAGAGGCGATGGCCTCCTCGGCTGAGATCCCGAGGAGCCGATCGATGTTGGGGCTCGCATAGGAAAACCGCCGGGTGCCGACGTCATAGCGCAGGGACACCACGGGGCTGGCGGTGAGGATGTTCTCGAGGTCGGCGCGGGCGCGGTCGCGTTCCTCGGCGCGCTCGCGCAATTGGGCGGTGGTGTCGAGGAGTCTCGTCGACAGCCGCCCGATCTCGTCGCGCCCGCTGGGCACCTGGACCGGGGTGACGCCGCGCTCGAGGTCCTCGGTGGCGCGCTCGAGACGACGGAGTCGCCGGACCACGCCCGTCGTGAACAGCTGCGACACCATGACGCCCCCGGCCAAGGCGAGCACGACGGCCGCGACGGCGATGGCGGGCAGGAAGATGTTCGAGGTGTGGATGTCGGACTGTTGACTGGCGATGACCGCGCTCTCGCGGACCGTCAGCGAGGAGATGTCGTTTCGGAGCTTGTCCGTCTCGACCTTGACCGACGCGAGCAATGTCCGGACTGCGGCCGACGGTGTCGGAGAGGGCTGCTCGTCTTTCAGGCGGGCCAACGCCGCCACGAGTTGGTCGGTGTCGCGTTGGATGGCACGACCCGAGATCTGTTCGGGCACCGAATCGAGGGTCAACGCCTCGAGCTGGCCGATCTGGGCGGGAAGTGCCTTCTCGGCCCGTGCATACGATGCCTGGAACGAGGGGTCCCCGGTGAGGAGAAAGTCACCGAGGCCAGTCTGCGCCGAGAGGAGGCTGTTCTCGAGCGTGGTGGCGGCGTCGACGATCTGTCGGGAGTGACCGGCGACGTCCTGGGCCCGGTTGTCGACATGGGTGAACCACGAGGTGGAGCCCAGCACGATGAAGAGGATGGCGATGGGAACGGCGATGACCACGAGGCCCTTGGTCTGCATGGACCGGTCGACCCACCTAGTGCCGAGCCGTTGGCCACTCGACGCGTCACGCATGACGGCACCTCTCAGCGAGGAGCGGTGCCTCTCACCGAGGGGAAGTGGAGACGGAGAGGCCGACGCGTTCCTCGTCGATCGAGGATACCGAGGGTGCGGCGGCTAAAACCCTGATACTCGACGCGAAACGGCCCCGGATTTGCTCCGGGGCCGAATGACTCTGTGTCGGTGGTGATCCGAGGTGTGATTACGAGGCGCGCCGGCGGGCGGCCAGCCACGCCTTGCGGAGCTTGCGACGCTCCTCCTCCGAGGTGCCGCCCCAGATGCCCGACTCCTGGTTGGTGGCGAGGGCGAATTCGAGACAGGGCTCGATGGCCTCACACGCCCGGCACACCCGCTTGGCGGCCTCGATCTGGTCGATGGCCGGTCCGGTCGTTCCCACCGGGAAGAAGAGGTCGGGCTCGGTGTACCGACAGGCCGCAACCTTGCGCCAGTCCTCGGCATCCCATTCGACCGAGCGGTTCCACATGAGTGCCACGATTACCTCCTCCGGTACAGTGCAGTTCCGGGCAATTCTGACCGTCCGCTTCTTGTGAACCCGTTCACTTGGCTGGCCACAGGGGTTGGCCGCCACGGGAAACGGTGAATGTGAAGCTACTCCCAAGCGCTCACCCCCGCAAGCGCGAAGAAGACTCGGGGGGGTTCAAAGGCAAGGGAATACCGGGGAAATGATCGGAAATGGGCGGAACGCCTCCCCGCGACCGGAATGTCCGATCTCGGGTCTGGGGGCCGGGGAAAGCAGGTGGTTTCTCTGGCCTCGTGACAGGTGGAACCCCGCTGGGCGCGCAACGCCGACGGGCCTACCGTGGAATCGGGCGGTCACGTCGAACTGCGGTTCCCCCAAGACCCCATCTGGCTGAGCGCCCAGTTTCTTGCAACGAATGGCGAGGCATGGGCAGCGTCCTCGTGCAGTGTCCGCTGCTGACGCCGCCCATGCTCGTCGCCATTCGAGCCCGGTCAGGGCCATGAAGGCGCCTGCCTATGGTGCATGGCGTGGGCAGCCCACCTGAAAAGCCCGGACAGAATCGACCACCCGAGCCGACCCCCGCGCCCCGTTGGCCACGGCGACAATCCGGCCAGCCGATGATCGTGCTCGCCCACCGGGGTGGGTCCGGGCCATGGCGTGAGAACAGCCTCGAGGCCTTCGGCACTGCTCTTCGCCTCGGCGCTGACGGGGTGGAGCTCGACGTGCGGCGGAGCGCCGACGGGGAGCTCGTCGTCCATCACGACGCCGAGGTCCCGGGAGCGGGACTCATCCACCGGTGTCGGAGCGACCAGCTCCCGGAATGGGTCCCCACACTCGAAGAAGCCCTGGCGCTGTGCGCGGGAGCAGTCGTCAACGTCGAGATCAAGAACATCCCCACCGACCCCGGATACGACCCGACCGACCAGGTCGCGCTCGACGTCGCCGCGGTCCTCGCCCGGCCTGCCGGGCATTCCCCGACGACGACAGCGCGCGTCGTGGTGTCGTCGTTCTGGCCCGAGTCGCTGGCGGCGGTCGGCCGGCGCAACGGCGAGGCATCGCTCGGGCTCCTCGTCCACCCCGCCCTCGACGCGTTCGGAGCCCTGGAGACCGCCACCGACCTCGGGTGCGTAGCGGTGCATCCCCATCACACCCAGGTGAGCACGGAGCTCGTGGACCGGGCCCATGGGCTCGGCCTCGCCGTGGCCACCTGGACCGTGAACCGCCCCGAGGAGATCGCCGCCGCCGCCGCCGCCGGGGTCGACGTCGTAATCACCGATTCTGTGACCGACACCCTCGCCCACCTGGGCCGTCTCTGAGCGACCAAGGCCGATCGCCAGAGCGCTCCACGCCGACGGTGTCGCCCGCGGATTGGTCCAAGGGCAAGGTTCTCGGGAACAATCGAGGCCATGAACGTCGTCGTCTGCGTCAAACAGATCCCCGACCCGGCCGTCCCCGGGACCCTCGACCCTCAGACCCACACCCTGGTCAGGGAGGGAAAACTGATCATGGACGACTCCGATGCCTATGGCGTGGAGATGGGGTTGCAACTCGCCGAAGCAGCCGGTGGCGGCGAGGTCACCCTGGTCTCGATGGCCCCGGCCGGAGAGACCTCGGGGCTTCGTACCGCCCTCGCCATGGGAGCGGCCAAGGCCATTCTCGTGAGTGATGACGCGCTGAAGGGATCCGACGCGCTGTCGACGGCCAAGGTCCTCGCCAAGGCGATCGAGCGGGCTCAGCCCGACCTCGTGATCGCGGCGACGGAGTCGACCGACGGCTACACCGGGACCACGCCGGTCCAGCTGGCCGAGTTGCTCGGCTTCCCGTCGGTGACCTTCGCCAAGAAGGTCTCGGTCGGCGACGGTCGGGTCCACGTCGAACGCCAGACCGAGGCCGGCTACGACGAGGTTGACTGCCCGCTGCCCGCCGTGGTCACCGTGACCGCCGGTGTCGTCGAGCCCCGGTACCCGTCGTTCAAGGGGATCATGGCGGCGAAGTCCAAGCCCGTGGACCAATTGACCGTGGCCGACCTCGGCCTCGACGCTTCCCAGGTCGGTGCGACCGGGGCGCGCTCGGAGGTCACGGACGTGACCGCGGCCGACGAACGCAAGGCCGGCGAGATCGTCGTCGACGAAGGCGAGGGCCACCAGAACATCGTGGCGTTCCTCGAACAGCTCAAGCTCGTCTGAGCCGACCCGCCCCCGCTCGCACGTACCTCAGGAGAAAAGAATGTCGATCGACAAGGTTTGGGTCCTCGCCGAATCCGCCGAGGGCAAACCCACCAGCACCACCTTGGAGTTGCTGACCCAAGCCCGCGCCATGGGCGGGAGCGTCGAGGCCGTGGCATGGGGCACCGACACCGCCTCGGTGGTCGGTGAGCTCGGCAACTTCGGTGCTACCACCGTCTATGACGTGGGCGACCTCGGTGACGCACTGCCCGGATCGCCGGTGGCCGGAGCCATCGCCTCGCTCGTGGCGTCGGGCAACCGCCCCGACGTGATCCTCGTGCCGGCCAGCTACGACGGCCGGGACATCGCGGCGCGCCTGTCGGTGCGTCTCGACTCGCCGGTGATCACCAACGTCGTGAACCTGACGACCGAAGGCGACGAGGTGCGTTCCCAGCACGGGCTGTTCGGTGGCGCCCAGGTGGCCACGGCCCGGTTCACCGGGGAGCGACCATGGGTCTTCGTGGTGCGGGCCAAGTCGTTTGCGGCCGAGCCCGGAGGCGGCGGTGCCGCCACCGTGGTGGCGGCCGCGGTCCCCGAGCTCGGGGCGACCAACGGGGCCAAGGTCCTCGCCCGCCATGCCGAGGAGCGGACCGGGCCGAAGCTCGACGAGGCCGAAGTGGTGGTGTCGGGGGGCCGGGGTCTCGGAGGTGCCGAGCACTATGCCCTCATCGAGGAGTTGGCCAAGCTGCTCCACGGCGCGGCGGGCGCCAGCCGTGCCATCGTCGACGCCGGGTGGGTGCCCTACTCGCACCAGGTCGGCCAGACCGGCAAGACGGTGAAGCCGACGGTCTATTTGGCGTGCGGCATCTCGGGTGCCACCCAGCACCTAGTGGGCATGAAGGGTTCGAAGAATATCATCGCCATCAACAAGGACCAGGACGCCCCCATCTTCTCGGTGGCGGACCTCGGCATCGTGGGCGACGTCCACAAGGTGGTGCCGAAGTTGATCGAGGCCCTCAAAGCACGGAGCTGACCTGGGCCCCTGGCGCTGTCGTGGCGCCGGGGCGTGAGCGCAGTAGCCTCCGCGGGGTTCGTTACGCCCCGTGATCCCGGAGTGCGTCCTTCTCTGAACAGCGGGTGACTTCCACGCATGCTGTTCCCGACGATCGACTTCGCCATCTTCTTCGCCGTGGCCTTCACGGCGAACTGGCTGCTGAACCCGTACCCGCGACCGTGGAAGCTCGCCATGGTGGCGCTGAGCTATGTCTTCTACAGCTGGTGGGACTGGCGGTTCGTGTTCCTGTTGGCGGCGGTCACGGTCACCGCCCAGGTCGGTGCCACCGCCGTGCACCGGCTCGAGGACGAACGGCATCGTCGGTTGGCCATGGTGAGCACCGTGGCCGCGCTCCTCGGCATCCTCGGATGGTTCAAGTACTACGGCTTCGTGGCCGTGAACGTCGACAACTTCTTCCACTCCCTGAGCTCGGGGCGGCTCCTGCCCCTGCTCGAGGTGACGCTGCCGGTGGGCATCTCGTTCTTCACATTCATGGCGCTCAGCTACGTCATCGACATCTACCGCGGCCACCTCCAGCCCGCCCACTTCCTCGACGTGGCCGTCTATCTGTCGTTCTTCCCCCACCTCATCGCCGGGCCCATCGTCCGGGGCGAGGAGCTCCTACCGCAAATCCGGCGTAAGCGCGACCCGGCCGCCATCGACTTCGGGCGGGCCGCGTGGTTGGTGGCGGGGGGCCTGTTCAAGAAGGTGGTGATCTCCTCTTACGTCGACTCGGCCATCGTCACCCCGGTGTTCTCGGCACCGCACCAACACTCGGCGCTCGAAATCCTCTTCGGGATCTACGGGTTCGCGGTGCAGATCTACGCGGATTTCAGCGGGTACACCGACATCGCCATCGGCCTCGCCATGTTTCTCGGGTTCCGGTTCCCCGACAACTTCGACGCGCCCTACACGGCGCGCAACCTCCAGGACTTCTGGCGACGGTGGCACATGACCCTGTCTCGGTGGCTGCGTGACTACCTCTACATCCCGCTCGGGGGAGGACGGGGCTCGCGGCTCGCCGTGGCCAGGAACATCATGATCACCATGGTCCTCGGCGGCCTGTGGCACGGTGCGGCGTGGACCTTCGTGGCCTGGGGGGCGATCCACGGATCGGGCCAGGTGGTGGGCCATCTGCGGAGGTCGACCCGGGCCGCGGCAGGCGTCGACCCGGTGCCCGACGGAACGGTCCGGGTGTGGGTGCAGCGGATCGTCACCTTCCACATCGTCTGTCTGGGCTGGATCTTCTTCCGAGCCGACTCGTTCTCGACGGCGACCACCTTGATCGGGCGACTCTTCAGCGCCTGGGGCCGGGCCCCGCTCGTGACGCCGCTGGTGGTGATCACCGTCGTCGGTGCGTTGGCGTTGCAGTACTTGCCGAGGTCACTGGGGGGTCGGGCCCAACGGCAATTCGCCGGTCAGCCCTGGGTGGTGCAAGGGGCCATACTGGGGGTCGTTCTTCTCGTCATCACGACGCTCGGGCCACAGGGCGTCGCACCATTCATCTACTACAAGTTCTAGGGCCGGGACCCGAGGGTTCGGCGTTCGGTACTCGAGGTTCCGGGGGGCGGTTCCGAGCATGCAGATGCACACGCGGACCACATGACCGACATCCCCACCGACCAAAAAGACCTGTCGGAGCACCGGTGGCACGCGCCCGTGGCGAACGAGGGGTGGGGAAAGCGGCGCGGCCGGGACGACCTCGGTGATGCCATATCCGTCGCGCTGCAGGAGAAGATCAACGGGGCATCGCAGCTGCCTGACAGAGACGGTGTCAACGAAACGCAGCGCCTCGTGCGTGGTCCAGAAGTGGGCACACGCAATGGCGCCGGGGGGAGACACAAGAAGCCCGTGCCGGGACGGGCCCATGTGAGCTGGCGCCACGCGCTCGGCGCGGGTCTGGTGTGCTTCGCGTTGTGGCTGGTGCTCGACGGCCCCACGCTGTTGCGCTCTGCCCAGGACGCCCCGCTCGGCACGCGCCGGACCGTGGCCATCGACGTGCTGCGGCCCATCGCGGCGGTGTCGAAGACCTTCGGTCTGTCCCACTTCGTGGGGGGAGCCAATCGGGCCATCGGGCACACCGGGAACACCGGGACCGGCGTGCTACAAGTCGAAGGCCCTCCCGCCCACCGTCACAAGGTGCGGCCCCCGGCCACGCGCACCACCACGGCGCCACTGACGAGGGCGCCGGCGACGGGGCCCTCAGCGTCAACGATGCCGGCACCGCCGGCGACGACACCGGTGACCGCACCCGATGGGTTGGCGCCCCTGGCCGTGCCCACCCAGTCGGCTCCGCTGCGGTTGCTCGTGATGGGCGACTCCCTCGGGATCGACTTCGGTCAACCGCTCGTCAACAACCTCGCCGCTACCGATGTGGTGAGTGCAGTCCTCGACGGCCACATCGACACAGGCTTGGCCCGGCCCGACTATTTCGACTGGCAATCCGAGCTTCAGCGCGACATCAATCGCTACCAACCCGAGGCCATCGTGGTCTTCATCGGTGCCAATGACCCGCAGAACTTCGAGGACGGGTCGACCGCAGTCGCTTACGGGACCCCGGCATGGAATGCCGCCTATGCCAAGCGTGTCAGCGCCTTCATGACCGCAGCCACTTCCTCGGGTGCCCGGGTCATGTGGATCGGGATGCCGCCCATGGCCGATCCCGCTCTCAACGCCAAGATGGAGAACCTCAACCACATCGACTCGAGCCAGGCTGCGGCACACCGTGGCGTCACCTACTTCGCGTCGTGGCCGGTGCTCTCGAACCCCCAGGGTCAGTACAGCGCCTTCCTTCCCAATGCCTCAGGGAGCGAGGTCCAGGTGCGCGATCCGGACGGGACCCACATCGCGGTGCCCGGCGCCCAGCGGTTGAGCCAGGCCGCCATCGCCTTCATGGGACATGAGTGGGGACTGGTCCTCTAGCAACGAGGTCCCTGTGGGTGCTGCGCCACGCCAAGGCCGCGTCGCAGGGACCCGACGACCACGGTCGGGCCCTCACGGCGCGCGGCAGACGCCAGGCCGCCGCGGTGGGCGGCTACGTCGCCGGCGCGTCGGTGCGCGGCGCGCTGGCACCGGCGTTGGTGTTGTCGTCATCGGCGCGACGCGCCGTGGAGACCGCCGAGATCGTTGCGGCCGCGCTCGACCCGCCTGTGGAGCTCGTCGTCGAGCGGGCCCTCTACAGCGCCGATGTCGATGACGCCGTCGAGATCGTGCGGGGCCTCGTCGACGACGCCGCCTCGGTCATGGTGGTGGGACACAACCCGACCATGCACGAGCTAGCCCTGGGACTCCTCGATGCCCGGGACACGGCCGGGCGAGCCCGGCTCGAGGGGGGCTTTCCGACCGCCGCGCTGGCCGTGACGGCGGTGCCCACCGATTCGTGGGCGAGGGTGACTCTGGGGAGCGCCACCCTGCTCGCCCTGCACACCCCCGACAGCTGAGTGGCAGGGCTCGACCTCGGCTCGGTGACTCGGACCCTCGCCGACGCGGGATGTCTCGCCGCGGCCGAGGAAGCCGAGGAGCTCATTGCCGCGGCACGCGGTGACCGGGACGTGCTCGACGCACTCGTCTGCCGCCGTTGCACCGGCGAACCCCTGGCGTGGCTGACAGGGTCGACGGCGTTCTGCGGCCACGAGGTGTCGGTGACCCCGGGCGTCTACGTGCCGAGATGGCACACCGAGCCCTTGGCGCGCCGGGCCGTAGCGCTCCTGGCGCCGGGGGGAGTGGCTGTCGATCTGTGCACCGGATCCGGCGCCATCGCGGCCGTGCTCGGTGCCGCGGTCCCGAGGGCTCGAGTGGTAGCGACCGAGCTCGACCCCGTCGCCGTCAGGTGCGCACGTGGCAACGGGATCGAGGTCTTCGAGGGGTTTCTCGACGACCCCCTCCCGGCCCAACTGGAAGACCGCGTGGATGTCCTCGTCGCGGTGGTCCCCTATGTGCCCACCGGTTCGATGCGGCTCCTCGCGCGTGACGTCCAGGTTTTCGAACCCCGACTGGCGCTCGACGGCGGGGCGGCGGGCACGGACCTGCTTGAAGAGGTTGTCCGACGAAGCCCGCGCTGGCTCTGTAGCGGGGGATCGGTCCTGCTCGAGTTGGGCGGCGACCAAGCAGGACCGATCACGGGCCTGCTGCATCGGACCGGCTTCGACGCCGTCGAGGTCATGGTCGACGAGGACGGCGACCCTCGCGCCGTCTGCGCCCGGTTCGCCTAGGGGCGTGTCCGCGGTCCCGGCGGATCAGGCTCCCGGCATCTGGTGGGACACCAACTCGATCCACACGACCCTGGTGGGAGGGCTCGTGATGCCGCCCTTGGCGAGTGCCGCTCCGAGGCGTGTCTCCATGAACCTGGCCTGGTGCTCAGGGGTGTCCCACACTTCGGTCACGATCAGATGCCCGTTCTCGTCGAGCCCGGCCCCGTGGGTGACGAGCCCGTCGGGCCAGTCGCCCTCGCCGGTGGTGGCGTCCACACCGAGCTCCTTGTTGACGGCCCAGTACTCCGTCTCTGTGACGCCATCGAACTCCAAGGTCAGCTGCGCAGGCATGGGACACCCTTCTGTTGGACGAGTGTCGCCCACCATAGGTGGATCAGGTGACGGCCGTCCCGGGCGGGAGCATCTGATCGACCAACGCTCCGAAGCGGGCGACCACCGGAGCAGGAGGACCGTTGCGACACCACCACAGCTTGAAGAGCTCCGCCGTCGCCTCGCGTGCGTTGGTGGTGGCATAGGGCGATACCTCGTCGGCCAGTCGTCGGTAGGCGGCCTGCCAATCCGGTGGAGCCTTGGGGTCTGCGCCTTTGACGGCGTGTTCCAGGGTCTGGACTCCGAGTTCCAGGCCGACCTGGTGGCGTAGCTCCATGCCCAGCGCGTACTCACGGGTTTCGAAGGCAGCCTCGATCTGGTGCCACAGCTCATGGGCGACGGTGGCGTCCACGGCGGTGTATGGCCAGAGGCATGCGGTGGTCACGAAGGTGATGGTGAGGTGAATGGAGGGAACCGAGGGCTCCGCCACGCCGGCATACCGACCCGATTTCAGCCCGTGCTCGGAGCGGTCGAAGCGGATGGCCTTCACCGCGTCGGCCTGATCCGGGAACCGGCGGAACACCGCCGCGGCCGTGTCAGCAGTCAGCGCCACACCTTCGGGCATGAGGTCGGGGCGGTCGGGCACGCTGATGGTGAAGGTCCGACCCGGGAACCACTCGACGATCACCTCCAAGGTGTCACCGACCCCGCCCGACCAACGGGTGGCCAGCCGTCCGAGGGAGCGGCGGGGGCGGGCCGGCGTGGAATTGACCCCGACCTCGTTCAGCCTCGCACTCAGCCAGGCCGAGTGATCACGTCGATCGGACCGTCGCGGTGAGGAGCCTTCCGGCGCGGTGTTCTCCGGCGTCTGTCGTCTGATGTCGGTGGCTCGCGCCCCCAAGGGGACGCGCAGGCCCCCCCGCATTCCCAACCGGCGCGCCTCGTGGCGTAGGAGAAGAGAGTCGCACTGGAACTGCACCTCGGTGGCTCCGCACCCCTTTGCCCGCTCGACGGTGGCGAGAACGAGATCGCCGATGTCGCGAGGCTCGAGGCCGGGTGTCGCATGCACCTGGGCTGCCATGCGCGCCAGGTCTCCGGTCACCTCGAGGCGCACGGCGCCGATCTTGACGTCGTGGATCGTGGCCTCGAGGAGGCCGGGGTCGCCGGGGACAGGTCGAAGGTCAACGGCCATCGTCGGTGCCCCGACCGCTTGCCTCAGGCGCCTGCCGTGCGGGCGAAGTCGGCGATGCTCAGCGCGGTGTCGTGACTGATGTCGGGACACATCATCGGGAGCATCTCCGTGCCGTGGATCGTGCCCATGACCTGGCGGCAGCGGGCGTCGACACTGGCCGCCAGGAGCAGGCGGTAGAAGTTGATGCCCTCGTCGCGCAGGGGATCGCACTCGTTGACGCTGATCATGGTGGGCACGAGGTCACGGACGTCGTCCTCGGTGGCAAATCCCGGCCACGCCAGCGGGTTGCGGGCCGTGACCTGGTCGATGCCGTAGGACATGGCACCTCTGTTGCTGTGGACGTCGAGGAGGATCCCGTTGTTCTCGGTCGACGACGGGTTCTCTGGAGTCGGCCACACTCCCGCGATGTAGGGGCACAAGGCATAGAGGCCGCTGATAAGAGCGAGATCGCCGTCGCGCTTCAACCGCATGCCGGTGGCCAGTGTGAGGTTGCCGCCTCCGCTCTCCCCGGCCACGACGATCCGATCGGGGTCGATCCCCAACGGGGAATGGTTCTCGGCCACCCACCGCAACCCCGACACGCAGTCGTTCAACCCTGCGGGATACGGGGCGACCTCCTCTGCGGTCGAAGCCACGATGGAGTTGCGGAAGTCGACCATGGCGACGGCCACGCCTTGGGCGGCGATGATCCTTCCCCACGCCCGGTAGTTGCCGTCGTAGCACGACATGGTGGCCATCCCGCCGCCATGGATGTAATAGACACAGGGCGCGGCGTCGTCGCCATCGGGGCGGATGAACCGGATGTTGACCTTGTTGGCGTCCGGAGCGCAGACCACGACGTGCTCGGTGATGGTGAGCCCCGTCGACGGGGCGACCTCTTCGGTGTCGCACATCCCCAAGAAGGCGGTGACGAGACTCCGTATCGCCACGGCTTCTTCGGTGCCGGCTTCCTCGAGCAGCTCCTCGCGGCTGGCCACATCGCCGGGAGCGGGCATATCGAGGAACCCCATCAGGGCCTTGATGCGGGGATCGATCCTCGGATCCTCGGTGATCTTGTTGTCCCCCATTGACGGCTCTCCTCGGCTCGACCGGCGTCAGAATCTAACCCCACCTCGAGGGTGCCAGCACGAGGAAGGAGCACGGGCTGACCACCTTGGATCGCCGCTGAGACCGGGGCACACTCCTACCAAGGGATGCAGAGGCGGGAGACGTCACGATGGGACATGCACCACAGCGCTTTCTGATGCCGACGTGGGACGGTGGCGGCAACGTCCCTCCCGAGCTCGGGGTGGCCCGACGGCTCATCGCCCGGGGGCATCAGGTCCATGTCATCGCCGACCCGACACTTCGTGACGACGCCCGGGGAGTCGGCGCCACCTTCAGCGTGTGGGAGCGGGCCCCACACATGACGTCGCTCGCGCCTTCCGAGGACCTCATCAGGGATTGGGAGACCCAGAACCCCCTCGTCTTGTTGCAAAGAGTCCGTGACCGGCTCATCGGGGGTCCTGCCGCGGACTTTGCCGCCGACACCGCCGCTGCCATCGAGGAATTCCACCCCGACGTCGTGGTCTCCGACGCATTTCTCTTCGGTGCTGTCATCGCCGCGCAGGCCGCCACGCTCCCTGTCGCCCTGCTCATGTCGAACATCTGGATGATGCCGACACCGGGCTCCCCGGCCATCGGGCCGGGTTTCGCGCCGGCCAAGACCGTCCTCGGGCGCACTCGGGACGCGGCCATGACGGCGGTGGTCAACCGTCTGTTTCGCAAAGGGCTGCCGGCGGTCAACCAGGCCCGGGCCCGCTACGGGCTCGGACCGCTGGCCTCGTTCTACGACCAGGCCCTGTCCGCCGATCAGATCCTGGTCCTCACCAACGCCGTCTTCGACTACGCCTCGAGCTCGGTGCCCGGAAACGTGCGGTACGTGGGCCCTATCCTCGATGACCCGATCTGGGTGAAGCCCTGGACCCCGCCCTGGCCCGACAGTGATCGTCGGCCCCTGGTCCTGGTCGGCTTCAGCTCGACGTTCCAGGACCAGGGGCCGCTCCTGCGTCGGGTGGTCGAGGCGCTCTCATCACTGGCCGTGCGCGCCGTGGTGACGGTCGGTCAGCGACTCGACGCCGACGAGCTCACCTCGACATCCAATGTCGCCGTCGTGGCATCGGCCCCGCACGGGCAGGTCCTCGCCGAGGCCGCGCTGGTGGTGTCGCACTGCGGGCACGGGACCACGATCAAGACCTTGGCCGCGGGTGTTCCCATGGTCTGCATCCCCATGGGCCGGGACCAGAACGACACCGCGGCCCGAGTCGTCCACCACGGTGCAGGCATCCGGCTCTCGCCCAAGGCCTCAGTCCCCGACATCCGCCGCGCCGTGACGAAGGTCCTCGGAGAAGAGCGCTTTCGGGGAAAGGCACGACGCTTGGCCGAGGCCATCGCCCACGATGGTCTCAGGACCGATGCCGTGGACATCCTCGAGTCCATCGCCGGAAGCTGACTTGCCGCCAAGGCGCGCCGAGAGGTACCTCGCCTCGATCTCCGTGGTCGCGCCTCGACGACGGGATCACCGCCGCGGCCGAACCCGTGTGCAGTGGCTGCGGCATGGCCCTCATCGACGTCTACCGGTAGAGCGCCGCGTCCGTGACGCGCGAGCGCTACGAGTCGGCGGGCGGGACGTCGAGGTCCAACCCGTTGCCGTCGGGATCCGCCATGCACCGCCGTCGAAGCCGGAGTGTACCGATAGCGCCTCCTCGAGGGCCGAACGCGTTCAACGGGCCACGACGTTCTCGTCAGTGGCCTGCTGATCAGACGAGAGGCCAGGGGTAGTGGTGCGTGTCGGGATCGGGGACCGGGAACCGACCGGCCTTGATGAGCGCCCTGGCGCGCCGGCTGACGGCTTGGACCTCCCGAGCCGAGAGAAGGGCTCGAAGTGACTCCGGTGGAGCTTCGGCCACTCGGGCCAGGTCGTCGACGAGCCCGGTGGGAAGCACTTGTCCGGCGAACTCCCAGATCACCGTGCGCAGCTTGGGCTCGGTGTGGAAGCACAGGCCGTTGTCAATGGCCCAGATCCGGCCGTCGTCACCGAGGATGCAGTGGCCGCTCTTGCGATCGGCGTTGTTGGCCACGACATCGAAGGCACAGATCGTTCGCAGTTGGTCGTGGTAGTCCTCGTCCTCGACCAAGGTGAAATGGTGCTGGGAGAAGTCCGCGGCGATGAAGAGCTGGAGCGATCCCGGGCCCAGCGGGGCGTCGTCACGCTCGACGGTCTCGGGGACGAGGTTCCACCCGAGGGCTCGAGACAATGCGTAGGCCGCGACCTCGCGCCGGTAGATGGGCTCAGGAAAGTCCCACAGATGCCGCTCGCCGCGCCCGGGTTTGTACACCGCGCTCACCTCCTCGTCCTCGAGGGTGCAGGTCACGAGGAACGTGTGGTTCGAGCTCCACGGCATGCGGCCGACGATCTCGATCTCGCCCTCGGCGAGAAGCCTCAAGTGGCGGGCGGCCGGTGGCCGTTGGTCCTCGGGCACTCGTGTCCGGAAGGGTCGAGAGGGCCGCCGCACAACGGGCACGGTGGGCGTCCGGCTTCGACGAGGGTGGTGGCGCGGATGGCAAAGGCGGCCGCTTGCGAGCGCGTGATCGTGAACCGCGCCATGTCGCCCTCTTCGTCCTCGGCGACCAGTTCCTCTGCGACGAGCACGATCCGGTCTAGTGCTTCGTCGTAGCTCACCCCGAGAGTGCCGATGACCCAGTGGGGGTCGGAGGGCTCTTCGAGCTCGAGGTTGATGGGAAGGTCCTCGGGTCGATCGAGATCTGCCAGCAGTCGTCCGAGGTACTCCGCCAGCACCGACACCTGTTGCTTCTCGGCCTTCAAGGTGACGACCGTGCGCCCGCTGCGACACTGCAGCAGAAAGACCCGCTCTCCCACGGGCCCCTCCGTCCCGACCGTGAAGCGGTCCAAGTCACCGAGATCCAAAGCCGGGCTCATGACACGGCCTCTTTCATGACACGGCCTCTTTCATGACAGAGCCAACTCGGAGAGCGACGCGGTAGCGTTGACACACAGCACGTACGAACCTGATTCGCCCCGGACGAGACCCGTGACGGAGCAGGGTGAAACCGCCAGCCTCTGGAATAGATCCAAGGGCACGCCTGCAGTCGCCGCCACCGCCGCCTTGATGGGATCGGCGTGGGACACGGCCACGAAGGTCTCGCCGGGGTGTCGATCGGCGAGCCGGTCGAGGGTGGAGACCATGCGTGCCTGCATCTCGATGAAGGACTCACCGTCGGGAAACCGGAACGAGCTCGGGAACGACTGGACACTGCGCCACTCGCGTCGCCGACGGAGGGCCGAGAGCTTGGCTCCGGTCCACGCGCCGAAGTCACACTCGAGCAAACCCCGCTCGACACGTACCCGCAGTCCCAAGATGGTGGCGATGGGTTTGGCCGTCTCCGTCGCCCGCTCCAGGGGTGACGCGTAGACCGCCACAGGTGGTTTCTTCAATGCCGCGATCCGCTGCGCAGCGGCGTCGGCCTGCGTCTTTCCCTCGTCGGACAGGTGGAGACCCGGCGCCCTCCCCGGGAGCACGGACCCTGTCGTGGGCGTGCGCCCGTGCCGGACGAGGAGCGCGACGGCAGGTGCCGGATTTCGGCGGGCGGGCACGGCGCGCCATCGTACGCTGTCGGCCGTGGACGTCTCGCCGCTCGACGAACTGACCGGCGAGATCACGCAATGCCGGCGCTGTCCACGTCTGGTGGCCTGGCGCGAAGTGGTCGCCACCGAGCGACGCCCTGCGTTTGCCGACCAGGCCTACTGGGGTCGGCCCGTTCCGGGGTTCGGGGACCCTGGGGCACGAGTGGTGGTGGTGGGGCTGGCACCTGCGGCTCACGGGGGGAACCGGACGGGACGGGTCTTCACCGGCGACCGCTCCGGGGACTGGCTGTTCGCAGCGCTGTGGCGGGCCGGGATGGCGAACCAACCCACCAGCGTGTCGGTCGACGACGGGCTCGAGCTCCGGGGGGCCTACGTGCTCGCCGCGGTTCGCTGCGCCCCTCCCCAGAACAAACCGACCCCGGCCGAGCGTGACGAGTGCCGTCCCTTTCTTCACCGGGAGCTGGGCCTGCTCGAGGAGCTCCGGGTCGTCGTGGCGTTGGGCCAGTTCGCCTACCAGGTGCTCGCCGACGAGCTCGGACTGCGGCCCCGGCCCAAGTTCGGCCACGGTGTGGAAGCGGCCCTCCCGCATGGGCGCACCTTGGTGTGCTCGTACCATCCGAGCCAGCAGAACACCTTCACCGGGAAGCTCACCCAGCCCATGCTCGATGCCGTCTTTAACCGGGCCCGGGAACTGGCCGCCTTCAAAGGTCCGCGGCCGGTTTCAGGCCTCTGATCGTCTCTCTGTGTCTAGGCCGGTGACGGTGTCACGCCCGGCCCCGTCACGGCCGTCTCGGGCCAGCGCCGCCTGCTCACCCGGGCGAGCTTGCGCAGCAACTCCAGGGCACCGGGGTCGTCGTCGCCGGGGCGCGTCTCGATCACCCCGTCGGCCACCATGCCGGCGAGGATCTCGCGCCCCTGGTCGGTACGCACGATGGTGAGGGTCCAGTCGCTGAAGGCGCCGATGCCGCCGGTGGAGATGTCCGCGTGTTCAGCGGCGAAATCCGGACACGACTTGCAGCCTTCGCGGGTCCAGGCGTGGCCTTCTTTGAGCGGCACCTCGTGGTACCCGCCGTCACGGGTCCAGATCTGGAACACGCCCTTGATGTTGATCTTGGTGATCTCGGCCCGCTCGAGGCCGTATTTGGCCTCGAAGAGCTCGGGGAAGATGGCGTCGTCGAATGTCTTCGAGCACAACAGGCCGATCGAAAGCGCCAGCCGCCGCGCCACCTTGCCAGTCTTGCGCGCCTTCATGACCGCCGGGATCGAGGCCTGGCAGCTCATCCCGACCAGGGCGATCCGCTCCGCCCCCGCCGCAATGGCCTGGGGATAGGCGAGGGTGTTGGCCGAGTATGTGTAACGCGAGCCTGCCGCGGCCAGCACCTCCGCTCGGTTCCGGGCTACGGCTGGGATCGCCTTCCAGGTGCCTTCGCCTTCGAGAGCCGACACGAGCGCAGCGTCGATCCGGTCGTGCTCGAGGGCCCAGATGAGGATGGCGGACACGAGCCCGCCGTCCTGACCCGAGTTGAGGATCTCGGGGTCTGTCGCCCTGGCCAGGACGATGTCCCCGGAGATCCCGGCCACCTCGTCGGCGGTCCGCTCGCGCCCGAAGAGGAACGAGTCGATGTCGGTCTCCCAATTGCGAAAGCGCGGACAGGCCCGGGTGCACATCGTGCAGCCTTTGACCCCGTGGGTGCAGTCGGTGGGCCCGCCGTCCTCGTCGACCTTCCACGGCCGGTACACCCCACCGTCGTCGTTGTATTTCAGGACGTCATGGGGGCAGGCGATGATGCAGCCCGCGCATCCGGTGCACAGTCCGGACGTCACGACTTCTTTGTACAGGTCGGCCCAATGCGGCTTCTCGGGAGGCACGGCGCCCACAGTAGCGTCG
>DATKQM010000043.1:0-5584 GCA_035532735.1 Acidimicrobiales bacterium | reverse complement strand
GGCCAAGCACTTCGTGGCCGTCTCGACCAACGCCGAGCGGGTGGCGGCCTTCGGCATCGACACGGCCAACATGTTCGGCTTCTGGGATTGGGTGGGGGGCCGCTACTCCATGGACTCGGCCATCGGGCTGTCGACCATGATCGCCATCGGGCCGGAGGGCTTCGCCGAGATGCTGGCCGGCTTCCACGCCATGGACCAGCACTTCCTGACGGCCCCGTTCCGGGAGAACCTCCCCGTCCTGATGGGCCTCCTGGCCGTTTGGTACGGGGACTTCTTCGGAGCTCAGACCATGGGAGTGATGCCCTACGACCAGTACCTGAAGCGCTTCCCCGCCTATCTCCAGCAGCTCACCATGGAGTCCAACGGCAAGCACGTCACGGTCTCCGGGCAACCCGTCGGCTACCAGACGGGCGCAGTCTACTGGGGCGAGCCCGGCACCAACGGCCAGCACAGCTTCTACCAGCTCATCCACCAGGGGACCAAGGTCATCCCCGTCGACCTCGTCGGGTTCGCCAAGTCCCTCAACCCGCTGGGCGAGCACCACGACATACTCACCTCCAACGTCTTCGCCCAGGCCCAGGCCCTGGCCTTCGGCAAGACCGAGGACGAGGTGCGGGCCGAAGGCACCCCCGAGACCGTCGTAGCCCACCGGGTGATGGAGGGCAACCGACCCTCCACCGTTCTCCTGGCGGACGTGCTCACCCCGCGCCTGCTCGGCTCCCTGATCGCTCTGTACGAGCACAGCGTCTTCACGCAGGGCACCATTTGGGACATCGACTCGTTCGACCAGTGGGGCGTCGAGCTGGGCAAGATGCTGGCGGCCGCCATCATCCCCGAGCTCGAGAGCGCCGACGAGCCGAACCTGGCCCACGACTCCTCGACCAACAACCTGATCCGCCGTTACCGTGCGGCCAAAAGGGCGTGAGCGCCTTGGAGCAGGTCCTTGAGGTGCTGGCCGACCAGGAGGCGGTGGCCCGGCGGGCCGCGGGTTACGTGGCCGGGATGACCCGCGCCGCGGTGGCGGACCACGGCCGGTTCAGCCTGGCCGTGAGCGGCGGGCGCACGCCCTGGGCGATGTTCGCCGAGCTGGCCGGTGAGGAGGTTCCCTGGCGATCGGTCGAGATCTTCCAGGTGGACGAACGGGTGGCACCCGATGGCGATCCGGACCGCAAGCTGACCCACCTCCGCCAGGCGCTCGGGTCGGCCCCGGCCACCGTGGTACCCATGGGGGTGAACGACGCCGACCTCGAGGCGGCCCCGGCCTCCTACGCCCGCCTACTGCCTGAGCGTTTCGACCTGGTGCACCTGGGGCTCGGCCCCGACGGCCACACGGCGTCGCTCGTGCCCGGGACCCGGTGCTCGAGTTGACCGGCCGCTCGTCGCACGTGGCCTACCGGTCGGCGCGCTCAGCCGCCTCCGGTGAAGGAGCTCACCTCGACCGAGGTGCCCCGGGCTACCACGACCGTCGAGACCATCTCGGGGGGAAAGAGCCCGTGTTCGACCACCCCGGTCATGCCCGCCAACCATGCCGCCAGGGCGGCAGGGTCCGGGAACTCACTGGTGTAGTCGGCAATGACACCACCGTCGGGGCTCAGGGCGACGTCGCGCCGGGTGACCGGAGCGATCCGGCGCAGGGTCGACGCCAGACCGAAGGCCAGCAGCTCCACCGGCACGGGGGGATGGAGGGCGTCGACCGGCTTGGTGGAGTCGGCTATGACCACGAAGCGGTCGGCCGAGGCGGCCACCAGCTTCTCTCGGGTGTGAGCCGCCCCCCCCTCCCTTCACCAGCCAACCGTCCGGGGCGATCTGGTCGGCCCCATCGATGCCGAGGTCGAGCCGTTCGATGTCACCGAACGGCTCGACGCGCATGCCGAGCGCCCGGGCGGCCGTCTCGGTACGGGGCGACGTGGCCACACAGCGGAGGGACAGCCGGCGTCGGGCCAGGGCGGGCAGGAGGTAGGCGACGGTCGAGCCGGTGCCCAGCCCGACGGTCATCCCAGCCTCGACCAGCTCGGCCGCGGCCTCGGCGGCGGCGCGCTTCTCGTCCTCGACGCTCATGTTCGTGTAGTCCTTTGCCCATGAGAAAAGTAACAACCATGGCCCCCGGCGTCCGGCCCGACGACCACGTGATCGTGCTCTTCGGGGCCACAGGCGACCTGGCCAGGCGCAAGCTGCTGCCCGGCCTGTTCCATCTCTCGGTGAGCGGGCTCCTCCCCGAGCGCTATCGGATCATCGGCTCGGCGCCGGCCTCGTTGTCGCTCTCCGACGACGAGTTCCGCCAGAAGGCCCACGACGCCGTGGCCGAGTTCGGGAACACCCCGCCGACGGGGGAGACGTGGGACCACTTCGCCGGGGCCCTGAGCTTCGGGGCGGCCGACCCGTCGGACTGCTCGCCCCTCCTGGCGGCACTGGCTCGGGCCGAGTCCGAGATCGGGGGCAGTCCCCGCCGCCTCTACCACCTGGCCGTCCCGCCGGTGGCTTTCACCTCGGTGATCTCCATGCTCGGGGCGGCCGGCCTCGCCCCCGGCTCCCGGATTATCGTCGAGAAGCCTTTCGGCACCGACCTCGCCTCCGCCCGGGCCCTCAATCAAGCCATTCACGCCGTCTTCGAGGAGTCCCAGATATTCCGCATCGACCACTTCTTGGGGAAGGAGTCGGTGGACAACATCCTGGCCTTCCGTTTCGGCAACGGCATCTTCGAGCCGATCTGGAACCGTGAGCACGTCGGCTATGTGCAGATCGACGTGCCCGAGACCCTCTCCATCGAGGGGCGAGCCGCCTTCTACGAGGAGACCGGAGCCTTCCGGGACATGGTCGTCACCCACCTGCTCCAGGTCCTCGGCTTCGTGGCCATGGAGCCCCCGTCCTCAGTCAACGCCAAGTCCTTGCGGGAGGAGAGGTTGAAGGTCTTCGAAGCCATGCCCCCGCTCGAAGTCGAGCATGTGGTCCGGGGCCAGTACGAGGGGTACCGGAGCGAGCCCGGCGTCCGTCCCGACTCGGACACGGAGACCTTCGTGGCCCTGCGGGCGAGGGTCGACAACTGGAGATGGCACGGGGTGCCCTTCTACCTGCGTACGGGCAAGTGCATGGGCGAGAGCCGCCAGGTCGTCACCCTGGGTTTTCACCAGCCCCCCTTGCGCATGTTCGCGGTGCACACCACCGACGCTGGCGGCCATCGGGGCAACGAGCTTGTGATCGACTTTCAAGACCCCGGCAGCATCACGACCGAGTTCCTGGCGAAGGAGCCGGGACCCCATATGCGCCTGGGCGAGGCCAAGATGGAGTTCCGCTACGAGAGCTCCTTCGCGTCCGCTTATCAGCTGGAGGGCTACGAGCGCCTGATCCACGACGCCATGATCGGGGATCAGTCCCTCTTCACCGGGTCCGACGCCATCGAGCGCCTCTGGGAGATCTCGACCCCGCTGCTCGAGCATCCCTTGCCCGTCGAGCCCTACCAAAAGGGCTCGTGGGGCCCCGACTCGATCCGGCACCTGGTGGCCCCCCACCCCTGGCACCTGCCGGAGCGGACCGGGGATCGACGCCCACCGGGTGGTCCAGACCCCGCCGCTCGAGGCTGAAAGGACAAACATGGCCGCTCCTCCGATCCGCCTTCTCCTGGCTGACGTCGATGGGACCTTGGTCACCCAGGACAAGGTCCTGACCGACCGGGCCGTAGCCGCGGTGGCCGAGCTGAAGCGGGCGGGGATCCTCTTCGCCATCACCAGTGGCCGGCCGCCCCGGGGCATGTCGATGCTCATCGAGCCCCTCGATCTCGCGACGCCGATAGCCGCCTTCAACGGCGGTCTGCTGGTCGACCGGGACCTCGAGGTGATCGAGCAGCGGGTGATCCCCGAGCACCTGGTGGCGCCCATCATCGATCTGCTCGCCAGCCACCATCTGGGTGTCTGGCTCTACCACGGTGCCGACTGGTACGTCGAGGATCGCCAGGGGCCGCACGTGGACCGAGAGGCCTGGACGGTCAAGTTCGAACCGAGCGTCGTCGACAACTACACGGGCCTCGTGTCCGAGGTCGCCAAGCTGGTCGGGGTGAGCGATGATCACGACCTCGTGGCCGGCGCCTCGTCCGACGCCCACGACCGTTTCGGGGACCACGTGTCGGCGGCGTGCTCGCAGCCCTACTACGTCGACGTAACCCACCCGGATGCCAACAAGGGGGCCGTCGTCAAGTACCTGTCGGACCGCTACGACATCCCATCCGAGCAAATCGCCACCATCGGGGACATGCCCAACGACGTGCTGATGTTCGCCCACTCGGGCCTCAGCATCGCCATGGGCAACGCCAGCTCCGATGTGCAGCGGGCCGCCCGGCGGGTGACGTCGTCCAACGAACAGGATGGCTTCGCCAATGCGGTCGAGCGTTTCGTCCTCCCGGCAGGCTGAGAGACCAGGCGAGGTGCCGGTCTGTCAGCCGTAGCATCGCACGCCCCAGATCCCCACCCCGTTGACGATCGGCCGGCTGGCAACGAACCGGGCTGGCCACCGAAGGAGGCTCCTACTTTCGGCGATCGCGCGCACATGGTCCGCCTCGCATCACCCCCCGATTGCCCGGGCCGTGAGAACTCGGACTCAGTGGAGGATGGGAGTCAGAGACGCACGTGGGCCGGCTCGCCCATGAGTCCTACCGTCGCCGGGCACGAGGTCTTTCGGTTGGCCGGCATCGGGTCGAGGCTGCGGACAGCGCCAGCGGAGGACCTCTCAGGGGCGGAGGCGGCTGAGGTGCGTTCCATCGTCGGAGGCCTCAACGAGCTGCTGAAGCGGTGGCGGACCTCGGAGCCACTTATGGTCTATCGCGGCCTGCGCAGCCGGACCGGACTCGCCCTGGACCCGAACCTGGAGTCGCGATCGTTCCTTTCGATCACGATCGCCCGGGATGTGGCCCTCGGTGAGTTCACCGTGCCCGGCGGGCCTGGCGGCCCGGTCCTCCTCGAGATCTCCGTCCCGGCGGGTACCCCGGGCGTGTGGGTGCCGGCCCTTGGAGACCCCGCCTATCAGAGTGAGCTGCTCCTCGGCCGGGGCGTCCAACTGGCCGTTCGAGACCGGCGCGACGAGGCCGGTATCCTGGCTCTTGCCTGCGAGGTTGAGCCATGAGCCGATTCATAGGCGGCGAGAGGGACTTCCGACAGCAGGGTCAGGCGCGGGGTCCTCACCGAAGACCTTCTCGAAGAGCTCCACGTCACTGACCGCCCACGACGGATGGGTGAGGACGAGGCCGGACGAGACAAGGGCGAATCCCGCTCTGACCTGCATGGACACGGATATAGCGAGACCGCGCCGGACAACCCGGGACTGCACTCCTAGCCCGAAGAGCCCACTGGCTCGTTGATTCGGCGCGCCGAGGAGGTGGTACGCCTGACGGCACCGGGAAGCACTCAGGCCGTCAGCTTGCATCTGCGAGAGCCAGACGCGGATGTCGATTGGACGTATGGCTCCGATGGGTACTTGCTCGAACGTGGGCAATATGCGCGAGCGCAGAAGCGAGTCGTAGCCGACCACGGTCTTGGGTTTGAGGTGTGTTGTTGTGGCCAACCAGCGCTCGCCCCACTCGCCCAGGTGGACTTCGCCT
>DATKQM010000042.1:0-23086 GCA_035532735.1 Acidimicrobiales bacterium | reverse complement strand
CCATCCGAACCCGGGTGGAGTTCACGACGCCCAGACGAAACACGGAACCCCCACCAGCATTCGAGGGACGTCGAGCGCGGTCTCACAATGCGAGTGACCCACCCTTATGTGAAGATGGGAGCAGCCTTCAGTGAAGACCATGGAGTGGAGACGATGGGACTCGAACCCACGACCCCCTGCTTGCAAAGCAGGTGCTCTACCAGCTGAGCTACGTCCCCAAAATATCTAAACTTTGACCTTCGAAGATACCGTTTTCCACCACCAGCAAGTTGGGTGAGCACACCGCTCCGACAGCACATGCTTTCGGTCGAGGGGAAGGACGCTCACGGTGGAGAGTTTAGGTGGGTCCGAGCGACCTTCGAAGTCCTGGTCGCGGCACCTCCGGGCCGGGACAAGTCGCCGCGTACCCTGGAGACATGCGCTGAGGCCGTGGGTCAGTTCGAGAAGTACGTCGGTCGGGAATGCGTCGTTTGATGTCGCTGCCGTCCGGGCGGCCCACATCGAGAGTTTCATCGCCTGTTAGCCGCTCATTTTCCTGTGACGGCAAACAACCAGTTTCGCGCCGTCGAGCGGTTCTTCAGATGACTTGACGAAGAGGCCTACATCACCGTGAATTCGATGGCCCGTCTCCGACCCGCGCGTACCCGAGATACCGGTACCGGTGCTTGGTGTGGACGATCTAAGAACTCTGCACATCCCGAATGCTTGCCCCGGCGTCGGGGCTCTGAGTCACGAAGGCGTGTCGGAGGTCCAGAGAGTAGGGCCGATGCCACGGCCGGTTTTCTTGTCGGCTGCGGTCACTGAACCGGAGTTATCCAGAGCAGCCTGCCGACGATGCGAATGGCTCGCCATGCGCGAGCGAGATCCCACTGTCGAAAGCGGAGCCGCCAACTCGTTCATGCGGCATTCCGTTCCCGGCGCACCTCTCGGAGGCGGTGAACAACGAGGACCGCCACCGCGATCACAGCCAGCGCGGCAAGCACATAGCCAGCAAGGCTGAATGCCTTCAGAACGTGGTTGTAACTGGAGCCGAGGGCGAAACCCAGGCTGGCAAGCGCCGTGCACCAGACGGCACAGCCGATGATGGTGAATACGACGAATTTCGAGATCGCCATCTCTCCCAATCCGGCGGCGAACGACACGAACGAGCGGAGTAACGGGATGAAGCGGCCAAAGAGCACCAATGGCTCGCCATGGCGGGCGAACCATGCCTCGGCTCGGTCGAGGTCTTTGTGGGTGAGCAGGAGGTACTTTCCGAAGCGATCCACCAGTGGGCGTCCGCCGTAGGTCCCAATGAGATAGCCGGCAAGGGAACCCAACACCTCTGCCAATGTGGCCAGGACAATGACGATGACGAGGTTGAGGTGGTGAGGCTCATTGTGAATCTGGCCGCTGGCGAGCACTCCGCCATAGATGATGGCGAGCTCCGAGCCGACCGGAGGGCCCATCGACGAGATGAAGCAGAGAGCGAACACCGCGACGTAGCCCCACGTCTCGAGAAAGTGCTCCATCACGCACCTCCCACCGGGCGGCTAGGGCTGGTCAGTCGTCGAACCCGGAACTCGCCAAATCTAGGTGGTCAACCTGACAAAAGCATGAAAGGGAGCCATCCATCGCACCTGGGAGCGGAATTAACGCAGGCCACCGCGATACCGTGGACGAGATGGGTTCCGGCAACGGATTTGGCTCGTGGCTCCATCTGGCCCAGCGCTTTTTCAGTGCCCTCCTTCCCTTCGGGCCCTCGCCTACCCACGAATCCTGGGCTCTGGACCACTTGGTCTCCGGTGAGCAGGCCCTCTGGCACCGCATGTCCGGACCTGACCGGCGTCACGCCGTGGGCGTGGCTCAGGACACGATTCGCCTTCTCGATTCCGACGAGGTGCCCCGAGAGGTCACCGCGGCGGCGCTTCTCCATGACGTCGGCAAGGTGGAGTCTTCGTTCGGAACCACTGCTCGGACCCTGGTCACCCTTGCGGGCATTGCTGTGGGCCGCACACGCCTACTGACCTGGGCAGATCGTCATCAGGGCAAGGGACGTCCATCGGCGCGGGCTCGAGTGGGCCTCTACCTCTCCCACGACCGGGTCGGAGCTGCACTCCTGCGGGCCGCCGGAAGCCATCCGCTGACGGTGTCATGGGCCGCCGAGCACCATCTGGCAGCGGAGCGATGGACTATCGATCCCAAGCTGAGTGCCGCGCTCAAAGCGGCTGACGGGGACTAGCACAAGGCCTCGCGCCGTCCCGGAACTCAACGGGGATCGGGTCTGTCGAGATTCCAATGCTTGACGACAGTGCAGATCCACCCGGTGTCCTCCGCATCTTGCCGGGGGATAAGGCTGTCGACGTCGCCGTGATCGAGACTCCTGAGGCCCCACGAGCCCGATGGCCACCAGCCGTGGAGTACGGCGATCCCGATCCGACATTGGGCAGCGACATGGCCAAATAGATCCTCCCGTCCTCGATCTCCACAGAACCCCTGCGGCCGGCGACACTCGTCCAGTGCTTGTCGACCCACATCATCTTCTCGACAGGGTCGTTCAGCCGTGACGGCACCAGCACAGGTCGAAGGTTCACCTGGAGCGCTCGCTCCGCGGTCCGAGCCGCTTGATTGGCGGACCGGACCGATGCGAAGGTGGCCACCGCCAGCACGAGCGTGCCTCCGGCCGTGGCGAAAGCCGACACCGACTCCCAATTGATGGCGCTGACCATGGCGCGAAGAATACGGCGAGCACGCCGGCGCGTGGACAGCCATCGCCCCGCCCGGGAGAGGCTTGTGATCGAGCGCCCCACGCGGGGCGAGCAACCGGCCCAACCGGGCCGTGTCTCTTCGAGAGTCCCTGTAACCTCCCAATCACAGCGCCCCGAGCACACCCCGGGAGCAGTCTCGATTTCTGAGCCTTTGAAAGACGCACCGATCGATGCCCCCCGCCCCATCGCACAAGCCTGCTCACGCCCGAACTGTCGGTCGCGGCCCATCGAGATCGCGTCGTCATGGCCTGCGCAACTGGGCGATCGCCATTGGCGTTCTCGTCGTTCTCGGAGCCGGGGGCACGCTGGGCGTGCTCCACGCACGGGCCAGCCACACTGCGGTCCGAGGCGTCTCGAGGACGACGACCACAACCACCGCACCGCTGACGACCACAACCACCGCACCGCTGACGACCACCACAACCACCACGCCACCGACGACGTTGCCGACGGTGGGTTCCACGGTGGCCTGCACCCCGGTTGCGGTAGCCGGAGGTGCCTACGCGGTGGGTGATTCGGTCATGATCGACGCCGAGCAGGAGCTGCAGGGATGTGTGCCAGGCATCCAGGTTAACGCGGCGGTGAGCCGCCAATGGTCCGACGGCGAGACGATCCTGCGCAGCGTCATGGCCGGCGCCTCACCGCCTTCGATTGTCGTCGTGGCCCTGGGAACCAACGGCCCGATCACGAGTGCTGACTTCGACGCCATGATGTCGATCCTGCAAAAGGCCTCGCAAGTCATCTTCGTGACGGTCCATGTCGGGCGTTCGTGGCAAGACCAGGTCAACTCCGTCCTCGCCAGTGGTGTGGGGCGCTATCCGAAGACGGTCCTGGCCGACTGGGAGAGTGTGGCCGCGCAACACCCTGAGTGGTTCTACGGAGACGGCACCCATCTCCCCATCAACGGGCCGGGTGCGCAAGCGCTGGCTGCTCTCATCGCCTCCAAGGTGAGTCCAGCCGCCAGCTGAGTCCTGCCGGCAACCGAGTCCTGCCGGCAATTGGGCTCAGCCCGTCAACGCAAGAAGTAGGTGATCTCGTCGATCTTCTTCAAGACGTCGTCGGTGAGCAGGGGGATGACGTCGAGCGCCTTCATGTTCTCGTGGACCTGCTCGACGCGGCTGGCTCCGGTGATGACCGTCGACACGCGGGGGTTCTTGGCGCACCACGCCAGGGCCAGTTGTGCCAGCGTGCAGTCCAATTCGTCGGCGATGTCCTTGAACGCCCTCACCTTTTTGTTGCGCCGGGCGTCGGTCAACATGCCCTGGAGCCACTCGTAGCCCGGCAGGGCGGCTCGGCTCCCGTCGGGGATGCCGTCGATGTACTTGCCGGTCAGCAAACCTGACGCCAGGGGGCTCCAGATCGTGAGCCCGAGCCCGATCTCGTCGTAGAGGCGCGCGTACTCGGTTTCGACCTTGTTGCGCTCGAGGATGTTGTACTGGGGCTGTTCCATGACCGGCTTGTGCAGGTTGTGTCGCTCGGCGATCTCCCAAGCAGCGCGGATCTCGTCTGCGGCCCACTCCGAGGTCCCCCAGTACAAGGCCTTCCCCGAGCTCACCATGTCCGACATGGCCCACACCGTCTCCTCGATCGAGGTCTCGGGGTCAGCACGATGACAGAAGACGAGGTCCACGAATTCGAGGTCGAAGCGCTCCAGTGAGCCATCGATTGCTTGGGAGAGGTACTTGCGGTTGAGGGTGTTGCGCATGTTGACGTCGTCGTGTATCCCCCAGAAGAGCTTGGTCGACACGACGTAGCTGTGGCGCGGCCAACCCAGCCGGGCAAGGGCCTTACCCATGATCCGCTCGGACTCCCCACCCGAGTACGACTCGGCATTATCGAAGAAGTTGACGCCGGCCTCTTTCGCCGCGGCCAGACAGTCCGCGGCGAGGCCATCATCGAGTTGGGGGCCGAAGGTGACCCACGACCCGAACGACAACACGCTCACCTTGATGCCCGAACGGCCCAGTCGGCGGTACTCCATCTCCATGGTGGTTCCTTTCAGGACGTCGTCGTGGCGACGGGTTCGTCAGTTGTGGCGTTGAGGCGGAGCCCGAGCCTACGAGGTCCGGCTGTGCCAGTCCCAGGCGCCCTGGGTCAGATCGCGCCAAGACCGCCGGCGCGTACGTTGCGTCAGGGACGGCCGGCCCCTACGAGCCCGTCGTTCCAGATGGCCTCGATGCGCACCAACTCACCGGTCTGCGGGGCATTGACGATCTCGCCCCCGCCGACGTACATGCCTACATGGCTGATGCCACCGAAACCCCAGAACAGAAGGTCGCCCGGCTGGAGGTCAGAGAGTGGGACGTGAGCGGTGGCTCCGTACTGGGCCGCGGCGGTGCGCGGCAGGCTCACGCCGGCCTGGCGCCAGGCCCACTGGGTCAGGCCCGAGCAGTCGAAGCCTCGACCCGGGCTCTCGCCGCCCCACACATACGGCACGCCGATCTGGCTCTCGGCGGCCGCCAAGGCGGTGGCGGCCCCTCCGGCGGCAGGCAAGTTGGGGAGGACAGGTGGGGTCGGTCGGGACGGGTTGCCGCTTCGAGCGGAATCGACGGTCCGGACCGTGGCATTGGCCGCGGCCACTCGAGCAAGGAAGGCGGCGTGCGACGCGGCGAGCTGCGCGGCTTGGCGCTGGGCCACGAGCGTCCCGATCCGGCCCTTCACGCGCGCCAAGGTGGCCTGCTGGTCGGCGACGGTGGCCTGAGCGGTTTGCCGGGCGTCAGCGGCTTCGGTCAGGGCCGACTGAGCCTGATCATGTGCCGCCTGGAGCTGGCTTTGCTGCGAGGCGAGATGGGCTTGGGCGACGTTCAAGGCGTCGATGGCACCCGAGATGTTCCCGCTTGCCACCGATTGGTACTCGCCTGTCACCGTGGCCTGCTCGCCCCCCGAGCTGAACAGTGTCTGGAGGTCGTTGGAGGAGGTACCGGCCATGTAGGAGGCCACGGCCTGCTGACGGAGGCTGGTCTTCTCGGCGGTGACGTTGGCGACGTCTTGAGCGACGGCAGCCTTGATCTGGGTGATCTGCTGGTTGAGCTGTTGGACCCGTTGCTCGGCTGCGTCGTATTGCTCTGACGTCGTGTCGAGGCGCCTCTGGTCCGTCGCCAGCTGAGACGCGATCTGCGCCGCCTGAGCCTGCGCACTCGACAATGGGTCGGCGACGGCCGGGCGTGAAGAGGCTCCGAGAACCCCCGAGAGGACTGTGACGACAGCTCCGGCCACCAGAGCGGCGCGGCGGGGCCACCCTATCTGCTGGCTTGACGGAACCGTCGAGAGAAGCTCGACGTCAGTCACGATGGGGTAAAGGCATAGCAAGGCCCGTCGCGCGGTGGCAAACAGAGCCGTTGCCCAACGCATGTGACGGTCGGTTTGCCTGGGACATGTTGACAAAGTGACAGGAGTGATTTAGGCGATGTCTGAGCCACTTTCTGAGCCCTCCACCCATCGGGCCCGTCTCCAGCCTTAGGTCGATCTCGCCGAGTCCGAGGGTGTCCCGGAGACGGGCGGCACCGTCGGGACGGTGTTGTTGGGGTATTTCCCCTTGCAGATCGCCACGCTCGGGAGGATGCTGAGAGTACTTCCGGTCAATCCTGGCAAAAGGCTCTCCATGACCTTCCAACCGGCGCCCGTCTGGGACGGTGACCCCCCGGACCATCGGCGCCTGCTCGAGATGGCGCACGAGCTCGGGCCCATCTCCAACAAGGGCGACCACGTTCGATTGAGTGATGTTGCCTCAGCCCTTCTCGAGGCGTTCGTTCGCCACGCCGAGGCGGAGCGGCCCATGGTGATTCGCCTGTCTCCGTTCACGGCCCGTCTCATCGAGCACGGTCAACAACGAGTGGTGGACCGGCTGGTGTCACTGGTCCTCGAGGCGGACCTCGCCGAGGAGCCGTGCCGCTGCGCGGAGCTCGCCGAAGAGATCGCCTCGCTCATGGAGGTCCAGATCATGTCCGAGGAGTGGGACCAGACCGACCGCTGACCGACCGTAAGCTAGCTCGGTGGAGAAGCTCGTGTACCTGCTGTGGGGTGATGGCGCGCCCGCGCGGGGCGATCAACTACGCGACCGGCTCCTCGAGCTCGCGCCCCGTCTGGTCGACCTCGGCGCCCACGGTGTGACGGTGAACGTCCACGACAGCGCTGCCGCCGAGGCGCCTTCTCCGGTGCCCACTCCTGAAGGCGAGGACCCTCACGTCGGCGAGATCTCGGTCTGGGTCGACAGCTACGACCGGCGAGCGCCCCTAGAGACCCAGATCGTCGCGCTCGGACCGACGGTCGCCGGATACTTGGTGGTCGAGTCGCTCTACGAGGACTACGGGACGACCCCCCATGCAGCGCCTCGCCACTGGGAGGACGGTCGACGTTCTCCGGGTGTCCTCACGGTGTCGCTCATCCACCGGCCCGAGGGCCTCGACTACGCCACGTGGATCGACCGTTGGCACGGAACGCAGTCGCCGCTCTCGGGCGAGCTCCAACCCCGGTGCCGCTACGTCCGCAACGAGGTGGTGAGACCCCTCACCGACCGGGCGCCCGAGATCCACGGCATCGTGGAGGAGGCATGGCCCTCGGCGCAGCACATCGCCGACCCCATGCTCTTCTTCAACGCGCAGGGCGACCCGGCCGTGCTCTCCGCGCACATCACCGCCATGCTCGACAGCGTGAACGCCTGTCTCGACCTGGCTCGCATCCGCAACACGACCATGAGCGAGTACCTCGTCAAGTCCCTCTGAGACCGACCCCGCGGAGGGCGGACAAGGCCGGTCGCGCCCGAAGTTGTGTCCGGGGGTTTGCCAGAATGGAAGGGTGACACCCTTCCTCTCACGATCGGTCGGGGCGGCCGCGACCGTCTGCGTGCTGGGTGTGATCGCGTCCGCCTGCGGTGGTTCCAAGGCGCCGGCCCCGACGACCCAGCCGTCGCAAACGACAACGACCACCCTCCAGACCATTCCCCCCGCGCCGAGCACGACGACGACGGCTCCGGTGCCGACCACGGCCGCCCCGGTCATCCCACCCGCGCCGCAACCGACCGCCGAGGCCGCCGCCAACGCGCTGGTGGGGTACTGGGCTTCGGGGAATCGGACCACGGCGCTGCGGGTGGCCACACCCCAGGCGGTGTCGACATTGTTCGCCGTGAAATATCCGAGCGGGCTGGCGATCAACCGGGGTTGCACCTCGGCGTTCCCTCCCATCATTTGCACCTTCGGAGCACCCGGGGGAGGTCCCATCAACGCCCCGATCTACCAGCTCTACGAGTCCCAGGCCCCGGGGGGTTGGTACGTGGGCTCGGTCCAGATCCAGTGAGCTGAGACAGCGGACCCGTTTCTCGAACCACTTCGGTGGGGTCGGGGCTGGCCCCGTCTGACGGCGGGGGCTTCACATGTCGTCGGAAATGTCACTGTCCGGCCTCCTATCGCCGGCGTCACGACCATTACCCGCTGGCCATCAGCGGGGGAATTCAGAGTCGGGCTGCCGGGATTTGAACCCGGGACCTCCACGTCCCGAACGTGGCGCGCTAACCAAGCTGCGCTACAGCCCGTGGTGCCGGCATCCCGGCAGGGCCGGAACGTTGTCGACCGACCGGCAACCGCGTCGATGGTAGTGCGAAAACCCCGCTGGCTCGGCCGACCTCAGGTGGTGGGGGATCGCTCCTCGGTGACGGTGTCGGTGGCTGCTTGGACGACAACCTTGGCCACCCGCCGCTTGTCCATCTCGGCCACACGCAGGTCCCATCCGTGGTGGGTCAGCCTCTCACCTTCTTCGGGGATGTGGCCGAACGCGTCGAACAGGAAACCGCCCAGGGTCACGTAATCACCCTCGGGAAGGTCGATGTCGAGTTGGTCACGGACGTCGTCGATGCTCGCCCCGCCGTCCACGAGCCAGCGGGTGCCGTCGACCCTGACGATCTCGGGCTCGCCGCCGGGATCGAACTCGTCGCGCAGGTCCCCGACAAGGGCGGCGAGGAGGTCCTTCACGGTCAAGACGCCCGCCACCCCGCCGTACTCGTCCACGACGATGGCGAACGCCCTGCGGTCGCGTCGCATGTCGGCGAGGACGCCGAGCACGAAACGGCTCTCGGGCACTGGGTAGGGCTGACGGAGCCGGCGCGAGATGTCGAGGGGCGTGGGCTTGTCGGGCTCGCCGCCGCCATTGCCATTGCGACCTTCGAGTGCCCACCCCGAGCGGAACAGGTCGTTGACGAACAGGATCCCGATGAGATGGTCGAGGTCGTCGTCGTAGACCGGGAAGCTGCTGTGACCGGTCTGGCGCACGGCCCGGGCGACGTCGGCGGCGTGGACCGGGATCGGGAGGCCGACCACATCCACACGAGGTGTCATCACCTCTCGCACCGTCGTGTCGCGCAGGTCGTGCAAGGCGGCGAGGATCAGCCGTTCCTGGTCCTCTCCGGCAACTTCGCGGCGTCGACTTCGCCCCGGGCGTGATCCTGGGGGGCGGTCTTCGGGCGAGCCTTCGCGCTTGCGGAACACGTCGAGAAACGAACGGTCAGACGTCTGCACCAGCGGTGTCCCCGCCGGAGCGCTCGGCACTGACGACCGCCAGAACCGGCACGGGCTGGAACGACTCGTCGTGGTACGTCTCGCCTTCGGTGAGCGCGGTGGTGGCCTTGCGGAGCCGTATGGGATCGAGAGGCTTCACGATCCACCCTTCGGCGCCCGAGCGCTTGGCCAGAAAGACGTCGGGGCGACGGTCGAGGAGCATGAGCACCGGCACGTGGGGGAGGTTGCCGTAGGACTCCTCGAGGCGCAGCTCCAGACAGACGGCCATGCCCCCCATGCTTCCCATCTGGAGGTCGACGATCACGAGATCGGGCTCGTGCTCATCGACAGCAGGAGCCACGGCATGGCCCGTATCGACCTCGATGATCTCGGTGTCGGGGTCGCCCACGACCGCTACCACGTCGGCGCGCACCGACGGGGCGTCGCTGGCCACCACGATCGTGCGCACGGGCGTCAGGCTAACGGGTGCCGACCTGATCGGAAAAGACGTGGTCGGCTACGAGGCCGAGGCCATGTACGTCGTGGACGTCCACGTCGAGCAACGGGACCAGCGACACCGGTGACGGCGCCACCTGGGTGACGAGCGCCGCGAAGGCGTCCTCCTCGCGCCGGTTCACCGCCTGGTAGCCCCGGAGATTTTCGACCAGAGCGGCGAGGGCGCTTCCCGGTGGGGCCTCGGGTAGCGGTCCGGCCACTCCGAAAGCGGGATGGACCCGATTGACGACGAGGCCTTCCACCGCCAGCCCCGATTCGTTGAGCTTGTCGGCGAACCACCCCGCCTCCTCCACGGTGTCAGCCCGGGGCGAGGTCACGAGGACAAAGGCCGTGGTCCGTCTGGCCAGGAGTCGGCGCATGTGCTCGGCTCGGGTCCGGAACCCCTCCTCCATGCCCTCGAAGGCCTGGAAGAACGCCACCGCGTCGTGGACGATCTCGGCCCCCGCCACCTTCGAGATCGTGCGCAGCAGAGCCTGGGTCGCCACCGACACCGCCCGGAGATAGGCGCGCGTCGGCATGAGCAGGAGCTGGAAGAGGCGATGTCCGAGGAACCGTGTGAGCCGGCGCGGTGCGTCGAGGAAATCCAAAGCATTGCGCGACGGCGGGGTGTCGACCACGACGAGGTCGTAGTGCCCGTCTTCGGAGAGCTCGTAGAGCTTCTCCATGGCCATGTACTCCTGGGTCCCCGACAGCGCCCCGGTGAGGTTCCGATAAATCCGGTTGGCGAGGATGCCCTCGGCCTGCTCCGGTGAAGACGCATATCTGGCGATCAGCTCGTCGAAGGTGCCCTTGGGGTCGAGCATGAGCGCCCAAAGCTCACCGGGCCAGTCCCCGTCGATCTGCCGAGGCTTGTTGGCGAGGGTGTCGACGCCGAGTGCATCGGCGAGGCGCTTGGCCGGGTCGATGGTAACCACACAGGCCCGTCGGCCCCGCCGAGCGGCCTCGAGGGCGAAGGCGGCCGACACCGTCGTCTTGCCCACCCCACCCGAACCGCAGCACACGACGATGGCGCGTTCGGCCACGATCTCCGAGAGCCCCACAATGCTGCTTGGCGTCAGAAGGCCGCTCGGCGTCGGAGGGCCGTTCGGCCTCGGAGGCTCCGAGCTCACGGCACCACCTCAGCGTCGGCGGGCGGACCGGGCTCGTCCCGGGCCAGCGGGACACGGCTGGCGCCGTCGGGGAGCCGGCGGACGGCCTCGGCGAGCTGTTCGGCCAAGACATCGAGCTCGTCGGGCCCGATCCCGGCACTGAAGAGGAACGGAGCTAGGAGCTGGGGGAGGGGCAGCTCGGTAGCGAGCCGCGCCCGCTGTTCCTCTTGGAGTTCGAAGCGCCGGGCCCGGAAGGCGGCGGCGGCTCGCAGCGCGCCGGCCTGGGCCTCGGTCAAGGTCACCCCGACCTCTCCCGCCGCCTCCTCCGGATCTCGCTCGAGACCGGGATCGGCGGGAAGGCAGGAGTTGACGATGACGGGCCCCAGGGAGATCCCGATCCGGTCCTCGAGCGCATAGGCGGCCTCAACGACCTCGTTGACCGGCATCTCTTCGGGAAGGGTGACGAGGGCCACCTGGCATCGATCCGGGTCCGACAGCAGCTCGACGACGTCGGCCGCCTGAATTCGGACCGGGCCCGACCGGGCCGCGTCCATGAGGCCCTGGGCCGAGGACAGAAACGTCATGGCATGACCGGTGGCGGGGGCGTCCACGAGAATCAGGTCTGCGGCCCGCTGGCGCTCGAGGCTCTTCACCTTGCCCAGGACCAAGATGTCCCGGATACCGGGGATAGCCGTCGAGACGACGTCGAGGGCACCTGAGGAAACGAGGCGCTTCGAGATCCGCTTCATCCCATGGTCGGCGAGGTATTCGAGCAGGGCGTCATCGGGGGTGATGCGCCGAGCTCGAACCGTGCCCCCCCCGGGGAGGGACTCCACCCCGGACAGCTGGGCCTCGTCATAGCGGAGTGCTCCGGACCCGCCGAAGGCGGCCGGGACCCCGGGCTTACCCTCGAGCTCCACCACGAGGACCGAAAGGCCCGCGTGAGCGGCCATTCGGGCCAGAGCAGCGGTGATCGTGGTCTTGCCGACCCCGCCCTTGCCGGCGACCACCAGCACCCGGCTCTTGCGGCAGAAGGTGGCGACGTCCATGTCTGGCCGAGCGTATATGGCCCCTCCCAATGAGCGCGAAGTGTCGTGTCGAGGCCTCCCCCTTGGTCAGAGACCCCGGGCGCGCCCGCCCGCCGAGGCGGTCCGCAGGACCCTAAATGAGGAGAACTTCCTGGTCACACCCCTTGTCGGCTTCACAGACATGGGAGTAGCGTCACGTTCAGGAGGGGGAGTGCAGACTCGGACTTTGGGGGAGGCTTGGCAGGCTCGGGCGGCTTGCAGGGGACCGCAATCGGCGGTCTTCTTCCCGCCTACGCACGCTGAGCGCAAAGAAGACAAGATCGAACGGGAGAACCGCGCCAAGGACATTTGCGCGTCATGCGTGGTTCAGGAGGACTGTCTCGAGTACGCCATCAGGATCCGCGAGCCTCACGGCATCTGGGGTGGCCTCAACGAGAACGAGCGCAAGCAAGTCCTGCAGCGCCGCGCCGGCTGAGGCTGGCCCGATCCGAGGTCAGGGCAGGCCCAACCGACTGGCTCCGGCCCGGACGCCGGACGACGTGCAGACCGAGGCTGGCTTGCCCCCGGTGGCCGCGCAAATAGCCGCCGAAAGCTTGTTGGCCGCTCCCAACAAGGCTTGCGTGTCGGACTTCGTCGGTATGGACAGGTCGTCGGCGACCTGGGTCATCGACTGGTCCTGTAAGACGCCGGGGGAGAACCCGATCCCCGAACCCGACACCACCAACCGGTTGTCCACGTCGACGAAGGGGAAGGTGCCCGTCCCGGGCACAAAGGGCTCGGTGTCGTAGCGCTTGAGCAGGGCCCACTCCACGGGCGTGGGATCCCGCAGCTTGGGGAACCCGGCTGGGACCGTGGCCGAGGGCCGGTCACCGTATTCCTCGACAGCGGCGAACGAGACGTAGCGGCTCCGGTAGGTGGTGCCGTCGAAGGTGAAGGTCGGAATTCCGGGAAAGACCTCGGCGTCCGACGACGCCGTGGCGCCGAGGTGTGAGAAGGTCCCGAACCGCCCGAGCGCAGCCACGAGCGCCCATCGCTCCGCCGCGCAATAGGGGCAGAATTCCCCTCCCACGTAGACCACGGCCGGTCGCCCCCCAATCGACACGGCGGGCTGTCCTGACAGCACCGTTTCGCCGGGGTCTGCGGCTTGCTGGGCGCCGACGGCATCGAAGATCGCGCCCGGAACCGTGGTCACGGCGTTGACCACCGCCGACGAGGCCGGAGCCACCGGAGGAGGGACGACCGTGGTCGTTCCCCGGGTGATCTTCACGACGAGGAGCACGACCACGATCGACAGGATGAGGACCACGAAGACCCAGGTGACCAGGGCCATGGGCACGCGCCGGCGCGGCGGGACCGCCGGGGTCTCGTCATCGGTGCCGTTGACCTGCGTCGTCGCCATTGTCGGGAGCCCCGCCGTTTCGGTCGAGTGCCGGCGCACGACCCCGCGCCCGGACCGAGGAGCAGCCAGCCTACCCATGGTCCGCTCGCGGTCACCGTCGTGGGAGAGGTCGTGGGAGAGATGGAGCCGGCGTCAGTAGCCTGAGGGCGTGTCCGCAGCGAACGCGCCCTCTCACGAGCCCTCGGGGCCGGTGGCGGCGCGCGACGCGGCCACCATCATGCTCGTGCGCGACGCCGCCTTCGACGGCTCTCCGGCGCTCGAGGTCTGCATGCTCCAGCGCCACTTGAACTCCGACTTCGTGGGCGGCGCCTATGTCTTTCCGGGAGGCAAGGTCGACGACGAGGACCGGACGCCGGCGGCCGAGGAGGCGTGTGCATGGCGCAGTGACGCCGAGGCCAGTGTCATGTTGGGCGTGGAGTCAGGCGGCCTGGCCTTCTGGGTGGCGGCTCTGCGCGAATGCTTCGAGGAGGCGGGCGTCCTCCTCGCCTATCGCGGTCACGATGTCGAAGGTGAGGGCACGATCCTCGAGGCGCACGAGGCCGAGACCCGTCGCCGGCTCGCCGCCATCCGGGTGGCGCTCAACGCCGGCGAGGTGCGGTTTCTCGATGCCTGTCGGGCCGAAGGTCTGCGCTTGGCGACTGACCGTGTTCACTACTTCAGCCACTGGGTCACCCCCGAGCCCGCGCCCAAGCGCTACGACACCCGGTTCTTCGTGGCCGCCGTCCCCCCCGGCCAGGTGCCGATCCACGACGATTACGAGACGGTGGACACGGTGTGGGTCCGACCCGACGACGCGCTGGCACGGGCCAAGGCGGGCGAGTTCGACCTCATCTTTCCCACCATGAAGAACCTCGAGGCCATCAGCCGGTTCGCCACCAGCGGCGAGCTGCTGGCTGCCGCGGCCGCTGTCGAGAGCGTCCCCACCGTGCTTCCGAGGGTGGTGGCCGACGAGCGGGGCTTTCGGATCCTGCTGCCGGGTGACCCCGGATACGACGAGGCCATGGGCGAGGCCCCCGACGCGGCGCGCGGCCGCGCCATGACCCCGTCGGAGGTCGGTACCATCATTCGCACCATCGGCGCCGACGGGCGGGCCGAGCGGCCCAATTGAGCGAGCCGCCTCCCCTCGAGCCGGCCAGCCCTCCTCGACCCGGTCGGCCCGTGGCGCTCTCGGCGCTGGTCGTTCGGGTCACAGCCCCCAATCCGGGCATCATGACCGGGCCGGGGACCAACAGTTATCTGGTGGGGACCGACGAGTTGGTCGTCGTCGACCCCGGCCCCGACGATGCCGGTCACCTCGACGCCATCGCCGCGCTCGGTGCGGGCCGCATCCGCTCGATCGTCGTCACCCACACCCACCCCGACCATGCACCGGGCGCGGCAGGACTCGCGCACCGCACCGGGGCCGAGGTGCTCGGATTCTGCGCCCGTGACGACTTCGTCCCCACCCGCGACGTCGGTGACGGCTACGAGCTCCATGCCGAGGGCTTCACGCTCCGGGCCATCCACACGCCCGGCCACGCCTCGAACCACCTGTGTTGGATGGTCGACAAGGAGCAGATGCTCTTCTCCGGTGACCATGTCATGCAGGGATCGACCGTCGTCATCGCACCACCCGACGGCGACATGGTCCGCTATCTCCGGAGCCTCGAGCGTCTCTTGGCGCTCGACCCACCGGTGGCGACGATCGCGCCGGGCCACGGTTCGCTGATCGGGGAGCCCGCCGCGGCACTCCGGGGCATCATCGAGCACCGGCTCCGTCGCGAGAAGGCAGTGGCGGTCGCCCTGGCCGGTGCGGGGCGAGCCACCGTGGACGAGCTGTTGCCGATCGTCTACGCCGATGTCGGTGACGAGTTGTTACCGGTGGCACGCAAGTCGCTGTGGGCACATCTGCGCAAGCTCGACACCGACGGTCTGGCCCGAGCCGACGATCGCGACGACATCGACGCGGCGTGGGCTGCGCCGGCCTGAGGCGCCGGATTACGGGGCGTCGCCGAGGGCTGCCTCGACCCGGTCGAGAAGCCGTGCCGTGCAGCCCGACACTTCGACCACAGGGGCGACATCTTCGGCGATGCGCGTGGCCAGGGCCTCGAAGGCGAGTCCGAGAACGCCTCGTGACAGGGCCACCGGTGTGCCGGCGTCGCCCGATGCCGCCATGTCGGGATGCAGCGGCACCGCCCCCACCAGGGGCACGCCGATCTCCGCCGAGAGACGCTCGCCGCCACCGGCACCGAAGAGCGCGTAGGAGGTGCCGTGGTCGCAGGTGAAGGCGGACATGTTCTCGATCACCCCCGCCACCCGGAGATGGCCCTTGCGGGCCATGTCGGCGGCGCGCGCCGCGACCTTCTGGGCGGCGATGGGTGGCGTGGTCACGACGAGCACCTCGGTGCGGGGCAGCATGCGGGCCAGCCCCATCTGGATGTCGCCGGTGCCCGGGGGCATGTCGATGAGGAGGTAGTCGAGCTCCCCCCAGCGGACGTCTTCGAGGAATTGCTGGACGGCGCGGTTCAAGATGAGACCGCGCCACATGATGGCGGACTCCTCGTCGGCGAGGAACCCCATCGATACCACCTTGAGCAGCCCCGGGCCCACCTGCTTCTCGAGGGGCACGATCTTCTTGCCCTCGGCGGTGAGCTCGCCCTGCATCCCGAGCAGGCGGGGGACGGAGAACCCCCAGATATCGGCGTCGAGGAGGCCGACCACGAGCCCACGCTGCGCCAGAGCGACGGCCAGGTTGACCGTGACCGAGGACTTGCCGACCCCACCCTTTCCTGACGACACGGCCAGGACCCGGGCGGTGGCGGGGATGTCGGTGGCGAGGGCCCGGTCCTCCTGTGCTTTTCGACGGGCCCGGTCCATGAGCGCACTGCGATCGGCGGCGTCCATCACTCCCATGACGACCTCGACCAGACGGACACCGGGGAGGCTTCCCACCCGCGATTCGACGTCGGATCGGAGCTGAGTACGCAAGGGACATCCCGCCACGGTCAGGTCGACTCTCACCTCGACCCGTCCGTCAGGGTCGACGGCCACGGCCCGGACCATGCCCAGATCGACGATGTTGTCGCCGAGCTCGGGGTCGATCACCCCCAACAAGGCGGCGCGGACCGTCTCCTCGGCTGGGGGCGAGGAAGGCGGAGGCACTCCACCAATCCTACTGTTCACCTGGTTCGCCACGGTCCGAAATGGCCCATTGACCTGGTCTCGGGATCGCTTGGGACCTGTCCTCCGATAAAGTAGGCCCACAAGCACGTGGGCCCTCTGGTCCCGTGGGTCGGTCCCAGGTGGCCATGGCCGAAGGAGGCAGCACGGTGACATCGATGAGCTCGGTCAGCATCACCAGGAAGCCGAGCGTGATCACGCTGACAGACAGCGCCATCACCAAGGTCACCGATCTGCTCGCCCAGGAGGGCAATGACGCCCTCGCCCTGCGGGTGGCGGTGCGTCCGGGAGGATGCTCGGGCTACAGCTACGAGATGTTCTTCGACTCCGAGTCCTCTGACGACGACGTGGTCACCACCCAGGGCACCGTCAAGGTGGTCGTGGACTCTGCCAGTGCCGATCTGCTCAAGGGCGCCACCCTCGAGTACAACGACGGCCTCCAGGGGGCGGGATTCAACATCTCGAACCCCAACGCCACCCGCACCTGCGGGTGCGGCTCCTCCTTCAGCTGACCCAACCCGGCGCGCCGGAGTCGGCGCCCACGCTGTCACTTCGTGTCGACGGCATCGACGTCGAGGTTCCCGACGACGGCACGTCGCTGCTCGAGGTCCTGCGACAACGGTTGGGCCGACGGTCGCCCAAGGACGGGTGTAGCCCCCAGGGCCAGTGTGGGTGTTGCACGGTGTGGGTCGACGGCGCCCCGCGTGTGTCGTGTGTCACACCGGCCCGGCGCGTGGCCGGGCGCGAGGTGACGACCCTCGACGGTCTCGACCCGGTGGTGCGCGAGAGGTGGGCAGAAGCCTTCACCTCGTCGGGCGCAAGCCAGTGCGGCTTCTGTACCCCGGGGATCATCATGCGTCTGGCCGCTCTCGAAGCTCGCCGTGGTGTCCCCGATGACGACGCCGTCGAGCATGCCCTGACCGCGCATCTGTGTCGTTGCACAGGATGGCGGACGATCGTTGACGCCACGAGCCAGGTCTACCGGTCCGCGGAGTCGGAACCGCTCCGCCGTGGCAGTGCAGCCACGGCGCCACGCGACGTCGACGGCGCGGCGCGTCGGGCCGCTCTCGAAGGTGGCACTGCGCAGAGAGTCGGCGCCGACGTCGCGTGTGGAGGCGGGGGATTCGCCGAGGACACCGCCCCCGCCGACGCGCTGGTGGCGGTGCCCGACGGCCGGGGTGGCTTCGTCGTCGGCGCGACGCTCGGTGAAGCCCGGGCGCACGCCGAGCGCGTCCCGGGTCGGAACTCCACCGTGGCCATAGGCCATCCCCTCGAGACCGCTCCCGGTCCCTGGGATCTCACTTTGCGGACGACGTTCGTCGAGCCGGGTTATCTCGAGCCCGACGCGTCGTGGTGTGAGCCCGGGGGCGAACCGTTCACGCCGCTGGCCAACGGTGGAGCCTTCGGCGGCAAGGCGTCCTCCCCGGTCGCGGATGTCGCCCGCCGCTTGGCCGATGAGACCGGCCGGACGGTGCGGGTCGTGTTCTCGCGAGAAGACGTGGTGCGGTACGGGCCGAAGCGTCCTCCCATTGCGGCCGGTGTCCGGGTGGACGGGTCGGGAGTGCTGCGCGTGGCGCGCACCCCGGGCTCCCCCGCCCTCGACCGGTGGGCAGCAGCCGTCTCGTCGGTGGCACCCGGTCTCACCATTGAGGAGATTGCTGTGGCGGGGCCACCTGTCTCGAGCGAACTCCGAGGCGCGGGGTGGGCCGAAGCATCCGTGCTCATGACCGCGCTCGAATCGGTCCGGGCCGGTGAGGTCGGACCGGACCATCCCGTGACGGTGCGTTCGCCGGCCGGTGCAAGGGCCACGGCCACCGTCGGCGCCACGGGGGCCGTGGTGGTGTCGGTGGCGGCGGGCGAGGTTCTCGACGAGATCGTGCTGCGGTCCTACGCGCTCGGTGCGGTGCACCAGGGTTTGGGTTGGGTTCGCAGCGAGGGCGTGGCCGTGGACGACAACGGTACGGTCCTCGACCTCACCATCCGGTCCTTCGGGATCATCCCCGCTCGCGCCATGCCGGCGGTGGAGATCGTGGTGGAAGACGATCACGGACCGCCGGTGCGGGCGGGAGATACCGTCTTTGCTGCTGTCGCTGCCGCGGCGTGGCTGGCGGCCGGGCTCGTGTCTTCGTGGCCCGTGGAGCTGGGAGGTAGCAGGTGAGTACTCCGGTCGGGCCCTATTCGCCGGCGGTGCGGGCCGGCCCCTGGCTCGTGTGCTCAGGACAGATCGGTATCGAGCAAAGTGCCGACGGCCCCGTGCTCGTGGCCGGCGGGTTCGAAGCCCAAGCGCGCAAGGCGCTTGCCAATCTGTCGGCGCTGCTGTGGGGGCGCGAGGTGGGCTGGGGTCACGTCGTGAAGACCACGGTCTTTCTCACCGACATGGCTGACTACGGCGCGTTCAACGCCATCTACGCGGAGGTGCTCGGCGAGTACCGACCGGCCCGCTCGGTCGTCGCCGTGTCGCGCCTGCCCATGGGGGCGTTGGTCGAGATCGAGGCGTGGGCCTACGGCGGGAACGAGAAGCTCAGCTGAGCGGATTTCGCGCTCGAGGCGATGCTCACGGCGCCCAGGTGCCGTGGCCGAAGCGGTAGCCGACCGACCGGACAGTCTCGATGAGATGGGCGTGCTCCTCGCCCAGCTTGGCCCGCAGTCGACGGACGTGGACGTCCACGGTGCGAGCCCCGCCGTAGTACTCGTACCCCCACACCCGGCTCAACAACGTCTCGCGTGTGAACACCTTGCCGGGGCGTGCCGCCAAGAACCGCAATAGCTCGTACTCCATGTAGGTGAGGTCGAGAGCCCGTCCCGCCACGGCGGCCTGGTAGGTCTCGAGGTTGAGGACGAGGGGCCCGTGCTCGATGAGCTCGGGACGGAGCCCTCGACCCGTGCGCCAGAAGAGATGCGCAAGTCGCGCCGCGACCTCCTCGCCGCGCACCGGGAGCACGCAGAAATCGTCGAAGTGGTCTTCGCGCAGATGGAGGTCCGACAGCTGGGTGGGCCCCACCACCAGCAGGAGTGGTCTCAGGGGGACGTCGCGGGCCCGCACCAGCCGGCACAGCGCGAACGCACCCGTGGCGTCGGGCTCGGCGCACACCACCGCCCCGGCCCAGCCGTCGTCGGGCTCATCGGTCTCGGCATGCTCGGGACGGGCGACGGCTTTCCACGGGTAGCCGGCCCGTTCGATGACGAGGGCGAGCTCGGTGGGGAACGGTTCGGGATAACACAGCAGCGGTTCCATCAGCGGACGTGTCTCGTGGTGGGCGGCACCGTCGATCGCAATCGGATGCCTAGAGGAGCGGGAAGTAGCGGTCGAGCTCGAACTGACTGATGTGGGTCTTGTAGGCGCCCCACTCGGCGCGCTTGTTCCGGATGAACCACTCGAAGACGTGCTCGCCGAGGGCTTCGGCGACGAGCTCCGAATGCTCCATCTCGGCGACGGCCTCGTTGAGGCTTCCGGGCAACGGCTGGATGCCGTCGGCGGCGAGCTCCTCGGGCGTCATGGCAAAGAGGTTGGTGGCCGCCTCGCGGGGGAGCTCGTAGCCCTCCTCCACGCCCTTGAGCCCCGCCGCCAGGATGACGGCGAAGGCCAGATACGGGTTACAGGCCGTGTCGGGGGCGCGGTATTCGATACGGGTCGACTCGTGCTTGTTGCGCTTGATCACCGGAACCCGGATCAGAGCGGAGCGGTTGTTACGGGCCCAGCTCACGTGGATAGGCGCCTCGTAGCCCACCACCAGACGCTTGTAGGAGTTGACCCACTGGTTGGTCACCGCCGTGATCTCATGCGCGTGGCGGAGGAGCCCGGCGGTGAATCGCTTGGCCACCTCGGACAGGCCGAAAGGGTCATCGGCGTCGTAGAAGGCGTTGGTGTCGCCTTCGAACAGCGAAAGATGGGTGTGCATGCCCGATCCCTGGACGCCGGTGAGTGGCTTGGGCATGAAACTGGCATGGACACCTTGGCGCTGCGCAGTCTCTTTCACCACGAGCCGAACGGTCATGACGGTGTCGGCCATGGTGAGGGCGTCGGTGTAGCGGAGGTCGATCTCGTGCTGGCTCGGCGCGTCCTCGTGCTGGGCGTGCTCGACGGGGATGCCCATCTCCTCCAGGGTGAGCACGCTCTGCTTGCGCATGTCGCTAGCGACGTCGGTGGCGGTGAGCTCGAAGTACGACCCTGTGTCGAGGGTCACCGGCGGCTTCGATGGATCGGGGTTGGCGAAGTAGAAGTACTCGATCTCCGGTGAGGCGAAGAATGTGAACCCTTGCTCGCGGGCCCGGTCGAGGTTCCGGCGCAGTACGTGGCGGGGACAACCTTCGAAGGGGGTGCCGTCGAGGTTGAAGATGTCGCAGAACACCCGTGCCACCGGCGCCTCGTCGGGGTGCCAGGGCAGGATCTGGAACGTCTTGGCGTCGGGACGGGCCAGGACGTCGCTCTCTTGGACCCGGGAGAAGCCGTCGATGGCCGAGCCGTCGAAGGTCATGCCCTCCTCGAGGGCGTTCTCGAGCTCGGCGGGGGTGATGGCGAAGGTCTTGGCCGTCCCGAGGACATCGGTGAACCACAACTGCACGAATCGCACAGCGCGCTCCTCGACAGTTCTGAGCACGTATTCCTGCTGGCTCCGCATGTGGCCTCCGGGGTGTCGCTCGACCGCGCTCTCCAAGTGTCGCAGGCTCGGGAGGGGTAGGGGAACGAGTTCATACGCCGTTTACAGATGGGAAACGACCGCGAAATCCCACCCTGGGAGACTTATGGGCGGCCCCTGACGCCCGTCGGGCTGGCACGGGGACGCTGACTTGTGAGTCGGCGAGCCAGCTACCACCATGGTGCCGCCGTGAAGGCCTCCCGGCGGTGGAGCCGGGCAGAGAACTGACCAAGGAGGAACCGTGCAGAAGCGGACCCCGGCGGAAGTGCTCCGCTTGGCTCAGGACGAGGGCATCGAGATCGTGGACGTCCGGTTCGTCGACCTTCCCGGCCTCATGCAGCATTTTTCGGTCCCCACCCACCAGCTGACCGAGGACGTCTTCGAAGAGGGCTTCGGGTTCGACGGATCCTCGATCCGGGGCTTCCAGGAGATCCAGGAGTCGGACATGCTGCTCCTGCCCGACCCCAACACCGCTGTCGTCGACCCGTTCCGGGAGCATCGGACCCTCAACATCAACTGCTTCGTCCGCGACCCGGTGACCCTCGAGCCGTACTCGCGTGACCCTCGCTATGTCGCCTCCAAGGCCGAGGCGTACCTCGGCACGACGGGTTTGGCCGACACCTGTTACTTCGGGCCCGAGGCCGAGTTCTTCATCTTCGACGAGGTGCGGTACTCACAAGACCAACGCCACGCCTTCTACCAGGTGGACTCGGTCGAAGGGCACTGGAACACCGGCACAGACGAAGGACCGAACCTCGGGTACAAGATCCGTCCCAAAGAGGGCTACTTCCCGGTCCCGCCTGCTGATCACTTCCAGGACCTGCGGTCCGAGATGATCCTCACCATGGAGCGCCTCGGCATCGAGATCGAGGTCCAGCACCACGAAGTCGCCACCGCCGGCCAGGCCGAGATCGACATGAAGTTCGACACGCTCCTCTCCATGGCCGACAAGCTCATGCTCTACAAGTACGTCGTGAAGAACGTGGCGCGCGCCGCAGGGTTCACTGCCACCTTCATGCCCAAGCCGCTGTTCCAGGACAACGGTTCGGGTATGCACTGCCACCAGTCGCTGTGGAAGGACGGCGCTCCTCTCTTCTACGGCGAGGGATATGGCGGACTGTCGGACATGGGCCGCTGGTACATCGGCGGTCTGCTCAAGCACGCCCGGGCGGTGCTGGCCTTCGCGGCACCGACGACCAACTCGTACAAGCGCCTCGTCCCCGGGTACGAGGCGCCGGTGAACCTCGTCTACTCGCAGCGGAACCGCTCAGCAGCGTGCCGGATCCCGCTCTATTCGCAGAGCCCGAAAGCCAAGCGCGTGGAGTTCCGTTGCCCCGACCCGTCGTGCAACCCGTATCTCGCGTTTTCGGCCATGCTCATGGCTGGGCTCGACGGCGTGCAGAACCGCATCGAGCCGCCGGACCCGGTGGACAAGGACCTCTACGACCTCCCGCCCGAGGAGCTGTCCAAAGTGCCCCAGGTGCCCGGCTCGTTGGACGAGGCCCTCGCCGCCCTCGAAGCCGATCACGACTTCTTGAAGGCCGGCGGTGTCTTCACCGACGACTTGCTCGAGACCTGGATCGACTACAAGCGCTTGAACGAGGTGGACGCCATCCGTCTCCGCCCGCACCCTTGGGAGTTCATGCTCTACTACGATATCTAGGTTTGACCAGGACGTATACTCCATCATCCCTAGAGTATCCCTATTCTTACTCCGCCGCAGTACAGTAGAGCTATGGCGTACGGCCAGGGTTCGATTCGATTGCGTAAGGGCGCCGGCAAGGGCCAGGTGTACGAGGTTCGGGCCTTCGTTGGCACCGACCCCGTCACCCACCAGCCGCGCCAGGTGTCTCGGACGGTCCGGGGCGGGATCACCGAAGCTCGGTGCGTTCTGCGGGAGCTTCAGGGGGAAGTCGCTGAGGGTCGCCACGGAGGAACGCGGGCCACCTTCGGGGCCCTACTGGACGAATGGGCCAGCGACGTCGAGCGTCGGGGCAAACCCGGAACCGTCCGAGGGGTTCAGCTCG
>DATKQM010000041.1:0-62063 GCA_035532735.1 Acidimicrobiales bacterium | reverse complement strand
GAAGGTGATCGCCTGCTGGGCGAGCTGGTCGTGGACGTTGCTGTTGGCGAAGTTGTAGCCCCACAGCCCGAGGCCCCCTGCCACCAGCAAGATGACAATGAGGACCGCACCGCCCGCCGTCATGATCATGTCGAGCGTCTTGCGTCGCATGTCCGTCTCCATTTCCGTTGTCGTGGCTCGGCACACTCGCCGGGCCTCTAGGTTCACGATGGCGGAAGGCGGTGATGTCAGGCAGAGTCAAAGGTCCCTCTCTACCTGGGCTGATCGACCCTGAGACTCCCGCCCGGCGATTTCGTGTCCGAGACAGACCGGCTCATGAACGATGGGCGCACCCGGCCCGGGTGCCCGGGGCCTTCGACGTTCGGGACCTTCGGAAGTGGTGCGGGCGCCGTCTAGCGGAGGTGGCGGACGTCGTCGGCTCGTGCCACCGCATCGGACGAAATGCGCATGCGGGCGTCCACCACCAGGGCCCCGGTCGGCGTGGCGATCACAGGATTGCAGTCCACCTCGGCGATCTCAGGGAGATCCTCGGCGAGTCGCCCGAGTCGCAAGATGACATCGACAAGGGCATTGATGGCAACCGGCTGACTGCCGCGGTAGCCGAGAAGGAGCGGTGTGGCGCGCAGTCCGAGCACCATGTCACGAGCGTCGAGGTCGGTGAGTGGTGCCAAGCGGGTTACCACGTCACCGACAAGTTCGACGGCAGTTCCTCCCAAACCGAAGATCACCTGGGGCCCGAATTCGGCGTTCTGCACGAATCCGACGATGGTCTCGACGCCGCTATCTACCATGGGTTGAATCACGGCACCTTCCATGGCGCCCGCCAGCGACACAGCCATCTCAGAGAACGCGGCCACGACGGCGTCAGGGCCTTTCACGCCGAGCCTCACCCCACCGACATCACTCTTGTGGACGATCGCCGGTCCCCATGCCTTGAGGGCCACGGGACATCCGAGCCGATCCGCTTCGGCTGCGGCGGCCTCGGTATCGTGGACCAAGGTCGTGGGAACAACAGATATCCCGTAGGCGGCGAGGATTTCCTGCGCGTCAGCACCGGTCAGCCAGCCGGACCCACTCGGACAGCTCGCCGCGATCAGACGCCGTGCCTCGTTGGGCTTCGCATTCTCGAGGTCCGCCACGACTCCAAGGGGCCGAGCTCGCCAATCGCCGTAGGTTGCAGCATGGGCGAGTGCTCGAGCGGCGTTCTCGGGGTAGGCAAAGCACGGCACCGGCCTCGAGGCTCTGTGGAGGATGGGCCGGACGGCGCCTGCGCCGAGAAAGCTCGCCACGACCGATTTGGCCCGACCCTCGACTGTAGACGCGTCGACCGCTTCCACCACAGCGTGGGCGACATCGTCGGCCCGGGTCACAAGCGGTGGCGTGAAGATCACAATGATGCTGTCGATCTCGTCACTCGACAGCAGCGCCTCGAGCGCCTTCTTGTAACCTTCGGAAGTCGCAGATGCAGCCAGGTCGATCGGATTGCGCACGCTGGCCCCCGGTGGCAAGAGGTCGGCGAGAACCGACTGGAGCTCAGTGGAGAATTCCGGCACTTCCAAACCGTGACTGATACAGGCGTCGGCCGCCAGGACGCCCGGTCCACCGGCGTTGCCCACAATCGTCACCCGGCGGCCCTGGGGAACCGGTTGATGTGCCAGAAGCTCGCCCACGTCGAAGAGCTCCTCGATCGTCGCGACCCGCACCACGCCGGTTTGGTGGAAGAGGGCGTCGACCGCTTGATCAGACGATGCCAAGGCCGCGGTGTGCGACGAGGCGGCTCGTGTGCCCGCCTTGGTGCGCCCACTCTTGAGGGCGACGATCGGCTTGCTCCGCCCCACGCGTCGTGCGATTCGGCTGAACTTGCGCGGATTCCCGAACGACTCCAGGTATAACAAGATCACCTGCGTGGCGTCGTCCTGCTCCCACCACTGCAGAAGGTCGTTGCCGCTGACGTCGGCTTTGTTGCCCATGGAGATGAAGCTCGACAATCCCAAGTCCCGAGCCCGAGCCTCTCCGAGAATGGCGATCCCGAGCCCGCCGGATTGTGAGGCAAACCCCGCTCGACCGAACAAAGGAGCCTCAGGGGCGAATGTGGCGTTCATCGACACGGCAGGATTGGTGTTGATGACCCCGAAGCAATTCGGACCCACCATCCGCATGCCGTGGCTGTGAGCCAGTGCAGCCAGGGCGTGCTGAGAGTCAACGCCTTCAGAGCCTCGTTCCGCGAACCCGGCGGTGATCACGACCAGCGATGACACGCTTTTCGCCCCGCATTCTGCGATGGCTTGGGCAACCGCACGCTCGGGCACGGCGATCACGGCCAGATCGACTTCGCCGGGGATCGTTCCCACGTTCGGCCAACAAGGGACACTGGCGACGTAGGTAGCAGAGGGATTCACAGGGTACACCGGACCCTCAAAACCACCGGCCAGCAGGTTGCGAAGCAGTTCGTGCCCGATCGTTCCCTTTTGACGCCCCGCTCCGATGACCGCGACGGTTCGCGGCTCGAGAAGACGACGTATCGATCGGATCACCGCCGTTTGGTCGCGAGCATCCGCGGCAGCCCTGGCGTCGGGAGTGGATTCGATATCGAGTACCACCCTCATGACCTCTGCGTCGCGCTGGTACTGGCGCACGAACCCCGCCTCGGCCAGGACTCGCAGCATCTTGTAGTTCTCGGTGAGTGTGTCCGCCGCGAACTGCCGTATGCCGTGTCGGCGTGCTTCCCCAGCCAGATGCTCGAGCAGGATCGTTCCGATGCCGTGGCCTTGGTAGCTGTCGTCGACCAAGAATGCCACCTCGGCATCGTCGCGCCCAGGCTCGCGGTAGTACTGGGCCACGGCCACGATCAGGTCGTGGACCTCGGCGATGAGAACGACGACGTCGACACCGTCGGGATGGATGAGCGCTTCGATCTCCTTGGACGAGAGCTGAGGGTGAGGACCGAAGTAGCGCAGCACGATGGTCTCATGGCTGAGCCGTGAATAGAGAGCCCTCACGGCCGGCTCGTCGTGAGGCGCGATGGCACGGACGTGCGCGGTGCTCCCGTCGGTCAGGAGCACGTCGAAGCCCGGTGGAGATGCTTTTCCGTCCACTCGTCCAGCATGGACGCCAGGCCGGGGCGCCACAAGTGCGCAACGACTCACCCTCGGCCGGTTCAGGCGACATCCCGACCCCATGCCATCGAAAAGGGCCCTTGGGCCCTGGTCGAATCCGAAACGCAGCGCGCAAGGTGCCGTATGACGCAATTGGCACCTGAGGACTCGAACTTCTCGATGGTTGAGTTGAACCGAGTGGAGTGTCTGGACCTCTTGGATCACGCCAGAATCGGCCGGGTGGTCCTCAGCGTGAAATGCATCCCAGTCGCTCTTCCCGTGAACGCATGTGTGATCGACGGTGGTGTCGTGTTCGCCACTGACGCGGGTTCCAAGCTCGATGCCGCTATTCAGGGGACAGTGGTAAGTGTCGAGTTCGACGACATCGACCGGATCTACCACACGGGCTGGAGCGTCCTCGTGACCGGGGTAGCAGAGGTGCTTACCGATCCCGGGGATATCGCTCGGGCACGCCAACTGCCCATACAGCCATGGGCGCCGGGACCCCATCTCTTCTTTGTCCGCGTCCCTTCGACGGTCGTCTCCGGACGACGCATCGAATGGAGAACCTCGCCCCGATCCCACGTGTGAGCATGACCGTGATGCCCGACAGCCCGGGGAGCGAGCGCATTGGGATTCCGGCGCAGGTGCCAGCTCGTGTCGACGGGCTCGCCGGCCTGCGTACGTGACGCAGCGGATGACAGAGACAGGCGTGGGTGCGGTGTTTGTCGATAGTCCTCTCGGCCCCGCGGGGATTGTGACGGCCGACGACGTCATCGAAGCGATCGCCACCGGAGCGGATCCCGACACGGTTTGGGAGGGTGAGATCACCGGCCAACCCCCGACGTGGTCAGCTGTCGAGAGCGTCCCACGGCGGTCGCCGAGGAAATGGCTACCTACAACTCGAAATGGTGGTCGTGGTCGACTCCGATGCCCTGTGGCTGGCGCGTTTGCCCTTGACGTCCTCTAGGCGCTGTGTTCCAGGCCACGGCGGATGGAACGGGAACTTCTGATCGAAGAGAGTGAGTTGCCGTTTTACCTCCGCGGAGCCTGTTGAGGAACCACGACAACAGGTCGATCAGCCTGGAAGACGATTTGTTGACTTGTGCTGCCAAGGGCGAGCCCGGCATGACCACCGGCGCCGCGGCATCCCACGACTATCAGATCGGCGTCCTCCTCGAGTGCGGTCCGGAGGAGGGCTGTGACGGGATCGCCGTCGACAACCATGCATCGATGTGCCACCGAGGACTCGATGAGCGGCCGGCACCAACGCTGCTCGAGCAGGGTGACCACGTGATCCCGATGTCCCATCGAAGGCACGACCAATCCGTCGTCGAGGCGCGTCAACAACCCCATGGCGTGGACAGCAACGATTTCTCCGATCGAGTCTTCGACGAGGGCTGCTGCCCATTCAAGGGCACGTTCGGAGTCTTCAGAGCCATCGACGCCGACGATGATGCGGCCCGGGGCGCTCACGGCTGCCTGCGCATCGAAGTTGACGGGCCCTCCGCTTTCATCGAGAAAATAGGCTGCATGACAGTGACTCCGCCCTAGGGCTTCGGGGCAGCGCCCACCTTGGCTGCGAGCTCCGCGAGGCGGTTGGCATAGCCCCATTCATTGTCGTACCAGCCGAGCACCTTCACCAGCCGCCCCTTGACCATTGTGAGCTCAGCATCGAACACGCACGACGCCGGTGAGCCGACGATATCGCTCGAGACCAGAGGCTCCTCGGCGTACTCGAGCCTCCCCATGAGTGGGCCGGCCGCCGCCGCCTCTCGGTACGCCTCCAGGACGTCGGGCACACTGACCGTCGACGCCACGTTCGCCACGAGGTCCGTGATCGAACCGTCGGGGACCGGCACCCGCAGCGCCAGTCCATCGAGACGACCCTCTACCGAGGGGAGCACGAGGCCAGTCGCTCGAGCGGCGCCGGTGGTCGTGGGCACGATGTTGATCGCCGCCGCTCGAGCACGTCTCGGGTCCTTGTGAAGACCGTCGACCAGCTGTTGGTCCCCGGTGTAGGCGTGGACTGTCGTGATGAAGCCCTCCTCGAGGCCGAAGCGGTCCTCGAGGACCTTGGCCAGGACGGCCAGGCAGTTGGTCGTGCACGATGCGTTGGACACCACGACGTGGTGGGCAGGGTCGAACGTGTCGTCGTTGACACCCATGACAAAGGTCGCGTCTGCCCCTTTAGAGGGGGCTGACACCACGACACGCGGAGCGCCGGCATCGAGATGTCCAGCCGCGTCCATACGGGCGGTGAAGAGGCCCGTGGCCTCCACAACGACATCAACCTCGAGGGCCCCCCATGGCAGGGCTTTCACATCGTGCTCCGACGGAAGCACGATCCGGTGGCTGCCGACGACCATGGCGTCGTCGTCGGTGACGATCGGTTCGGGAAAGCCTCGGTATACCGAGTCCCGAGCCAGCAACCGGGCCAGTGCCTCGGGCCGACCGAGGTCATTGATCGCCACCACCTCGATGTTGAGGTCGTCTCGGCGCGCCGCTCTGAGCAGCGCCCGCCCTGTCCGACCGAATCCGTTAATCCCCATCCGAATCGTCATCGTCATTCCTTTTGCTTCGACTTGACCAGGAGAGAGAGTGTCTTTGCTCCGCACCCCAGGTTCTTTGAGCATGCGCGGAGACCAGCCCGGTGGCCAGGGCCGATCGACTCATGCTCGAAATGAATTTGGGTCGCCAACATGTGGACCGCAGTCTCGGGTGGGCGGGCACCAGACCAACGTCGGTGTCTGGCCGGGACCTTTGACCCTGTCGGGTGACTCAGGCTTCGTCGGATGATGAGTGCACACGGACCACTTGCCCGCCCAGGGCTTGAGCAAGCAGGTGACTCGGATGGCGATTACCCAGCAACTGCACCCACCCCACCAGAGGTACCCACTCCGAGTTCGCCGGCAACCGAACGGGCCCGACCTCTGGGTCTCCCTTCGGCCACCGCCCTTGTGATCGGCAGCATCATCGGCACCAGCTTGTTCACCAAGGTGCGCTTGGGCCAGGTCGCCGAGCCCGTGGAGCTCCCGGCTGGGACGGGCAACGCAGACGGGCCTTGTCGTGCCGATCGCCCGCTGACAGTCCGTCGCACCGAATACCGAGTGAAGTGAGAGGAGTCGTCATGGCATCGAAGAAGGCCCTCGTGCGGCCTGCCAGTCCCCGTCTCGCCGACGGGATCGTCACCCACATCGAGCGCCAGCCCCTTGACTACCACCTGGCTCTCAAGCAGTGGGAAGGTTACGTCGAAGCGATGGAGGGCAGCGGGTGGGAGATCGTCGAAGTGCCCCCCGCCGACGAGTGCCCTGACGGGGCTTTCGTCGAGGACGCCGTCGTGGCCTTTCGAAATGTCGCCGTGCTCTCGCGCCCTGGCGCCGATTCCCGTAGGCCGGAGGTGGCCGGCATCGAGGAGACGATGGAAGCGCTGGGCTGCTCTCTCAACAGGATCCGCCCCCCCGGGACTCTTGACGGTGGTGACGTGCTCAGGATCGGCGACACGATCTACGTCGGGAGCGGAGGCCGGACAAACGCAGACGGCCTACGTCAGCTCAGCAATATCCTCGGACCGCTCGGGGCCACCGTGCTCGCCGTGCCCGGCCCACTGCGCAAGGTCCTCCACCTGAAGTCGGCGGTGACTGCGCTTCCGGACGGAACGGTCATCGGTTACCCGCCGCTGGTCGACGATCCCGGGTTCTTCTCTCCCTTCTTGGCGGTGCCGGAGGAGTCGGGAGCCCATGTCGTTGATCTCGGCGCGAACAAGATCCTCATGGCGGCGGACTGCCCGAGGAGCCATGAGTTGTTCACCGATCTCGGCTATCAAGTCGTGACCGCCGACATCAGCGAATTCCAGAAGCTCGAGGGCTGTGTGACCTGCCTCTCGGTGCGCTTGCGGGAACTGTCGAGGGAGCCGCTATGAGCTTGGGGTGTCTATTCCGAAGTTGGGCAACTCCGTCAGGCCTACGAGAAGCCAGGAACCTCCGAAGCCGCGATCTCGTCAGCTCCGTGGTCGTCGAACCAACCTGTGCCTTGAGCCGACAACGGAAGTCGGGCCGTGGGGTGCGATCGCCCGGAGACCGCAGCTGGCGGGTGGCCGGCACCTGGATCTCCTGACGGCTCGGCGCAGTCAGAAATGCAGGCGGCCTCGACGAGCTCCTTGAGCGCGCCAGGGATGGCACCGGCCAAGTCCCAAACTCTCGGCACGAGGTCAGGGCATGTGATGATCCCGAAGCCCACTCTGTCTCCCTGCGAGAGAACGGTGACGTTGAGTCCCGCCCCGTCGGTGATGGGGCCAAAGGGGTAGAGGCCCACAACGTGCGCGCCGGCCAAGTACAGCGGAACCGGCGGGCCGGCAACGTTGGAGAGAATGAGGTTGTGCACCACGCGATGGTGGTCGGCCAGCCGCAAGGTTGAATACAGACGGGCGCCCACACCGAGAGCGTTCAGCCACGCGAGTTCTGTCCAGCGCATGAGGGTATCTGCACCCATCGTTTGGTGGATCTCCTTGGCTCGCGTATTGGCGAGGGCGATCGTCTTCAACCGCTCGACGGGATCTCCTTCGTCGGTAGCAAGCGTCGAGAACATAACCGAGACCTTGGTGGTCCCCTTTCGGTCGGCTGTCTGATCGTGAACCGACACCGGAACCGCAGCCAGAAGCGGTCGATCCGGGAGCTCCCCGCGATCTTCGAGGTGGCGGCGAATGGCTCCACTCACGACCGCTGTGATCACGTCATTCATTGTGACGCCAAAGATTGCCTTCACAGCCTTGACATCTGCCAGGGCGACGTCGACAAAGGCGACCGATCGGCGTTCGGTCAAAGTGGCATTGAACGTGGTGCGCGGTGCAGTGAACGGTATCGCCATCGGGGTGCGGCGATCTCCACCATGCTTCAGAAGGCGGAGGGTCGTGGCCAGGCGAACGGCTGACTCGGGCAGCAGTCGGGCAAGCGCTAGGGGCTCGGTGAGCCGATCCGCCAGTCCACGACCGAGGAGGGCCATCGGGTTCGGGACCTTCTGGAGAGGTCGGCGCGTCTTGGAAGGGGATCGCGGCTCCGGCGCAGGCTCGAGATCGAGCAGGTGCCCCATGACGTTGGCGGCGGAAACCCCGTCGATGATCGAGTGGTGCATTTTCAGGAGAACGGCGACCCGTCCACCGGCCAGCCCCTCGATCACCGAGATCTCCCAAAGGGGCATGTCGCGGCGCAATTGTCGACCGGCGATGGCACCAACGACGTCGGCCAGGATCCGGTCGTCACCGGGGGGATCGAGAACAAGGTGCTGGAGGTGGTGATCGAGGTCCAACTTCGGATCATCCGTCCAGAACGGTCGGCCTAGGTGGAGCGGCGCCGCTGCGAGCCTTTGGTGCACAGCCCGAATCGTGGTCAGCCGGAGGGCCAATACGGATCGAAATCGGTCGAATGAGTACCCCGACGGGATCGTGGTCGGATCGAGTATCAGGAGTCCACAGACATGCAAATGCATTGTCGGCGTCTCGCAATAAAGGAACGCGCCGTCAAGGCCACCGAGGCGTTCCATCAGGGCATCTCGGTGCCCGGACCCGGGTAGGGCGGGCCATTTCCATAGCGGTCTCCCTCGATGAACCCCACTCCCCGATTATCCGGCGATGTACGGCAATGCCGACAGTGGCAAAGGTCCCAAACGCCCTCCGCCGACTGCCCTCCTCGTGAGGTTCTCCCGGTGTCCACCGCTCCGGAAAGGTTCGTCAGTGGATGATCGGCACCTGCCATGTGAGCAACGTCCCGCCCGTGTCCAGGGTGTCGATCACCAATGTCCCTTGGAGTTTTTCCGCTCGGCGCCGCAGGTTCACGAGCCCCAACTCGCCGTCGCCGCGCTCGGTCTGGGTGACCCCTCGGCCGTTGTCGCGTACCTCAAGGATGCACATGCCACCCTTGATGCCGAGATGCAGGCTTGCCTCCGATGCCTGGGCATGACGTCCGATGTTGGTGAGCGCCTCTCGGACTGTGGCCAACAGGTGCTCGGCGATCTCGTCAGAGATCGCCGCGTCCAAAGGACCGTCGAGCGAAGTCCTGACTTCGAAGCCCACTACGGTGTTGAGATCCCGCACGAGAGCGAGGAAGGTGGTTCGGAACCCTTGTTCGATTCCTGCAGACCCGAGCTCGTAGATGGTGGAACGAACCTGGCGAATTGTGGCATCGAGGTTCGAGACCGCCTCTTTGAGCCGGTCCGCGATCCCGACCGTCTCGGCTGCGCCGGCCATGCTTTGGAGAGAGAGTGTCACTGCGAAAAGACGCTGGATCACGGTGTCGTGCAGATCCCGGGCGACACGATCTCGGTCCTCGTAGACCGCAACCTGTTGGACCTGCTGATGGAGGCGAGCATTCTCGATGGCGATCCCCGCCGCCAGGGCGAGCGCCGCCACCAATGCCTCGTCGTCACTCGTGAACTCGGACCAGCCGATCTTGTCAGTGAGATAGAGGTTGCCGTAGACTTCGCCGCGCACTTTGATGGGCACCCCGAGAAAAGACGTCATCGGAGGGTGATTGGGTGGAAATCCGAAGCTCTCGTCGTGCGAGCCCAAATTGTTCAAGCGCAGAGGACGGGGGTCGTTGATCAGAGCGCCCAGGACCCCTCGCCCCGTCGGCCGAGCGCCGATCTTATGCTCCTCGTCCGGCTCGAGGCCTACCGTCAGGAATTGGGAGAGCGCGGTGTGGTCCTCGTTCAGGACCCCGAGCGCTCCGTAGCGAGCGGCGGTCATCGAGCACGCCTCTTCGACGAAGTGTCGCAAGAGGACTTGGAGATCGAGATCGGCTTCGAGGAGCAATGTTGCTTCAAGCACTCTCCGAAGCTTGACGGGATCCTCGATCGACCGAAATGGCACAGGCCAACTTTAGCGACACAGCCTCCGATGGGCCATGAGGGACGAGCGGCTCAGCCCATCGGAGTTGGTTTGCGAATTCGCCGTCGACCGGGGACGGGTGGCGTTGACGAGATGCAATTAAGATGGCAGAGTGACTCTGCGCGTGTTCCTCCTCGACGATCACGAGGTTGTCAGAACAGGCCTTCGGGCGCTGCTCGAGGCGAGCGGTGACATCGAGGTCGTGGGGGAAGCAGGGACTGGGGCCGAGGCGCTGGCCCGGATCCCTCCCACCCGACCGGATGTGGCGATCCTGGACGTCCGACTGCCCGATGGCAGTGGCGTCGAGGTCTGTCGGGAGATTCGATCCAACTCGCCTGAAATCGCTTGCGTGATGCTCACGTCCTATGCCGACGACGAAGCGCTCTTTGCCGCCATCATGGCTGGCGCCGCGGGCTACGTGCTCAAACAGGTCGAGAATACGGATCTTGTCGACGCGGTCAGGCGTGTGGCGGCGGGCCAGTCGCTGCTCGACCCGGTTCTCACCGAGCGCGTCTTGGCGCGCCTACGGGAAGGTCCCCAGGTCGACACCAGACTCGCCAGTCTGACCCAGCAAGAGCGGCGCATCTTGGAGTTCATCGCTGATGGTCAAACCAACCGCCAGATCGCCGCCTCGATGTACCTGGCCGAGAAGACCGTGAAGAATTACGTCTCGAATGTCCTCGCCAAGCTCGGCATGGAGCGACGGACACAGGCTGCCACCTATGCCGCGAGGTTGGACGAGCGCACCCAGAAGGGACTGCGAAGCGACGCTTCCGGCACGTGACGGCCGATGGTCACCGCTGACCGTAGACACGGTGGGGATGCTCGCCGGACTCAGTCGCCGCATCGAACTCATCCAGGCGAACACCGCGGGCCACAAGGGCTTGCTCGAGCCGCGTCCGCTCGTGTTTGGGCTGCCCGAATCCCGTGAGGCTCACTCCAATGCCCAGGCGTCGGGCGAGCTCGATCAGCGCGACGTCATAGGCCAACTGATCGGCGATCGCGGCCGTAGTCCAGTCGGGCCCGGTATAGCCCGGCAGATTGGCTCCCAGGCGGCGACGGATCTCAAGCAGCTGGGCGAGCGCGTCCCCGGTCGTCGAGGTCTTATCGGGCAGGGCCTGGCCGAGCGCGTCGTCGAGAAGCTGTGCGTAGATGGACATGATCAGCGGTGTCCGTCGACTGCCGAGGTGACCACCGGATTGGCGTCGAGGCGCGCCCTGTCGCCTCGAGACTCGGCATCGATCCTTTGACTGCTTGTCTCCGCGCCACGTGCGTTGGTCATGGCCGCCCCTTGCATCGTCTTGATGCTTCCAAGGTGCGCACTGAAGGTTCCGGAGAGCCAGGGCCAAATGTCACAGGGTGGGTGGCCGAACTCTGGATTCAGGTCATCGTGCACAAAACCACCTTCAGGTCGGCACCGGCCAGAGCGAGGACCTCCTGGAATCCCTCGGCCAGGCACGCCATGAAGACCTCGATGTCGGGTACCGCGGCGGTGTCGACGGTGACCCCGACCCCGCAGGTGGCGTCGTACGAGAGCAAAGTGATGTTGACTGCCGCACCGATGGTTGGACCGAAGGGCACGTACCCGATCATGCGAGCGCCTGCCAAGTACACGGGGAACCCGATGCCCGGGACGTTGCTCGCCAGGAAGTCGACATGCTTCAACATGCTTCCGACCGCGCTGGGAGGAAGCAGATTGAGCACCCCCGCGATCGTGTTGGAGCGGGGGACCGACCGCTCGTTGCGAGCGGCCCGGCAACGCTCCCCGATGGCCTCGATCCGAGCCACCGGGTCGACGAGGCTGACGGGAACCGTGAAGCGTGCGAGCGTGATCCGGTTCCCGGCGGCGGGGTCCTCGGGCGTGCGGGTGCTGATGGGAAGCGTCACTCGCAGTGCATCGACCGGCTGGCCGTGAAGCTCATGGTATCGCCGGAAGCCCCCGGTGACCGCGGTCATGAACCCGTCGTTCAGTGATCCCCCCGCCATTGCGGATGCTCGCTTCAGGTCGTCGAGGCCGACTTCGAGCGTGGAGAGTCGTCGCCCCAGACTGCGACCGGTCATAAGGGGCGAGAGTGTGTTGGACACCGGCGCGACGGTGCGACAGACAGATCGCATCATCTCGACTGCGTCTCGTGAGCTCCGTATCGGGTGTCGACCACTCCTCCACATCGAGGGCAGGACGCCGGTCGCCTGATGCCGGGCGAAGCCCAGCATCTTGTGGCCACCGTGGAGCACGGATGCGGACACGAGCTCAGCGGTCCCGCCTGCTTGTTCGTTCGGGAGTTCGGGGAGTACACCCTGTGTGGGTGGGTTGGGGTCGGTGTCGAAGACGGCGAAGAGAAGTTGCATTCCCCCGATTCCATCGGTGAGGGAATGGTGCAGCTTCATCACTAAGGCTGCGCCGCCGCCCGTCAGCTCCTCGACCAGAGTGAATTCCCAGAGCGGATGGGCGGTGTCGAAGCCTGACATCGCCATGATTCGGGCCAATTCGATCACCGTGGACCGCGAGTGCGGTGGAGGGGCCGCCACTCGCCGCACGTGCCAGGCGAGATCGAAATCGGGATCGAGGGTCCAGCGCGGGGTCGCCAGGCGACCAGGTGGCTCCACCGGGCGCTGGCGGAAGATCGGTACCAATCTGGTGGCCCGCTCGAGGCGATCCACGAGGGTGTCCCACTTCGGCGACCGCTCGAGCCAGGCCACAGCCACGATCGTCGCCCGCAGCGCGGGGTCCTGCTCCATGTACCAGGAGAACGCATCGCTTTCCCGCATGAACGCACCGACGTGACCGGCCACAGCCCCTCCTCGGAGGTGGATCACCACCTCCTTGCTTAGGTCAGTCGTCCAATCACACACCAGAGGCAAATGGCCCGACCGCTGGCGACGGCCCGAGCCGAACGCGGAGCGTCGCTTATGGCGGGCGCGTTTGTCATTCGAGCAAAGGGCATTCGGCCCTAGTGCCGAGATGTCCACTCCGCCAGCATCACAAGTGAGTCCAGTTCGGCATCATCGGGCGAGGCGTGGTTCTCGTCCAGTCCGACCCAAGCGAACGGTCACGGGGGAGGTTGCAATGTCCATCGCCACGATTCCGATCAAGCGTCGGACCAACAGCCGGCTGTACGACGCCTTGTGGAAGCGTCAACTCACCTCGTATCCGAGCACGGCCCCCAGGATGGCGTACCTCGGGATCGTGGTGCTCACCACGATTGTCCTCTACTACCTGTACTACGTGGAGGGCGCCGTTACCCCCTTGATGCTGCCCTACTACCACATGTCATTTCTCTACTTCTTGTACTTGCTGGTGGTGTCGAACGCCATCGGTGCCTTCACCGCGATCATCGGAGGTCTATCCGACAAGATCGGCCGGGCCAACCTGACTATCTACGGCACACTGACTGTGGGCCTCGTCCAACTGGTGGCAGTGCCCCACATTCACTCCGAGTTCGGCTTCGCTGTCGCCTACTGCGTGATCGGTTTCGTCGAGGGCATCATTCTCGTCTCCACGCCGGCACTCATGCGCGATTTCTCGCCCCAGATGGGGCGAGGAACAGCCATGGGGTTCTGGGCGCTGGGGCCGACGGTCGGTAGCCTGGCGGCAAGCGTGGTTGCCACTCGAACCCTGGCACACCTTCACCCGTGGCAGGACCAGTTCGTCATCTCGGGTCTCGTGTGCATGGGGGTTGTGCTCATCGCCTTCTTCAGCCTCCGTGAGCTGTCCCCACAGCTCCGTGACCAGCTCATGGTGTCGGAGAACGAGCGCGCCCTGATCGAGGCACGGGCCAAGGGCATCGACGTGGAGAAAGCTACGCGCCATCCATTTCGCTCGATGATGCGCCTGGACCTGATCGCCTCGTCCCTTGGGATCTCGGTATTCCTGCTCATCTACTTCGCGTCCGTGAGCGTGCTCACCCTTTACTGGGTCGTGATCTTCAACCGCACCACGGCTGACGCGAATGGCATCAACACTTGGTACTGGGCGTGCATGTCAGTGATGCTGGTCGTGTTCGGCATCCTCTCGGACCGGGTGCGCGTCCGCAAACCGTTCATGATCATCGGGGCTGTAGGCACCATCGTCATGACCTTCGTTCTGCTCCGCCAGATCGACCACCCGACCACCGGCTACTACTCCAACGTCTTCGTGGTCCTGCTCCTCGGCCTCTTCATCGGCGCCGCGTACACGCCTTGGATGGCCGCGTACACCGAGGCGGTGGAGGCGCACAACCCCGCCTTGTCGGCGTCAGGGTTGGCGGTGTGGGGCTGGGTGCTGAGGATCGTGGTGGCTTTGTCGTTCATCGTCCTCCCCCGGGTGATCACCACGTCCACCACTCTGGTGGACAACCAGGCCGCGGCGACGAACCTCCAGACATTCCAGGCCGCCCAGCAGTACGTCCCCGCGGCCGGCAACACGCACCCACCGGTCGCGCCGGCAACGGTCATCACCGCGCTCGAGAAGATGCAGCCCTACGGACCGGGACAGGCCCTGGGGGCGCTGCTCCAGAACTACGGGAGCACCCACGACGTGATGTCCGCCATGGGGGCGGTGCCCGCTTCGCTCAAGCTCCAGGTTCAGGGACTGCTCACCTTCTCGCCCTTGGCGACCGACATCCAGGCCGGGCGCCCCGTCTCGGACGCCCAGATCGCCAGCGTAGGGACCAGCTCACCTCAACTCGCCTCGCTGCTGCGGGTCGAGAAGAAGGTGATCCCCGCCCAGAAAGCGTCGGGCAATGAGTGGAAGCGGTGGTGGCGGGTGTGCATCGCCGGGCAGCTCGTCTTCCTGGTGCTCGTGTTCTTCATGCGGGGTCGGTGGAGCCCAAGAGCGGCGAAGGCCGACTTTGACCAGCACGAGCGCCTCGTGGCCACCGAGTTCGACAAGCTGCGCGGCCCGGTGCCCCTCCAGCAGGTGCCGCGCCGGACGCTGGCGCCCACCGGTACAGAAGATGGTCCGCTGTGGGTGCATTAAGTGGGGGCGCTCGACCCCCAGTGTGAAAGTCGCCCGTGGATCAGGACAGAAGGGAGCCCGTCGTGGACACAACACCGTCAGCCGTGATCGAAGGCGCCACCATCCTCGACGCCTTCCGAGCCAATGTGCGGAGAATCCCCGGGCGTCCGGCGATGCGCCGCCGCACGCCGACCGGGTGGGAGATCATCACGTGGGCCGAGTACGGCGAGGGGGTCGCCGAGGTCACTGCCGGACTGGCCGATCTCGGCATCGGGCCGGGTGAGCGGGTCGCCATCCTCTCGGGTAACCGGGTCGAGTGGCACCTGGCCGACCTAGGGGCTCTCGCCAACGGAGGCGTCACGGTGCCGGTCTATCCCACCAGTTCGGCGGCCCAGGTGGGTTACATCTTGGGACACTGCGGGGCCCGCCTGTGCTTCGTGGAGGGCCGCGAGCTGCTGGCCAAAGTGCTCGAAGTGCGAGACACCTTGCCCAAGCTCGATCGGGTGGTGATCTTCGACGACGGCGAGCGGCTGGACGCCCCCTTCCTGGTGAGCTTTTCCGAACTGCGAGCTGTCGGGGCCGCCCGACTGCAACGGGAACCGCAACTTCCCGACGAGCGAGTGTCGGGCATTGTGCCCGAGCAGGCCGCCACCTTCGTCTACACCAGCGGCACCACCGGTCCCCCCAAGGCGGCGATACTGACGCACGCCAACATCATGTGGACGATCCGCAGCGCCGCCTCGCTTGTACACCTGGCGGCGGGCGAGCGATTCCTGTCTTTCTTACCACTCAGTCACGTGGCCGAGCGCGGCATGAGCGAGTTCGCTCCCATCACCGTCGGGGGTGAGACGTGGTTCGCCCGTAGTCTCGCCACCGTGGCGGCCGACCTGCTCGACTGCCGTCCCACCGTCTTCTTCGCGGTGCCCAGGGTGTGGGAGAAACTCCAGACGGCCGTGCTCGAGAAGATGGGAGAGGCGCCGTGGCTCACGCGTACCATGGTGCGGCGTTACGTCGAGCTGGGCCGTCACATCGAAGCCGAGGTCCAGATGGACAGGCGTCCCGCCCTGTGGGAGACCTTGCCCCACCTCGTGCTCGACGCGTCGTTGGGAGTGCGGATCCGCCAGGAGATCGGCCTTGACCGGGCCCACATCCTCATCACTGCCGCCGCGCCCATCCATCCCGACCTCGTGCGCTGGTTGCACGCGATCGGGCTCCCTGTCATCGAGCTCTATGGCCAAACCGAGGTATGCGGACCCACCACCTGCAACCCCCCTGAGGACAACCGGGTTGGCACGGTCGGACGAGGGCTTCCCGGTGTTCGCGTCCGCATCGCCGAAGACGGTGAGATCCTCGTCCAGGGAGGCAACGTGTGTGCCGGATACTTCAACGACCCCGCGGGCACATCCGAACTGCTCGACACCGAAGGCTGGATGCATTCGGGAGACTTGGGAACGATCGACGCCGATGGATACCTCCGTCTCACCGGGCGAAAGAAGGACCTCATCATCACTGCCGCGGGGCAGAACATCGCCCCCCAAGACATCGAGATGGAATTGAAGAGCTACCCCCTGGTCGCCGAGGCCGTTGTCGTCGGCGAGGGCCGTCGGTATCTGACGGCGATTCTCATGTTGGATGCCGAGGCGATCGGTGAATGGGCACATGACCACGGCAAGGTGGCGGACTACGAGGTCTTGACTTCCGATCCAGACCTTCGTGCGGAGATCGATGCCCTGGTGGCGGCGGTGAATGCTCGGCGCTCCCGAGTCGAAGGGATCCGCAAGCACCGGATCCTGGCGCACGAGCTCACGGTCGCGGCGGGCGAGCTCACGCCGACGCTCAAGGTCAAGCGTTCGGTGGTTTGTCAGCTCAACAGCGACCTTGTCGAAGAGATGTATGCCGAGGACCGATGACCGTCGTGGGTGCGCACGGCCGATTCACCGCAACCACCCAACCCAGGATCGTCAGATAGTGAGGCCGCCCCAGTTCACGAAGTCGACGTGCGCGTGGTCGACCTGGCCCGCATGCAGCCGCTCATCCGAGAGCAGCGGTTCGTCGCGCTGCCGGCCGAAACCGCCCCGACCCGAGCAGCCCTCCGCGGCTGCACCGTAAGGAACATCAACTCGACGGCCGCAAGGGGTTTGGCCGAGATGCTGCAGGTGCTCGTCGGCTACATCCTCGGTGCCGGAGTGGCCGTCCGCTGGCTGGTCATCGCGGGCACCCCGACTTTTTCTCGGTCACCAAGTGCGTCCACAATCGGCTCCACGGCATGGGTGGTGATGGAGGTGTACTCGGCGCGACGGAGGCCGTGGCCTATGAGTCGGTACAGGCCGCCAAGACCGCGGGGCTGGTGGCACCGCTGAAGGCCGCCGGCGCCGTGGTGTTGTGGCGGTGTCACATCGGTGCCGATGCTCACAACGATTGGACCCAGGAGGCCTAGTTCTTCCTGCGGCCCCATCTGGAGGCTTGCGACGGCTTCGTGTTCACGCGACAGGAGTACGTGCCGGCCTGGGAACCGACGGATCAAGTCTGGATCATCCCTCCCTCGATCGACCCGTTCTCACCCAAGAACCAGGAGCTCTCCGAAGTGGAGCGACGGGAGATCCTCACCGATGCGGGGGTGCTCGATGAAGAGCCCACCGGGGCGGCCACCTGCACCCGTCGCAATGGGTCGGTGGGTCGTATCACCCGGCGGGCAACAGTCATCGCCGAGGGTTCCCTGGATCCCTCGGTCCCTCGTGCTCCAGGTGTAACGGTGGGACCACCTGAAGGACATGGCTGGAGTGATGGCGGGATTCGCGGCTCTGGTGGCGGGCCTAGGTGCCCAGCTCGCCCTGGCAGGCCCCGCAGCCGACGACGTCAGTGACGACCCTGAGGGCCGCGAGGTGCGGGAGGACTGCGACGAGGCGTGGCGGGCGTTGCCGGCTCGACAGCGCCGGCAAGTCAGGCTCGTGACCCTGCCCTTGGATGACGGGGCGAGAACGCTGTCATGGTCAACGCGCTCCAGCGCCATGTCACGGTGATCGTGCAGAAGAGCCTGGCCGAAGGCTTGGGCCTGACCGTGGCCGAGGGGATGTGGAAGGCCAAGGCGGTGGTGGCGTCAGCCGTCGGCGGCATCATCGACCAGGTTGTCCCGGGGACGGGGGTGTTGCTCGACGATCCCAACGACCTCGACGCGTTCGCTCGCGCTTTGATGTCCCTACTCGATCGACCGGAAGAAGCCTTACGCCTGGGCGACAATGCTCGGCGTCATATCTTGGATGCCTTCGTGGGCGACGAGCACCTGATGCGCTACGGCGCGCTCATGGAGCACCTCAAGGAGGTCTGAGTGGCGGCGGTCTATTCGTCGGTTGGGCTCGCTCGAAGAATCCGACCCGTGATCTGGCGAGGAATGATCTTGAGCCAACGATCGGCGGGCGGGGGTGCCCAGGAGTGGATGCTCAGGGATCGAAGCTCCTCAGAGCGCTTGTCGAGTGCCGAGGAGATGTCCTCACCGATCCCTTGGACCAGCACGCTCCATCCCACACCCTTTTCCCAATCCACGTGGTCGACCTCGAAGCTCACCGAGCTGAGCGGAGCATGGAAGACCTTTGCCCCCTGGTTTGTCTGGAGGACCACCGTGTCGCCATCCATGGCAAACCGCATCGGCAGTACGAGAGGCACCCCATCGACGACCACACCGAGCCGACCGAGCCGCTGGGTGGCCATCCGAGTCAGGCACTCGTCCCGCCCCAGCTCCTCAAAGGTGCCGCCGTGGTCCATCGGAATCCTCTCTACGTGGTCGAAACGAGTCTTCTCTCTGAGAATGTATATGCGAAAAGGGGTGCTGCGAGTCTGGGCATCGCTCTCCGCCATCGGTGGACCCGTGGCCGGGTGAGTAGAGCGGATTCGGGACTTTCGGCCCTGATCTTCCGGACACGGACGGACCGATCAAAATGCAGTGGCCCGCCTGGACGTTCGTTCGGTCTCCGCTCCAAGACAGACGCGACGCTTCATTGTCGGGTCGATGGCGGCGGGGCTGGCTACCCTTCTCTTCTTGCTCTGGATCGTTCTCCGAATCGACGGTCCACGGGTTACGGACGCCGTCGATGACATCGGCGAACTGGTCGCCGCATTATGTGCTGCCTTTCTGTGTGGGTTGGCAGCGCGGCGGGTTACGGTTGGCCGGGCGAGTTGGCTACTCCTGGCGGTTTCGAGCTTTGCGTGGGCGACCGGTGAAGCCCTGTGGAGCTACTACGACCTCATCCGAGGCGTCCAGGTGCCTTTCCCTTCGTGGGCCGACGCCGGATTCCTCGCCGCCATCCCTTTTGCTTGTGCGGGTCTCGTGCTCTTTCCAAGCTCTCGCCAACGCACCGCACTTCGCGTCCAGAGTCTTCTTGACGGATGCATCATCGCCACCACGATGCTGTTCGCAAGTTGGGCGACGGTGCTGGGCCCACTCTTTCGATCTCACCAGGGTAGCGTCCTCAAACAGACCATCTCACTTGCGTACCCCGTGAGCGATGTGGTGATGATGTCCCTCGTCGTCATCCTGATTTCACGTGCGGGTCGACGAGGATGGATCAGTTTGGGCCTTGTGATGACCGGGCTCGTGGCCTTTGCAGTGGCGGATAGCTCGTTCACCTACCTGACTGAGGTCAACAGTTACGGAAGCGGGAACTTCCTCGACACCGGCTGGGTGGCTGGATATCTCTTAATCAGTCTGGGTGCATGGTGGGCACTGACGTCACCTTTGCGTCAGGCCGAACAGACCGAGGCTTCGACGGTATCGCTGGTGGCACCGTACCTACCAGTGCTCGTCGTGCTGGCCGTGACGTCGGTGCAGCTGCTGCGGGGCCGACACATCAATCCCGTTGCCTGGGCTATGGCGCTCTCGCTCGTCGTCCTGGTTCTCAGCCGCGAAGTGCTGCGCCTGTGGGATCAGGCGCATGAACTCTGCCGACGTGGCGTCCACACGACTGACGATTGGGGCGGACCTGACTCGAGACTCGGACACCAACGCAGCTCTCCAAAGGTGGTGACGTGATGAGCGGATACGGCCCGATCGAGAGGTCGAGTGCCACCGCGGTGAGACTCTCCCCTCCACTCGGCGCCGGTTCCACCGCGAGAAACTTCGCGAACACTCCTCGACGAGTTGACAATGCCAGTGGAAGACGACTCACGGCGTGGATCGTTCGCTCCATCATCCTCGCCACGACGGCCTTCGCCATTCTTGATCTGTCGCTCCTGATGTCCTCCATCCACCATTGATGGCTGTTGGCCTCTAGGAGCGGTTGGGGCCATTCGGCCCTGGTCGTCAAAACGGCCACCTCGGACAATTGATGTATGAGGTTTCGGTCGGGCAGCGGTGTGATCCAGCGCAGAAGGCGCGGGCTGGCAAGTGCTGAAGCGGTCGTCGCCGGCGGGGCGGTGGCCGGCTCTCTGGGGCTCGTCGTGCGATCAATCGACTTGGGCTCCACGATCAACGCCAGGCTGCCCTTCGAGAGCCCGGAGTTCGGGGGATGTGCACTCTTCCTGGTCGTCGGGGTGCCGATGACTTGGGCCGCGATCGAGGCGTGGCGAGGCTCGCGGCTGGCGAATCCCTGGGCGATGAGTGCGGGAGGTCTGCTCATGGGGTGGATCGTGGTCGAGATCGGCGTCATTCAGGCCTTCTCCTGGCTTCAACCGACCTATTTCGCAGTTGGTGCTGCCATAGCCTTTGCTGGATATCGCGGCTGGCACCCGACGTGGGGGTCACGCGATGGCGAGATCGATGCCTCGATGCCCGGTGACGAGATCGACGTTCCCAGCCGGTTCACGGCCACCCCCGCCATCACGATCGATGCCCCGCCGATGGCCGTGTGGCCCTGGGTGACCCAGGGCGGCAGGGGTCGGGAGGGGTTCTACAGCTACGACGCTCTCCAACTCCGTCACCGCATGGGTGTGGGCGACCAGCGGATGTGACATCGCAGAGGTGACTCCGCCCAGAGGTGGTCGAGGTCCGGGTGGGAGGCCGGCATTGTCGCCGTTGCCGGCGCAAACGAAGGTGAAAGGTGACTTTGCCCGAGCGCTCACGCCCCGTCAGGTCGAGGCGATCCAGCCTCAGGCGGCAGCTGGAACTTCGCTCGCCTGGGGTTGGACGGACCGCTTGACCCAGTGACAGGCGGTTGGCGGTGGATGCGGAGAAATGATTGCCTGGTGGCGCGAACGTCCCCACTCGTCACCGTTCTGTCACGCTGGGCGTCGCCTTTGTGTGCGGCGCGCTGCTCTTCCCGGCCTTTGAGCTGGCCGGAGCCACCGCCGCGACGGCAGCCACATACCCCGATGTCGCCGCCGAGCCCGTTCCGTTCGGGGACGCGGGCTTCTTCGGATCCATGGCCGGAGTCCAACTCAACGCCCCTGTGGTGGGAATGGCGCCGACACCTGACGCCGAGGGGTATTGGCTCGTTGCTTCGGACGGCGGGGTGTTCAGCTTCGGAGACGCCGGCTCCTACGGGTCGATGGGCGGAACGAAGCTCACCGAGCCGGTGGTGGGCATGGCCTCGACACCCGACGGCAAGGGCTACTGGCTCGTCGCGTCGGACGGCGGAGTGTTCAGCTTGGGGGACGCGCCGTTCTTCGGGTCCACCGGTGACATGCGGCTCAACGCCCCGGTGGTGGGCATGGCCTCGACACCCGACGGCAAGGGCTACTGGCTCGTCGCGTCGGACGGCGGCGTCTTCTCGTACGGCGACGCCCCGTATTTGGGGTCGATGGGTGCCACGAGACTGAACCAACCTGTCGTGAGTATGGCGGCGTCGCCCGACGGGGGTGGCTACTGGCTCGTTGCGTCGGACGGAGGGGTGTTCAGCTTCGGGGACGCGCCGTTCTTCGGGTCCACCGGTGACATGCGGCTCAACGCCCCGGTGGTGGGCATGGCGGCGACTCCCTCGGGACACGGCTACTGGTTGAGCGCGGCAGACGGTGGGGTGTTCAGCTTCGGCGACGCCGGGTTCTTCGGGTCGATGGGCGGCCAGCCGCTCGGGAACCCGGTCGCGGCCATGGCCGCAACTCCCGGCGGCGGCGGCTATTGGCTCCTGCCCAGCACCCAGATCGCATCGGCGCCCATCAAGCCCGGCGCCAGCGGGGCGGCCGTGCTCGCGCTCCAACAGCGGCTCACCGCATTGGGCTATTGGCTCGGGACCCCGGATGGCAAGTTCGGCGACAGCACCGAGCAGGCGGTCTGGGCCTTGCAAAAGGCGGCGGGCCTCAGCCGGAGCGGTGTCGTCGGGACCACCACGCAGGCCGCGCTGGCGGAGGGTGTCGTGCCCCAGCCCCGCAGCACGTCGGGATACGTGATCGAGGTTGATCTCGAAGACGACCTCGTCATGCTCGTCACCAACGGCAAGATCGACTACACCCTCAATACGTCGACCGGTGGTGGGTATCGCTACACCCAGGACGGGGTCACATCGGTGGCGATCACGCCGACCGGCCATTTCACGATCTACCGACAGGTCAACGGCCTCGTGGTCGATTCGCTCGGATCATTGTGGCGGCCGAAGTTCTTCGTCGCCGGCTTCGCCATCCACGGTGACACCTCGGTCCCGCCTGAGCCGGTCTCCCACGGTTGTGTCCGGGTGAGCAACGAGGCCATCGACTGGATCTGGGCCAACAACCTCGCACCCATCGGCACCGCGGTCTGGGTGTACTGAGCACCCGCGGCGGGTCTGAGAACCGACCAAGCCCCGCTTCTTACTCGCCCTGCAGGTCTCGACGCGTCAGCGCGAATCCGCCGATGACAGCTCCGAGAGCACCGGCCGCCACCATGACGGCGTCGGTCCGCCAGTTCGGCGACACCGCCGGGGCCGCCGCCATGTGGTGAAAGACCGACGTGTCGAGGACCCAGTGGTTCATCGCCCCGATGCCGCCGATGACCTCGACGAGCAACGACCAGGTCAGCACGCCATAGGTGACCACCGATGCGGCGCGCGGCCTTACCCCGACGACCAACGCTCCGATGCCCAGAATGCACAGCGCGGGCGGGACGACATTCAAGCCGGCATTCAGGGTGGTCCCGAAACGCACCCCGGCGTGTTCGCTGGCGGTGCCGAGCCAGGTGAAGACCCCTGCGATCACCCCGCTTGCTACCAGAACGGAAACGGCCACCAGGATCCTTCCCCAGAACCACGCTGAGCGGGAGAAGGGCCGTACCACCAGGTGCTCGAGCCTCCCGCCGGACTCCTCGCCCCGTGCCGCGTTGACCAGGCCCACGGCGCTGAATGCGACGAGTATCGCCACCATCAGAAATGCCACACCGAGGTAGGCATCGGCGCCGGCCCCCGGGGCCCCAAGACGTGTGAAGACCGTTTTCAAGGATGACCCCGAAATCGTCGCGCCCGCGGCCTGGGCCACGAGACCGAGCAGCAGGCCCGACACCGCGATGGCCACCCACCAGCTGGTGACGGTGGATCGGATCAACCGGATCGTCAGTGGAAGCGGCCCCCCCAGCAGCTCCACATGGGGTGTCGCGTGTACTCGGTCGGGCACGGTGCTCGCCCCGAGGTCTCGAGCTCCGGCCAGGCGCACGGCCGTCGCGAGCAACACGATCGTGAAGGCGGCGATCGGCACCAAGGCGAGCGGGCGGGGTGCGGTCAAGGGCTGAAGCTCCTCGACCCATCCCAGTGGCGATGCCCAGCGCAGCGAGTGAAGCCCGACGCCGGAGTCGGCCGTCATCCGCACGCCGTAGCTCACCCCGAGCACGGCCGCGGCGTAGGCGGCTGCCTGGCGGCGCGTGGCCGCCAGCTGGCTGGTGAGTGCTCCGACGGCCAGGAACATGACCGCGCTCGACACGAGGGCCAGGGCCAGGAACATCGCCGGTCCGGACCCGATGTGGACCTTGGCCGAATGCCCGGCCACGATCGTGATGAGCACGGTGAGTGCCCACAATGCGCCGACTCCCGAGGCGAGGCCGATGACCACCTGCGCGGTGGCTCGCCTCGGTGTGGTCTGGCCCGCCAGGAGCAGCTCCCAACGTCCAGCATCCTCCTCGCCGCGCAAGAGCCTGGTGCTCGTCAACAATCCCCATACGGCGCCCAAGATCATCAGGGTCATCGAAACCTTGAAGACGGTGAAGCCGGCCACCGTCTGCAGCCGGGTGGCGGGACCGAACAGCGCGCTCGTGGCGTTGTTCGAGCCGAATGCGGCCTCCAGCCGATGTCGCTCGGCTTGGGTCTTGTAGATCGACACATAGCTGAGTGCTGACGATGCCACCACGATGCCAAAGATGTAGCCCCAGAGGACCCCTGATCGGACCGCCTTGCGTATTGTCAGACCGGCGATGACCGTGCCGGGTGATCGGCCCATCCGACCCGGCCTGACGAGCGCGAGCTCCGTGGTCACGGACGCGGTGTCACCCGGGGCTCATCTCCGCCGTAGATGGCGAGAAACAGCTCCTCGAGCGATGGCTCGCGACTGAGGAGCCCAGTGACGCCTGCGGCCGCGAGCACCTTCAACAGCGGTTCGATGTCTCCGCGCACCTGCATCCGCACGACATGCCCCTCCTGATGTATCGAGTCCAACCCGGGGACCCGCGACAGGTCGGGAACTTCGTCGCCGAAGGTGGCCTCCACGGTGAGCGCGGAGAGGTGGCGCATCTCGGCCAACGAGCCCATCTCGACCAGTCGGCCGTCGCGCAGGATCCCGACCTGGTCACAGAGTGCTTCTACTTCGCTCATGATGTGAGAAGAGAGAAAGACGGTCTGGCCGCGCTCCTTGGCTTCGTGGATGCAACGGCGGAAGGCCTGTTCCATGAGCGGATCGAGGCCGCTGGTGGGTTCATCGAGGACGAGCAGGTCTGGCCGGGCCATCAGCGCCGCGATCAAGACGACCTTTTGACGGTTCCCTTTCGAGTAGGCCCGGACCTTCTTGGACGGATCGAGGTCGAATCGGACCACGAGCTCTTCCCTGTATGCCTCATCCACCTTCCCCTGCACTCGGCCCAACAGATGAAGGGTCTCGGCGCCGGTCAGCGAAGGCCACAGGTTTGCTTCGCCCGGGACGTAGGCCAGGTGCCGGTGGGCGTCGACCGATTGATGTTGGCAGTCGAAACCGAAGATCTCCGCCCGCCCCACCGTCGGTTGAATCAGCCCCAGCAACAATCGAATGGTGGTGGTCTTCCCCGCGCCATTAGGCCCGAGATATCCCACGATCTCCCCCCGTGCGATTTCGAGGTTGAGGTCGCGCAATGCATCGACATCGTCGTAGCGCTTGGTCAAGCCTTCGGTTCGAATGGCCAGGCTCTGCATCAGCCCGGCCAACACCAATCGGTGATCTCGGGCGCATCCTCGCCGTGTTCACGGGTGTAGCGGCGGGCCTCAAGGCGGGCATCGACCATCTGCTGGCGGAGGGCGGCCGAGGGGACTTCGAGACCGGGCACCCTGTCGATCACGTCGATCACGAGATGGAAGCGGTCCAGATCGTTGAGCATGACCATGTCGAAGGGAGTGGTGGTCGTGCCCTTCTCCTTATAGCCGCGCACGTGGAGATTTCCATGGTTGGTCCGCCGATAGGTGAGTCTGTGGATCAGAAACGGATATCCGTGAAAGGCGAAGATGACCGGGCGATCCACTGTAAAGACGGTGTCGAATTCAGCATCGGTCATCCCATGGGGATGTTCCGAGTCGGGCTGCAGCCGCATGAGGTCCACCACATTGACGACCCGGACCCGCAGGTCGGGAAGATGCCGGCGGAGGAGGTCCACTGCGGCCAGGGTCTCGAGGGTGGGGACGTCGCCGCAACACGCCATGACCACGTCGGGGATCGAGCCCGCGTCGTTCGAGGCGAAGTCCCACACGCCTACTCCTCGAGTGCAGTGCACCATGGCGTCGTCGGGGGAGAGCCAGTCGTGTTGGGGCTGCTTGCCGGCCACGATCACGTTGACGTAGTCGCGGCTGCGCAGACAATGATCCGCCACTGACAACAGGCAGTTCGTGTCCGGGGGGAGATAGATACGGATCACCGACGCTTGCTTGTTGGCGACCAGATCGATGAAACCGGGGTCCTGATGCGAGAAGCCGTTGTGGTCCTGACGCCACACGTGGCTCGACAAGAGGTAGGTGAGCGATGCCACCGGTCGACGCCACGTGACCTCGTGCGCCGATTCGAGCCATTTGGCGTGTTGATTGAACATGGAGTCCACGATGTGGATGAACGCCTCGTAGCAATTGAAGAGCCCATGCCGCCCTGTCAGGAGGTAGCCCTCGAGCCAGCCCTGACAAAGGTGCTCCGAGAGGACCTCCATGACCCTGCCCCCAGCGGCGAGGTGGTCATCACCCTGAACCGTTTCGGCGTTCCAGGCCCGATCGGTGACCTCGAAGACGTCCTGGAGTCGGTTCGAGGCTGTCTCGTCGGGTCCGAAGAGGCGGAAGTTTGACGGATTGCTTCTGATCACGTCCCGCAGGAACCCGCCGAGCACTTTGGTCGCTTCGCGCAAGATCGTCCCGGGTGCGGTGACCTCCACCGAGTACCTCTTCCAGTCAGGGAGCTCCAAGTCCCGTAGGAGAGTCCCGCCGTTGGCATGGGGCGAGGCGCTCATGCGGAGATCGCCCGTGGGCGCGAGACCGGCGATGGCGGGCACCGGCCTACCGGCCTCGTCGAAGAGCTCGTCGGGACGGTAGCTGCGCATCCATTCCTCGAGCTGGGCCAGATGGGCGGGGTTGGTGCGCACCTCTCCGAGCGGCACTTGGTGGGCGCGCCATGTCCCTTCGACGGGAACGCCGTCGACGAATTTCGGGCCCGTCCAACCCTTGGGGGTGCGCAGGATGATCAGGGGCCAGGCCGGTCGGGCCCGGAACCCACTGGACCTGGCGTCGGACCAGATGGCGGCGATCTCGTCGAAGGCGATCTCCATGACGTCGGCCATGCGCTCGTGGACGTGCATTGGATCCTCGCCGTCGAAGCCACCCTCGACGACGAGGGGGTGGTATCCGTAGCCGGTGAACAGTGCCGAGAGCTCGTCCGCGGGAATGCGGGCGAGGACGGTGGGATTGGCGATCTTGTAGCCGTTGAGATGCAGGATCGGAAGCACGGCACCGTCACCGACGGGGTCGAGGAACTTGTTGGCGTGCCAACTGGTCGCCAGAGCGCCTGTCTCGGCCTCGCCGTCACCCACGACACAGGCCACGACCAGGTCAGGGTTGTCGAAGGCCGCGCCGTAGGCATGGGCGAGCCCATACCCGAGCTCGCCCCCCTCGTTGATGGATCCCGGGGTCTCAGGAGCGGCGTGGCTCGGGATCCCCCCTGGGAACGAGAACTGCCGGAACAGGCGAGCCATACCGTGGCCATCTCTTGTCACATGTGAGTAGAGCTCGCTGTAGGTCCCTTCGAGCCAGGCGTTGGCCACCATGGCCGGTCCCCCATGACCGGGCCCGCAGATGTACAGGAGGTTGGCGGCCCGTCGGTTGATGACGCGGTTGAGGTGCGCGTAGACGAAGCTCAGCCCCGGGCTCGTCCCCCAATGGCCCAGAAGTCGCGGCTTGATGTGCTCGGCGCGCAACGGCTCGCGCAAAAGGGGATTGTCGAGCAGGTAGATCTGTCCCACTGCCAGATAGTTGGCTGCTCGCCAGTAGGCGTCGAGCTCTCGAATCTCCTCGGCAGTGGGCACAGCCTCACTCCCGGTGCTCTGCACGGACGGTGGGCCTGCGGGATCGTGCATGGGCGATTCCTCCTTGGCATGGTGGGGACATGCGGGTGCTCGTGGTGAACGCCGGGTCGAGCAGTCTCAAGCTCAGCATCCTTGATGGCGACGACTCGTCGCTCGTGGACGTTGAGCTGGTATTGCCGGCCCCGGGTGCGATCAACGAGGTATTAGCGCGGGCGCTGCGAGATGCACCTGCGGTGGACGCCGTCGGACACCGCGTCGTCCATGGTGGCCGCGACTTCACCGCACCGCTCCTCCTCGAGGCGGCGTCCGAACAGCGACTCGAGCAGATCGCCGAATTGGCACCACTCCACAACCCACCTGCCATCGCCGCCATCCTCAGCTTGCAGTCCCTGTGGCCCGACCTCCCCCAAGTGGCGTGTTTCGATACTGCCTTCCACGTCACCATGCCGCCCGAGGCTTCAACCTATGCCCTCCCCGACGCCTGGCGTGACTGGGGTTTGCGGCGCTTCGGCTTCCACGGTCTCAGCCACGCCTGGGCCAGCCGTCGAGCCGCCGCCCTCCTCGGGGCCCCGATCGAGCAACTGCGTCTCGTGACAGCCCACCTTGGCGCGGGTGCGTCGCTGGCGGCGGTCTCGGGAGGCCGATCGGTCGACACCACCATGGGTTTCACGCCGCTCGAGGGCCTTGTCATGGCGACACGCTCGGGCAGCGTCGACCCCGGCGTGCTGTTGTGGGTCTTGCGCCACGAGCAGCTCACGGTCGACGAGCTCGAGGACGCTCTTGATCGTCGGGCCGGGTTGTTGGGGTTGTCGGGTGTGTCAGGGGATCTTCGCGAGGTCCTGCGCGCCGCGGATGGTGGTGACGCGCGCTCGCGGCTGGCATTCGGCGTCTACATCCATCGCCTACGCGCCGAGGTCGGGGCGATGGTTGCCGCCATGGATGGGATCGACGGCCTGGTGTTCACCGGAGGCGCGGGTGAGGGATCGGCCCGACTGCGTCACGATGCCTGTGTCGATCTCGGGTTCTTGGGCATCGAGCTCGACGAGCAAAGAAACAGTGCTGACCCGGGGCTGGAAATTGATCGAGTGGTCTCGCGCCACGGTATCGCGCCCGCTGTGGTCGTCGTCCGTGCCAGAGAGGATCTCGAGATCGCCCGCCAGGTTCGGGTATTGCTCGTTCGTCCAGGCTGACCGAACCCGACGCCGCCGGCGCCTGGTCGCGCCTGACATGCGTCGCCTCGCGCGATGACGGCCGTCTTGCACAGACGGCTACTGTTGCTACTGAGGGTTCCCGCACCGGCAACGCCGGGACTGAGCCGGTCGATCCCCGAGCATCTCGCCCCCTGGAGCGCCAGATCCATGCCCGAATACCAGATACTCGTGCCCCCGCCCAGACGTCATCGATCGCCATGGGTCGTCGTCGTGGTTGCGGTGGTCGCCTTCGTTGCGGTCGGCGCCGGTGCATTCGTGATCGGAAGCCACCGCCACCATGCAGGCCCCGGATCGTCTACTCACGGCCGGGGAAAAGGCGCAGGTGGGGCCGAGGTGCTGGTGGTCGACTCGACAGTGCCGAAGGCCGGCGCCACGAACGTGCCATCGGATCAGGTCGTATCGGTTCACCTCTCGCTCCCGGTCACGGGCACGACGGCAATGCCGACCTTCGATCCGCCCGTGGCCGGGACTTGGAAGCGGGTCGGGTCCAAGGTGCTTTCGTTCGTCGCCAGCGCGCCCTTCATCCCCACGAGCTCCGAGACACTACAGATTCCCAGTGGAACATCGGGGCCTCGGAGCACGACAGGCGCAGAGCTCGCCACTCCGGTGACGGTCACATTCACGGTTGCCCAGGCGAGCACCGAGCGACTCCAGCAGCTGTTGGCGCAGCTGAACTATCTCCCCCTCTCCTTCACCCCCCAGGGGCGCCCCACGCCACCCAACCAGGTCCTCACGGCGCAGGCCGGTTCGTTCGCCTGGCGTTGGCCGAATCAACCCCCGTCCCTGGTTTCGCTGTGGACCGAGGGCTATGAGAACGTCATCACCAAAGGAGCGGTGATGAACTTCGAGAACCAGAACGGCCTCTCCGTGGACGGATTGGCCGGCACCCGGGTGTGGTCGGCGTTGCTCTCGGATATCGCGACGCAGAAGGTCGACGCCGATTCGTACACCTATGCCTTTGTGTCCAAGCAGCTTCCCGAAGCTCTTACGATGTTCGAGAACGGATCGCCGGTCCTCGTCAACATTCCCGTCAACACAGGGGCACCAGGGGCCGACACCACTGACGGCACGTATCCGGTCTTCGAACACGTCACGAGCTCACGGATGCAGGGCACCAATCCCGACGGCACCAAGTACGACGACCCCAATGTCCCTTGGGCCAGCTACTTCTACGGCGGGGACGCGCTGCACGGATTCGTGCGGGCCACCTACGGCTCTCCCCAGAGCAACGGCTGCGTCGAGATGAGGATCTCCGACGCCGCCAAGGTTTGGCCGCTGGCACCGATCGGCACCCTGGTCACCGTGGTCGGCCCTGCTTCGTAGTCGGCGTGGGCCACGGCTCGCTCAGGGTTCGCCCAGTGCCGCTCGAAGGGTGGGCGGAGCCTTCAGCAGGTAGCTCTCCTCGAGGTACCCCGTGAGGTCGTCAGTCGTCATGGGTCACGTCACTGAGACGGACAAGGACCGCTCCGTGTCCGTCGTCGCGCTGTCGAGAAGCGCACCCCGTCACCCGCCTCGAGAAGCAGCTGCTTCTCTTCGAGCTCACAGAACACGACCAAAACTCGCACCTTGAGCGATGGCGTCGGCTGTGACCGATGGCCGAATATGTGGGTCACGTGTCATTGACGCTATGGCCCGAGCCGTGCAGGCTGGCAGGATGAGGCAACGCCACGTCGTCATCGTCGCCTTCCCGGGCTTCCAGCCCCTCGACGCCGTGGGTCCCTTCGAGGTCTTCTCAGGGGCCACCCTCGCCGCCGAGGTCCTCGGCCGACCCGGTGGCTACCGGGTCACCCTCGCCTCCAGGGGCGCCGAGCCGATCCGGTCCCCGAGCGGGTTGGCCCTGGTGAGCACGCCCCTTCCCAGAAGCGACGAGCCCATCGACACGCTGCTCATCGCCGGAGGCGACGGCGCCCAATCGGCGCGCCGTGACGACGCATTGATGACCTGGATCGCGACCACGGCACCTCGTTGTCGTCGAGTGACGACGGTCTGCACTGGCGCCTTTCTGGCCGCCGAGGCCGGCCTGCTCGACGGCCGACGGGTCACCACCCACTGGGCGCGAGCCGAGCAATTGGCCAGGGAGTTCCCCGCTGTCGAGGTCGACTCGGATCCGATCTACATCCGGGACGGAAAGTTCTGGACGAGCGCCGGGGTCACCGCCGGGATCGATCTGGCTCTCGCCCTCGTCCAGGACGACCTCGGGGTGGAGATCGCCCAGACCGTGGCCCGGCATCTCGTGATGTTTCTCCACCGGCCCGGGGGCCAGACCCAGTTCGCCTCGCCGGCATGGGTGCCCCGTGCGGAGCGCTCCACCGTCCGTGCCGTGCAGAACCTGGTCGAAGCGGCCCCTGGGGCGACCACCGCCTCCCTGCCCTGGCCGCGGCCGCGGCCATGAGCGTCCGCCATTTCGCCCGGGTGTTCACCGCCGAGGTCGGTGAGACCCCGGGCCGTTTCGTTGAGCGCGTGCGCGTGGAAGCGGCGCGGCGCGAGCTCGAGACCACCGACGACACCCTCGAGGTCATCGCCCGGCGTTGTGGGTTGGGCACCGCCGAGACGCTGCGACGCGTCTTCCAGCGTCGTCTCAGCGTCGCCCCCGATTTCTACCGCCGACGCTTTCGCGTCGTCGTCGACGAATGGACACCCGCGTGAGTGACACGCTGCAGGTCGTCATCCCGCTCTTCCCGAAGTTCACCGCCCTCGACGGCGTCGGGCCCTATGAAGTCCTCCAGCGGGTCCCCTCGATCGACGTCACCTTCATCGGGCATCGTCGCGGTGAGGTCCGAAGTGAGAACGCCATGCTCGGGATCATCGTGGACGGCACCTTCGACGAATTCCCCGAGCCCGACATCATCGTGTTCCCCGGCGGTGTGGGCACTCGTCCCCTGGAGCACGACGACCAGGTCCTCGAATGGGTCCGCCACGCCCATGCCACCACGCGTCTCACCACTTCGGTGTGCACCGGATCCCTGGTGCTCGGAGCAGCCGGCCTGCTCGAGGGTCTCACCGCCACCACTCACTGGTCGTGCTACGCGGAGCTCGAGGCTCATGGTGCGGTGGCCACCCCCACCCGTGTGGTGGAGCATCTCGATCAACGCATCATCACGGCCGCGGGCGTGTCGAGTGGAATCGACATGGCGCTGCGCCTCGTCGAGATCTTGGTCGACCGGACCGCGGCCCAGGCTGCCCAGCTGATGATCGAATTCGACCCCCAGCCGCCCTTCGACTGCGGATCGCTGGCCAAGAGCGACCATGTGATCGTGACCCGCGTGATCGAATACGCGCAGTCTCGCCAGTGGTGGTCAGTGAGCCTTCAAAGAGACAGCCTTCAAAGAGACAGCCTTCAAAGAGACGCAGCCAAGCCCTTGAGTCCTGCCACGACATCACCCATGGCGTCGATCTGATCGCGAACGTCCGCGGGAGAGACGCCGGGGACGTGGATGCGGAGGTTGAGCGCATCGACACCGGCTCGGGCCATGACGGCGGCCAGCCCCTCGGCGAGCGCACTGGGATCGTCGTCCGCCAACAGCTGCTCGCCCTGCCAGTGGACCTGCGCCGAGGCTGACGCGTAGCTCCGGTACTTCTCGGTCTGTCGGTCGACCTCGTCTTTGGGTGCGGTCCCCACCCACGCCCGGCGGACGAGGACACGCGGCTGATTCCCTCCCGCCTCGCCGTACGCATCCGAGAGCGTCCGGATCCGCTCGGGCGTCGACAGCGAGTCGAAGAGCAGGCCCACACCGAGTTGGGCCGCCCGCCGCACCGCCGTCACGCTCATGGCCGCGCTCAGGACGGGGACGGGTTCGTCCGAACACAGGGAGACGGCGGGGTCACCGTCGAGGAGACCTGGGTCCGTCCCGCCCAGCGCGCCCGCCACCACGGCCATGGCATCGGCAAATCGCCCGGTGAGCCCCTCCTTGGTGAGCCCCATGATCTCGAAGTCGGTGTCGAGCGATCCTGCTGCCAGCCCGAGGCCGACCCGCCCCGGAAAGCGCGCCGCCAGCCAAGCCACCTCTTCGGCGACCAGCGCGGCAGGGCGCAACGTCACCAGGAGCGGGCACGGCGCCGCCCATCCCCGCGGCATCGCCTCGAGCAACCACCCCGCAGCCTGGAGGGGATTGGGCATGTACCCCGCGAACCCACCGTGGTGCTCGCTGGTCATCACGCCGTCGAACCCGGCTTCGACGCCGAGGACCGCCTGCTCGCGAAGTTCGCGCACCATGTCCGGGGCGGAGAGCCCCATGTGCGGGTACAGACGCAACGAGACCGATCCTTCACTCAGCGGGCGGCTTGTCTCCATGGGCCGATCCTGTCACAGCGTCGTGAAACGACCGCCGTCCACCACCACCGTCTGCCCCGTGATGTGGCGGGCCGCTGCGCCCAACAAGAACACGACGACGGGGGCGATGTCGGTGTCGGGATCACCCACCCGGCCCAGGGGGACGAGCCGGGCCAACCGTTCTTCGAGCCCCGGGTTCTCGACGTAGGCTCGCTCGAGCGCCGTGGTGTGCGCCAGCGGCGACACGCACACGACGCCCACGCCGAGTGGGCCCCATTCCACCGCCAGGCTCCGGGCCAGGCCCCGGACCGCACCTTTGACCGTGGCGTAGGCGGGCAGCGCGCTGCTTCCTTCCATCGCCGCGGGCGATGTCATGAGGACGAAACGACCCTGGCGGGCCTGGAGATGAGCCAGCGCGAACCGTGCGCAGTGATAGGCACCGCGCAGCGACACCGCCACATGATCGCCCCACGCCTCGTCGTCCAGGGCGTCGATGGCGACGACCTCGGGAGAGAGACGGCTGGTGGCGCTGTGGACCACCCCGTCGAGCCCTCCGAACGTGTCGACCGCGCCCCGCACTGCCGACTCGACATCACCGGCGACGCCGACATCGGTGCGAGTGAAGACGGCCTGCCCCCCACGGGCGCGCACCAACTCGGCCGTCTCCGCCCCGTTGTCCCCCGGTCCGGCCACCACCACGCTGGCTCCCGCCTTGCCGCAGCCCAGGCAGATGGCGCGACCGATTCCCCCACCACCGCCGGTGACGAGCACCACCTTGCCCGCCAGGGATCCCGATCCGGTTCCCGCCACACTTCCCGTAGCCGGATCGCTCACGGTGTCATCCAGACGCCACCGTCCACGGCGACCGTGGCGCCGGTCACCGGTCGCCAGGCGGGAGAGAGAAGGGAGTGGACCACACCCGACACCTCGACCCGCATCTGGGGCCGGCCGAAGGCAGGAGGGGGTTGTCCGGGGCGGTGGAGCCCGAACCCGCCGCGGTCACCGTCGTTCGCAGGCGTGAGCAACGCGCCGGGTACCGCCACGCAATTCACCGTGATGGCATGGCTTCCCCAGGCACGTGCGGCTGCTTTGGCCAAGGCGCGTTGGCCCTCGGTAACCGCCGCCCAGGGCCCGTATCCTGCCGCGCCGACCAGCGAGAGTGTCGGCACGAGCAGCACCATCGACCCCCCAACGGCGCGCAAGGCACCGAGAGCGCCGTGAAAGCAGACGAGGGTCCGATGCAAAGGGATCTCGACGCGCGCCGTCCAAGCATCGGGCTCGAGCTCCGCGACCGCACCTGACAACGTGGGCGGGGTCCCCACCGATGCCACCACGACACCGTCGAGCCCTCCGAGTCGCTCCGCCGACGCGTCCAGTGCAGCGGCAAATTCGGCGCGCCCGTCCAACGCGGCGACATCGAGCCTCCCCACCGCCGCGCCCAACTCGTCGAGGCCAGCGGCCAACTCGGCGCCGGCCCGTGTGTCGGCTCCCACCACGGCAACGGCCGGACCCCGAGGTCCGGAGAGGACCGATCCTCTGTCAGCCATCGCGGACCTCGCCGTCGACGACCCAACGCGAGCGCAGGTCCTCGAGCCAGGCGGGCAATTCGATGGTGGGGTCGGGAAGTGCCTCGGCATCGCGCGCCGCCAGGGCCCGGCGAAAGGCGTCGGGATCGTCTCCCCACGAACGGGGATCACCCATCATGACCTCGAGCAGGAGCGTTCCCGACTCCCCGGCGACGAAGGGACCGAATGCCGCGCCGAAGGGCAGCTCGATGTGGGTCCCGGCTGGACAGTGGCGGTCCCCGCACCACATGTCTCCCTCGATGACGAACAGGACATGGGGGCTGTAGTGCCCGTGGCGCCGCACCACCACGCCGGGATCCCACTTGGCGTAGAGGGAGAGGTACTGGGGATCGGGCGAGAAAGCGAGCCACTTCTCCCACACCGACGACACCGTTCCGTCGGCGTTTCGGATCGCCTTCACCTGCTGCCAGGTGACATCGGCGTCGTCGGTGTGACGGAAGGTGGGCTCGAGCCCCGGCACCTTCACTCCGGGGTCGTCAGCGGCGCTCTCTCCGGCGTCGGTCATGTCGGCCTCCCTGGCGTTGTCGTCGGGTCCCGCTCACGACCGCCACCACGTGATGCGGGCGGGCCGTAGCACCAGCGGTAGCGCGATACTTCGACGAAGCCAAGTCGGAGGTACAGCGGTTCGCCCGCCTCCGATGCCTCGAGGACCACGGCGCGCGCCCCGAGATCGAATCCGGCCCCGACGGCCCAGCGCGTGCACAGCTCCCCGAGGCCCCGTCCCCGGGCGCCGGGGATCGTCCCCACCAGCTGGATCCCCGCCACCGACCCGGTGGCCACCACCATCGCGCCCGACACCGGTCTCCCGCCGATCCGGGCCACCACGGTGCGGACGTCGGACGCGCAGACGGCGCGCATTGTCCCCAACTGCGCTTCAGCCGCGTCGCGGGGCAAGAAGGAGTCGGCGAAGGCGTCGACGGTCACCGCCAGGTAGTCGAGTCGGCCCTCGTCGTCGGTGACCTCGACGAGGGTCACACCGGCCGGCGCCACACCGGGGTCGAGCCGGTGCTCGATGGCCAGGCGGGGAGTGCCCAGTTCCGAGACCGAGGCGTACCCGGTCTCGAGGGCGCGCGCTTCGAGATCCGCATCGGCGTGGGCCGCGATCCAGACGCAGTAGCCGGGTCGGGACGCGAAGAACGACCCGGCTCGTGTCAGGACCTCGTCGGGAGCAAGGGTCCGGTCCAGGCGCATGGCCCCGTTGTGATACGGGCCGGGCCAGGTCCGAGACGTCGAGTACAGCAGGAGCCGGCCGTCGTCCTCGAGCTTGGCCACGGCCGCCGTGGTGGCATAGAGGCGCATGGTCTGGGCCAGGTTGTGGTCGCCTCCAGCCAGCAATTCGTCGCGGTCCATCATCGGCAACGTAGTTTGCAGGACCGTGGTGAGAATCGGGTTCGTGGGTACGGGGGTGATCGCCTGGGCTCATGCCATCGGCGTCCAGGCCATGATCCGGGCCGGCGTCGTCGACGCGGCCGTGGTGGCCGTGCACGATCTCGACGAGGAGCGCGCCGAGGGCTTCGCCGCGGTGAACGGGGCCGCCGTCGTGCCCAGCGTCGCCGCGGTGCTCGAGCGCTGTGATGCGGTGTGGGTCTGTACGCCGACCGCGGCACATCGAGCGGTCGTCGAGTCCGCCGCCGCGGTTGGCTGTGCGGTGTTCTGCGAGAAGCCCCTCGCACCCGACCTGGCCGGGGCCCGAACGTTGGCCGCCACCGTGGAGAGTGCGGGGGTCCCCGCCCAGGTGGGCCTGGTGTTGCGGTCCGCCCCGGTGTTCCGGGCCCTGCGGGACCTGCTGGAATCGGAGGAGCTCGGCCCGACCATGACGGCGATCTTTCGCGACGACCAGTACTTCCCGGTCCAAGGGGTCTACTCCTCGACGTGGCGCGGCGACGTCGAGGTGGCGGGAGGGGGCTGTCTGATCGAGCACTCCATCCATGACCTCGACATCCTCCGGTTCTGTCTCGGCAAGGTGACCGAGGTTGCCGGCCGAACCGCCAATTTCTCCGGCCACGAGGGGGTCGAGGACCTGGCCACGGTGTCGCTCCAATTCGAGTCGGGGGCCTCGGCCGAGCTCGTGAGCGTCTGGCACGACATCTTGAGCCGGGGATCGACGCGCCGGGTCGAGGTGTTCTGCCGCCGCGGCATGGCCTGGCTCGACAACGACTTCCTCGGGCCCCTCCACATACAGACGACCGACGGCACCGAGGTCCGGCCCTGCCCGCCACCGGGGTGGGTGCGCGACCTGGCTCTCGGAGACGACGACATCGGCCTCGCCATCAGCGCCTATGTCGAGGCCGATCGGGCCTTCCTCGACGCCGTGGCGGCGGGTCGCGCTCCTGAGCCCAGCTTCGCCGAAGCGGTCGTGGCTCACCGACTCGTGGACGGCGCCTATCGCTCGTCAGCCGCGGGTGGGACGCCCGTGGCCGTCGCCTGAATCTCGGGGACCTGAAATTCAGGCGCTGGTGCGGATCTGTGCGGCGAGGTTCCAGGTACTGAGATCGTCGGCGGGGTAGGGCTCGAGAGTGCTGGCGGGCTGGGGGTAGCCGTAGAGGTATCCCTGGGCGATGGAACACCCCAGTGCCAACAGCGCGTTGGCCTGGGCCCGACGCTCGACCCCTTCGGCCACGATGGCCAGTCCGAGGGAGTCGCCGAGACCGACGATGGCCCGCACGATGGCGACGTCGTCCGCGTCGCAATCGAGCTCGTCGACGAAGCTCTGGTCCACCTTGAGGGTCTCGACCGGGAGTCGCTTCAGATAACTGAGCGAGGAGTACCCGGTGCCGAAGTCGTCGATCTCGAGGTGCGCGCCGAGTGCCCGCAGGGCGGCGAGCGCGGTCGCGCTGGCGTCCCCGGTGCTCATGAGCGTGCTCTCCGTGATCTCGAGCCACAGCTTGTCGGGGTCGAGCCCCGACTCGGCGAGTGCCGAGGCGACCTGGCGGGGGAACGTCGAGTCCGCCAACTGCTGGGCCGAGACGTTGACCGAGATGTTGAGCAGTCCCGGGTTCTCGCCCGCCGCGATCCGCCGCGAATCCCAACTGGCTGCCTGGCGACAGGCCTGGCGCAGCACCCAGGCCCCGAGGGGCACGATCAGCCCGGAGTCCTCGGCCAGGGGGATGAACTCGCCGGGTAGCAGGAGCCCCCGGGTGGGGTGGTGCCAGCGCACGAGCGCCTCCATGCCGACCATGGTCTCGCTGTGGAGGTCCACCATGGGCTGATAGAAGATCTCGAGCTCGTCGCGCTCGAGCGCCCGGTGCAGTTCATTGGACGTCCGCAACCGCCGGATGGTGCCGGTCTCGTCGTCGGTCCGGTAGACCTCGATCCGCGACGGCCCGATGTCCTTGGCCCGGTACATGGCCACGTCCGCGTTGCGCAGCAGTTCGGTGCCCGACTCGATGCCGTCGAGCGAGATGGCAACACCGACGCTCACCGACACGAACAGCTCGCTGTCGGCCAGGGTGAGGGGCTGCTGCATGGCCTGGACGAGTCGCTGCGCGATGTCGAGCGCCTCGTCTTTGTCCGCCACCTCGCACAGCACGGTGAACTCGTCACCTCCGAAGCGCGCCAGGGTGTCCACGGCGCGCAGCGTGCCGCTCAGTCGATGGGCGACCCGCTCGAGGAGCTTGTCCCCCATCTCGTGCCCGAGGCTGTCGTTGATGAGCTTGAACCGGTCGAGGTCGAGGAACATGAGTGCCACCAGATGGTGGTCGCGCTGGGCCCGACTCAGGGCCAGCTCGAGGCGGTCCATGAACAGCACCCGGTTGGGGAGCCCGGTGAGCTGGTCGTGCACGGCGGCATGCGTCAGGCGCTCGCGCATCTCGCGCCGCTCGGTGATGTCCTCGATCTGCCCGATGAGACAGACGGGGCGGCCCCCGTCGTCACGCACACAGCTGGTGTTGACGGTGACCCACACCACGTGGCCGTCGGCGTGGTGGTAGCGCTTCTCCATGTGAAACCGGTCGATGTCCCCGGCCACCAGCGCGTCGAACTGGACGGCGTTTGCCTCCCAGTCGTCGGGATGGGTGATGTCTCTGATGGTCTTGCCCACCAACTCGTCGGGCTCATACCCGAGGATGTCGCTGTAGGCGCGGTTGACCCGCACCAGGTGTCCGTCGGCCAGGGCCAGGCCCATCCCGATGGGGGCCTCCTCGAAGGCACTGCGAAAGCGCGCCTCGGCCTCGAAGATGGCGGACTCCGAGTGCCGCAACAAGCCACCTACCCACGCCACGATCTCGCCCACGAGCACACAGCACGGCACCACGAACAGCGCCGAGCTGAGCCCCATGGCGCGCCGAGACGGGGCGATCTCGAGCAGGGGCAACGCATAGGCGATGGCCAGCAGGGGAGCGAACCGGACACAGGTCCAGCGGGGATGGCCGAGCCCGAGCCACACGAAGACGACGAGGAAGAAGGTGCCGTAGAGGAAGGCGTCGTCTCCGGTGGCGGTGTTGTAGAGCGTGATCATCCCGAGGGCCACGGGGACGAGCCACAAGGTGGCCGAGCGCGGCCACTGTGCCCAGGGGATCCGGTAGACCACCGCACCGATTCCGACACAGGCCAGTCCGAGGCCCACCATGCCCGGGCGCGAGAAGCCGGTGGGGAAGCTCAAGGTGGCCCCGGCCAGCGCGACGAGCATCCCCACGCCGATCCACAACGCGGCGGAGAGCCGACCGACGAGATGGGTCGTGAGGGTCCCCTGGCCCACGTCCTCGATTCCCGCGCCGTCCATATGTCTCCATCGGCGCTTCGGAGGTCGCGCCGATGGGCCGGGCCTGCGAGTTGGGGTTCTGTTGTGAGCCCCGGTCACCCGAGCGTGGCGAGCACCTCCGCCGCGGCGCGCTGACCCGAGGACACCGCGCCGTCCATATACCCCGACCACACAGACGCGGTCTCGGTCCCGGCCCAGTGGACGGGCCCCACCGGCTCACGCAGGGCAGGGCCGTACCGGGTCCACACGTTGGGTCCAAAGAGCGTCCCGTAGCACCCCCCGCTCCACGGCTCGGCCTGCCAGTCGAGCTCCACGAAGCCCACCGGGTTCGCCGCCTTCTTCCCGAAGTACCGCACGAAGGAGTCGAGGACGGCCTGGCGTCGTACGTCGGGGCCGGCCCGCCCCAGCCGCCTGGCCTCGTCGCCTTCGAGGAACCCGAGCAGGACCCCCGGTGAGCCGTCGGGCGGGGAGTTGTCGAAGACGACCCGCGCCCCCGTGCCGTCCCCGGTGGCCTGGCCGCTCAACCCCTCGGCACGCCAGAACGGCTCGTCGTAGATGGCGTTGCACTTGATGACCGAGCCCATCGGGGTCCGCTGGGTGAGTTGGCTCCTCCATGGTGGGAGCAACGGTTGGTAGTCGATCCGGCCCGCCAGCATCGGCGGCACCGACACGATGACCCGCCGACACTTCCACGTCCCGTTGTCCGAGGTCACCGTGGTCTTGTCACCGACCACCTCGATGCGGCGTACCGGTGCTTCGAGGGCGACGACCTCGGGACCGAGCGCCCCGGCCATCTTGTCGCAGAGAATTTGCGTCCCCCCCACGACCCGGTCCTGCTGGGCCCCGCCGCCGGTGTCGATCGCCATCTGGAATGACCCGGCGGAGTGGGCATAGAAGAGCACATGTAGCAGTGACACGTCACCGGGCTCACAAGCGAAGACCGCCTCCACCCCCAGTGCGAGGAGCATCCTCCCCGCCTTGGTCAGCGTGTTCCGGCGCAACCACGTCTCGAAGGTCACCGCGTCCCAGGCCTCGGCGCGCGCCGCGGTCCACGGCGCGTCGAGGGGCACCTTCTTGGCGAGCGATTCCAACCGGGCCTGGGCCCGACCCACATCGGCGATGACGAAGGGGTTGATGCGCGGGATCGTCCCCTTGTAGGTGCCCCGTCTACCGCCGAAGTGGAGCACCCGGGCGCCGGTGTCGTAGGTGGGGAAGGTCTCGACCCCGAGGTCCTTGGCCAGGGCCAGGACGTGGTCCTGGGTGGGCCCGACCCATTGGCCTCCTACCTCGACGATCTTGCCGGCTCCGATGGGCTCGTTCCGGACCCGGCCGCCCACCCGGTCGCGTGCCTCGACCACCGCCACCGAACGCTTCGCCGCGGTCAGGTCCCGCGCTGCGGCCAGCCCTGCGAACCCCGCCCCCACCACCACCACGTCGACTTCGGTCATCGCCATTTCGCGGTTCTAGTGCGTCACGGCCCGCTCCGCATCCGGCCGCCCCGACCCGGCGCGCCCGGCCAGGACGCGCCCCGCCAAGGCGCGCGCCGCGCAGTCGGTGAGCAGGACCACGCCCACCCCCAGAGCCGCCCCGGCCACCGCGTCGGTCGGGAAGTGCCAACGCAATGCCACCACCGACACGACTGCCAACACCGTCACCGTCCCTCCGAAAGCGGCCATCACCAACCGCCACGGGTCCGGAGTGGCCAGCAGTCCGACCGCGGCGAGGGAGGCGATGGCGGTCACGGTCCCCGAGGGAAAGCTCACCACGTCCGCGAAGGTCCGGCCCACGACGGGCTTGACCGCCCATTCGCACACCGTCACGGCCAGGACGGGCCCGACGAGCAGGGCGAGGGCCCGGGCCCGGTTGCGCCCGAGGGTCACGAGCATGCCGACGACGGCCGCCGCCACCACCACGAACGGCGATCCCAGGCGGGTGACGGCGAGGAGGAGCCCGGAGTGGTGCCCGGCCGGGATGGCCGCGAACACCCAGCCGTCGACCACGGTGGGCCCGGGTCGGGCCGAGAAGTAGATCCCGGCCACGATCACGCCGAAGACAAGCAACACCCCGACGGTCAGCTCGAACCCGGCGCGGGTCTTTCTGTTCATGCGCCCCGGCTCAACGTGTCGAACTGCTCGTCGGAGAGCACGACGGTCGACGCCGCGCAGTTCTCTTCGAGATGCGACACCTTCGAGGTGCCCGGGATGGGCAGCATCACTGCCGAGCGGCGCAACAGCCACGCCAGCGCCACCTGGGCGGGCGTGGCCCCCAGCGCGTCCGCCACGCCGGCCAGGGTGCCCCGCCGGGCCGACAACGTGCCGTCTGCGATCGGGAACCACGGGATGAACCCGATGCCCTGACCCTCGCAGTGGTCGAGGACCTCTTCGGACCGGCGGTTGGCCAGGTTGTAGAGGTTCTGCACCGAGACGATGGGAACCACGGCGCGCGCCGCCTCGATCTCCGCCACGGTCACCTCGGACAGCCCCACGTGGCGGACCTTGCCCTCGTCGCGCAGCTCCTTCAACACCCCGAACTGCTCCGCGGCGGGTACCAAGGCGTCGATCCGATGCAACTGGAAGAGGTCGATGCACTCGAGCCGAAGCCGCCGCAGGCTCATGAGGCACTCCTGGCGGAGGTACTCGGGTCGTCCCACCGGCGGCCAGTCGGCGGGATCGGGGCCGATCCGCGTCAATCCCGCCTTGGTGCCGATGACGAGCCCTTCGGGATAGGGGTAGAGGGCCTCGCAGATGAGCTCCTCCGACACATACGGGCCGTAGGAATCGGCGGTGTCGATGAAGTCCACGCCGAGCTCCACGGCGCGCCGCAGTACCCGGATGCATTCGTCGTGGTCCTCGGGCGGCCCCCAGATCCCGGGCCCGGTGATCCGCATGGCCCCGAAGGCCATCCGGTGCACGGCCATGTCGCCGAGCTTGAACGTGCCACTTCCGCGCACGGGCTGGTCCGTTGTGGGGGTCACGTCCACCTCCTCGGGGCGTCGCCTCGACGCCGGTCCATCCTTCCACCTGCGTCCGACATGAATTTCGGGCCCCCATGAATTTCGGGCCCCCACGAATTTCGGGTCAGTCGCTGCGGACGGGGAACCACCCCACCACGGCCCGGTCGAGGGCCCGCTCGGCCTGCGCCCGGGCCCGGGTCGCCTCGTCCAGGTCCACGACCTCGAACCGCACCGGGTCGCCGGGCCGGAGCTGGCCGAGCACGCCCAGATCGGCCCGCACCACGGTGGCGGCGACCGGGTAGCCGCCCACCGTGGCGTGGTCGCACAGCAAGACGACGGGCCGGCCGTCGGGTGGCACCTGTACGGCGCCGGTGACCATGCCCCGCGAAGAGGTCCCGGTCGTGCCGAGGCCGACCGGTTCGTCCCCGTCGAGACGGACCCCCATGCGGTCACTGGCCCCATCGACCTCCCAACGGGTGGCGCCGAGTCGATCGGCGGCGTCCGTGGCGAGCTCGTCGGGCCCGGCCAGGACGCGCACCACTCGGGTGCCGCCATCGGCACGGGCTCGGTCGCCGCCCACGACCTGACCCCGAGGTCGCGAGGCGGCCCCGATGCCGAGCACGTCACCGGACCGAAGCGCGCCGGGGCCGAGACCGGTGAGCACGTCCGAGGAACGGCTCCCGAGGACGGGGGCGACCTCGAACCCGCCCGCCACCGCTATGTAACACCGGAGATCGTCCCGAGTTGCGCCGACCGCGAGCTCCTGGCCCGCCGAGATCGGGACCACAGTGTCGGGCGCGACGGGTCGACCGTCGACGCTCGCCTCGGCCCGACCCACCACTGTGACATGGGTCGAGGTGTCGAACCGCATCCGTGGCCCGAGCCCGGTGACCTCGACCACTCCCGCCCCGTCCTCGTTCCCCACCAGCCGGTTGGCGATCCGCGCCGTGTAGAGGTCGGCGGCACCGGCCCGGGGGACACCCAACGAGGCCACGCCGATCCGACCCAGGTCCTGGACCATCGTGAGCAGGCCCGGTGCGGTGACCTCGACGGTGTCGGGACCGCTCCATCGCAGTCCAGGTCGCGCCGTCACCTCCGGCGCGGCACCGGCGGTCGCGCTCGGCCCGTCCTCGAGGTGCAACCGGACGGTGTCGCCGGGGTGCAGCGCCGCGAAGGGTGCGACCTCCGGATCGAAGAGCTCGAACCCGGTCCGTCCCAGGAGCCGCCACCCACCCGGCGAGGCCCGGGGGTAGATGCCGGCGAACCCCCCGCCGATGGCGAATGAGCCCGGGGGGACGGCGGTGCGCGGCGTCGACCGCCGGGGTACGGCCGCCAGAGCATCGGGGAGACCCTCGAGGTAGGCGAAACCGGGGAGGAACCCGAGGAACGCCACGGTGAGCTCGGCCTCGAGCAGTTGCCCGATCACCCCGGCCGGTGTCATCGACGCCAGCGCGCCAACCTCGTCGAGGTCGGGGCCGTCGAACCGGACCCCGATCTCCACCGTTCTTCTCGACGTCGTCTCGCGTCCCACTGCCGGCATGCCGGCCAGGTCTTCTGCCATGCTGGCGAGATCGGCCATTGACGGATCGGCCACCACGACGACGGACCGGTACCCGACCACGACGTCCTCGATGCCGGTCCAACCCTGAGCAATTCCGATCGCCGCGGCCAAGGCTTGGGCGTCGCGCACCGACGCCACGTCGACCACGAGACCGCCGTCACCGAACCGACGCACCTGTCGCACCGTGGTCATGACGCTGTGCTCACGACGCGTGCTCACACCGCGAAAGGCCGCAGCGTGATTCCGAGGCCCTCGAGCGCGACTCGGACGCGCCTGGCCATCCCCGCCGCGCCCGGGGTGTCGCCGTGGACGCAGATCGACGAGGCCACGAGCTCGACGAGGGTCCCATCAATGGCGGTGACCCGATGGTCGAGGGCGATGGTGGTGGCACGTCGTGTCACCTCCACGGGATCCTCGAGCACCGCGCCCTGCTCCGTACGTGGTACCAGGCGTCCGTGGCGCGTGTAGGCCCGATCGGCGAAGGCCTCCGTGGCGACGGTCACTCCCATCGACCCGGCCACCTCGACCGCGCCGGTCCCCGCCGGTGCCAGGAGTACCAGGTTGCCGGACTGGATGACCGCCGCGGCCACGGCCCGGGCACACGCCTCGTCGTGGGCCATCCGGAGATAGAGCGCGCCGTGGGGCTTCACGTAGCGCACCCGGGTCCCGCACTCTTCGGCCACCGCCACCAGCACGGACAGCTGCGAGAGGACCTCCTCGGTGATCCGGGCCGGGGCGATGTCCATCCGGCGGCGGCCGAATCCCTCCCGGTCGGGGTACGACGGATGGGCCCCGATGACGACGCCGTGTCGCGCCGCGGTCTCGACGGTCCGACGCATGGTGTCGATGTCCCCGGCGTGGACACCGCACGCCACGCTGGCGCTCGTTACCTGGCCGAGGACGACGTCGTCACCCGCGGCGCCCTCGCCGACATCCGCGTTCAGGTCGATCGAACCGGTGGCCACGTCGGGCCTCGACCCCGGAACGACGAAGCTCGTCAGCGGAGGACGGCCTCGACGAGCGCGGGGCCGGGAGTGGAGAAGGCGCGCTCGAGCTGTGTCGTGAACTCCTCGGCGGTGTCGGCCCGGGTGGCGGGGACGCCCATGCCCGAGGCCAGGGCGACGAAGTCGAGGTCGGGACGCTTGAGATCCAACATGCTCCGGGCGCGCGGTCCCGGATCGCCCGCCCCCACCCGGCTGAGCTCGAGCTCGAGGATGGCGTAGGAGCCGTTGTTGATGATGACCGTCGTCACGTCGAGGTTCTCGCGCACCTGGGTCCACAGGGATTGAAGGGTGTACATGGCGCTGCCGTCGGCCTCGAGCGACAACACCGGTCGGTCCGGACAAGCCACTGCCGCGCCCGTGGCGACGGGAAGGCCCTGGCCGATGGCTCCTCCGGTGAGACACAACCAGTCATGGGGCGGCGCGCCGGCGGTCGCACCGGACACGAAGAGGCCAGAGGTGTTGCCCTCGTCGCTCACGATGGCCCGCTCAGGGAGCAGGGCCCCGATGGCGGCCGCCATCGTCTGGGCGTTGAGCGCACCGGTGGGTCGATCGGGGCGCGCCGGCGGTTGACGAAGGGCCGCGTCAGGCGCGGCTCCCAACGCGTCGGCGAGCGCTTCGAGCGCGCCGACCACGTCGTCGGATCCCATGGCGAGGGTGTGGACCTCACATCCCTCGGGAACCAGATACCCGGGTATGCCCGGATAGGCGAAGAACGACACCGGGGCACGCGCGTCGGCCAGGACGAGATGCTTGGCTCCTTGGAGCTGCGCGATGGTGAATTCGGCGAGGTAGCCGAGCCGCTCGACGGCGGGGATTCCCGCGCCGCGCTCGAGCCGGGCCGGGAAGGTCTCGCCCAGGAGCTTGGCGCCGCTGCTGGCGACGACGCGACCGGCCGCCACGAGGCCCCGCTCGCGCACGGCGTTGCCACCCACGAGGAGCACGGCCGGCTCACCTGACCCCAGGGCCTTCGCGGCGCGCATTACGGCGTCCTCGGCCACCGTCTCGAGCTCGGGCCCGGGTCGACTGGTGGTCGGCTCTCCCGCTTCCTGCCAGGACAGGTCGGCCGGTACCACCAGCGTGGCCACCCCACCGGGAGGGCCGTACGCACCCTGGACGGCGGCGACGGCGTCACCGGCCAGTGCGTCGGCGCGCACCGAGGACCGGAACCAAGTCGAGACGGGCCGGGCCAGGCTCTCGATGTCGGAGGTGAGCGGAGGGTCGTAGGCGATGTGGTTGGTGGCGTGGTCACCCACCACGTTCACGACGGGGGTCCGGGCCCGCCGGGCGTTGTGGAGATTGGCGATGCCGTTGCCCAGTCCCGGTCCGAGGTGCAGCAACGTGGCCGCCGGCTTCCCCGCCATTCGGCCGTAGCCGTCGGCCGCGCCGGTCACGACCCCTTCGAACAACCCGAGGACGGCGCGCATCTCCGGGACGTCGTCGAGGGCGGCCACGAAGTGCATCTCCGAGGTCCCGGGATTGGCGAAACAGACGTCGACACCGCTGCCGACGAAGGTCCGGATGAGTGCTTGGGCGCCGTTCATGAGGTCTCAGTTCTTCGTGTCAGTCGAGGAGGTTGCCGGGGCCGAGGATGCCGTTGGGATCGAAGGCACGCTTGACGGCCCGCATAAGGTCGATCTTCACGGGATCCTCGAGCTCGAGGAAGTACTTCTTCTTCTCCGTGCCGATACCGTGCTCACCCGAGATGGCACCCCCGAGGGCCATGCCGGCCCGGAAGACCGCCCGCAAGACGTCGGTGCGCTGGCCGGGATCGGGCTGGAACACCGACAGATGGACGTTGCCGTCGCCCACGTGCCCGCACCCGGTGATCAGTGCCCCGTGCTCCTTGGCGATGGCCGCCACCGCCACCATGTACTCCGGGATCGCCGCGCGCGGCACGACCAGGTCCACGATGTCGTCGGCCCCGTGCGCCTTGGCCACGAAGAAGGCTTGTTCGCGCGCTGTGATGAGCTGGGTGGCGGCCTGGCGAGGAAGGACATAGACCTCCATGGCACCGAGCTCCACCAGCAACTCGCCGAGCGACGCCACGTCGTCGTCGAGGCGCGCCTCGTGGGTGCTCTCGAGCACGATCACGAGATAGGCGAGCGCGGCGTCTCGCACCGACTCGGGGATGCCGAGGTCGAGGCCGACATTGGCCGTGATGGCCGCCATGGTGATCATGTCGACGTACTCCAAGATGAGCGGCCCGATCCCGCTGGCGACGATGCGCGGGACGGCCGCGGTGACCTCGTCGAGCGTAGTGAAGGGGGCGAGCACCGTCGTCGCGTGGGGAAGCCGGGGATGGAGCTTGAGCGTCGCCTCGGTGACAAGGGCCAAGGTCCCCTCGGACCCGACGAGCAGTTGGGTGAGGTCATAGCCCGTGGACGTCTTCACGAACTTCCCACCGGTCCGGATCACGTCGCCGTTGGCCAGGACCGCCTCGAGGCCGAGGACGTGATGGCGGGTCACGCCGTACTTGATGGCCCGCATCCCCCCGGCATTGGTGGCCACGTTGCCCCCCAATGACGCGCTCGACTCACCGGGGAACACCGGGTAGACGAGCCCGTGGACGGCGAGGGCGGTGTTGAGGTCTTCGAGGGTCAGGCCGGGCTGGACCACGGCCACGTGGTTGTCCAGATCGATCTCGAGGATCGCCTTCATCCGTTCGAACGAGACCAGGATCCCGTCGGGGGGCGAGATGGCGCCGCCCGAGAGCCCGGTCCCGCTGCCCCGCGCGGTCACGGGCAGGCCGAGCTCATCGGCGAGCTTGAGCACGGCCGCCACCTCAGCCGTGGACCCCGGCCGGACAACGGCCAGTGGCACGCTGGGTGTGGCGCTGAGGGCCTCGTCATGGCCGTAGTCGGGAGAGACGTCGTCGCCGGCGAGGACGTTGGCGGCACCCACGACGTCGGCGAGCAATTCGACGATCTCGGCCACGACCTGCCTCCCGCTCGTTTCCCGACGTCACCCTAAACCGTCGCCGGGAGGGGTGCGCATGCCGGGTCCCGCCTGTGGGGGAGGATCTACGGAAGTGAACTGGGTCGACTACGTGTTGCTCGTCATCGTGGCGCTGTCGGGTATCCACGGGCTCCGGCTCGGCGCCGCCATGCAGGTGCTCACCTTCGGGGGCCTCTTGTTGGGCCTTGTCCTGGGTGCGCTGCTGGCACCGCCGGTGGCGAGGGCGGTGCACGGACGATCCGCCCAGACACTCGTCGCTCTTGCCGTCCTGATCGGCGTGGCCACCATCGTCGGTGGCCTGGGCCGGTTGCTCGGGGCTCGTTCGGGGCGACTCCTCCAGCGCCTGCGCCTCGGGTCCGCCGACTCGGTCTTCGGTGTGGCCGTGGCCGTGGCCGTGGCGCTCATCGTCACGTGGGTGGTGGCGATCCTCCTCCAGGGCAGCCAGTTCGCCTCGCTCGACCGGTCGCTGCAGCAGTCGCGCATCGTCCGGGCCCTCGACGGCGTGCTACCGCCCATCCCGACCGTCTTCGCGGGGGTGGAGCGATTCCTCGCCCAGAACGGCTTCCCCGTCGTCTTCACCGGGCTCCCACCCCAGACCGCGGCCCCGGTGTCGCTGCCCACCGACGCGTCAGCGCGCGCCGCAGTGCTTCGGGCCGAGGGGTCGACGGTCCAGGTGGCGGGGTCAGGATGCGGAGTGATCCAAGAAGGATCGGGGTTCGTGGTCGCACCGGGGCTCGTCGTCACCAACGCGCATGTCGTGGCGGGGATCGCGGCGCCGTTCGTCATCGACTCATCCGGCCGCCACGCCACGTCGGTGGCTCTGTTCGACCCCAGGCTCGACATCGCCGTGTTGCGCGTCCACGGGCTCCCCGATGCCGTGCTCCCCGTCGACACCACCCTGGTGGCCCGAGGGACGACCGGTGTCGTGCTCGGATATCCCGGGGGAGGCCCCCTCACCCCCCGCAAGGCCGGCGTGGCGGCGGCCTTCGAGGCTGTCGGGCTCGACATCTACGGGAGCTCGCAGACGACGCGCGAGATCTACCAGCTCGACGCCGTGGTCCAACCGGGCAACTCCGGTGGCCCCCTGGTGGCGTCGGGCGACCCGGGCGTGGCGGACGGCACCGTCATCGGCGTCGTCTTCGCCCGCTCGACCTCGAACCCGAACGTCGGCTACGCGCTCGCCATGCCGGCGGTCAGCGCCGATGTCGCCCACGCCCAGGCCAAGAACCAGACCGTGAGCACAGGCAGCTGCGTCTCGTAGGCCTCGCCTCCACCGTCTGCCTCCCCCGCCCGCCTCCCCGCCACCGCAGAGGGGGGAGTAAGAATGGCCCCCGTGGCGTTGCCGATGGAGGACTACGGGATCATCGGGGACCTCCACACGGTGGGACTCGTCGGTCGCAACGGGTCGATCGACTGGCTCTGTCTGCCCCGGTTCGATTCCGACGCCTGCTTCGCCCAATTGCTCGGCACCGACACACACGGCTACTGGCGCATCGCGCCCGTCACCGATGACTACGAGGTCCGGCGCCGCTACCGAGGTGACTCGCTCGTTCTCGAGACCGAATTCGAGACCGCCGACGGCATCACCAAGGTGATCGACTGCATGCCCATCCGCGAGAACCACCCCCAGGTGGTCCGCATGGTCGAAGCCGTCCGGGGCGAGGTGGCCATGCGCATGGACCTTGTCATCCGCTTCGGCTACGGGTCGATGGTGCCCTGGGTGCGGCGCGCCGACGGGTTGCTGTGCGCCGTCGCCGGCCCCGACGCACTGGCGTTGTGGACCCCGATCGAAACCTGGGGCGAGGACATGACGACGGTGGCGGACTTCACGTTGTCGGCGACGGAGCACATCCCCTTCGTGCTCACTTGGTATCCCAGCCACGAGCCCGCGCCCCGTCCCGTCGACGCCAGCTACGCGGTGCATGACACCCAGATGTGGTGGGAGGACTGGTCCGCCACCTGCACCTTCGAAGGGGAGTGGCGCGAGCCGGTGATGCGCTCGCTCATCACCTTGAAGGCCCTCACCTACCAGCCCACGGGCGGGATCGTGGCCGCCCCCACCACGTCGCTGCCCGAGACACTGGGGGGCGAGCGAAACTGGGACTACCGCTACTGCTGGCTCCGTGACGCCACCCTGACGCTCGAGTCGCTCATGCGGGGGGGATTCCACGAGGAGGCCCTGGCCTGGCGCGACTGGCTACTACGCGCCGCGGCGGGAGACGTCACCCAGCTCCAGATCATGTACGGCCCCGCCGGGGAGCGCCGTCTCAACGAGTGGGAGATCGACTGGTTGCCGGGGTACGAGGGATCGGTCCCGGTCCGGGTGGGCAACGCCGCGTCGGGCCAGTTCCAACTCGACGTCTACGGCGAGGTCCTCTCCGCGCTCTTCGAGGCTTGTGGGGTGGGGAGCGCGCTCAGCGCCTCGGCCTGGGACCTCCAGATCGCGCTGGTGGACTTCGTGACCAAGCACTGGGAGGAGCCCGATGAGGGCATCTGGGAGGTGCGCGGCCCGCGTCGGCACTTCACCCACTCCAAGGTCATGGCCTGGGTGGCGGTGGACCGCGCCGTTCGCACCGTCGAGGACTTCGGGCTCGACGGCCCCCTGGAGCAATGGCGTGCGCTGCGCGACCGCATCCACGACGAGGTGTGCACCAAGGGGTACAACGCGGACGTCGGTGCCTTCACCCAGTACTACGGGTCCGACGCTCTCGACGCCAGCCTCCTCATGATCCCGCTCGTCGGCTTCCTACCTCCCAGTGACGAGCGGGTGCGTTCCACCGTGGAGGTCATCGAGCGCGGTCTCACCGAGGACGGCTTCGTGTTGCGCTACAAGACCCAGGACACCGGGGCCGTGGACGGGCTCACCGGTCATGAGGGTGCCTTTCTGGCGTGCTCGTTCTGGATGGCCGACTGCCTACACTTGATCGGCCGTTATGACGACGCCCATGCCATGCTCGACCGGCTCATCGGGCTGCGCAACGACCTGGGATTGCTCGCCGAGGAGTACGATGTCCGAGCGCGACGTCTGGTGGGGAACTTCCCCCAGGCCTTCTCGCACGTCTCGCTCGTGAACGCCGCGTACAACCTGTCGGGGCACCCCGCGATGGAGGATCAGGTCGTGGCCGACGAACACCTCGTCCGCAACGCCGGCAGGTGGTCGGGACGGACGACCTCGATGCACGGGCTCGTCTCGCCCCGTCGAGCCCGGTCCCCCTACGGCCGACGCAAGCGCGCCGAGCCCACCCCCGGTGCCCGATCGGCGGACGCCACGGCGGCGACCCCCAAGAGGAGGCGGGCGCGATGAAGGCGCTGACGGTGCAACCCCTGACGGCGGGCTCCGCCCGGCTCGAGGACGTCGACGAACCACCTCCGTCCGACGGCACGGTCCTGGTCGAGGGACTGGCGGTGGGGGTGTGCGGGACCGACATGGAGATCGTGTCGGGTGTCTACGGGTGGGCGCCGCCGGGACGAGACCGCCTGGTCCTCGGCCATGAGTCGCTGGGCCGCGTCGTCGAGGCGCCGGCGGGGGCATCGGTGGCGGCCGGGGACCTCGTCGTCGGTATCGTCCGGCTCCCCGATCCAGTCCCCTGTGGGAATTGCGCGGTGGGCGAGTGGGACTTCTGTCACAACGGCCAGTACACCGAGCACGGCATCAAGAGCCACGACGGGTACTGCTCCGAGCGCTACCGCCTGCATCCCGAATACGCCGTGAAGATCGATCCCGGGCTCGGCAACTTAGGGGTGCTCATGGAGCCCACCAGCGTGGTGGCCAAAGCCTGGGAGCAGGTCGACCGCATCGGCGGGCGGGCCCACTGGGACCCCCAGACCGTCGTCGTCACGGGCGCGGGGCCCATCGGTCTGCTCGCGGCGATGATGGGAGTGGAGCGCGGTCTTGATGTCCATGTCTTCGACCAGGTCACGACCGGCCCCAAGCCCGACCTCGTCCACGCCCTCGGGGCCACCTACCAAACCGGTCGGATCGAGCACTCTTGTCCCCATCCCGACGTCGTCATCGAGTGCACCGGCGTGGCGTCGCTCGTCTTCGACGCCATGGAGCACCTCGCTGCCGGGGGCGTGGCCTGTCTCACCGGTGTCTCGTCGGGGCGCCACGCCCTGAAGGTGGACGCGTCGATGCTCAACCGGTCGATGGTCCTCGAGAACCAGGCGGTGGTGGGCTCGGTGAACGCCAACTATCGCCACTACCAGGCCGCGGCGGCGGCGCTCATGAAAGCCGACCGTTCGTGGATATCGAAGCTTGTGACGAGGCGGGTACCACTCGAGGAATGGAAGGACGCCTTGGCACGACGGCCCGACGACGTGAAGGTGGTGATCGAGGTCGGCACATGAGCGCCACGGAGATCGCGCCGGGCATCATCGAGATCGACACCCTCCTCGGGGGGTGGGAGAAGGTGACCGCCGGCTACCTGGTCCAAGGAGACGCGCCGGTCCTCGTGGAGACGGGCAGCCAGAGCTCGGTCCGGGTCCTGCTCGACGCGCTCGACGCGCTCGGTGTGAGCCCCGGTGATCTGGCCGGGGTGGCGGTGACCCACATCCATCTCGACCACGCCGGCGGTGTGGGTGACGTGGCCCGGGCCTTTCCCGCCGCCACGGTCTATGTCCACGAGAAAGGGGCCCGTCATCTCGCCGATCCCACGCGACTCATCGACTCGGCCTCGCGCGTCTACGGTCCGCTCCTCGACTCGCTCTACGGCCGTCTCGACGCCACGCCACCGGAGAGGATCCACGTGTTGGCCGACGGCGAGGAGATCCGGGTGTCTCCTGACCGGGTCCTCACCACCGTGGACTCGCCGGGGCACGCCAAGCACCATCTGGCCCTCCATGACTCGGTGAGCGGTGTCCTGTTCGCCGGTGACGCCGTGGGGGTCCGACTGCCCGACGCCGGAGTGTTGCGCCCCTCGACTCCGCCGCCGGACTTCGACCTCGACCTGGCCGTCACCTCGCTCCGCCGCTTCGCGGCCCGCCGGCCCAGCGGCCTGGCCCTCGCCCACTACGGCCTCCTGGCCGAACCCGGCGCCACCCTCGACGAGGCGGAGGAGACCCTGCGGCGGTGGGCTGCAGTGGCCGAACAGGCGTGGCGCGACGGGCGAGACATCGCCGCGGCCCTCGAGGCCGCCTTCGCCACTGACATCTCCGACGTCGACGAGGTTCATCGCGAGAAGCTCGACACCCTCAACGGGGTCCACTCCAACGCAGCGGGGTTCCGGCGCTGGCTCGATACCCGCGCCCAGAGCGCCACGACCGAGTAGTCCTGCCCCACGCGGCCGGGCGCCGATCACCGAGCCCCTGAAAGGCCGTGGGCCCTCTGGAAGACTGAGGCGCATGCCCAGCATCACGACCTCGGTCGATGACGTGGTCGCAGCTCTCGAGCACGACGGGTACGCAGTGGTGGAGAACATGCTGGACGGTTCCGAGGTCGGCGCGGCGCGGCGCGACATGCGACGCCTGCTGGCGGGTACCCCGGGTGGGCGCAACCCCTTCGAAGGAGCCCACACCAAGCGGGTCTACGCCCTGTTCGCCAAGACCCGCGCCTTCGACGGGCCCGCCACCCATCCGCTCGTCCTCGGGGTCCTCGAGCGCGTGCTCGGACACTGCCAGCTCAGCGCGCCGACGGGGATCGAGATCGGCCCCGGTGAGGGGGCGCAGATCCTCCATCACGACGATGCCATCTACCCCCTTCCCCGTCCGCACCCCGAGGTGGTGTTCAACACCATGTGGGCCCTCGACGACTTCACCGAGGCCAACGGAGCCACGCGCATCATCCCCGGGAGCCACCGCTGGCTCGAGCCACCCGACCCGGACGCCCCGACGATGCCGGCGGTGATGCCGGCGGGCTCGGTGCTCTTCTATCTGGGTAGCGTCTGGCACGGCGGGGGAGCGAACATCACCGACCAGGCTCGCCTCGGCGTCATCCTCGAATACGTGGCGTCGTGGTTGCGTCCCCAGGAGAACCACTTCCTGGCGGTGCCCCGAGCCGTCGCCGCGCAATTGCCCGAGACGTTGCAGGAGTTGCTCGGTTACAACATCTATCCGCCGTTCATGGGATATGTCGATGGCCGCCATCCCCGGCGCTCGCTCGACCAGGACGGGTCCTGACGTCATGGGCGACACCGTTCTCTACCACTGCACCGGGCACGTGGCGACGATCACCTACAACCGCCCCGACGCCCTCAACGCCGTGAACGGAGAGCTGCGCCGCGACCTCAACGCCGCGTTCGCCCGCTTCAGAGACGAAGAAGAGGCGTGGGTGGGCATTGTCACCGGCGCGGGGCGGGCCTTTTGCGCCGGTGCGGACCTGCGCGACGGCCAAGGGTCGACGGGGGAGTTCGCCGGCACCTTCTGGGAGAAGCCCACGCTCAATTCCTTCGAGAGCGGTTGGGAGATCCACAAGCCCGTCATCGCGGCGGTGAACGGCCATTGCCTCGGCTATGGGCTGACCCTCGTGACGTGGTGCGACTTCGTCCTGGCCAGTGACCGGGCCACCTTCGGCTATCCCGAGGTCCGCCTCGGCATCCCCGCCATCGTGGGGGCCATCCGCCTGCCTAAAAAGGTCGCCTGGGCCGACGCCATGGAGCTGTTGCTGACCGGTGAGCGCGTCGACGCCGAACGGGCCCGGGAGATGGGGCTCGTCTGGCGCGTGGTGGCCCATGACGAGCTCATAGATGAGGCCCGCGCCCTGGCGGATCGTCTGGTGGCGGGGGCCCCTCTGGCCCAGCGGGCCATGAAAGAGGTGGCCTCTCGCGCCGAGGACCTGTCCGCTCTCGACGCCATCCGGTTCGGCGAGACCATGCGAAGCGTCGTCGTCGCCACCGCCGACGCGGCCGAGGGGATGGTCGCCGCGGCGGAGCGCCGCGCCCCGCATTGGCGGGGTCGCTGACGCCGGTGTCTCCGGACGCCGGTCCCGACGTCACTGGGCCAGGCGGTGCTGTTCGAAGAACTTCCAGATGATGTCGGTGGCATTGATCTCGAATGTCGAGGGCCCCGTGATGGACTTCAGTGCCGCGCTGACCTTGCTCCCCGGCCAGGCATGGCCGCCCCCCAGGACGATGTAGAACTCGACGGCTGCCCCCGAAGGGCACCGGTAGCGCCGCATGATGACGTGCGCAGAAACCTTGGTGTCGATGGGTGTCAGGTTGCAGCCGTCTTTGGCCGCCCAGGCCTTGGTGTTGGCCGGATATCCCTTGCCGTTGAGCTCGGTGGGTGGAGCGGTGGTCGTGGTGGGGGCCGGTCCCGATCCCAGCGCGTGGTTGAGCACGGCGGTGCCGATGCCCCCGTTGAAGTACAAGATGGGATCTGCCGTGCCGTGGAAGGCCAGGATGGGCACCTTGCGCCCAGGGTCACACGGCGACGGCATGACGATGCCGGCCACCGCCGCGAAGGCGGCGAAGCGATTGGCCATGGTGCACGCGAGCAGGGACGTGAAGAGCGCGCCGTCGGAGAACCCGTCGGCATAGACCCGAGACGTGTCGACGCACTGCTGCGCTTCGACAGCACCGAGCATGGCCTTCATGAAGTCGATGTCGTGGTTGGGGTGCGCCTTCGTCGACGGGGCGATGTCCCACGAGACCGGGGATCCCGTGCCTTCGGGGAGCACCGCGATGAACCCGTTGGCCTGGGCCTCGGGGCCGAACTGGCTCGTATCGGCGTGCAGCGTCGCACCTTCGGCGAGGCCGTGGAGGTCGACGACGAGGGGGACGGGGCCCGCCCCGGCGCGGGTGGGAGGAGTCGTGAGCAGAAACCAACGGTCCACCCCGTCGACGGTGATGTCCTGGCGCTGTCCCGAGATCTCCCCCGACGCCCCGCTCGTCGAGGAGGTCGAGGCGGGCGCGGCGGTCGAGGCGGTGGCGAACGTCGAGCATCCCCGAGAAGGCACTGGCGCCCCGGCGCGGGCCAGGGCGCCAGTGGTGGTGGTGCGCGGGGTCCCGGTGGCATGGGGAGACGAGCACGCCCCGGCGGTGACCGCCAACACCAGAAGCGCGATTGCCCAGCGTGACCCACCCGTTCGCCGTGCCATGGGTCGAGCACACCACATGCGGGCAGGGTTGTCGAAGCCTCGCCTGACCAGCGGTTTCCAAGACGGTCCCGGGGGTGAGAGAATGCTCGGAACGCCAAGTGGGGGGTGTGGTGAGTGCGGGTGGCGATGTCGGGGACCGCTGTGGCCACGCGCCAACCGGTCGAGCGCTAATGGGGGCCAAGCCGTTTCATCCAACGAGGCGGACGCGTGCCACATTGCGGGCCGCGCCCGTGTTGGTGGCTCTGGCCCTGCTCGCCTCGGCGTGCTCCGCCTCGACGCCGGTGGGCCAGGTGGGAGCCACCTTGAGCGCCATGGACGGCACGGTGACTCTGGACAAGGTGCTGTCACCGGCGCCGGTGGCCATTGGCTCGGTCGGTGCTGCGCTCGGCCACAAGCTCGTGGCGGTCGTCTTGACCGTGCACAGCCCGACGGCCTCCCCGGGCAAGTTCGCGGCGATCTACACCAATTCGAAGCTCGTCGACTCCTCCAAGCTCGCCCACATCGGCAAGAGCACGGCCAAATACAAAGTCTTCGCCTGTGTCGCCTACCCGCCGTTCAGCTCCCTCGGAGCCGGTCAGACCGCGACCGGCTGTGTGGTCTTCAACGTGCCGACAGCAGCCACTCCCGTGGAGTTGAAGATCACGGGCAAGGCCAACGCCGATTGGAAGATCGCGGCCAGCGCCGTCCAACCCGGGACCGCACCTTCGCCCATCGCCAAGGCCCCGTCTTCGAAGGTGCCGCTGACCGAGGGTGGTGGTACGACGACGACCATCGTCGGCGGCTTGCCCACCACGACGGCCGCCCCCGGGACCAAACCGGCGGGGGAGACCACCACGACGAGATCGGCGACCAGAGGGACCACCTCGACGACGACCGCCAAGACCTCGGGCTCCCCCCCAGCCCACTCGCACCGCCATGGGGTGACCAAGGTCTCGCGCATCGTGACCGTCACACCCCGGGGTGCCTCGGTGGGGTCACGGGTGCAGATCTTGGGTCGCAGGCTCACCGGTGCCACCGAAGTCACTTTCAATGGTGTGGCGGCTCGCATCAAGAAGGACATGCCGGGACGGATCGTGGTCGTGGTCCCCGAGGGTGCGACCAATGGCCCCGTGACGGTGACCACGCCGTCGGGGACGATCACGAGCCCGAGGTCGTTCGTCGTCTTCTGACTCCCTTGACTCGTCTGAGTCTTCGGATTCAGGCGGCTGGACTCGGGACAGGGCTGGACTCAGGACAGGGCTGGACTCAGGACAGGTCGGAGCGAGCCGATAGAGCCGAGCCGAGCTGATCGGCCAGCGCCACGGCGACCAGGCAACGCTCATGTGAGATCGGCATGGCAGGCGTCGGCGTGAGAATGAAGGTACCCAGTGTCCGCCCTGCCCCGCGCACCGGGAGCTCGACCTGCCGGGTGGGCAGTCCCACCGACGTCGTAGGCCACTTGAGGGGGTTGAGTCGAACCGTGCCGTCGGGGTCGATCCATGCTCCCTTGCCCGACGGGGGGTCCCACACGAAACGGCAGTCCTGGAGCGCGAGCAGGTCGCGCAGTTCCGAAGCGACCGCCATCAAGACGAAGTCGGGCTCCTCACCCCCGGCGATGCGTTCAGCCATGTCGTGGATCCGGCTCAGGTCGAGCCGGCCCTCCGCCGCGGCGCGTCGATGCCTCTGGCCCCTCGCCGCCAGCTCGCCGACGAGAAGTCCGACGACCACGAAGAGCAGCTCGGTGGTGAGGTCGGCTTGCCGGCTGATCCGGAACGACCCGTAGGGCCGGGTGAGAAAGAAGTCGAACGACGCGGCGGAGACGATTGCGGCCAACGCGCCCGGGCCGCGCCGGCCCGACGACGCCACGGCCACGGTGACGACGACGAGTACGAGGGCGTCGTCGGCAGCACTGAGATGGCCCCGGCCCGGGATAAGCAGTGTCGCCACGACGACAGGGGCCGCCACGGCCACCAGCCAGATCAGCAGGGATCCGTGTCGGCTCCAGCGTCGGCTCCAGGCGGACAGCGCCCGATCCTGCGGTGCCATGGCCCGGCCCGTCAGTGCGAGCCCGATGGCTCGGGGACCGACAGCAGCTCGTAGAAGGGATTGATCATGGCCAGCTTGCCCTCGTGCTTACCGACCATGGCCTCGGCCGCCATCTGGGTGCCGTTCTTGATACCCGGGATGGAACGCCGGCCGAGGAACACAAGCGTGATGGCCTCGCCGCTCCCGTCGTACAACACGCACTCGAGCGTGGGGACGTCCCCCCAGGGTTGGACCCGCAGGGTCTTGACCCGACCCGCCACGCGCGCCGGGGTGCGCCACCGGAGCTCCGAGATCGGGGTGATGCCGGGCAGGCTCGAGAACGCACTGCGATCGGCCACAGCGGCGGCGGTGGTCGACGCGGCTGTCGGGGTGGGTTGCCGACGACTCGGGAGGGTCAGTGGCCGGCGCTCCTCGATCCCGGGTGCCACCAGGAAGGGGACGATGGTGGCGTTGACGTGCGACAGCTGGCTCACGATGTCGACGATGCGGTCCGCGGTCTGGTCGTGGAGGATCCTCCGCCACGTTCGTCCGTAGGACCGTCGGGGCAGCAGGATGCTGACTTCGGTCTCCCCGTCGGCCAACTCGGCGGCGAGCTCGAGCGCGGCGCGCCCCAGGCGACGGTCAGGGCAGTCGATCACGTCCAAAGGCAGCCGGGTGAGGCCCACCCGCTGCCACCGCTCCATGAGACCTTCGGCCCGTTGGTTGTCGATGTTGAAGTGCACGGCCCGAAGGTCGTCGGGCATCAGGGTCCGGGCGTACTGGATGGCCCGTGCCGCGGCGAGGTCGATCCGGTCGATGAGGATCACCACGACGTGCCGGCGCAGGATCTTGGCCTCGCACGCTTCGACGGCGACACCTTCTTCGAGCACCACGTCTTCCAAGCGGTACTGGTGGTTCGTCCGTGTGAGCGAGTACACGAGGAGGGGCATGACCACCACGACGACCCAGGCGCCCTGGGTGAACTCGGCCACGGCGAACACGATGACCACCACCAGGCAGACCGCGGCCGCAAATCCATTGACGGCGACGCTCTTGCGCCAGTGGGTGTCTCGATGGGTCCAATGGTGCTTTGCCATTCCCGCACCCGCCATGGTGAAGCCGGTGAACACGGCGATGGCGTACATGGGGATCAGCGCATTGACCCTTGCCTTGGTGGCGATGAGGAGCGCGATCGAGGCCGCCGCGAGCACGAGGATGCCGTTGGAGAACACCAACCGATGGCCCCGGACCGTCAACTTGCGGGGCAGGAAAGAGTCCTCGGCCACGAAGCTCACCAAGAAGGGGAAGCCGGTGAAGCTGGTGTTGGCGGCCAGGATCAGGATCAACGCCGTGGCCGCCTGCAATGCGTAGAACAGGATCTCGCCTCCGGGGCTCGACCCGTAGACGAGCCGGCCGATCTCCGACAGCACGGTGGGGACACCCGAGGTGTAAGGCACCGGATGGCTCAACGCCGCGAGCACCGACACGCCCAGGAACATGGCCCCGAGGATGCTGCTCATGAGCACGAGCGTGGTGCGGGCGTTCTTGGCCTGAGGCTCTCGGAAGATGCTCACCGCGTTGGAGATGGCCTCGGTGCCGGTCATGGCTGAGCTCCCGTTGGCGAAGGCGCGCAGCATGTAGAAGGCCGAGATTCCGAGCAGCAGCCCGCCCCCGGCGTGCCCCAGGGTCAAGGTGCCGGAGTGTCGGGGCACGTGGCCCAGGTTCCCGACGATGGCCCGCACGAGCCCCAACGCGATGAGCACGACCATGTTGGCGATGAAGAAGTAGGTGGGGATCGCAAAGACGCGTCCAGCCTCGCGGATGCCGCGCAGGTTGCCGAAGGCGAGGAGCACGACGAAGCCGATCGACATCGGCACCACGGCGTGTTTCAGGACCGGCGCGGCTGAGCCGATGGCGTCTGCCCCGGCGGCAACCGACACCGCCACGGTGATGGTGTAGCTGATCAGGAGGGCGGCCCCGGCGATCTGGGCCACGTTGGGGCCGAAGTTGTCACGGCTCACGACGTACGAGCCACCCGCCTTGGGGTAGGAACGGACGACGTCTCGGTAGCAGATCGTCACCACGGCCAGCACGGCGAGAATCGCCGCGGTGAGCGGGGTGATCAATGAGAAGGCGGCCAGCCCTCCCACGAGGATCAAGGTCCGCAACATCTGCTCGGTGGCGTAGGCCGAGGACGACATCACGTCCGAGGACAAGACCGCCAGTGCGGTCGGCTTGCCCAGACGCTGACCACCCAACTGCTCGCTCGTCAACGGCGGCCCCAGCAGGACCCGCTTGATCCGGTAGCTGAGGGTCTCGGGGAGGCTGGCGGCCTGGGTGGTGTCGGTTCGAGACGGTGAGCGCGTCAGGTTCGGCTCGATGCGTGGCGTCTCGCCCGTCTTGGTCGTACCCCCCAAAGTCACTGCTCCCTGTCTACCCCGTGGGGCCTTCCGAGGCGAGCAGTCGAGCTTCCGCTCTCGAGCTCAGGCGCCGTCGGGACCCGACAGGCTCCGTCGGGTCCTGCCGGAGAAGCGATGGATGGCGATCAGGCACCAGATGGCTTCGATCACCCCGAAGGGCCACGCGCCGCTGGCAAAGCCGTAGCTGCTCGACAGCCCACACCCGAGAGCGAAGGCGAGCACGAACCATCGTCCGCGGCTCTCGAGGGCGTACATCAGCATCATGAAGGTGAGGACGCTCACGCCGTACACGGTCAGCACGACACCAACCTATGGCCTGCGGTAGACAGAGCATCATGGCAACCTCCGCCGCACGCCGGTGATCTCGGGCACGCCCACCGGGCCCCGGGCCGACCTCACAGGTCCGATCACGACGGGCCGTCTCATCGAGCCCGTGTCGGCGGTTCCGATCGACCTGGCCGCCCACGGATATGTGCGCGAGGAGTTCTTCGTCTTCGGGACCGCCTCGTCCTACGCGGCTGCGGGCCCGCTCGGGGCCGACGGAAAGTGGACGGTGACAGTCGCAGAGAGCGCTGACTTCCGCACCAGGATCCTCGTGCGCCGGCCCCGCGACCCCGAGCGATGCAACGGCACCGTGCTGGTGGAGTGGTTCAACGTCTCGAGCGGTGCGGAGGCGAGCCCCGACTGGACGTACCTGAGCCCACAGATCGTCGCCGACGGGTACGCCTATGTCGGGGTGTCGGCGCAACGTACCGGCGTCGACGGAGGAGACGCCCTCGTCGGGGTGCCCGGCATGGACCCGGCACGCGGGCTGGTGGCGTCGGGACCCGACCGCTATGGAACGCTTCGTCACCCCGGAGACCGGTTCGCCTTCGACATCCTCTCGCAGATCGGCCGAACCCTTCGTACCGGGGGACTGGGATCGGCGCTCGGTGGGTTGCGCCCCGAACGCATCGTCGCCATAGGGGAGTCACAGTCCGCCTTCTTCTTGACCACATACATCAACGCTGTCCATATGACTGCGCCGGTCTACGACGGGTTCTTCGTCCACAGCCGCGGCGGGAGCGGAGCTTCTCTCACCGGGATCGCAATGGCGAGCGACGATGTGCCGAAGAGCCTGAAGATCCGAAACGATGTCGATGTGCCCGTCTTGATCTTCGAGACCGAGACCGATCTCGGGCCCTTGCTCGACTACGGGCCGGCGCGCCAGGCCGATACAGGCCGGATCCGCACCTGGGAGGTGGCCGGCACCGCCCACGCGGATGCATACGTGGTCGGTGGTTTTGCCGGAGCCCTGGGCTGTGACTTCGCCGTCAACGACGGCCCGCAGCACTTCGTGGCGCAGGCCGGGCTGGTCGCGCTCAACCGTTGGATCACCGACGACGTCGCTCCCGCCACGGCGTCACCGCTCCGTCTGGCGACGTCGGATCCCCCCGAGTTGGCCCGAGACGAGCTCGGCAACGCTCTCGGCGGTGTCCGCACCCCCGCCGTCGATGTCCCCATCTCGGCGCTCAGCGGAGAGGCACCGCCGGGTGCGAGCAGGCTGTGTGCCCTGTTCGGGATGACGGTGCCCTTCGACAACGACACCCTGGTTCGCCTCTACGGGGACAAGGCGGGCTATCTCGTGGCCTATGGGCGAAGCCTCGACACCGCTATCGCGGCCGGGTTCCTTCTCGAGTCCGATCGCGCCCAACTCCTCGCTGCGGCTGAGGCGGTGTCGTTCTCCCCGTAGCCAGAGGAGTCAATTTGGCGGAGGAGGTGGGATTCGAACCCACGGTGACCTTGCGACCACAACGGTTTTCGAGACCGTCCGATTCGTCCACTCTCGCACTCCTCCA
>DATKQM010000040.1:0-8941 GCA_035532735.1 Acidimicrobiales bacterium | reverse complement strand
GAAGGTGATCGCCTGCTGGGCGAGCTGGTCGTGGACGTTGCTGTTGGCGAAGTTGTAGCCCCACAGCCCGAGGCCCCCTGCCACCAGCAAGATGACAATGAGGACCGCACCGCCCGCCGTCATGATCATGTCGAGCGTCTTTCGCCGCATACCCGGCTCCCGTTCCTGTTTGAGTTGCCCTTAGCAACGAGGCTCGACAGGCGTGCCCAGCCTCTGTGTCCACGATGACGGGGGCGACCTGCTTGAGACAGAGCCAAAGGTCCCTTCGTGGCGTCCGAAAGTCCCAGGTGGGAGGGGCCATCGGTCGCTCCGACGGCGGACGGGCAGGAATGTCCGAGAGCGCCAACGCCGGCGCTCAGGTCGGCGGCGAGATGTCCATGACGACGTGTATGACCTCAGAGGCCCGGCCGAAGGTTCGGGGGAGGCCCGAATGGCGAAAGACGTTCAGCATCCGGAAGTTCTCAGAAAGGGTGTCGGCCACCAGCCACCGGATCCCCTGGCCGCGGGCCGCATCGGTCAGGCGCTGCAACAGGATCGTGGCGAGCCCGTGGCCTTGGAAGGCGTCGTCGACGACGAAGGCCACCTCGGCTTCGTCACGTCCCGGTGTCCGGTCGTAGCGGGCCACGGCCACGATCTTCGGTCCGAGCTCGGCCACGAGCGCGAGACGGTCGACCCCGTCCACCTCGGTGAAGCTATGCACCTCGGCGTCAGACAGACAGGGGTGGGCGCCGAAGAACCGCAGCACGATGCTCTCGCGCGACAGCCGGGCGTGAAAGGCGCGCAGCGCCGAGGCGTCGTCGGGGTCGATAGGGCGGATATGCACCGTGATGCCGTCCGACAACTCGACGACGGACTCGTCGCTGAATCTGCCGGTCATCGACGGTTCGCCCGACGCCATGTCACGGCCCGGCCGGGCGAGGCGAACATGGCGAGATCCTTACCCTGAGGTCAAGAACCGAGCCGTGGTGAGGTGGCCCGGTTCAACCCGAGCCGGGTGGGGCGGATGAGCTCCCGGCATCGGCGGCCAGCCGGCGGTAGTGGTCACGCCAGATGAGGCGGTAGATCGGGACCAGCCGCGGGATCGAGCGCAACCCCGGAATGAAGGGCACCAGGATCAGGGCCAACGTGAGGAGCATCATGAGCGCCCACACCAGGGCGTCGGCATTGGCGGACCACGAGGTCGAGAACGGCGAGACCTGGTACCACATGGTGTAGAGCCACAGCCATGCCTGGCCCGGATAGTTCCCGGTCTCGTTCATCATCCCCCACTGGTCGCCCTGCAGGTGCTGGGCGGAGGCCTCGGCGGCCAAGAACGAGCCGTCGGCGATGAACAGGAGGGGCTTGGTGTAGTCGGTGCCGTAGAACTGCGGGGACGCCAGCAGATCGGCGTCGAGGCTTCCGGTGCGCGCCATGTTGAGCAGGCCGCTCAGCATGGGCGCCACGGGGCCATAGCGCCCGCGCGGCAGGACCACGGCGGTGTCGTGGAACTTCACGTGCCCGACGCCCTTGATGTATGCCGTCGTCCACTGCTTCTGCTGGTCGGCCGAAGCGGTGGAGTACTGCGCCAGGGCGGCGCGCAAGGATGGGTCGCTGGCCGCGGCCAGGTGCAAGGGTGCCAGGACGAAGTCGTTCTGGGAGTTCACGGGGATGTGGACACCGGCCCAGCGCTGGAGTCCGACGGGCCCGATCTTCTGGCCCTCTCCCGAGGTCCACGAGTTGTAGGGCGGGCCGTAGGTGGCGGTGGGGCTCGACCCGTCGAGCTCGGTGACCGACGTGGCCAGGAAGTCCCCCGGGTTACCCTGGGACCACTGGCGGATGGTGACGGGATGGTCGTCGGGCGAGGAGAAGATCGCGGCCAGTGCGACGCTCGCGAGGGCGATCACCACCAGCGCCACCACGAATTCCTTGACCAGGTCGTAGCGGATCTTGGGGCCGTCCCAGGCGCTGTCGTCGGAGCCGAGCGACGCCTCGGCCAAGGTGCGGGTTCGTGGGCTCTGCGGAGGCGCCTCGCTCATCGGTCGACTCCTTCCGAGGAGGGGGGAGCGGCCGGGGTCCTGGCCCGTGCGGTGCGCGCATGACGTCCGGTGCGGACCGGGAGCGGCCGCACCACGCCACGCCGACGGACGAGGAGCAGATGGATGCCAATCAGCGCACCGACGAAGACGGGAAGGAGCAGGACGTGCCACAGCAGCATCTGTCCGAAGTTCAACACGTTGAACAACGCCCCGATACCGACCGAGTTGAGTCCGTCCTTGGCCTGGGTCGAGATCCATTGGGAGTCGAAATTCTGCTGGGAGAGGTACCCGGTGAACGCCGCGCCGATCGATATCGCGAACGTCACCGCGCCGGTCATCCAGGTGAGCGCCCGCTTGCCCCGCCAGGCCGCCATGAAGAACTTGCCCCACAGGTGCAGGACCATGAAGAAGAAGAAGAGCTCGACGCTCCAGAGGTGGATGCTGTTGAAGAAGAGCCCGACCTGAGACTCGTGCCACCACGACGGTCCCCGCACGATGAGCACGACCCCCGAAAGCAGGATCACGATGAACGAGGCGAAGCTCAGGATCCCGAAGATGTAGACCCACGACGCCACATAGCTCGGCTGGCGGTCGGGGAGGAGCTTGCTCGGGGGGAGGGCTCGAACCCCCGCGCCCCGGAGGCGGGCGGTCCACATCTTCTCGTCCCCCGGCGCCGGGCGGGCATCGTCCACCGGGTCCTCCGAGGGTGCATCGCCGTCGGCGAAGCGGTTGGTGATCGTGTCGCTCATCGGTGCCGCCCCCCGGTTCGGAAGGGGATGGCGACCGCGGCCACGAATACCACGACCATGAGCAGGATCACGACGATGTTGGCCACGCTGATCTGGATGAATCCCCAGTGCAGGTAGTGGCCCGTGTGGTTCAGGTTGACGAGAGCACCGAGCATCTCGTCAGCATACGAGCGACCGTGGTCTGCTCCAGGGACCAATTCCCCTAATTACGAAATTGCGCAACTGCCGGTCCTGCTACTGGGTCGGTCCGCCGTGGCCCTCTGCCGACATGCGGCGGGGGGAGCCCTTAAGAGGGCTGGGGGCTGGTGCGCCGGGGAGGTTTCGTGACCTTGCCGGCGCGGATGCAGGAGGTGCACACCTGGAGTCGGCGGGGGGAGCCGTTCACGATGGCCCGGACCCGCTGGATGTTGGGGTCCCAGCGTCTCTTGGTCCGGCGGTGGGAGTGGCTGAGGTTCATCCCGAACGAGGGGTGCTTGCCACAGACTTCGCAAACGGCAGCCACGACGCGGACGCTCCTCGAGAGGTAATTCGGACGGGCGCAAAGGTTAGCATCCACGGCCATGGAGTCAGTAAGGAGGCTCGGGGCGACCCACCTGGCGGCGACGATGGCGACGTACGGGCATGTCCTTCGACTCCACCAGGAGGCGCTCAACGCTTTGAACGTGTACCCGGTGCCCGACGGCGACACGGGCACGAATATGGCCCTGACCCTGGAATCGGTGGTGGCTGAGCTCGCCGGGCTGGAGGGCTTCGAGGGGCTCGACGTGGCCGATGCCTCCCCCTCGATGGGTGCGGACCCCGGGGACGCCGAGCAGCGGATGGCGGTGTGCAAGGCCGTCGCGCACGGCTCGCTCATGGGGGCGCGCGGCAACTCCGGGGTGATCCTGTGCCAGTTGCTGCGGGGTCTGACCGGAGTGATCGCCGAGGGGGACGAGGACGCGGACGGTCCGGCCCTGGCCCGGGGGCTCGCCGCGGCGAGCGACGCCGCCCGTCAAGCAGTGCTACGACCCGTCGAAGGGACAATCCTCACCGTGGCCCGGGCCGCGGCGGAGGGGGCCGAGCAGCGTGCGCTCGATGGGGCCTCGCTGGTGGAGGTGCTCGATGCGTCACATCGTGCCGCCGCCGAAGCGCTCGCTCGCACCCCCGAACAGCTTCCTGTCTTGGCCCAGGCGGGCGTGGTCGACGCGGGGGGGTCGGGCTATCTCCTGCTGCTCGACTCGTTCCTGTCCGTCGTCGACGGCCGCCCGCTGCCGCCGGTCCCGGCCGTCACGGCCCCGACCTACACGGGTGTCGCCGATGCACTGCCTGAGGCGGGGTTCGGGGTCGAGGAGCCCGGGGGCGGCAACGACCTGCGTTACGAGGTCATGTACTTCCTCGAGGCCCCTGACCACACCATGCGCGCCTTCAAGGAGGTGTGGGCGGGCATCGGGGACTCCATCGTGGTGGTGGGGGGCGAAGGCCTGTGGAACTGTCACATCCACACCAACGACGTCGGCGCGTCGATCGAGGCCGCCCTCGACGCGGGCCGACCCCGCGACATCAGGGTCACCGACATCGCCGAGCAGGTCGAGGAGGAGCGGTGGGTCCGAGAGGGCGCTGGGATCCCCGCCAGCGCCGGAATCGACGCCGAGCCACCGCCGCGTACCGCGGTGGTGGCCGTCGCCAACGGCGACGGCATCGGCCGGATCTTCAGGTCCCTGGGCGTGCACTACTTCGTGGCCGGGGGCCAGTCCATGAACCCGTCCACCGCACAGATCCTCGAGGTGGTGGAGTCGGTTCCCTCCGACGAGGTCGTGCTGTTGCCCAACAACGACAACATCCGACCTGTCGCCATGCAGGTGTGCGAGTTGTCCACCAAGAAGGTGCGGGTGGTGCCGACGAGCGGGATCGTCGAGGGCTTCGCGGCCTTGCTCGAGTACGACCCCGAGGCCGGATCCCCCGAGAACGCCGTCGCGATGGCCGAATCGGCGCGCCGGGTCGTCGCCGGGGAGGTCACCCGGGCGGTGCGTGACGCCAAGGGTCCGGCGGGGCCCATTCACACCGGTGACTGGATGGGTCTGTCACGCGACGGGGTGGAGGTCGTGGGCGAATCCGTGGCCGAGGCCACCTGCGGATTGCTCGGCAAGCTCCTGCTCGACGATCACGAGCTCGTGACGTTGATCGAGGGGGAGGGCTCGGGCGCGGGCGAGACGCGCCGTGTCACGGAGTGGTTGGCCGAACATCGCCCCGACGTCGCCGTGGAGGTCCATCACGGCGGGCAACCGCTGTACCCCTTCCTCATCAGCATCGAGTGAGAGGTTGTGGGCATTTATCCTGGTGAGCGGCCCTATTTAGGTCCAAAACCCCTAGCACGTTGCTCTCTGTTACGATAATTCGATACCTCAGATTTGAGCCGCTCCGGCAGGGTCCTTGGGGGACCCCACCGGAGCTACGGAAGCCAGGAGGAACCCCATGGCCACCGCTCCCACCACCGTAGAGGTCGGCGATCTCGCCACCCTGCTCCCCGACTGGCTCCGGTCGCTTCGAGCCGAGAACAAGGCGCCCAACACCCTCCAGGGTTACGAACAGTCCGCGACCCAGCTGCTCGAGTTCCTGCGCGAGTCGGGGATGCCCACCAACGTCGCCCACATCACCCGTGAGCACGTCGAGACGTTCGTGGAGCAGCTCCTCGCCACCCGCAAGCCGGCGACGGCTGCGAACCGGTACAGGGCCCTACAGCGTCTTTTCGCCTACCTCGTGGAAGAGGGGGAGATCGTCACCAGCCCAATGGCGAAGATGCACCCGCCCAAGGTCCCCGTTCCCGAGACTCCCGTCCTGTCTGACGACGAGCTCCGGGCCTTGTTCGGGGCCTGCGAGGGGACCCGGCTCGAGGACCGGCGCGACATGGCGATGTTCCGGCTCCTGGCCGACACCGGGTGCCGTTCCAATGAGTTGACGAGCCTCAAGGTCGAAGACCTCGACCGTGACGCCCAGGTGATCTACGTCGTGGGCAAGGGTAGTAAGCCGCGCGCCGTTCCCTACGGCGCCCGGACCGCCCAAAGCATCGACCGGTACATGAGGTTGCGGGGGCGTCATCGCCTCGCCGCCTCGCCCTTTGTGTGGATCGGACTGCGCGGCAAGGTGACCAACGAGGGGTTGCGGATCTTCCTCGCCAACCGCTCCAAGAAAGCCGGGATCGGCCGAGTGCACCCCCACATGCTCCGCCACTGTTTCGCGCACCGCTGGCTGTCGCGGGGCGGGAACGAGGGCGATCTGATGAGGCTGGCCGGCTGGAAATCCCGCGAGATGCTCAATAGATACGGCGCGAGCGCGGCGGACGAGCGGGCGCGTGATGCGTACCGGCGCATGGGGCTGGGGGACGAGCTGTGACTGACCCCCAGCAAGCTTGGGAAGCCTTCAATGCTGAACTACAGACGCGGAGCCATACGCAAGAGGACGTCGTGCGTTATCGCGATCTGGCCCGGGCGGCGGGGCTTATGAGCACCCCGGCGGGGGAGCCAGTCATTCCAGGGTTCGCGGAATACGCCGACTTGCTTGAGAGGGCAAAAGAGGCTGGTGGCTCTGTGGTGCTGCGCGTCCGCTGTAAGTGCAGCGGTTCCAGGGGCAGACAGCTTGCCCGGGTGCTGAAGACGCCGATGGGTCTCTTGTTCGAGGCCGAGCAAAAGTTCCTCGCCGTGAATCAGGTGTTGGCCGCCGAGCGAGATGGAGCGCCCCGGGTACCGGATTCGACGACAGTCCGTCGAGTCCTGCTCGAACACCCGAGCCCCGATCCCGCGTGGCACATGCCGAGGGTGACGTGTCCTGCCGGCGACACCCGGATTCCGATTGCCACCCTCTTGCGCGAAGTGGCGACGCGAAAACGCGCTGATCGACCTGGGTCAATGACAGTCGACTGCCGGAGCGCCGTGCTAGCGTAGTTCTCGTTAGTTGTTGGAGCCCGAGCGCCTGGGTTGCGCCGGATCCCTCGGATTGGGCAACGAGGACCGTCCTTCGGAGGACCGTCCTTTGCCTACGCCCCTCACACCCAGCGAGAGGTCGCTGCGCGCCCGCGCTGCTGCCCATGCACTCCACGCCACCGGCAAGACCAACACCGGCCCGGCGACTCGTGCGGCCCTCGCCCGCTTCGAGGCTGAAGTCGACCCCGAAGGCACCCTGAGTCCCGAAGAGAGGACCCGCAGGGCCGAACACGCCCGCAAGTCCTACATGACGCTCCTGGCTCTGAAGAGCGCCAAGGCACGGCGCCGCCGGGCGGCATCGTGAACGCGAAAAACGGCCCCGCGAAGGGCCGCTCCGCAATCACCTACACCGAGCCACAGAATAGCAAACAAGAGGTGGCTGATCGGCTCGACGCCATCGGCAACCTCGCTGCTCACGCGCTGCTTGGCGAGCTGCCAGTCGACGTGGTGCTCGAGGCGAGCATCGTGTTGGCCCACCGCGCTGCCCTGTTCGTGGGGGTGTCGGCATGACCCGGATTCCCGAAACCGTGACAGGAGAGCTCCAAGCCCACGCCATCGCCTACGCCCAGGCGGGCCTTGAGATCTTCGCCGTCCACCCGAAGACCAAAGAGCCCATGAAGGTCTCGACCTACGGGCGGGGCCCCAGCCAGACCGACGCCACCACCGACGTCGAGATAGTGCGCGCCTGGTGGGAGCAGTGGCCCGACGCACTCATCGGGCATCGATTGCCTGAGCAGTACGTCATCCTCGACATCGACCCGCGCCACGGCGGCGATTCCACCTGGAAGGCATTAGGGGCCGAGGTCGGGGGATGGCCGAAGACCAGGGAGCATCGAAGCGGTCGAGACGACGGGGGCACGCACCTCTGGTGGCTGCGCCCCGACGATGACCTGTCGGTGCGGCATCTCGACGAGTGGGCCCGGGAACACGGTACCGGGGAGAAGGTAGGTACCCGCTGGTCATGCGGCATCGACCTGTTGCAGCGCAACCATCGCTATACGATCCTCCCGCCCAGCCCCCACCCCGCCACCGGGAAGCCCTACTTCTGGGTTCCCGGGCAAGGGCTGGAGATGGAGCCGGTCGATCACATCACACACGGGAGAGAGGCATGAAGCCGTCCCCCATGCCCGTGCTGTTGGCCGAACTGCTCGTCGACCGGCCCGTGCCGAGGCCGCCATACGTCAAGTCTGCTCCCGATCCCGACAGCATCGCCGATTGGTATACGGAGACCCACGGGTGGACCGATCTGCTCATCCCGGCGGGCTGGTCGATCCGGGCCGGCAACGGCGACGAGGACGGGTCCAAGTGGCGCCACCCGGCGGCCACATCGGCCTGCTCGGCCACGATCCGCCATGGCTGCCTGTTCGTCTACAGCCCCAAAACGCCATTCGAGGTGACAGCTCCGAGCAAGCCGGCGGGTTACACCCGCTTCCACGCCTATGCCGTCCTCCACCACGATGGGGACGAGAGCGCGGCGGCCGGTGCCGCCAGGCAGATGAAGAACGGCAACCGCGCGCCTCGGACCGATCCGAATGGATGGGCGAAAGCTGGGGGTAATCAAGACGCATCCGAGCCGACCCCGGACGCCGCACCCTGGGAGCCACCCGTGCCATTGGGCGCGCCTACGCCACCTCCCTTCCCGGCCGCGGTGTTCCCACGGTGGCTGGACGAGTTCGTGGTGGCCGTGAGCGAAGCTACGCAGACTCCGCTCGAGCTCCCCGCGATGATGACGTTGGCGGCGCTGGCCACGGCCGCCGGTGGTCGGATCCAGGTCGAAGTACGTCGGGGCTGGGTCGAGCCGACGAACCTCTTCATCGCCACGGCGATGCCGCCCGGTTCTCGCAAGTCAGCAGTGGTCCGAGCCGTGACCGCACCGCTTGAGGATTGGGAACGGCGTGCTCTCGACCACGCGATGCCCGAGATCGCCGACGCCGCCACCCGCAAGCGCATCGCCGCTGATCTGGTGCGCCAGGCCGAAGCCATCGTTGCCAAGGCGAAGCCGGATGATCGTGAGAGCTTGACCGCCGAAGCCATGGCCCTGGGCGCGGACGCCGACGCCATCGAGGTGCCACCTGCGCCTCGGCTTCTGGCCGATGACGCCACACCGGAGGCCCTCGTCAGCCTGCTCGCCGACCAACGAGGTCGGATCGGGGTCCTCAGTGCTGAAGGGGACGTCTTCGACATGATGGCCGGGAGGTATTCCAAGGTTCCCAGCCTCGGC
>DATKQM010000039.1:0-9066 GCA_035532735.1 Acidimicrobiales bacterium | reverse complement strand
CGGCTACCACTGACCGGCTACCACTGACCGGCTACCCCTGACCGGCTACCACTGACCGGCTACCACTGACCGGCTACCACTGACCGGCTACCACTGACCGGCTACCACTGACCGGCTACCACTGACCGGCTACTTCTTGGGCTTGGTGCGCAGCGCCACGGCGGCATCGGGCTCGAGGACGCGGAAGCTGAAGCTCTCTTCGAGATAGAGATTGACGTTCTGGGCGTCGTGCGAGGTGTAGCCGATCGAGATGTCCTCGCCGGACTCGAAGACGAAGTCCCCACCGCGCAGGCTGACGACGATGCCGCACTCCACGCCCGGCGCCCACACCAGGGGGCCGCCGAGGATCTGGCGGAGATGGTCGAGGAGGAGATGGCCGCCGTGTTCGGCGGTGTGGACGATCTCGGTGTAGATCCCCGGTGACAGGGCCAAGCCGTAGGGCCCGCCGATCCCCGCACCCCGGAGGACGTCGACGGCCTCAGCCACGGCCGTGGGGTAGTGCTCGGCGTCGGCGGACAAGGTGAGGGCGGTGTGCGAGGTGCTCTCGGTGATCCCCTTGATCTGTCCCGGCCGGTAGCCGTGGAAGACGGCGGTGTTCTCGGCCAGGGCGATGTGGCGCCCCGCTTCTTCGAGACCGGGGAGATCGAGGTCACTGGCGCCGCGCTCGGCGTCGTCGATCTCGGTGCGAGCCACGGTGAACTCGGCGCGGAGCTCCAACAAGGCCAGGACCTGTCGTTGGGATCCCGTGACCGATGCTGAGGGCCCCGCGATCGACGTGGTCCGTCCGAGGGTCGTGGCCGAATGGGCCCAACCCTTGGGCCCCTCGAAGTCGACGAGCTTGCGGGCCGCGAGATAGGTCTCGAGGCGAGGAGTGATCTCCTCTTCGATGGCCTGCCAGCCCGCGTCGCCGATCGGGGCGAGGTCTCGATGGAGGTGGTTCATGATTCGCGTCCCTTCAGGCTTCCGATCCCGAGTGATCCCGGTCCCGCGTCCGACCCCGCTTCGGCTTCGGCTTCGGCTTCGGTCTCGATCTCGAGGACGGACCCGGTGGTGAAGAGGTAGGTACGGAGGTGGTGGTCGAGGGTGGGGTCCCGACGTCGGAGCCACTCGAGGGTCATCGAGGCGTGCTCTTTCTCCTCGTCGCGGTTGTGGGCCAGGATCTCGGCCAGGGTGGGGTCCGAGGTCGCCTTCACCCGCTGGTCGTACCAGTCCACGGCCTCGAGCTCTTCGCACAGCGAGGTCATGGCACGGTGGTGGTCGATGGTCTCCTCGTCGAGGAGGTCGGCAGCTTCGTGCAGCCCTTCGCTCGCCATGCTCGTGCTCCTATCGGCTCTCTGGTCCCGGTGACACGGTATAGGTTTCGGGCATGGCCGACTTCCGCCCCGCTCGGTGACACCTCCGGCCCGACGGGCCCAGGAGAAGGTCAAAGCCCGCCCCGAGCACCTGCACCGGAGCGAGGAATGGAACGGGTTGCGGCGGGGTGACCCCGTCGAGATCGAGGGGCCTGTGTTGCGGAGCGCGGCGTGGCGGTTCCTCGGGTTCGTGCGCAACGAGCGCAACGGGGCCGAGTCGGTCGAGGTGATCGGGGGTCGGCCCGGGGAGGACCGGGTGCGGTCGTTCCTTCCCGAGCAGGTCTTTCCCGTGGGTGGGCGCAAGACGGGCCGGGCATCGCTCGCCGACGCCCCCCAGCTGCCGCTCAATTGACCCTCTTCTGAGCCCGACCCGGACTTCTGGGTGGGGTTGGGCGTGACGCTCGGCGCTGGAGCGGTGCCGTAGCCTCGGGAGGATGGACAGCCGCCCCATCGGCATGTTTGACAGCGGGTTCGGCGGGCTGACCGTGGCTCGGGCGCTGATCGACCTTGCTCCCCACGAGGAGTTCGTCTACGTGGGTGACACCGGGCGGTACCCCTACGGACCGCGCGATCTCGGTGAGGTGCGGTCCTTCGCCGTGCAGATCGGGCGATGGCTGATCGACGAGGTCGACGTGAAGTTGATCGTCGTCGCCTGCAACACCGCGTCGGCGGCCGCGCTCGACGCGTTGCGGGCGCTGTTGCCGGTCCCGGTGGTCGGTGTCATCGACCCCGGCGTGCGGGCCGTGGCCAAGGCCACGCGGAATCGGAAGGTCGGCGTGGTGGGGACGGTGGGGACGATCCGGTCCGGCGCGTACCAGCGGGCCATGGGGGCGCTGGCGGTCCCGGTCGAGCTCGTCCCCGCGTCGTGTCCGGGGTTCGTCGAGTTCGTCGAACGAGGCGAGACGCGTTCGGACCAGGTGTCGGTGTTGGCCGAACGGCTGTTGGCGCCGGTGCGCGACGCCGGGGTCGACACCTTGTTGCTCGGGTGCACGCACTACCCGTTCCTGGCCCGGACCATCGCCGATGTCATGGGTCGGGAGGTCGTCCTCGTGTCATCGGCGGACGAGACCGCCTTCGAGGTCCGGGCCATCCTGGGTGAGACCGATCCGGGCCGGCTCGGCGTCGGACGGGGCGCGGACAAGCCCGGCTCGCTCCGGGTGTACTCGTCGGGCGACGTGGCATGGTTCCGGACCGTGGGGAGCAGGCTCTTCGGCGAGGAGTTGGGTGAGGTGAAGGGCCTCGTGTGGAGGGACCCGCCCTCTGTGGCCGACGTGGCGGGCAGCCCTACTGGCCAGGGGCGCTCCGGCGCGGCGTCGGGGTGACGGGGTGATCACCCTCACCGTCCTCGGTTGTGACGGCAGCCACCCGCACGCCGGAGGAGCCGCCAGCGGGTACCTGGTGCGGTCGTGGACGTCGGGGACCTCGGTGTGGATGGATGCCGGGCCCGGGACCTTCGGCAACCTCCAGCGGTTCACAGATCCGTTGGCGTTGTCCGGCATCGTCCTCACCCATGAGCACCACGACCACTTCAGCGACGTCGAGGGGTTCATCACCGCGGCGCGGTGGGTGTACGAGTTTCAGCGCGACCCGGTGCCCGTGTACGCCGCGCCCGGCGTGCGGGAGCATCTCACCCAGGACATCGATGGGATCCTCGACTGGCACGAGGTGGGTGACGGTGATGGGGTCAGGATCGGTGATCTGGAGGTGCGGTTTCACCGGACCCAACATCCACCGGTCACCCTCGCTACGCGCCTCGTTGGGCCGTCGGGCGCGCTGGGGTACTCTGCCGACTCCGGTCCGGAGTGGTCGCTGTCGTCGCTCGGGCCCGGACTCGACCTCGCCTTGTGTGAGGCCACCTACACCTCCGACCACAAGGGCCCCCCCATTCACATGAGTGGCACCGAAGCAGGCTCCAACGCCCGACTCGCCGGCGCCCGGCGACTCGTGATCACCCACCGTTGGCCCACCGCCGACGCGCGGGAGGTCCTGGCCGAGGCCACTGAGGCCTTCGGGGGTGCCGTCGAGCAGGCCGCCGTGGGCCGGGGGTATTCGCTGTGACCGATCGCCGTGCCCGGCGGGCCGACGGCCGGGACGTCGCGGAGCTACGACCGGTGTCGTTTCAGCGCGACTTCACCGAGTTCGCCAACGGCTCGGTCCTGGTCTCGATGGGCAAGACCAAGGTGCTGTGCACGGCGTCGGTCGAGGACCGGGTACCGCCGTGGCTGCGGGGAGGCGGCAAGGGATGGGTCACCGCCGAGTACTCGTTGCTGCCGGGGTCCTCGGCCGAACGGGTCGGGCGCGAAGCCGCCAAAGGGAAGCAGTCGGGCCGGACCCATGAGATCCAGCGGCTCATCGGTCGGTCGCTTCGGGCCGTCACCGACCTCGTCGCCATGGGTGAGCTGTCGGTGACCGTGGACTGCGACGCCTTGCAGGCTGACGGAGGGACCCGGACCGCGTCGATCTGCGGCGCCTACATCGCCTTGCACGACTGCTTCACCCGGTTGGTGCAGAAGCGGGTCATCTCCACGCACCCCCTCACCGACGCCTGCGCCGCGGTGTCGGTGGGCGTGGTGGACGGGGCCTGTCTGTTGGACCTCGACTACTCCGAGGACTCGCGCGCCGAGGTCGACATGAACGTGGTGATGACGGGGTCGGGGCGGTTCGTGGAGGTCCAGGGCACCGCCGAGGGGATGGCTTTCACCCGGGGCGAGCTCGATGAGCTCGTGGGCCTGGCCGAGGTGGGCATCAGCGTGCTTCTCGACGCGCAGCGGGCCGTCGTCGACGACCCGCCCGCCCCTCGGTGAACGCTGCGGGCGAGGGCGGGGGGAATGGCGCCGGGAACGGCGTGGGTGTGAGTGGGCGGCTGCGGATGGTGCTTGCCACCGCCAACCCCGACAAGGCGGCCGAGATCGTCGCCCTCGTGACCGAGACCGTCGGTGACCGGGTCGACCTCGTGGCCCGGCCGACGTCGGTGGGTGAGGTCGAGGAGACCGGCACCACCCTCGAGGACAACGCCCGGCTCAAGGCCATGGCGCTCGTCGAGGCCACCGGGTTGCCCGCCATCGCCGATGACACCGGGTTGGAGGTCGACGCGCTGGGGGGGGCTCCGGGGGTGTTCTCGTCGCGGTACTCGGGCGAACATGCCTCTTACGAGGACAACGTGACCAAGCTCCTCGCCGAACTCGTCGCCGCGGGCGCGCTGAGCCCCGAGGCGCGCCGGGCACGGTTCCGGACCGTGGCCATGGCCTGTTTCCCCGGCGGGCGCGAGGTGGCCGCGCACGGGGTGGTGGAAGGGACGATCGGGTCGGATCGGCGTGGCACCGGGGGGTTCGGGTACGACCCGGTGTTCATCCCCGACGGCGGGGACGGTCGGACCTACGCCGAGATGCCCCTCGCCGAGAAGAACACCCGGTCACATCGGGCCCGGGCCTTTCGGGCCCTCGCCATCGGCCTGCTCTCGGGCTGACCCTGGTTCGGCCGGCCCTGGGTGCGAGTGGGGCTTGCTCAGCGCAGGCGCCACTCCACCCGTTCGCCCGAGGCGAAGCGCGCTTGGCCCTCGGCCAGCGCCACGGGGTCGTTGCCGAGTCCCACGAAGGCCCATCCCAGTCCTAGGGCCTGGCCTCGGGAGAGCTCGCGTCCGGCCCAAAGAGCCCGGAGCGTTCCCTGGACCGCCACGGGGTGGGCCTTGGCGATGACGTCGGCCGCCCACTGGACGCGCGACCGGAGCTCGGCGGCCGGCACGACTTCGGTAACGAGCCCGATCTGGAGTGCCCGCTGCGCGCTCATGCGCTCCTCGCTCCCGAGGAGGGTGAGCCGGACGAGGTCGCCGAAGGGCATGCGGTCGGTCATCTGGAGGGGCTCGAAGGCGGCGGCCATGTTGAAGGTGAGGTGGGGGTCGAAGAACGTGGCATGGTCGGCGGCGATCATGAAGTCGACCTCGCCCAGCATGTAGAAGGCCCCACCGCAGGCGATGCCGTTCACCGCCGCGATGACCGGCTTCCAGAGGTCGTTGGCCTTGGGCCCGAGGTTCTCGCCGGGGTCGTCGAACATGAACGGGGTCGTCCCCGACCCGATGTGGACGGCATCGTCGTCGGTCTCGGGCGCGCTCTGGGCCGGTGCGGTCGACCGACCGGGTCGGGGTCCCTCGGCCAGGGCTTCGGAGCGGTCGATGCCCGTGCAGAACGCCTTTTCCCCGGCCCCGGTGAGAACCACCACGCGGACGTCGTCGTGACGCCGGAGCCAGCGCCAGACACTGCGCAGCTCGCGTTGCATGGTCGTGTTGAAGGCGTTCATGACGTCGGGTCGGTTGAGGGTGACCCAGGCCACGCCCCCCGACTCCTCGTAGCCGAGCGTCTCGAACTCGGGCATCGCTTTCCTCGCCGTGGTCGTCGGGCCCGCGTCGGGTGTCTCGTGGCGCGGCCGCGGGCACGGTAGCAGGGGTGGTCGAGGGCGGGCACGCCGGAGCCCGCCCGATCACGCTGGGGGCTGCTCGATCAGGCGGGGCCCGGCGGTCCGTACAGCTCCGGGTGATGGCCGGGGGCATTTCGGCACCGTCCCGGTGCTCGCCACCGACCGGGAAAAGCAGCGGGCGACGAAGCTCCGGACATCTTGGGCTATGGGTGGGGCCGTCACTAGGGACCAAAGTCCCTATTGAGCCCTGCTGGCACCCACGGGTCTCCACAACCTGGGCCGATCACTCCGCCGGAGTGTCGAGGCCCTGGTGGGGGGCGCAAAAGGGCGCACCATTGGCGGGGCGCATCGCATTGGCGGCACAGTGTCTCGCCGCCTGTTGGCGGCGATCGGCACCAGGGGAGGAGTTCGATGTCCGACGACGAGCTGAGCAAGATCATCGGCAAGCCCATGAGCAAGTCGCGAGTTGTCGTCGAGCGGGGTCCGGTGGCCAACTTCGCCACCGCGGTCTGTGACTCCAACCGGGTCTACCGCGATCCCCGGGCTGCCTCCGAAGCCGGCCTCAAGGCCATCCCGGTGCCCCCCACCTACCCCTTCGTGATGCAGACCTGGGGCGAGTTCGCCGAAGAGCAGCCCGCCGACAAGCCCAAGGGCAATCCCATGGGCGAGGTCATCGGCCCCCTCATGGCCAAGGGGGGCATCATCCTCCACGGTGAGCAGGAGTTCATCTACCACCGGCCGGTGTTCGTGGGTGACGTGCTCGTCGGTGAAGGCCACGTGGTCGACGCCTATGCCAAGGAGTCCAAGGGCAAGACCATGACCTTCCTCGTGACCGAGACGGTGTGGCGCGACGAGGCGACCTCAGAGCCCGTGGTGACGTCGCGCTTCAACCTCATCCACCGCGGCTGACCCCCGGACCGTTGTCGTGAAGACCTCCCTGCTCAACGGGGCCCAGTGGGGCGCGGTCCTGCGCATCGGGCTCGGGTTGTGGTGGCTCGAGAGCTTCCGGCACAAGAACCTCACGGCCTGGATCAAGAGACAGGCGGGGATCAACTGGGCGGCCGACATCGCCTCGAAGCACCGGTGGAAGATCATCGGCAAGGGCTTCGACGCCGTGGTGAAGCCGCATCCGAAGGCCATGACCTGGGTCATCTTGATGAGCGAGCTCTCGCTCGGGCTCGGGCTCAGCCTCGGGTTCCTCACCCCGGTCGCCGCCTTCGCCAGCCTTGCGCTCAACCTCTTGTACTTCGTCCTCATGATCCACGACTGGGCGGAGCAGGGTCAGAACCTCATGATGGTCTTGGCCGCGGCCGTGATCCTCGGGACCCACGGCTGGCAGGTGTGGTCCATCGACCACGTCATCGGCTGGTTCTGACCCAGACTGGTTCTGACCCAGACTGGTTCTGACCCAAACTGGTTCTGACCTACAGAGAGAAACAGGGGAGTCCGAGCATGCCCATCGGCATCGGGGAGGATCACGAGGAGCTGCGTCGCACCGTGCGGCGGTGGCTCGAGGCGCGCTGCCCGCCCGAGGTGCCCCGCGCCCTGCTCGACGCCGAGGTCGAGACCATGCCGCCGTTCTGGGACGAGCTCGCCGATCAGGGATGGTTGGGCATCCACGTGGCCGAGGAGTACGGCGGCCAGGGCTTCGGCATGCTCGAGCTCGCCGTCGTGGTCGAGGAGATGGCTCGGGCCATCGTACCCGGGCCCGCCGTCCCGACCATGCTCGCCGCCGCGGTGGTGGGCGCCGGGGCGGATGACCCTCAGCGCAAGGTCCTGCTCGCCCCCATGGTCGACGGGACCGTCCCCACCGCGGTGGTCCTGCCCGGAGCCGGGGCCCTGGTGGGCAGGCGCGCCGGTGACGGATCGCTCGAGGTCCACGGCGAGGTGAGCCCCGTGCTCGGCGCCACTTTGGCCACCCGTCTCCTGGCGCCGGTCACCGTCGAGGCCACGGCCACGGTGTGGTGCGTCCTCGATGTGGGGGACCGGGTCACGACCGCGCCGCTCGCCAGTCTCGACCCCACCCGACGAGTGGGGTCGGTGCATGTCGAGCGCACCGTCGTGGTCCCCGAGCGCCAGCTTCCCGCCGTGTCGAGCACCACGGTGCGGGACCTCGCACTCGTCATCGCCGCCGCGGAGTGTGCGGGCGGGGGGCGATGGTGTCTCGAGGTGGGGACCGCCTATGCCATCGAACGTCGGCAGTTCGGCCGTCCCATCGGCCAGTTCCAGGCCATCAAGCATCGGCTCGCCGACATGTTGGTGGCGGTCGAGCAGGTCACGGCGTTGGCGTGGGACACCGCCCAGGCCGCCGACGCCGGCGACGCCACTCAGGCTCAGCTCTCCGCGGTGCTCGCCGGAGCATTCGGCCTCGACGCGTACGTCGAGTGTGCCAAGGGCTGCATCCAGATCCTGGGGGGGATGGGCTTCACCTGGGAGCACGACGCGCATCTCCAGTTGCGACGGGCCCTGAGCCTGCGCCAGCTGGTGGGGCCGAGCAGCGCGCTGCGGGCCGAGGCCACCCGGGCCGCGCTGCAGGGCAGTCGTCGTCGACTGGCGCTCGATCTTCCCGAGGAAGCCGAGCGCGTCCGCGAGCGGGTCCGCGCCGTGGTGGCCGAGGTGGCCGGCGCCCCCGACTCGCACGAGCGACGTCGGCGACTGGTCGAGACGGGACTGCTCACGCCGCACTGGCCCGTCCCCTGGGGCCTCGGCGCCGGGCCTGTCGAACAGCTCGTGATCGACGAGGAGCTGGCGGCTGCCCACGTGCACCGGCCGCACCTGGCCGTGGGGGCATGGGCGTTGCCCACCATCATCGCCCACGGGACCGACGAGCAGCAGGAGCGTTGGGTCGGGCCCACCATGCGAGGCGAGCTCGTGTGGTGTCAGCTCTTCAGCGAGCCGGGGGCGGGGAGCGACCTCGCCGCGCTTTCGATGCGGGCCACCCGCCATGACGGCGGCTGGGTGCTCAACGGCCAGAAGGTGTGGACCTCGATCGCGATGCGGGCCGACTGGGGTATCTGTCTGGCCCGGAGCGATCCCGACGCCTCCAAGCACGAAGGCATCACCTACTTCATCGTCGACATGCACACCGAGGGCATCGACATCCGGCCCCTGCGCGAGCTCACGGGCGCCGCCATGTTCAACGAGGTGTTCCTCACCGACGTCTTCGTGCCCGATGACGCGGTGATCGGACAGCCCGGCGACGGTTGGCGCATCGGCCGTACCACGCTGTCCAACGAGCGTGTCTCCATGTCGTCCGGAGCGGCGTTCGGCAACGGTGTCGAGTTGCTGCTGCGTACCGTCGAGC
>DATKQM010000038.1:0-26593 GCA_035532735.1 Acidimicrobiales bacterium | reverse complement strand
GGGGACGAGGCTGTCCACCCCCATCTCGAAGTCGTACTGCCGACGACAGAAGTTGTCGACCACGCCCACATCATGGCCACGACGAGACAGGTGCAACGCCGTCGGCCAACCCAGATACCCGTCGCCCCCCAGCACGAGGATACGCAAGCCCCCACCCCCTCACTCCCGGCGGGCCGCGTTCGACCTGCCCCCAGACCAGTATGGGATGACCGAACCGGCTCGCACATCGTCACAATTGGTGAGCGGGCCGTCCCCCCACGCCCAGCGAGGACACGGGGGGTGCTCTACCGGGCGCGGTGAGCCAGCACGAACCAGCCCGCCTCGTCGCGAGCCGCGTCGACGAGCAACCCTTCCTCCTCGAACCACGGTGCCAGCTCCGGCCACACGTAGCGGTGCTCGACCGGTGCGCTCAGCCGGTCGAAGGTGTCGAGGAGCAGGCTGCGCCACGGCTTGCCCCGGTACCCCGCCATGGGGAGCCGGGCCAGGGCGTCGATGTGCGCATGTTCGCCCCAGGCACCGAGGCGGACGAACCCGACGTAGAGCGCGGCCGCGACCGGCGCGCACAGGATCCGCAGGACCCGGTGCGGAGTCCTCACCGTGAAGGAACGGACAACCCGCGCCGCGGAGAGTGCGACCAAGCGAAGGCTGAGACGCGGCGGTCGGCTGTAGAGGTAGACGAGAAGCTGTCCGCCCGGAGCCAGCAGCCTCACCAGGGACCGGAAGCCGCCACGGGGATCCTCCAGGTGATGCAGCACCCCGAGGCACGTGACGAGGTCGAGGCTCCCGGGTGCCACCGGTGTGGTGCGGAGGTCGGACCTGACCACCAGGACGTTCGGAAACACCGCCAGGTTGCGAGCGGCGGCTTGCACCGCGCTCGAGCCGTCCAGGGCGATCAACGCATCGAGATGGGGTGCGAGAAAGCGTGTGTAGCGGCCCTTGCCGCACCCGGCGTCCAACCCGACCTTGCCCTCGAGCGACGTGAGGTCGATGTCGCGGAAATACACCTCGGCGAACTGCGCGTCCTCTTCTCGGACGTCATCGAAGGTGTTCCATTCGTAGCCGAAGCTCTCGAGGGTGCGGGTCGTGGTGCTATCGGGCGGCGGCTCGCCTGAGAAGTCCAAGTACCCTCGGTCAGCGGGGAACCGGTGTCCCTGGGCACACACGACCGGCGATGGACTGGAATCGCCTTCGGCCGCAAGGCCCGCACCACAGCGGGGGCACACGAAGAGCTCGAGCAGTCGACGCTGAACCACCTGGATCCCTCCGTTGGCAGCACCCCGGTGGCCGCGCCGCCAGACTATCTTGGCCTCCGGGGCAGAATTGCCCTTGTATTGTCACCCTGCGTGCGCATCCTCACGGTCGCCAACCACCTCGGTGCCCGGGGTGGCCTCGAGCGAACTCAAATGACGAATTGCCGCGCCCTGGCCGCCCGGGGGCATCGCGTCGACCTCGTCTACGTGAGCGCGGGTGACTTCGCCCAGGAATGGGACGGCTTCACCGGGACCACGATCCAGATCAGCGGGAGTCTCCCCCGCCGGCGCCAGCTGCCCTCCTCCGTCGTCGGTGTCGTGCGCGCAGTCTTCGCCGGGCGGCGGCTACGCCCCGATGCCCTCTACGTCTACCGCTACTGGGACATCCCTTATGCGGTGGCGGTGGGCGTCCTGGCCCGGGCACCGGTGGTGTTCCACCTTTGCCTTCCCCCACCGACGGTGGTCCCGAGGTGGCTCCGGCCCTGTCTCGGGCGGGTGGACCGGACGTTGTCGGTGTCTCGCGATACCGCCCGGCGCTGGGAGGGGACGGGACTCCACGTCGATCGGATGAGCGTGGTGCTCACCGGGATCGAACTGGACCGCTTCGTGCCGGGGGACTCCACGGCCCGGTCGGCGACCCGCAAGGAGCTCGGGGTGGCCGAGGACGCGTTCGTCGTCCTCTACGCGGGCCGCATCGGACGAGAGAAGGGCGTCGACGTCCTGGTGCAGGCCTTCGCCGAGGTGGCCGCAGCGCGCTCGGGTGCGCACCTCGTTGTGGTTGGCTCCCCCTCGTTGGGGGCCGACCGGGCCGACTCGGCACGCTACGAAGCAGAACTGCGGAAGCTCGCCGGGGACCTGGCGGTGACGTGGATGCCCGCCCAGCCAGACGTCGTCGCACTCATCCAGGCCTCCGATGTGGCGGTGGCCCCGAGCCTGTGGCCCGAGCCGCTGTCGCGTTCGGTCATGGAGCCACTGGCGTGCGGGGTCCCCGTCGTGGCCACGCGCGTCGGTGGCAACCCCGAGATCCTCACCGGGTGGCTGTCGGAGTACCTCGTCGAGCCTCATGACGTGCGCGGGCTCGCCGAGCGGATCATCTCGTTGCACGACTGGCGCCACGTGGACCCCGGCCTCGGTGACCGGTGCCGAGGCGAGGCGGAGGCGAGGCTGTCGCTCGACACCGAGGTCGACGCCATCGAGGCCGCACTGCACGTGGCGTCTGAGACCGGTCAGTGACCGTCCCGGCGACGACGTACCGCGTCGCCCAGCGATGCAAGGTCATGAGGGTAGATGCCGTGGTACGGATGGAAGATGCGCCGTCCACCGGGGCGCATCGACTCGGCCAGCATCACCGGGAGCCGGACCGGCGTACGCCAGGCGTGGACGAGGCTCTGGGCGCGCGTGGCGTGAGACGTGCCGGGCTCCTCGGGCCACCAGGGCCGAAAGCAAGTGTCAGGCACGAGGCGGACGCCGAACGCCTGCGCATAAGTAGGGATCTTGTACTCGAGGAACCCGAGCTCGGGCTCGTCGATGGTGGCGTAACGCGCCATGAAGGCACGGGGTGCCACGATCCCGATGAATTGGCAGCACATCGGATCCTCGATCGGACCGAAGCGAGAGGCGACATGCGCCATGAAGGCGTCGTACTCGAGTCGGGCGTCACCGCGGGTCCACTGCCACCAGCGCTCGACCTCGTGCACCGGGCGCACGCCCGAGATGAGCATGTCGCCGACGGTCATCGGTGGGAGCAGGCTCGTCACGGAAGAGATGACGACCAGGTCCCACTGGGCCAGGAAGACCGAGTCCCATGGCAGGCGCTCCCCACGTTCGACGAACCACCGGCTCAACATGATGTCGCCGTTGCGCCATTTCCACTGTTGGTCGCGCTCGTCGGGAAACACCCAGAAGTCGTCGAGATGAGAGGCGAGCGCGGTGGTGAAGTCCGCCACCTGGCGCGGCGGGCCCCCGTAGAGACCGTAGATCGGCACTCCCGGATTGCGGCGCCGCAACAGCCGCAACCGGTTCTGGCACACCGCGACGTCGCGATAGAACCAGAACAAGATGCCGAGCTGCATCTGGCGAGCATATCTGTCACCTCGTCGGGTACAGCCCGATGAGCGGTGAACCGGCCGCGGTGGTGTGGGCGTATTGGGAAGACGGGCCCCGCGCCCGTCGATCGGCATACCTCGACCTCTGCATCGAAACGATCGAGCGCCATGCCGCGCCACTGGAGTTGCGCCTGTTGGCGCGCCATGACGCCATCACCTGGCTGCCCGATCTGGACGTAGAGAAGTGGGAGTCTCTGCCGGCTCCCAACTACCGATCTGACTATGTCCGTTCGCGCGTCCTGCAACGCTACGGCGGGATCTGGATGGACGTGGACACCGTGGCCCTCTCGCCACTCTCACAACTCATCGAAGAGCTCGACGACACCGGCATGGTGTGTTTCGGCAAGGAGTCCGGGCGGTTCTTCGGCGGATTGTGCGCCGCCGCGCCCGACACCGCGTTCGTCGACGCCTGGGTCCAAGGCCAAGACCGCGCGTTGTCGAAGCACGCCGACTGGTCCCAGCTTCCTTATGCCGCCCTCGCGCAGGACGTCACGTGGGAGATCGCCCGGCGCCTGCCCTGGAAGGCACTGCCCATGGAGCGGGTCGCGCCCGTACCGTGGTACCAGTGGCGGCGTTTCTTCTCGCGGGTCGAGTCACCCCGCCGCCTTCTGTCGGAGTCACCCATCACCGTCGTGCTCTGGAACGCCGTCATGGCCCCCCGCCTGCGTCCTCGCACCCAGGAGGACCTGCTGGCCGGTCACGCCCTGCTGAGCCGTCTTCTGCGGATCGGCATGGGCCGATCGACGATGGCCGACGAGGAAGACGCCTGGACTCGACTCCACGCTCTCTCTGTGGCGCGGTTTTCCCTGCCCGGCCAGCGGGTGGAGTCGGCTCTCCGACAGGCCGTCGCTCGGCGCGGGCGTACCTGATGCCCGACCTTCGGGTGGAAGCCATCGTGTCGGGCCGCCTGGCCGCGTCGAGCCGGTTTCGCGTGCTTCAGCACATCGCGCCTCTCGGTCGGCTCGGGATCGAGGTGTCGGCTCGTCCGCCGAGGATCTCGAAGTACGCGTCGATCCCCGGGCACTGGGTGCGTCGTCCGGTGGTGGCCCCCTTGTCTCGGTTTGCGCTGCAGGGAGCGAAGGTTGCGGCCCGGCTCCCCGGCGCGGCTCGATCGTGGCGCGCCGATGTCACCTGGCTCGAGCGCGAGGTGATGCCGGGTCACCTCACCGTGGAGACCCTGTTGCATCCACCCCTGCTCTTCGACGTCGACGACGCCATCTGGCTGCCGTCCGCCGCACACGAGCGTGCCGTGCGCGCCGTTGCCCGTCGCGCCGCGTGTGTGGTGGCGGGCAATGACTTCCTCGCCGACTGGTTCGGGGCGGTCGCTCCCGCCGTCGAAAGGGTGTGGACGGCGATCGACACCGATCGGTTCACGCCCGGCGCGCGCCCCGACGGGCCGTTCGTGGTGGGTTGGACGGGCTCGGGCTTGAGCCTGCGATATCTGCGCGCCATCGCCCCCGCCCTGGCGCGGTTCTTCGCCGAGGTGCCTGACGCCCGGCTCATGGTCATGGCCGACGCCTTCATCGAGCTCCCGGGGATCCCCGCCGAACGGGTCGATCTCATTCCCTGGACCCCTGACACCGAAGCGACGGTCATCCAGGCGTTCGACGTGGGGCTCATGCCCCTCGGTGGGGGCGACTGGGCCAAGGGCAAGTGCGCCTTCAAGATGCTGCAGTACATGGCCTGTGCCGTGCCGGCCATCGTCAGCCCGGTCGGGATGAACGCCGAGGTGCTGGGCATGGCCGACATGGGGCTCGCCGCGGACACCGAGGACGAGTGGGTCGAGGGGCTGCTGGCGCTGTCTCGCGACCGGGACCTCGGCGCCCGCCTGGGCCGAAACGGCCGAGCGCTGGCGGTGCGCAGCTTTTCCGTCCCACTCATCGCCGAGCAGCTGGCGGCGGTCATCCGCCGCCGGCGATGAGGCCCTGTCGATGGATGAGGCCCTGTCGATGGATGAGGCCCTGTCCATGAGCCTCACGACCGCCCGGCGCGGTGGCGCCCCGCTGCCGCCGGTGCACGTCCTCGTGGTCGCCTACGGCGATCCGGGTGCGCTGTCGGACTGTCTCGAAGAGCTCCACGGTGCGTACCCCGTGGTCGTGGTGGACAACTCGTCGTCCGCCACCACCCACGACGTGGTGGCCCGGGCGGGCGCGCACTACATCGACCCCGGGGAGAATCTGGGCTTCGCTGCGGCGGTGAACCGCGGGATCGCTGCGGTGCCGGTCCCCGAGGCCGATGTTCTTCTCCTCAACCCCGACGCGTTGATCGGGGTCGGGGACGTGGAGCGGTTGCGGCGCGAGCTGCACGCCAGCGCCGCCATCGGCTGTGTGGCACCCGCCCAGCACCGCCCCGGCTCGGACAGGGCTTCGCCGGTGTGCTGGCCCTTCCCTACTCCGGGGCGAGCCTGGGCCGAGGCCGTGGGCCTCGGCCGGTTCGCGACGGGCTGGGGGTACGTGATCGCCTCGGTCCTCCTCGTGCGGGGCGAGGCCCTGGTGGACGTCGGTGGGTTCGACGAGGGGTTCTTCCTCTATGCCGAGGAAGCGGACTGGGAGCGGCGCGCCACGCGTCGGGGATGGGCGATGCACTATTGCCCCGAGGCTCGAGCAGTGCACGTGGGTGCGGGCACCGACCCCGACCCCACCCGACGGGAGGCTCGGTTTCACGCCGGGGTGGAGACCTATGTCCGCAAGTGGTTCGGGGCCCTCGGTTGGCACAGCTACCGGGCGGCCACGGTGCTCACGGCACTTCGGCGCGCCGTGGTCTTCCGAGGCGAGCGCCGCAAGGCCTCGTGGCACCTCGCCCGGCTGTACGCAGCAGGGCCCGGCTCCACGGCTCGGCGACGTGGTGTGATCCCTGAGCGCCCGCACCACGTCCCGGTCGTGGTCGGGCCCGACACAGAGGAGGTCGAGTGACGCCTCGCCGGCCGGCCCGGGTGCTGCTCGTCGACAGCTCGGGCTACGAGGACCTCGGAGGAGCCTCCCTGGTGCTCGACGAGGTCATCGACCGAGTGGACCGCGCCCGCTACGTCCCGGTGCTCGCCTGTCTGTCACCGGGCCGATGGCCCGAGCTGGTGCGCGCCAGGGGCACCGCCGCCTATTCCTTTCCACGGGCGCGGCTGCGCTCGCCCGCAAATCTCCTGACGGTGGTCCGCAAGCTGTGCGGCGTGGTCCGACACCATCACATCGACCTCATCCACGCCAGCGAGAATTCCGCCCTTCTGTACGCCAGCCTCGCCGGCGCCATGACCAGGACGCCCGTTGTGTGGCACATCCATTCCACCCTCCAGGCCAACACGCGGGCCGAGCACGTGGCGGCCGTGGCGCTGCACCGGCTCGCACCCAAGCACATCGTGTTCACCTCCCCCGCCACTCGCAGCAACTCCATGACCTTCGCGCCGGTCCCCACGTCGGTCGTGTTCCCGGGTGTCGACCTCGAGGAGTGCCGCAGTGGGGACCGCTTCCGGGGCCGCCAAGCCTTCGCCGTCCCGACCGACGCCCTCATGCTGTCGATGTTCGCCCGGGTCGTCCCGGTGAAGGGTCAGGCCGATTTCATCGAATGCCTGGGCCGACTCATGGCGAACCATCCCGATCTCTACGGGGTCATGTGCGGCCCCGGTGACCGCGCCTCTGCCTACTGGCGACGCCTCGAAGATCTCAGCCGGCACTACGGCCTGGGTGCGCGGCTCGTCATGCCCGGAGACGTTCGACCCCCGCTCAAGCACGACGTGGTGGCGGGATCGGACGTCGTCCTGCATCCTTCGCGCGCCGAGCCCTTCGGACTTGCTGTCCTCGAGGCGATGGCGGCGGGCAAACCGGTGGTGGCGGCCGATACCGACGGACCTCGGCTGATGATCGAGGACGGCGTCGACGGGATCCTGGTGCCGCCCGGCGACCTCGAACGTCTGACCGCGGCGGTGGCGAGCCTGCTCGACGACCCCTCCCGGCGCGACGCCATGGGAGCCGCGGCGGCGGTGGCGGCGCAACGGTTCCAGGTCCAGGACATGGTGGACGGGGTGCAAGACGTCTGGGACGACGTCCTCGAGGGCGAAGCCCGAACCTAGGGCCTGGGTCTCACGAGTGTCCCGGGCGCGCCCGACGGCCGACGAAGGGGATCCGCCGCCGCCATTTCACGTAGCGCATGTAATGGGCGTAGAGGTCCTCGTAGTCGCGCCGCTGCGCGATCACGTCCCCCATCCATGACGGGGGCCGGCCAACCGGCGCATCGGCCATCCGGTCGTGAGGCCCGGTGAGGCCCGTCAAGGTGGCGACCGTCTCGCGGATGACCTCGGGAATCTCGCCCTCGTGCTCGCCCTCGTCGGCGTGGCGCTCGGGCCGTTCCACGACCGTGGCCGCAGCGTGGCCGATGGCGTCGTCGTCGACGAGCATCGGGACGTGGCCGTCGGAGACGAGCCACTGCGCGACATCGGTCACCGACCCTTGCGGATCGGCCAGGAGTTCCTCGTAACGCATGACGTAGACCGCCTGGCCCGCCATTCCCGCCAGCGCCTCACGGTTGTAGCGCTCCCACAGGGCCAGTCCGAGACTGGGCGAGAAACCCTGTCTCGTGCCGAGCGAGCGAGCCACGGCGAGCGGTGCCCGCCACAGGAACACGACCACCACCGGTGGGGGCAGGATCGACCGCCACAGGGGGAGCAGGAGGCACTGGCGAGGGTCCTTCCAGAGCATCGGGCCACCGTGGGGGAAGGCCCGACGGGCCGCGCGCGGCCCGTCGCCCATGACGCCGAGCACCGCCGCCGATCGTTCCCAGCTAGCCGCGAGGACAGGTGGAGCGCTCCACGACCCTCCGAGTGCCCGAAGGATGGCGTCGTCGAGGTCGGTGAGGGCCTGGCTCTCGTAATGGACAGGGTTGTCGTAACGACCCGCCACCAGATCGGCGGCGTCGGGCAGCACGAGGCCGAGGCGGCTGAGGGCGCCGGTCAGCGCCGAGGTGCCGCTCCGGTGCATGCCCAGCACGAGCACCCACGGCCCAGGGGGGAATCCTCGTTCGACGGTTCCGACCAACGCCCCTCGCAGGCTCTCGCAAATCGTCCACCGACGGCGAGTCGGCGCTCGTCGCTCCGCACGTCCGCACGGCGACGACGTCCCAACCTATAGGACCCCGTCCGTCGTCTTGAGCACTCACCAGCCGACCGGATGCCATTAGCCTCGACGGGGTGCGGGAGGGACGCCAAATAGACGTCGACGCCACGACACCGCACCGACGCTTGGCGCTGACCGTGCCCGAGTCGGCGCGGACCGTTGTCCTCGTCGGATCCCGTGACGACCGCATCCCCGCCGCCTTGAAGGAGCGTCGTCCCCCTCCACTCGTCTACGGCGTCGACTCCCCCGCCGCCCTGGGCCCCGGAGTTCGCGCACACCTGGACGGCTTCTTCGAGCTCGACCTCGATCTCGAGGTTCCGCCCCTCGAGGCGGGGTCGGTCGACTGCATCGTCTATCCCGAGACGCTCCTTCGGCTCCGCGACCCGCTGGGGGTGCTTCGACGGCACCGCTCGCTGTTGTCGGCGTCGGGGACCATCTCGTGCTCGGTCCCCAATCTTCAGCACCAGAGCGTGGTCCGGGGGCTCCTCCGAGGCGTGTTCCCGTATGCCGAGGGGACGCTGCTGGACCCCTCGTACCTGCGGCTGTTCACTTCGGCGAGCATCGTCCAGCTCCTGCTGGACGCGGGCTACGCGCCCGACACCGTCGACCGGATCGTGGACGGAGACGACCCGCAGATGCTGACCGCAGGGGCACCGCTGTTCGAGTTTCTCGACGTGGGCGCACAGGACGCGGAACGTGATCTCCGGACGGCGTGGTTGCTCGTGGGGGGGCAGCGACTTCCGGAGATCAGTCCCGCGGCCGAGATCCCCCTCACCTTCGTGGCGTGCGTCAACGACGACGAGCAGCTCGGAGCCAACCTCTTACACTCGCCCTGCCTGCGCGGTGCCGGACCTCACGAGCTTCTCGTGTTCCGTGGATGCGCGAGCGCGGCCGAGGGCTTGAACGCCGGGATCGAGCAGGCCAAGAACGAGCTCGTCGTGCTCGTCCACCAGGACGTGTACCTGCCCGAAGGATGGCCGGCCCGGATGGTGGCGCAATGGCGCCTCGCCCGGCAACGGGGAGGTCCAGTCGGCATCGGTGGAGTCTTCGGTGTGCTCGACCGTCGAGTCCCGTTCGACGCCATCGGTCGGGTCGTGCACCGCGACCGGCTGCTCTCACACCGCGACCTCCCCTCCGACGTGGACGGCCTCGACGAGTTGCTCATGGTGGTGCCATCGGACACACCGCTGCGGGTCGACCCCGCGTTGGGGTGGCATCTGTATGGGACCGACCTCGCGCTGCAGGCGCAGGAACGGGACCTGCGGGTCGTCGTGGTGGACGCCCCCTGTCACCACAACTCGCTCACCGGACGGGTCCCCTCGAAGTACCGCGACAGTGAGCGGGTCCTGGCCAGGAAATGGCAGAAGCTCCTCCCCATACACACCAATCTGTCCTCGATCGGTTCCTGGCTGATCGACGCCGGCGACGCCGGCGACGCCAGCGACCCGGCGCAGGAGCTCGCCGTCGATCACGACCAACAAGGATCGGAGCCCCCGGCGGTGGCGGAGCTCGTCACACGGTTGCGCCGCGAACAGGTCGCGCTCAACGTGGAGCTCGAACAGGCGCGCCTCCAGGTGGCGTCCATGCAGGCGAGCCCGTTCTGGCGGGCGCGAGAGGTCTACGCCGGTCTCCGACGTCGCCTCGTGCATCGGGGCTGAGGCACGGCCATGACAGCCCTCTTGAGCGTGGTCATGCCGACGCACGATCGCGCCCGGGAGGTCGTGCGGGCCGCGACGTCGGTCCTGTCCCAGGACGTGGACGCCATGGAACTGGTGATCGTCGACGACAGCTCGACGGCTGACAGCGTCGAGGTTCTCGACCGCCTCGCCCGCGAGGACCCCCGGGTCCGGATCGTCCGAACGGCCGGGTCGGTCGGCCCGTGTGTCGCCCGCAACGAAGGCCTCGAGGTCGCCCGCGGCGAGCTCGTGGCGTTCTGTGACGATGACGACGCCTGGTTCCCCGGCGTGGGTCGTGTCCTGCTCGACTTCCTCGATGCGCATCCGGATGTGGTGGCGGCCTCGTCCTGGCACGTCGTTCACCATGCCGACGGCGGGGGGGCAGCCGTCTTTCGGGGCCCGCTCGAGTTCGGCAGTCGACAATTGCTCTGGCAGAACTTCGTGGCGCTGCCTTTTGCCGTGGTGCGCCGCGCCGCACTGTCTTTCGATGTCCGCTTCGACCCGGACCTGCCCACCGGCGAGGACTGGGACCTGTGGCTGCGTTGCTCGCGCGAAGGTCTCGTGCGCACGGTGCCCCACGTCGGGTACCTCTACACCCAGCATGGTGGCAGCCGGGTCACGCGAGCCGTCGAGGCCCAAGTGACAGGGCGACGCAATTTCGTGGCCAAGCACGGAGCGACGATGACCGGTGCGTGCCGGCTGTACCACGAGACGGTCCTCGCCGGTTACGAGCAGGGGCGCGGCGCCATGGTGCGCAGCCTCGGCCCCGGTGGGGGGCGCTCGGTGCGCGACGTCACCTCGGTCGGCTTCCTATTGGCCTCGAACTTCGTCGCCTCGCGGGCCGGACAGCGACGCCGGGATCCCGGGCTTCAGGCACGCCTCATGGCCTCCCTGCTGGCGCGGGGGCGGACGTAGACTGGGGAGAGGCACGGGGCGTGACCTGGCTCCGCGGGTCGTGCGAGAGGGGCGACGATGCGTGGCGGTGAGGGCGGACCGGTGGCCGGCGGTCGCGGCGGCACCTTCGCTTCTGTGCGGGTGGGCGGCCCGGCGGACGCCGGGAGGGCCGCATCGTTGCATGGGCAGCTCATCTCCGAGGGATTCCTCGCGAGTCTCGGGGCCCAGTTCCTCCGGCGCCTGTATGGACGGATCGCGCGCTCCGACGATTCCTTTCTGCTCGTGGCGGAAGCCGAAGGGACCGTGGTCGGATTCATCGCCGGCTCGGTGGCGCTCGGTCGGCTCTACCGGAGCTTCCTCCTGCGCGACTCGGTCGTCGCCGCGCTCAGTGCTCCTGTCGGCCTGGTCACGGCCTTGCCGCGTGTGTTCGAGACGTTGCGTCACGGACTCGGCCATGGACTGGGAGGTGCCGACACCCACGCCGGGGAGCTGTTGGCGGTGGCGGTCGACCCCCGGTTTCGGGGCCGGCGGGTGGGTCTCGGACTCGTCGAGGGGTTCCTGGGCGAGCTCGAGCGCCGGGGAGCCGGTGCGGCATCGGTGGTGGTGGGAGCGGACAACGCGTCTGCGATCGCCATGTACGAGCGCGCCGGTTTCACCGTGGCCCGCTCGTTCGAGATGCACCGGGGCACCCGGTCGGTCGTGATGGAGACAGCGGTTCCCAGCCGTGCGGTCCCGTACGCCGAGCCCGGTTCGTGACACGCGTCCTGGTGGTGAGCGCAACAGCGTTCGGCTCCGCCCTCGTCCTTGTTCCGGTGGCGATGGTGGTGGCGAAGCACCTGGGGGTGCTCGACCGTCCCGGGCCGCTCAAGCCCCAATCAGCGCCGGTGCCATACCTCGGGGGCGTGGCGGTGTTCCTCGCCGCGCTCGTGGGCGTGGCTGTTGGACGCCCGGTGGTGGTGGTACCCATGGCGGGCGCCGTCGTCCTCGGCGTGCTCGACGACCGGTTCGACATTCCGGCGTGGACGCGACTGGCGGGGCAGGTGGTGCTCGGCGTGGGCGTCGCACTGGCTGTGCCGACCCGGGTCGGTGGCGTCGCCGGGGTGATCCTCGTGGCGGTGCTGTCGGTGGTCCTCATGAACGGGGCGAACTTCCTCGACGGGATCGACGCGCTGGCAGCAGGGGTCATCGCCGTGGCGTGTGTGGCCTTCGCTGTGCTCGTGCACGGCGGAGCCCGAGATGTGGCCGCGGCCCTGGCCGCGGCCCTGGCCGCCTTCCTGGTCTTCAACCGCCCGCCGGCGAGGATCTACCTCGGGGACGCCGGCGCGTACGTCCTCGGCTCCTCACTGGCCGTGCTCCTGGCGGCGGCGTGGGCGCCGGGGACGCGGTCGTCGGTGAGTGTGGCGAGCCTGGTGATCGTGGCGGTGCCCGTGGCCGAAGTGGTCTTCGCCGTGGCCCGGCGACTTCGGTCGCGCCAGTCGATCACGACGGGAGACCGCCGCCATCCCTACGACCTCGCCGTGGAGCGGGGATGGGGCCGTGGTGTCGTCGCCCTGGTCTACATCGGGGCTGAGGCCGTCTTCTCCGGCGCCGCGCTGGGTGTGTCGGGCGGGCGATCGATCGTCGGCCCGGTCGCCCTCGTGATCTTCACGGCCGCGCTCCTCGTCGCGGTCGGGGGCCGATGCGGCGCGCTGTCCGCCGGCCCGGCGGTGCCGGCGTGAGCCGCGTCTTTCTCTCCCCCCCCGACGTCGGGGACGAGGAGCGACGCCTGCTGCTCGAGGCGTTCGACTCGGGTTGGATCGCACCACTGGGCCCGCACGTGGACGCCTTTGAGAGCGAGCTCGCCGAGCGCATCGGCGTCTCTCATGCCGTGGCGCTGTCGAGCGGGACGGCGGCCTTGCACCTCGCCTTGCTGCTCGTCGGGGTTCGTCCCGGCGACGACGTGGTCGTGCCCACGTTCACCTTCGTGGCGACCGCCAACCCGGTCACCTACCTCGGCGCCCGCCCGGTCCTCGTCGACTGCGACGCCGCCACCTGGCAGGTCGCGCCCGACCTCGTCGCGGCGGAGTTGTCGGACCGGGCCAAGCGCGGCGCACTGCCTCGGGCCGTCGTCGCCGTCGATCTCTACGGGCAGACCGCCGACTACGGCCGCCTGGTGCCGCTGTGCGAGGAATACGGCGTGGCCCTGGTCGAGGACGCCGCCGAGGCACTGGGCGCGTCGTACGGGGACGCGGCGGCGGGATCGTTCGGCGAAGCGGCGGTTTTCTCGTTCAACGGCAACAAGATCATCACCACCAGCGGTGGCGGCATGCTGGTGACGCGTCACGACGAGCTGGCCACCCGTGCCCGTCATCTGGCCACGCAGGCCCGTGAGCCCGAGGTCCATTACGAGCACGTCGACATCGGCTTCAACTACCGGATGAGCAACCTTCTGGCCGCCCTCGGCCTGGCCCAGCTGCGGGGCCTGACCCGGCGCGTGGCGCGTCGTCATGTCATCAACGCCGCCTACCGTGACGCGCTCGGCGCGGTCCCGGGGATCCGGTTCATGCCGCGAGCGGGCTACGGCGAGCCCAACGACTGGCTTACCTGCATCCTGGTGGAGCCCGACGAATACGGAGCCACGCGCGAAGACATCCGCACCGCGCTCGAAGCACAAGACATCGAGGCCCGACCCACCTGGAAGCCGCTGCACCTCCAGCCGTTGTTCGCCGACACGCCGGTGGTCGGCGGCAGCGTCGCGGCCCGTATCTTCGAACAGGGTCTGTGCCTCCCCAGCGGGTCGAGCCTGTCCGACGCGGATCTCGGGCGGGTCATCGACGTCATCGAGCGTGGTGTCGGGCGATAGCGCCGGGCTCGACGTCGTCGTCGTCGCCTACGGTCCCCCCGACGTCCTGGCGGGAGCGCTGGCCGCGCTGGGGCAGGGGTATCCCACCGTCGTGGTGGACAACTCGTCGTCGCCGGCCACCGCGGCTGTGGTCAGCGCGGCCGGCGCCCGGTACGTGGACCCCGGTGCCAACCTCGGGTTCGCGGCGGGGGTGAACGTGGGCCTCGAGTGCTTGGCCGACCCCACCCGCGACGTGCTGCTGCTCAACCCCGACGCCCGGATCACCCCCGACGCCCTCGACCGTCTCCACCACGAGCTTCAGGCCCGTCCCCGAGTGGCGTGCGTCGCCCCCGCCCAACACACGCCGGGTTCAGCCGCCTCCGCCCGGGCCCGCTGGCCGTGGCACACACCGGCCGGCGCGTGGGCCGAAGCCGTGGGTCTCACCCGCCGGCGCCTGCGGTCGTCGCGGTACTTCCTGGCCGGCTCGATCCTCCTGCTCCGCAAAACCGCCCTGGCCGAGGTGGGGACGTTCGACGAGCGGTACTTTCTCTACAGCGAGGACGAGGACTGGCAGCGCCGCGCCCTGGCGTGTGGTTGGCAGGTGCACTTCTGCCCCGACGTGGCGGCTGAGCACGCCGCGGGAGGGACCGAGTCGGACCGGACGCGACTGCAGCTCCGGCTGCACGCGGCGATCGAGCGCTACATCCGCAAGTGGTACGGGCCGGGAGGTTGGGTGCTCTACCGGGCCGGCACCCTCTTCGGGCAGGCGCTGCGTTGCGCCGCGTACCGCGGGGCGCGACGACGCAGCGCGCTACGTCTGTTGGGTCTGTACCTCCATGGTCCCGACCGGTCCGCTCAGCGCGCCGGTGCGGTCCCGGCCCTACGTCGCCTCCAACCGTGAGGGCCCGACGTCCTCAGTGGCCCGAGGTCCTCAGTGGCCCGTGAAGTTCGGCCACAGCGTCAGGTCGAGGTCGGGAACGAGCCCGACCAAGGCGTCGACGTCGGGTTCGTAGAGTGCGACCAGCCTCTTGCGGGCGTCTTGGTCGAGTGTGACCTTCTCCGTGCGGGTGGAGCTCGACACGCGGTCGATGTGGCGGGGATGGAATTGATCGTCGATCCCCAAGAACCGGAAGGTGCGGCCGAGTTGACCCACGGGGTCTCGCACGCACTGCTCGTACTGCAACACAAGGATCCGGCCCGCCTGGAGAGGGCCCGCCCACCGCTGCAAGGCCGCCGCATACAGGCCGCGATGCACGGCCTCCGCCGCAACCATGCCGAGGTGGGAACCGGGGGCGATCGGGGTGTGGGCCAGCCCCGACACCAGACGGTCGACGGGGTCGCGCACCATCACGACGAGGCGCGCCTCGGGTGCCGCCCGCTCCAAGAGCTCGGGCACCCAGGGCTGGTAGATGTAATCCGGGGTCCACTCGCCGGTCAACAGGCCCTCGGGACGGCGGAACGACTGGTGGTAGCCGCGCACCTGCTCGGCGCCGAACCCGTGCGTGGCGTAGGGCGCGAAGTAGTGGCGTTCCTTGTGGACCGTGGCAGGTTGGAAGATATCGGGGTGCGAGACGATGAGGGTGAACCACCACGTGGTCCCGGCCTTCTGGACGCCGATCCCGACGAAATCCGGTGGCCCCACCACCTCTCCGGGAGCGGGTGGAGACGGCGAGTGGGTGAAACCGGCCTCCCAGGGAGCGAAGGGGCCCACGCGTCTGCGTACCTCGTCCCGGAGGCCCGACGGGAGCATCCTGCGCAGACCCTCTGGGGTCCGGTGCAGCGCATTCCCCAGCGCTGTCCGTAGGGCCACAGGGTCAGGCTGCCACACTGCGATGTTCCCCGACAACCACCACGCCCTGCCTATGGTGGTGCGGTGATCTACGTCGCCACCGTGCACGTCACGTCGGCGCGCTGGATCGACCTCCAACTGGCCTTCTTGCGCCGCCACATGGGCGAGCCCTTCAAGGTCTATGCCAACCTGCAGAACGTGCCCCCTGGGCACGCCGAGAAATTCGACCGCGTGATCACCATCCTCGGGGACCACGCCGGGAAGCTCAACCTCTTGGCGGGTGAGATCGTCGCGGACGCAGACCCCGACGACATCGTCATCTTCCTCGACGGTGACGCCTTCCCCATCGCCGATCCGATGCCATGTGTGCGCAAGGGCCTCGAGACCTCCACCCTCGTAGCGGTCCGCCGGGACGAGAACGTCACCGACCGCCAACCCCATCCGTCGTTCTGTGCCATCCGGGTGCGTGACTGGGAACGGCTCCACGGCGACTGGTCCCAGGGGTACCCGTGGGAGGCGGCTGACGGGAGGCCGACGACCGACGTGGGGGGCAATCTCCTGCGCGCCCTTGAACGCGCCGGGGACCGTTGGACGCCGCTGTTGCGCAGCAACCGGGTGAACCTGCATCCCCTGTGGTTCGGCGTCTACGGGGACATCGTCTATCACCACGGCGCCGGGTTCCGGTGGGCGGTCGGCCGCGTGGACTTGGTCAATCCGCCCCGGCTCACCACGCGCGCCAAGCACGTGCCCGGTCTGGGCCGGCTCCTGCGACGACGCAACAGAGCCCGGGCGCAACGCTTCCATGCCCGGACCGCCGCAGCCGGACAGCGCCTCAGTGACGACGTCTACCACCGGATCGAGACCGATCCGGAGTTCTATCGAGAACTGATCTGATCGACGATGCGCTTCCGCCTCGCAGTGCACCGATGGGTGCCTGACGCCCTCGGACTGGCCTGGACGGTGCTCGCCGCGGTAGCGGTGATGGCTCCGGTGCTTCGGCCTGGTGTCTCGCTCGGATCGTTCGACTTGCTGTCGCGGATCGGGCTGACCCATCACGTCGGCGTCGCCGTGCACAGCACATTCCCCGCCGATCAGATCCTGTATTTCGTCCCGCTGACGAACCTGGCCTGGCATCAGGTGCACAGCGGCCAGTTGCCTCTGTGGAACCCCTACAACGTGCTCGGGATGCCGCTCGCGTTCAGCTGGCAGTCGGGCGTGTTCAGCGTCCCCGTCCTGCTGAGCTATCTCGCGCCCCTTCACCTCGCGTACACGGTGATCGTCCTCTCCAAATTCGTCATCGCAGGCGCCGGCGCGTACACGTTGTGTCGGGTGCTCGGCATGGGCCCGCTGAGCGCGGCGTTCGGAGGGACGGTCTTCGAGCTCTCGGGGCCGATGCTCCACTACGCGGGATGGGCGATGACGGGGGTGACGTGTTGGGCCGGTTGGCTCTTCGCCGTCGCTGTGGTGCTGATGCGAGGCCGGCACCGCATGCGGTACACGATCCTCCTGGCGCTCGTGGTGGCGGCGGCTGTCTACGGAGGTCATCCCGAGAGCCTGGCCGTCATGGCCGTCTCACTGGTGATCTTCCTCGGGGTGTCGCTCGCCCGGCGGAGGCGCACCTCGGGAGGCCCCCTGCGGCGCCCGATCGTCGACGTCGCGGTGGCCGGTGCGTGTGGGCTCGGACTCGGGGCGCCGTTGATCCTGCCCGGTCTCCAGGTGGTGCAAGCCTCAGGCCGGGCCTCGGCATCGGGTGCCGCCGCCTACCCGCTGTCGCACCTGTCGGACGTGTTGATCGGCCTGCAGGGAACCGACTTCCGGGTGCCGCCGCCCTACCTCGGCGTTCTGGCGGTCGTCCTGGCCGTGGTGGCGCTGCGGGTGTTCTGGGGCCGTCCTGAGATCCTGGGGCTCGGTGCGGTGGCGGTGGTCGGGGCGGTGCTCACCTACAAGAGCCCTCTGTACGCAGTGTTGCGGGCGGTTCCCGTGTTCGGCCGGATCACCTGGAACCGCGACGTCATGATCTTGGCGCTGGCGCTGGCGGTGCTGGGGGCGGCCGGCATCGAGGCGCTGCTTCGCGACGAGATGCCCGCCACGCTGCGCAAATGGACGCTCGGTGCCCTGGGCGGGGCCGGTGTGGTCGTGGCCTTGGTCACTGTCGCGGTCAGCGTCGGCAGCCAGCGCACCCACGGGGGCCAAGGAGCCCGGCTGGCGTGGTCGGCGGCCGAGGTCGTCGTGGGAGTGGCCCTGCTGCTGGCGTCGGGGGTGGGCAAGCCGTCTGCGGGGCACGCGCCTTTTGGACCTCGCCGTCGGCGTCTGGTGGCGGGGACGCTCTTGGCTGTGCAGAGCTCGGTCCTCGTGGCCTTGGGCGTCTCGTTCTGGTCCATCAGCGCCAGCTACTTCCCCCCCACTCCCGGCGTGACCGCCCTCCAACACGCGGTGGGGTCCTCGCTCGTGGCCATGGGACCGTGCCGTCCCCGTCCGTTCTCGCCCCCGTACTCCACCGAGGTCGGCATCCGACCCAACGCCAACATCGGCTACGGGGTCCACGAGTTCTCCGTCTACGAGCCGGTCCTCCCGAACACGTATTACGCGTCGTGGAGGGCCGTCAGCGGCCAGCGCCTGGCCAGCAATCTGCGTCGGGTGGGCCTGTTCTGCCCCCAGATCACCACAGCCGCCGAAGCTCGCGTCTTCGGGGTCAGCTACGTGCTCACCCCCGCTGACGGTCCGGCCCCGACGGGCGCGGTCAGAGACGGGTCGGTGGCCGGCGAGGCACTGTTCCACGTGCCGGGGTCGGGCCAAGCGACGCTGTTGTCGCTTCCCGGCCAGGGTCGGACCCTGGCCATCGACGCCCGAGGGACCCCGGTGCCGGTGACACACCCGGGAGCCGCGTCGATGCGGATCGTCACGGACGGGGCCGCACCCCAGATCCTGCGGCTCAGGGTCACGGCCCTACCGGGTTGGGATGCTTCGATCGACGGTCATCCCGTCGCTCTCAAACGCTGGGCCAAGGGGTCAATGCTCGAGGCGAGGGTCCCCGCCGGCCACCACGTCGTCGAGCTGCGCTACTGGCCCGAGCTCTTTACCGTGGGCCTCGTGGTCGCGGCGGCGGTTGTCGTCGGTCTTGTCGCCGCGGCGGCGGTAGTGCGCCGCCGGGCCCGCGGCGGCGCGCCGGGCTCGCATTGACAGCACCGCCCGGGCGCGGCGCATTGCCCGGGCGCGGCGCATTGCCCGGGCGCGGCGCATTGCCGGGGCGCGGCGCATTGCCGGGGCGCGGCGCATTGCCGGGCCCGTAGGGGCGCGCCCGGTTCGCATTGACATAACGGCCGGGGCGTGGGGTGCCAGGACCCCGCAACGGGACGCCGAAGCGTGGCAACCCGGGCACGCCGAGCTCAGAGCCCAAGAGCCACAGCGCGCCCCTGCGCACGTCGAGGAAGTACAAGACGAGACCGAGCATGATGAGGAACGCGCCCAACAGGGCGACGAGCCGGCCGATCCGGCCGAAGCCCGTGAAGGCCAAGGGGCTTGGGCTCGGCTTGACCGCGGCCGGCACCTTGGGAGTGGGTCGGGAGGTGTGGCTCACCGTCTTGACCGGTGGCGGCGTGGTGGGCGAAATGACCACCGGCGGCGCGGGGACCGGTGGCGGAAGCTTGGCGCAGTTCACCCCCATCGTGGCGGTGTTCCACGTGCCTTGTTTGAACAGCGACCACTGGACGGAGTTGTCGTTGTTGTCGAAGCTGGTCCGGTGCGGTGAGGGCGGTTTGGCGAAGCCGAGGTCATAGGTGATGACACAGACCTCTGACGGAAGCGCCGCCAAGCTGGTGTAGACGTGGGTCCCCCTCCAGATCCCGGTGTCGTACCCGTCTCCCGGCTTGGGCACGTTGGTCTGAATGAATGTGCCGCATTTGTGCAACCCGTTGTATTCGACCTGGTCGTCCCCGTTGAGAGGGTTGATGCCCTGCGATCCGACCTGGACCGTGGCGTGGGCGGGCGTGCCGTGCTTGTTTATGTAGGTCTCGGTGAAACCAGGATCGTTGGGGTCGTTCCACACGATGCCCCAGCCCACTCCGGTGCGTGTGTCACAGGGATGGTTCACCGTGGCGTCGAGGCCAGCGGTGGTGGCGCTCTCTGTCCCGAACGCCCACAGCCAGGTGCCCGAGGCGGCGACGGTGACGGTCCCGTTCGCGTTCTGGATCACCGAGCCCGCCGCAATCGGTGATGCCGTCGGGCTCGCGGCGTTGGCCATGGCCGGTTGCGCCCCCAGGGTGGTGAAAACGAGAAGGCCCGCGACCGCGACCATTGCCGCCTCGACGACACTCCGGGGCGCGCGGCATCGCATCACGGGGCCCATGGCCCCTTGCTGCCTGATACGGCAACAGAGGTCTTCATCCTCACCCCCGGGAGGTAACCATAGGAGGGATGGAGGTGAGGGTCATCATCACATTTGACGACCGACCTGGGGTTTTCCTGGGCTTCGTCTGAGAGGAGATCGCTCCTCACACGCTGAGGCGGATCAGGCGCGCGCTCGGTGTGGATCTTCCCCGGTAGACCGCGGCGAGGATTTGGAGCTGGGGCCGACGTCGTCTGAAGCGTGCCTGATGCGGCTGCGGGCGATCACCGCCAGATCGAGCAGGGCCGACACGGCTGCTCCTATGCGCATCTTCGAGCCCGGGACGTCGCGCCACCTCTCGAGCGGGACCTCCTCGAAGCTGGTGACCGGTAACCCCGGGGCACCGGCGCTCCCCCGCAGCAGTCGGTGCAAGAGCTCGACGTCCAACGCCCACGATGACCGGAACGGCTCGGCCAGCGACGCCACGAAGGTGTCATTCACGCGAAAGACCTTCGCCCCGCATTGTGTGTCGTACACGGTGATCCCGAGCGCCATCGACGCCACCGTCGCGTAGGCCCGACCCAGGTAGTGGCGGACCGCGCCGCGCTCGATGGTGCTTCCAAGACGAGCCACCCGGCTCCCGAGCACGCCGACCAGGTCGGCTCGAGCGTGCAGCGTCCGCGTCAGCCGAAGGAGCTCTTCGGGCGGCGTGGCCATGTCGGCGTCGTAGTAGCCGACATAAGCAGCACCGGCGCGGACCGCGCCGAGGAGCCCGTTGCGGACCGCTTCGGCTTTGCCGGCGTTTTCGGTCATGGTGAGGACCTCGACAGCCTCTGATGCGTCGGCCAGACGGGCGAGCAGCCGCCCCGTGCCGTCGGTCGAGCCGTCGTCGACGAAGAGAAGGCGCACCAGGCCGGTGGAAGCGACGGCCAGAAAGGCGCGCTCATCGATCCTTCGCTCCTCGTTGAAGCAGGGGACCACGATGACCGTGGGCCCGTGGGCCTCGGTCACCGGCCCTCGCGCCCCGACGGGCGGCACAGGGCCCACGTGCTCAGGCCGGGCAGCACGGGCAGATGTCTCGTCCCCAGAGCCAGCGACATCCGGGTCTCGGCGTCGAGGGCCACGGTGAGGGCCTTGGTCAGTCGTTCCCCACCCTTCCACGCCCCGACGCCGGTCGGGGGAGTGTCGGGCGGGCGATACCGTTCCCGGATCACCTGCAGACCCCGGAGGGGCAACAGGCCGTGGAACAATCCGCCGCGCGCCACGATGGACAGGCCCGAGGCCTCGAGCACCCGACGAATGGCGGCGGGAGAATAGCGCCGGAAGTGCTTGAGGGCCCGGTCGTGCGCGCAGAACAATGACTGATAGGCCGGGACGCTCACGAGCACCCATCCATCGGGCGCCAGCGACCCGGCGACCACGTCGCGCACGAAGGCGACGTCGTCTTCCACGTGTTCGATCACGTCGAGCATGAGCATCCCGTCGAAGTGCCCTGTGGGCTGCGTCGCACTGAACTCGATCCCGGGCATGGCCTCGGCCGCTTCGGGTGCGGGGTCGGTCGGATAATGCACGTCCCAGCAGGCCAGGCGCGTCGCCGGCGACAGGACCGTCCGCAACTGCTGCGCGAACCAGGCATCGCCGGCACCGACGTCAAGGCAGCTTTCGGTCACCTCCGCCAGGTCCAGACGCTCGATCAGCCCGAGGAAGAACCGGGCGCGGGCGACTTCCCAGGGGTGGCGACGACCGAGGTCTTCGGGCCGCTCGATCAGGTCCATGGCCGACGCCGTCCCCTCACGTCCGCCCCTCGGTCCCTGCCGACGGCGTCCCGTCCCGTTCGGGCAAGCCAGGAGGAGGGTGCCAGGCGAGCTCGGTGCCCGGTCCCACCGTGTCGAGCTGGGCGGTCACGGTGGGGGCCTCGGGGGGGAGCGCGGGAGTGACGAAGCAGGCGCTCGCCCCGACCGCCGCCTCCAGCGCGTCATAGACCGCCAACGTCCCGGCTCCAACGTCGCCGAGATCGTGGCGGGAATACGCGCTGTGGCGCAGCGCGGGGTCGACGAAGCCCTCGAGCCCGGCTGTCACGGCGCTCGAATCCGGCGCCAAGGGCATCCCGGCGCCGTCGAGGAAGACCCGCGTGCGTTGCGACCAGGCGCCGGCGTCGGCCACCAGATCAGCGTAACGGGTCACGAGTACGGGCAGGCCTGCACTGTGGGCGAGAAGGAGGCGGTTGTAGCGCTCCCAAAGAGCCACGCCGAACGCCACGGGGACGGCGTGGCGGCGTTGCAGCGAGATGGCCACCTCGAGCGGGTTCCGGAAGACCACCACGGCGACCAGCCTCGGGCCGAGCGTCTTGCGCCAGAACGGCAAGAGCACCGAGGTGCGGGGGTCCTTCCACACCCACGGCACCGAGCGATGCACGCGCCGAAAGGCCCGACGGGCCTGGGCGCGAGTGGTGGTGATCCGCGCCGCCACTGCGTCGTAGTGCTCGGCGTCGGGCGGCGGGTACCACCACGTCCGCCCCATCTGGGTCAACAGCGCGTTGTTCAGGTGCATGAGTGAGCGGCTCTCGAAGTGGCCGCTCGGGTTCCAGGGGCCGCGCACCATGTCGGACGGCGCACAGGTGGCTGGCCCCAGGACGTTGACGATCCGCGTGGCGGCAGAGGTGCCGCTGCGGTGCATGCCCAGCACGAGGACACCTCTCGGGGACGTGCCGATCCAGGGAGCCGATCGCAGGCGCGCCGTCGCGGAGGCGTTGGTCCGGTCGCTCATGCGAACCCCGGGTGCAACGGATGCCCGGCTCGCGCCCGCAGTACCCAGGGGCCGCGGTAGGCGAAGAGCCAGGGGCGGACCCAACGCGGCTCGCGCCACGACGGGGGCCGGAACTCCTCGCTTCGCCGGGGAAGCCCGCTCAAGATGTCGAGCGTCGATGTCGTGAGGCGCCGGACGAGGGCCGACGCGTCCGAGGCGTGCACCAGATCGTCTCGCATCGAGGCCGCCGCCTCGTGAGGATCACCCTGGAGGTCGACGCCCAGGGCCCGGAGATCGTCCACGAGCCTCTGCACCGCTGCGGTCGGCGATTCCACCAGGTCCTCGAACCGGAGACAGACCACAGGTAGGCCGGCGGCAGCCGCCACCGACGCCCGGACATAGCGGAGCCAGAGGCCGACGGTATAGAGGCTGGGGATGCCGTCGCGACGCCGCACCGACGTGACCACCGAGCCGGGGTCGCGCCAGACGATGACCACCCTCGCCTCGGAGCCGAGGACGCGTCGCCACAACGGGAACGTGAGGCAGGTGCGGGGGTCCTTCCACACCCAGGGGTCCGAGCGGTAGACCGCTTCGAACGTTTCGGCGAGCTCCGGCAGCAGGCTCGACGCCCGCGCCGAGTACTCCCAGCCCGGCGTCAACCATGGCGGGAAGTCCCAGGAGCGGCCGAAGGCCGCCAGGATCCGGTCGTTGCACGCCATGAGGGCCTTGTTCTCCCAGTGCCCGGCGGGATTGTCGTACTCGGTGAGGAGGTCGCTCTCGGGGCCGACATCGGCGCCGAGGAGATTGAGGATCCGGCTCACCGCGGACGTGCCGCTGCGGTGCATCCCGAGGAGGACGACGCCTGGCATCGGTTACCGGGCCGGGCGGTCCGAAGCCACCCCGGGGTGCTGACCGTGCGGTCCCCCGCTGAGCCATCCGCCCAGATCACGATCGAGGAGCTGTTCGAGCCGGCGGACCTCGGGGGCGAATTCGTCGGTGAGCTGGCGGTGGAGCTCGGGCGCCATGGGAGGTCGGGGCCGCCGTTCGGTGTTGAGCGCGTGGAGCCGTCGCCGCAGCGATGCCCGCAGCCGCTCGTCGGGAACCAGCACTCGGCCCAGTCGGCGAAGTCCGCTCGGCGATTGCCCGAGCAGGTCACGGACCCGGGTGCTGCGGACGACCTTGTTGGCGTTCACGACGTTGAAGTGGGGACGGTGATCGGGGTCGATGTCGAGAAACCGCAGGACCGTGCGGTAGGTACGGGCGGAGTCGACGACGAGGTCGTCGTGCAGCACGACGCATACCTGGTCGCGGCCGAACACAGCGAAATAACGCTCGACTTGCCCGGCGTAGCGGGCGATGTCGCGGTAGAAGAGCCCGAACACCTTCTGACAGCCCGGAGGGACCTGGTCGCCGCGCTTGCGCTGTTCCTCGAGGGCGATCGCCTCACCGAAGGAGGCGACGACCTCCTCGCCCTGGAACAGCATCTCACTGTGTTGTGAGTGCATCTGGTCGACGGGGTTCCGAAGCAGGGCGATGATCCGGGCCCTCGGATCGTAGGTGTGGATCTCCTCAGCCGCGCGTGACGAATACAGGTAGAACACCGAGCGATCAGTCCGGTACCTCGCCTGGCCGTGCTGCGCGAACCACTCGAGGTACGTGTCGTACCCGATCCTCCATCGGCCCCGCTTGGTCCGGAATTCCAAGTCGCTCCCGAAGTAGCTCAGCTCCTTGTCGGCGACGAACACCTCCCGGTGTGCGCTCAGGTAGCTGGCCAGTGCCGTCGTGCCCGACTTGGGTGCGCCCACGATGAACAGGTTCGGCGTGGGGCGCGCCTCGTCCACTGCACGCCGTGACGCCAAGGATGCGCTGTCAGGTTCGGGCACGGCTCAGCGGGGCTGCTCACGCATGGGCTCGATCGGGAAGCGAAGGCCCAGACGTCCGCGGGCGCCGTCGGCCAGCCCTCGCGCGATGGTCCATAGACACGCGAGCCGCCGGCCGCGCTCTCGAAGGAGGGCCCGGGCCACCAGCTTGGTGACATTCCGGGGGTACCAGCCGACACGGTGCATGACGTGGAGGTGGAGGTAGAGCATGTTCCGGGCCTCGTAGTAGTACTTCCACAGGGGTACCCGGGCGCCCTGGCGCACCGCGTCGTGCTGCACCACGGCGCCGTCCACGAGCCGCCGGGGGTACCCCGCCTGCGGGATGCGCCAGTGGCAGTACTCGTTGTCCTCGGCCCACCAGAACAGCTCGGCCCGGGGCACACCGACGATCTCCACGATGTGACGTGAGATCACGAACCCGCACCACGATCCCCACTCGCCGACGGTTCCGTCGGGCTGTATCGAGCGGGGGAAGCAAAACGCCGCCTTCGGGTCCCGACGAGCGTCGCCCAGCAGCGTCTCGAGGCAGTCGGGATCGGGCACGATGTCGTCGTCGAGCACCCAGGCGAGGTCGTCCACGCCGGCCAGGAACTCCTCGAAGCCGAGCGCCCAGCCCCCGGCCGGGCCCAGGTTGGTGTTCGAACGCACGATCGACACCGGCAACGAACCGGAGCGAACCCGGCCGTCGGGGCCGTCGAGGCCCTCCTTCGGGGCGCCGAGGACCGGTGGTTCACTGGCGTTGTCGATCACGACGACCCCTCGGGGCGGGACCGTCTGGGCCGCGATGGCCTCGAGGCATCGCGCCAGCGATTGGGGCGCATTGTGCGACAGCACCAGCGCGACCACCGAACGCCCCAGTTCTGTCGCGCTCATGAGCGCATCGGCGGAGGGCGCCAGATGGCTTTCGGGGTCGGTGTCGAGCTCGCCGCCACCGGCGACGGCCAGGGCCTTCTCCCCCACCTCGCGCAGGTAGCGGGGCTCGATCCCCAGACGTCCCCGGGCCCCGTCCACCAAACCGCGCAGCGTTGCCAGTCGCTCGGCGCCACTCGAGGCGAGCTGAAGCCGGCGGGCCGAATACACCAGGTGCCACGCGTACCAGCTCCGACGGCCGTGGCGTCGGGTCAACTCGAAGAAGTTCCGCGCTTGGTAATACGCCCGCCACGGCTCCTCGGCGTCGATGGGACGATGGCCACGCAGCGCGGCGACACGACTGACCGAGGTCTGGCGGTGGGCCACGTGCCGGGCACAGGTGACGTCGACGAGCACGGAGAACCCCGCGGCCCGCACCCGGCAGTAGAAGTCGAAGTCCTCGAAGCCGAAAAACAGCTCGGGGTCGGGCCACACGCCGGCGTCGACCACGGCACGCGAAACGAGGGTGGCCCCCCACGTCGTGACGTCGACGGGGGCGAGCTCCCCCGGGAGGCCCCGGCGGGGCACGACGTTGACGCTGTGCCCGGAACGGGGGACGAACCTGCGGCCGAAGGGGACCACGGCCCCCACCGGGTCTTCGCCGCCATCACCGGCGTCGCCACGGGCCCCGACCCGGGCGACGACCTCCGCCACGCGGGGGGCGGGCAGGTGCAAGAGCACCATGTCGTCCTCGCACAGGTACGCCCAGCGGGTGGAGGGGTCCGCGAATGCCGTGATCAGTCCCTGGTGGAATCCGCCGGCTGGGCCGGTGTTCGACGGCAGACGCACCATGGTGACCGACGCCTCGAGGGCGGGATCATCGAGCCCGCCCTCGCCGTTGACGACCACCACGACACGTTCCGGGGCAAACCCTTCGACATCGAGGAGCGACCGGACCGTGGCGGTGGCCAGGCGGGGCCGGAGGTGGGTGACGACGACGGCGGTCACACCATCGAGACCGCCGGTGCGGTCCCGGGTCAGGACAGCTCCCAGTCCGCAGGCACGTACACCGGCGACAGCACCATGACCCCCGACGGCGCCTTGATGACATTGGGGCCGAATGCCTCGAACGATGCCAGCGGCTGCCAGGGCAGCGACGCC
>DATKQM010000037.1:0-41316 GCA_035532735.1 Acidimicrobiales bacterium | reverse complement strand
GGGGACGAGGCTGTCCACCCCCATCTCGAAGTCGTACTGCCGACGACAGAAGTTGTCGACCACGCCCACATCATGGCCACGACGAGACAGGTGCAACGCCGTCGGCCAACCCAGATACCCGTCGCCCCCCAGCACGAGGATCCTCACCCGTGCCACCTCCTTTTTCGTTCCCCCCTGCGCACCGCAACAAGCAACTCAAGGATCCCCGATAAACCTGGGAATCACCTGGGATGACCTGCAAAAAGCTCTATGAAGCCGTCAAGAGACCGTGAGGATACAGGCCATCGCTCCGCCGTCCAGACAGGCCGGCCACCTACGATCGCTTCGTGCCCGGTGCCGACGCCTGTGCTCCTCGCCGAGCGTGGCTCCTCGGCACCCATGGTGCCATCGATATTGCCGTGAAGTGAGCTCGGCGACGGCTCCGCGGTCTGCCTTGAGAGCGGGCCCGCGCCCAAGTTGCACCTGCACCGCCGGTAAAATGGCCAGTGCCGGCACCGGGCAGGTCAGTGGGGGTGCGCAGGCACGGGAGGGGGGGCAGTGGCGCGACAGCATCCCGGGACCGGGCTTCGCGACTCGCGTGCGTCTCGGGCGCCTCTGAGCCTCGTGGAACCTGCGTCCTTTCCTCCCCCTGTTCTCGACCTCACCGTGGTCGTTCCCTATTACAACCCGGGCCTGGTGCTGCGCTCGACGGTAGAGCGCGCGGTCGAGGTCCTGTCCGAGACCGGGATCTCCTTTGAGATCGTGACCGTCTCCGACGGCTCCACCGACGGGAGCGACGCCTCGCTGGAGGGACTGCCGTCGGACCTGGTGGTCCAGGTCGTGCTCCCCCACGCCGGCAAGGGCAAGGCGGTGCGGGCCGGGCTCGCCCGAGGTCGGGGCCGCTATCTCGGGTTCATCGACGGGGACGGCGACGTGCCGCCCGAGCTCCTGGCGGAGTTCGTGACGGTGGTCCGCCAGAGGCACCCCGACGTGGTCCTCGGGAGCAAGCGCCACCCCGACTCCCAGGTCGTCTATCCCTTGGCCCGGCGGCTTTACTCGTGGGGATACCAGCAACTGGTCCGCGTCCTGTTCCATCTCGACGTCCGCGACACCCAAGCCGGCATCAAGCTCGTGCGACGGGAGGTCCTCGCCGAGGTCCTGCCGCTCATGGTCGAAGAGGGATATGCCTTCGACCTGGAGATGCTCGTGCTCGCCCGGCGACTCGGCCACCGTGACCTCGTCGAAGCACCGGTCCGCATCGGGATCCGATTCTCGTCCACGGTGTCGCGCCGCGTCGTGTTCGACATGCTCCGCGACACCTTCGCCATCTGGTGGCGGCTGCGATCCGGAGACACCTACGGGGCGAAGCCCTCGGCCTGACCGGCACCACCCCGGGACAGGCCCGGGAGCCCGGGCCTGTCACCCAGACCCCTCACCCCTCACCCCCTCACCCCTCACCACTCACAAGGAGCGGTGAGACAACGGCGCCATAGCATGCCGCGATGGCGCGCAGCCCGGTCACCGAACAGGCCACGGCGGTCGACGTCGACCCGGTCGTAACCGCGCTGTGGGCTGCGGTGGACAGAGCCAAAGGGGCCGACCCGCTCGCCCCGGTGACCGTGGTGGCCCCGTCCGCCTACTCGGCGCTGTTCGCCCGTCGAGCGCTCGGGTCCTGGGTCGGTTTGGACGGACGTCGAGGAATCGTCAACGTCAGCTGCACCACCGTGGACAAACTGATCCGCCAATTGGGAGTCCCGGTGTTGGCGGCGCGCCAGCAACGGGTCGCCCCCGGACCAGTGGACCTCGAGGCCATCCGCATCAGGGCCCTGTCGACACGGGGCTGGCTGGCCGTGCTCGTCGGGCACCCCCGCGGCTTGGTGGCGTTGCGCGACGCGCTGGCCGAGCTCCGGCGTTGCCCCGCGCCTACTCTCGATGCGCTCGCCCGGCGACCGGGCCGGATCGGCGACCTCTGTCGTCTGCTGGCCGAGGTGCGGGACCACCTCCATCGACGCGGCTACGCGGACATCGTGGACCTGGCCCAAGCCGCCACACAGACCGCGACCGGGCCCGGGGCGGCCGCCGCACTCGAGGCGCTGGGCCCGGTGCTGGTGCTCGACCCCGGGGTCATGGCACCGTCCGAGCGCGCCGTGCTCGACGCCGTCGTGACCCGGACCGGCGCGCGCCGGGCCCAGCTCGAAGTGGGTGAACGAACCTTCACCGAGGTGCGCTCCTGCGCCGATCCCGACGAAGAGGTACGTGGCGCGGTCCGTGCCGTGGTGGCGTCGATCGACGCCGGTGTGCCGGCGTGGGCCCAGGCGATCTTCCACCCGCCCGGACCCGGCTACGCCCGCGCCTTGCACCAGGAGCTCGCCGCGGCAGGCGTCGCCGCGAACGGACCGCAACGACGCCGCCTCGACCGCTCGGTGGCGGGCGCCACATTGCTCGGCCTGCTCGAGCTGGCCGAATCGGACTGGGCACGCGACGAGGTCCTGGCCTGGCTCTCGATGGCTCCCATCGTCTCGGGCCCCGAACGGCGCCGGGTGCCCGCCAGTCGGTGGGAAGCGCTGTCGTCGGAGGCGGGGGTGGTGCGCGGCGCGGCGCAGTGGTGCGAACGGCTCGAGAACCTCGCGGCCCGCTACGAGGACCTGCGCCCCGAGACCGAGGGCCTCGCCGACTTCGTCGAGGATCTCGTCGCCGTCTCGGTGCCACCCACCGGGTCGTGGTCGACCCATGCCACCTGGGCCCTCGGGCTCTTTGACCGCTACCTCGACACCGACCCCGGCTCGTGGCCACTCGAGGAGCTCGCCGCCACCGAGCAGGTGCGAGGCGCTGTGCAAGCGCTGGGCGAGCTCGACGGGGTGTCGGAGCGGACCGACGCCGCCGCGTTCCGACGAACGGTGCGCACCGTGCTCGAAGAGACCGCGCTCGACTCCTCGGACCTCCCCCACGGCGGATTCGGCGACGGGGTGTTCGTGGCCCCGTTCGGTCGGGCCCGGGGCCTGCGCTTCGAATGCGTCGTGTTGGTCGGCCTGACCGACTCGGTCGTCCCCGGCGGCATCGGCGACGACGCCTTGCTGCCCGAGAGCGCGCGTCGGCTCGACATGTCCGGGGGCCTGCGCACGCGCGAGGCGCGCTTCGATGAGCTCCACGACGATGTGGTGGCGGCCATCGGAGCCGGCACTTCCCGTCGCATCGCGACCTACTCGCGTGTCGACCCCCGCACCGGGCGGGCCCAAGTGCCGTCGCGCTGGATGCCCGCGCTGACCGGAGTCGGCACGAGGTGGCGATCGGTCGACTCCTTCGCGGCGGGGATCTCATCGGCCAACCCGCCGCTGTCGGTGCGCGAACTCGAGCTCCATGACCTGGCGCGTTGGGCGATAGACGGGAAGGACCCGACCCGCTCACCGCTGGCGCTGTCGTCGGAGCGACTCCGCGTCGGCATCGGCGCGTCACAGGACCGGATGGGAGAGGACTTCACGCGCTTCGACGGGAATGTGGGGCTCGGGCGCGTCTCCCCCTTCACCGCCGAGGCCCCGATGTCGGCCACCCGCCTCGAGGCCTACGCCAAGTGCCCGCGCCGTTTCCTGTACGACCGCGTGCTGCAGGTATCCAAGCGCACCCTTCCCGAAGAGATCTGGCAAATGGAGCCAACCGAACGTGGCACGCTCGTGCACGCGATTCTCGAGGAATACCTCCTCGAGCGCCTCGATGGCGCGCCGCGCTCGTTGCCTCGCCTGCTCGCCATCGCCGAGAACCAATTCGCCGTAGCCGAGGGCGGCGGACTGGTGGGAAAGCCGCTGTTGTGGCGGATGGACAAAGCCGCGCTCGTACGCGACCTCGTTCGCTTCCACGACGAGGAGGGGAACCTCGAGCCCTTGGCGGCCGAGCTCGAATTCGGCACCGGAGAGGAGGGCGCGGACGCGGCGGTGACGGTCACGTTGGCAGACGGCCACGAGGTGCGTTTCAAGGGTAAGGCCGATCGCGTCGACCGGTCCCGCTCGGGAGAGCTCGTGGTGTCGGATTACAAGACCGGCAAGCAAAGCACGCTCAAGTCCCTGAAGAAAGACCCAGTGGCGGGGGGCCGGCTCCTGCAGCTGCCTATCTACGCCATGGCGGCCCAGACGCGCTTCGGAGGAGAGACGGTCCAGGCCCGCTACTGGCTGCTTTCGGCCAAGCGCGTCGCGTCCCGCTACAGCCTCACCATCACGCCCGAGGTCCAAGCGCGTTTCGTCGACGTCCTGGGCCTCATCGCGCAGGGTGTAAACGCCGGTGCGTTCCCGGGCGCGCCGACCGAGAGCCAGGGCGACCGCCAGTTCGAGGCCTGCCGGATGTGTGACTTCGACGTCGTGTGCCCGGTGGCCAGAGACCGCCAATGGGAGCGCAAGCGCGACGCCACCGAGGTCGCCCCGGTACGGGCGCTCATGGACAACGAGGCCCCGGCCGAGCTCGAAGGGGCGGTCGTCGAAGGCATCGAGGATGAGGGAGTGGGCGCGTGACGGTCCACGACGACGACGACGCCCGGGCGTCGATCGAATTCGAGGTCGACTCCAATCTTGTCGTGGTGGCGGGGGCCGGCACCGGCAAGACGACGGCCCTGGTGGGGCGGATCGTCGAACTGGTGCGAAGCGGGCGTGTGTCGTTGCGCGAGGTCGCGGCGATCACCTTCACCGAGGCCGCCGCGGCCGAGCTGCGCCAGCGGGTGCGGGAGAAGATCGAGGAAGTCGCCGCGGAGCACACCGACGAGACACGCCTCGTCGCGGCCCGCCAGGAGGTCGATGAGGCGGCCGTGTGCACTCTGCACGCTTTCGCGCAGCGCATCCTCGTCGAGCACTGTGTCGCCGCCGGCATCCCACCGGGGTTCGACGTCATGGACGAGACGGCCGAGCGCGCCGACTTCGACGCGCGCTTCGGGCGCTTCGCCGACACGTTGCTGTCCGACCCCGACGCCGAGCCCGCCCTGGTGCAGGCGTTCTCGATGGGCTTGACCCCCGACAACCTGATCGAGATCGCCCGGGCCATGAACCGGCACTGGGACCGCCTCGTCGACGGTGGGCTCGAGTGCCTCGAGCTGATGCGGCCTGCACCGGGCCCGTGGCCAGACGCCAGCGGCGCACCCGTCGTCGCCGCCATCGACGCCGCGTTGGCGATGACGCCTTGGTGCACCAACGAACACGACAAGTTGCGGGAGCACCTCGACCGTCTCGCAGTCATTCGCGCCGAGCTCGTCTCGTGCGCCGACGGGCTGGCGACACTGCAGTTCCTCGAGGGCCTCAAGCTGGCCAACAAGAACGGACAGCAGCCCAACTGGGGAGACCATCTTGAAGACGCGCGTGGCGCCACCGCAGCCGCCGAGCAGGCGCGCCTCGATGTCCTGCGGGCCAGCTATCACGCCGTGCTGGGCGAGCTCGGTGCCCGGCTGGCGTCGTTCGTGCTCAGCGCGGCCGACCAGCGACGGGCCGAAGGACGCCTCGGGTTCCACGACCTGCTGGTGCACGCCCGACGATTGCTACGAGAGGACCCCGGCACCGCCCAAGCGCTGCACCGGCGGTACCGGCGCCTGCTCATCGACGAGTTCCAGGACACCGATCCCATCCAGGTCGAGTTGGCGGCGCGCATCGTGGCGACGGTGGACGGCTCCGCCGAGCTTGCGCACGCGGAGCGCGGTGGGCTGTTCGTGGTGGGAGACCCCAAGCAGTCGATCTACAGGTTCCGGCGCGCCGACATCGAGCTCTTCGCCCGGGTCGGGCGCGAGATCGGCGAAGAAATCGTGCTCGTCACGAACTTCCGCTCGGTGCCGGGCGTCCTGCGGTTCGTGAACGCGGTGTTCTCGACGCTCTTCGGACACGACGCGGTAGGCCAGGCCGCGCACCACGAGCTCGTGGGTGCACGCGACCCGCTGCCCTTGCACCACCGCCGTGGTCCGGCGGGGCCCGGGCCACGGCCTACGGCGCTTCCACGTTCGAACGCGGTGCAGTTGTCGTTGGACGGGCTCGCCTCGGTCGAGGAACCGACCGAGCGAGAGGCCGGGGCGGTCACCCGGCGCCCGGCGTCACCGGGGATGCCGCCCGTGGTCCTGTTGGGTGGACCGATGCGCAAGGCCATCGGCGAGGTACGTCGGGCCGCCGCCCACGACGTGGCGATCACCATTGACGACATCCACAACAGGGCTTGGGCCGTGCTCGACGAGACCAACGGCAAGACGCGGGCGGCGCGCTGGCGCGACATCGCGGTGTTGCTCCCGGCTCGCACCGCGCTGGCGGCACTCGAAGAAGCCCTCGAAGAAGCACGGATCCCCTACCGGCTCGAAGGCGTGGCACTTCTATGGGGATCCGAAGAAGTGCGCGATGTCCTAGCCGTGCTACATGCCGTGGACGACCCCCTCGACGGTGTGGCCGTGCTCGGCGCGCTTCGTAGCCCGGGGCTGGCCTGCGGCGACGACGACCTCGTCGCGTGGCACCAGGCCAAGGGCACCTGGGACCCGCGCCGCCCCGCACCAGAGGGGCTCGAGACCCATGCCGTCGCCGACGCCATGGCGGTGCTGGCCCGCCTGCACGAGGAACGATGGTGGCGCGAGCCCTCGGCCATGATGGCGCGGGTCTTCGAAGAATTGCGCAGCTTCGAGCTCTGCCTCGCGTTCCACCGACCCCGCGACCACTGGCAGCGGCTGCGTTGGCTCATGGACCAGGCCCGGCTCTTCGACGAGACCGTGGGTGGGTCCTTGCGCTCCTTCTTGGCCTGGGCCGAGCTCCAAGCCGAAGACGACCGACGCAGTGGTGGCGTGGGCCCGCCGGACCCCGACGACGATGCGGTGCGCGTCATGACGATCCACGGGTCGAAGGGGCTCGAGTTCCCAGTCGTCATCCTGGCGGGCCTCGAGCGTGATGTGGCAATCGGCCCGAGAGGTCCCACCGTGTTGTGGTCCGAGGACGGGACCCCGGAGCTGCGCGGGGGCGGACAACTGTGCTCGCTCGGGTTCGATGACGCCAACACACGCGAGCGAGCGCTCGATGCGCTTGAGGCCCACCGTCTGCTCTACGTCGGGATGACGAGGGCCCGGGACCACCTCGTGGTGTGCCTGCACCACAAATACAAAGAGAGCACGACCACCACCCCGACCGTTGCGGCCGAGCTGTACGAGATCTGCCTGACCGTTCCGGAGCTGACGCGTCGCCTACCCATCGCGGCCTTGACGCCCGACGACGTGAGCGACGACAAAGCCTCCGACGTTGCCATCGACGATGACGACGCCAGGATCGAGACACTGGCGAGGGTCATGGCGGGATTCGGGCTTGCCGACGACGCCCTTCAGACTCATGGCGTCGCCCGGAGCGCGGAGGACGAAGAGGTCGTGACGTGGCGCGAACGCGTGGCGGTCTTCGCGGCGCGACGCGCCGAGGCCCTGGCGGCGACGCGCCGTGCCCCGGTGACTACCGCCACCGCGGTCGCCGAACGCGTCGCGGCGTCCGAGTCTCTCCAACCCGGCGAGTGGCGGCCGAGACCGACCACACCGGACCCGGGATCGCCCGACGCGACCGGAGCGCTATGGCGCGATGCGGACACGGCACTGCAGATCGGGAGGGCCGTGCACAGCGCATTGGCCGCGATCGACCTGTCCAGCGGCACTGACGACGCCGGGCGCGTCGCGACAGAGGTCGCTCGAGGACGCGCCGGCGCGTACGGGGTCGACACGCACACCGATGCCATCGTCGATATGGTCCACGCGGCCCTGGCCTCGCCCACGGTGGCGGCCGGGGCCGGGCGCCGGCACTGGCGAGAGCTCTTCGTCGCCATGCCCGTCGGTGCCGGCGTTCTCGAAGGATTTGTGGACCTCGTCCTCGAGGAGGCCGAGGGGTTGGTGGTGGTCGACTACAAGACCGACCGCGTCGGGGGTCCCACCGGGCTCGACGTGGCGGCGTCGCGCTACGGGCCCCAGGTGGCGAGCTACGCGCTCGCCCTCGAAGAGGCGACAGGCCGGCCCGTGCGGCGCTGTGTGCTCGTCTTCGTGGGGGAGGGCGATGCGGTCGAAGTCGTCCTCCAAGACGCGGCCCTCGCCGAAGCCTGTCGGATGGCCAGGGGTGCCGCCGAGGAGGTCCTCGTTGCCGGCGCCCGGACCCCGACGCTCAGGTAGCGGCCGCCCCCGGGAGGGCGCGGTCGTCGCGACGCGATCCCTCGATCAGCTCGAGGCCCGATTCGCCGGCAAGGCCGCGGGGCACACCGACGAACTCGGGGGCCTCGAGCCCTCGTGCGGTGGCATCGATGTGCTCGAGCTCGGGCATCTCCTTGTCGGCGCCACCCACCACCCCGAGCTCGTGGAAGCGACGCGCCTGGGGGAACACGTTGCGCTCGAGCGAGCCCACGGCCTTGTTGTAGGCGTCGACGGCGCCACTGAGGCTGCGGCCCGTGCGGGCCATGTGCTCGCCGAAGGTGGCGAGGCGCTTGTAGAGCTCGCGACCCATGTCCTGTACTTCCCGGGCGTTCTCCGCCAACGACTCTTGCTGCCAGCCGTTGGCAACGGTCAGCAACAGCGCAATCAGCGTCGTCGGCGTGGCCAGCAGGACCCGATGCGACACGGCGTGCTCGAGAAGCGACGAGTCGTGCTCGAGTGCCGCCGCCAACAGGGCGTCCCCGGGCACGAAGGCGACCACGAACTGCGGTGACTCCTTGAGCTGGTCCCAGTAGGCCTTCTTGGCCAGCGAGTCGATGTGGACCCGCAACTGACGGGCGTGGGAGACGAGGTGGGTCTGGCGGGCGGTCTCGTCGGTGGCGTCGTTGGCGTCGAGGAAGGCCTGGAGCGGTACCTTGGCGTCGACGACCACGTTCCGGGCACCGGGAAGATGCACGACCATGTCCGGTCGGATTCTTCCCTCGGCACCGTCGGTGGTCACCTGCTGGTCGAAGTCGCAGTGCTCGACCATCCCTGCCATCTCGACGACACGCCGCAACTGCAGTTCTCCCCACCGACCCCGAGTGGCGGGAGAGCGAAGGGCAGTCACGAGGTTGCGCGTCTCAGACTGCAGCTTGTCCTGGGAGTCGGTGAGCGTCCGGACCTGCTCGCTCAGCCCTGTATACGCCTTCTGGCGCTCGAGCTCGAGGAGCCGCAGCCCCTGCTCGTAACGGCCGAGTTGCTCGCGCAACGGGCTCAGCATCTGATCGATGGCCTGGGTGCGCTGATCGAGATCACCGCGCGCCGACTGCTGGGCGTGGGCCATTCGGGTGTCGGCCAACTCAAGGAACTGGGCGTTGTTCTGCTCGAGGGCCTGGCGCGACAACTCGGCGAACTCACCCACGAACTGTCGACGAACGTCTTCGGCCGCCAACCGACGCTCATCGCCGGCCCGGTGCTCGTGCTCGAGCGTGGCCTGGAGCCACGCCACCTCGGCACGCACCGAGCCCAGCGCCTCGGCGTGGCGGTCACGCTCGGCCTCCACCCGGGCCGAGGCACGGGCCGATACCACGCTCCAGGCGACGGCGACACCACCCCCACCACCGACGACAATGCCGATCAGAAGGCCAACGATCATGAGATCTCCCTGCTCCGAGGGTGGACGCGGCCGAGCGTAACGCCGGGGTGTAACAGGACCAGGGAGCCCGCCAAGGCCACCGATTGAAGCTGTCAGAGAGGTAGCGTCGATCGTGGTGCGCAAAGGCGCGGTGGGACGAGGTGCGGGCGTGAAGTCCCAGGCCCAATCCGGTGCCCGGGGCGGACACGAGAGCAACGGCGGCACCCCGACGCCGGCCCCCCTGGGGTCGCTACGGAGCTTTCCTGCCCGGGAGCTGGTCGAGGACTTCCGCCTGGCGTGTGTCTCGCGGGCCCTCGACGACCGGGAGATCCTGCTGCAGAAGCAGAGCCGGGTCTTCTTCCAGATCTCCGGGGCCGGCCACGAGATCCTGCTCCTAGCTCTGGCCCGATCGCTCCGACCCGCCTATGACTGGTTCTTCCCGTATTACCGCGACCGGGCGCTCGTCCTGGCCCTGGGGGTGACACCCCTCGACATCATGCTCCAGGCGGTGGGATCGTCTCTCGACCCGGCATCGGGAGGCCGGCAGATGCCGTGTCACTGGGGAGCGGTGACACGCAACATCGTCACCCAGTCGAGCCCGACCGGCAGCCAGTGCCTGCCGGCGGTGGGATGCGCCGAAGCCGGGCGCTACATCGCACGAAGACCCGGTCTGGTGGGATGCGAAGCCCACGGTGACGAGATCACCTACGTGTCGCTCGGCGAGGGAGCCACGTCGGAGGGAGAGTTCTGGGAGAGCCTCAACACCGCGTGTCGGCTACACCTCCCGACGCTGTTCGTCGTGGCCGACAACGGGTACGCCATCTCGGTACGCGCCGCGGATCAGTCCCCGGCGCCGGTGGCAGAGTTAGTGCGCGGCTTTCGCGGGCTGGCGGTGACCCAGATGGACGGCTGGGACTACGCGTCGTGTCGCAACAATGGAGGGCACGCCATCGCCCGCGTACGCGCCGGGGAAGGTCCGGGACTGATCCACGCGCACGTGACGCGCCCCTACTCCCACTCCTCGGCTGACTCCCAGGCCAAATACCGCGACGCCGGTGAGCTCGCCGAAGAGCTCGCCCACGACCCCATCGACACCCTCGAACGGCAATTGGTGAGCGCCGGGGTCATCACCGAAGAGCAAGCCGCCGCCGTGCACGCCGAGGCACGCGATCTCGCCGCGGCTGCGGCGGAAGAAGCCCTTGCCGCCCCGCGGCCGGACCCGACCACCGTGACCGACAACGTGATCCGGCTGCCCTCGCTACCCGAGGTCGAGCCCGACCCCGCTCCGGCAACCCCGGGCGCGGAGCCGGTCGTGATGGCCGAGGCGATCCGCCTGACGCTGCACGAGCTGCTGGCCGCCGACGAGCGCATCCGCGTCTTCGGCGAGGACGTGGCCGACGCCGATGACGACGTGCTCGACCACGTGGAGGGCAAAGGCGGGGTGTTCGGCGTGACGCGCGGGCTGCAACGAAGCTTCGGATCGGCGCGCTGCTACAACACGCCACTAGCGGAGTCCAACATCATCGGCCGCGGTGTCGGGCAAGCGTTGCGCGGGCTGCGCCCCTGCGCCGAGATCCAGTTCTTCGACTACATCTGGCCCGCCATGCAGCAGTTGCACAGCGAGGCCGCCACGATCCGGTGGCGGTCCAACGGCGACTTCACCTGCCCCTTGGTGGTCCGCGTCGCCATCGGCGGATACCTCACCGGCGGCGCCATCTGGCACTCCCAGAGTGGAGAGTCGATCTTCGCCCACATCCCGGGGCTCCTCGTCGCCTTCCCGTCGCGAGCCCGCGACGCCGTCGGACTGCTCCGCAGCGCCTTCGCGGCGCAAGACCCAGTGCTCTTCTTGGAGCACAAGCACCTCTACCGCCAGCGCTACGCGGCCGACCGAATCCCGAGACCCGGATGGGTGCTGCCGTTCGGGCGCGGCACCGTGGTCCGACCGGGGCGCGACCTCACCATCGCCACCTGGGGCGCCACCGTGCAGAAGTCGCTGGTCGCCGCCGAGCAACTGTCGGCCGACGGGTGTTCGGTCGAGGTCGTCGACCTCCGCACCATTTCACCGTGGGACCACGACATGGTCGGTGAGTCGGTGGCGCGCACGGGGCGGCTCCTGGTCGTCCACGAGGACACCCTCACCGCCGGGTTCGGAGCCGAGGTGGCCGCCTGGGTGGCCGAGCACTGCTTCTGGCATCTCGACGCGCCGGTGGGGCGCGTCACCGCCGAAGACACCTTCGTCGGGTACGAACCGTCCCTGGAGCACGCCATCCTCCCCCAGGTCGAAGACATCGTCACCGCCGCCAGCGCCTTGGCCAAGGTCTGACCGCTCGCGCTCGAGAGCGTCGGTCGCGCTCAAAGAGGTAGGCCCCCTCGGAGCGTGCCATCCTGAGGACGTGGACCGGGTGGTGGTGATCGGGGCCGGCTTCGCCGGGTTGAGCGCCACCCGGCATCTTCGGGACCAACCGGTGACAGTGACCATCGTCGACCACCACAACTTCCACACGTTCCAGCCCCTGCTCTACCAAGTGGCCACGGCCGGGCTCGACCCCGCCGATGTCGCCTATCCGGTCCGCACCATCTTCGGACGCGAGCCCAATGTGGTGTTCCGCCACGGCCGGGCTCTGTCGGTCGACGTCGATACCCGGCGCGTGGGGCTCGCCGATGGCACGGCACTGGACTACGACCGGTTGGTCGTGGCCACCGGCGCCACCACCGGGTTCTTCTCGGTCCCCGGCGCCCCGCAGCACTCGCTCCCGCTCTACACGCTGGCTGATGCCCGGCGTCTGCGGAACACCGTCCTCGGATGTCTCGAGGCGGCCGACGCCCATCCCGAGGACTTCGACGACGGGGCACCGACGTTCATCGTGGTGGGCGGGGGGGCCACCGGAGTGGAGATTTCGGGAGCCCTGCTCGAGCTGCTCGACGTGTCGGTGCGCCGTGACCGGCTCCGCATCGACCGGGAGCGTTCCAAGGTCATCCTCCTCGAGGCCGGCGAGCGGCTCCTGCCCGGATTCGAAGAACAAGCGAGCCGCTACGCCGAGGAGACCTTGCGCCTCCGGGGCGTCGACGTCCGACTCCGCACGCCGGTGGCGGAGGTCACCGCTGCGGCGGTCCGGCTCGGGGACGGCAGGTGGATCGGGGCCGCGGCGGTGGTCTGGGCGGGCGGCGTCACCGTCGACGGCACCCTGGCCGCCTCGCTGCCCAGCGCGCACGGCCGGGGAGGACGCGTGGCGCTCGAGCCCGACCTGTCGGTGGCGGGACACCCCGAGGTGTTCGTGGTCGGCGACGCCGGGGCGGTCCCGTGGGGACCGGCACGATCCGAGGCCTGTCCCCAGGTGGCCCAGGTGGCGATCCAATCCGGCAAGCACGCCGCGCAGCAGATCGCGCGACAGCTCCAGGGCCGGTCCACGACCGCCTTCAGCTACCACGACAAGGGTCTCATGGCCACGATCGGGCGACACGCGGCGGTGGCCCAGTTGCGCCGGGGGCCCATCCTGCGCGGGACACTGGGCTGGTTGGCCTGGCTCGGGCTCCACCTCGTCTACCTGATCGGATTCCGCAACCGTGTGGTCGTCCTCGTGAACTGGTGGTGGCGATATCTGGACTGGCCCTCGGGACCGCGTTTGATCGTCGCGGACGTCGATGCCGATCCCTGAGCCACGCCGCGCCGGCCCGGTGTGGCGCCCCGAAGACGCGAACGCAGCGTGGTTGACTGACGTGCTGCGCGGCGCGCGGGTCATCGACGCCCAGCGTGTGGTCGAGGTGGCGGGGGAGCCGGTGGGCACGGGGCAGATGGCCGACAGCGTGCGGCTGCACCTGACCTATGACGCTCCCGCACCCCGGGGCCCGTCCACAGTGGTGGGCAAGTTCACGCCCGCCGACGACACGAGCCGGTCCACAGCACTGGCGCTGCGGACCGCGGAGGTCGAGGTGCGCTTCTACCAGGAGGTGGCACACACGGTAGGGGTCCGCACCCCTCGCTGTTATTTCGCGGCCGTGGACACCTCCAGTGCCGAGTTCGCCCTCGTGCTTCAGGACATGGCGCCGGCCCGCCAGGGTGACCAGATGGCGGGGTGCACCGTGGACGAGGCCTCCCTGGCCCTGGCGGAACTGGCCCGCCTGCACGCGCCCCGATGGGGTGATCCCGCCCTCGACCACCTGCCATGGCTGGAGCGCGGCGACGCCGGCGACGACGGGGGCGGGGAGTTGCTGCGCATCCTGTTCGACGGATTCGTCGAGCGCTACGGAGCAGACCTCGACGACAGCGTCGTGGGCGTCGGTCGCCGTCTGTTCCCCCGCATCCACGAATATCTGCGACCGCGGTCGGGACCACGCACCGTCCAACACGCCGACTACCGACTCGACAACCTCTTGTTCGGGACCGACCTGCGGGCCCCGGCGGTGACCGTCGTCGACTGGCAGACCGTCACGCTCGGTCCCGGGCCCGCCGACGTGTCGTACTTCCTCGGTGCGGGGCTCATGCCCGAGCAGCGACGGGCCCACGAGCGAGCACTCCTGCACGACTACCACCAGCAACTGGTCGCCGACGGTGTCGAGGGCCACTCCTGGGACGACTGCATGACCGAATACCGGCGTCACGCCTACGCGGGGTACGTCATGGCCGTGGGCGCTTCGATGCTCGTGGAACGCACCGAACGGGGCGACGAGATGTTCCTGACCATGGCCCGACGACACGCAGCCCAGGTGCTGGACCTCGACTCCGAATCGCTGCTGAGCGCCGACTGACACCACCGACTGACCCGGCTGACTGACACCGCCGTCTTACCCCGCCGTCTTACATCGAGGAGACCCATGCCACAGCTGAGCGACTTCGACGAACACTTCGTCCACCAGATCCCCGAGCCCCTGGGTGTGGTGGGCATCGAGCACCCCCATTGGCGCGAGAGCTACTTCTTCGTCACCCACGGGCCCACAGCCGAGAGCGACGTCGTGGTGGTGGCCATGGCCACCTACCCGCCACGGGGCATGCTCGATGCGCTCGTGCTCGGGCGCGTCGGTGACGAGCTCGTCTTCCGCCACTACCAGCGTCCGGCGGGTCGGGACCCCCACACCTCCACCGTGGGTCCGGTCTCGGTCGTGATCGAGGAGCCCTTCCGACGCGTCCGCGTCGTCGTCGACGACGCGGACGGATTCGACGCAGAGCTGACCTTCGAAGCCCGGACCGCCGCCTACGCATTGCGACGGGGTCGGCTGCGCGACGACGCGGGCGGCCTGCTGTGGGACCAGAGCCACATGATCCAGTCCGGCACCTTTCTCGGCAGCTACAGCAACGGAAAGTCAGGCGGCGCCGTCGACGGCTGGCTGGGTCAGCGAGACCATTCCTGGGGGGTCCGTGACCACGGCCGTATCCCGATGTGGACATGGTTCGCCATCCAACTGCCCGACGGGATGCTCGGGGTCTGGCACTGGGAGCTCGCCGACGGGGCGCACGTCTTCACCGACGGATGTTGGGCGGCCGCCGGTGGCGGGGACCCGGTCCCTGTGCTGTCGTTCGACCACGACCTGCACTGGACCGATGACGGCGGTGCCCGGGTGAATTACGGGTCGGACGGCTCGGCGGTGAGCGGGCTGGCCGGCACGGTGTCGTGCGCGCTGGCGGACGGGACGACAGTCACGGTGCGAGGGGAAGGACGATGGTGCGCGCCGTATCGTCCGTTCTATGGCGGAGGCCAGCACCTGATGGCGGTGGAGACCGACGACGGCCGCCGCGGCACGGCTGTCTACGAGGTGACGGGCCGGCACCACCACTGTTTCTTCCCCGAGCCCTTGGGCACCGACTCCTCACCTTGAACGGGCCTCGGCCGGGAAAAGCCGAGGCCCGTTGGCGCTACGGTGGCACTGTGGCGAGACGGGTCGTGGTGGAGATGAGCAAACCAGATCAGGTCACCGAGACCCTCGAGCACATCGACCGCGAGGTCATCAAGCTCTTTGCCCTGGTAGGCGAGGGCGTGGCCGGCGCCACCCACTGCCTGCTCGACGGGGACCGCGAGGCGGCGCGCGTGCTGGCCGAGAGCGACGAGACGATCGACGCGCTGTATCGCGACGTCGAGCACCTGGTCCAGAGCCAGCTGGCTCTGCGCGAGACAGGGCCCGACGAGCTGCGCTACCTGGTGGCCGTCCTGCGCATGTTGCCCGAGCTCGAGCGCAGTGGTGACCTCGCCGAACACGTCTCGCGCCGAGCCGTCCGAGGTCTCGGAGTCGAGCTGTCGCCGCGCGCCCGGGGTCTGGTCGAGCAGATGGGCGAGGTGGCGTGCGACATGTGGCGTGCGACGGCCGACGCCTATGCCGATCGGGCTCCGGTGGCCGACGAGGTCGAGGAGCTCGACGACGAGCTCGACGAGCTGCACGTGACGCTCACGGCGGAGATCGCCAGTGGCTCGATGCCCCTGCCGGTGGCCATCGAGGCGGCGCTCGTGGCTCGGTTCTACGAGCGCTTCGGCGACCACGCTGTCAACCTGGCCCGCCGGATCGCGGTCATGGTGGGCCGGGCCACCACGGGCGCCACCGAGAGGTTCCGGCCCCCGTCCTCGACCTGACGCTTCAGACGGACCGTCGGGCCACGAGCGCCTCGGCGATCTGCACGGCATTGAGGGCAGCGCCCTTGCGCAGGTTGTCGCCCGAGACGAAGAGCGCGAGCCCGTGTACGACCGTGTCGTCGCGCCGGAGTCTGCCGACGAGGACGGGGTCGATACCGGTGGCGGCCAGTGGGGTGGGCACGTCGACACAGCGCACGCCGGGGGCCTCCTCCAAGAGCTCCTGGGCCCGCTCCACGGTCAAGGCGCGCTCGAACTCGGCGTTGATCGACATGCTGTGGCCGGTGAACACCGGGACGCGTACGCACGTTCCCGACACTGCCAGGTCGGCGATGTCGAGGATCTTCCGGCTCTCGTCGCGCAACTTCTGCTCCTCGTTGGTCTCCCCCGTCCCGTCATCGAGGAACCGCCCCGCGTGGGGCAGCACGTTGTAGGCGACCGGACCGGCGAACACCGTCGGCGCGGGGAACTCGACGCTGGCACCGTCGAAGGTGAGGCTGGCCGCCCCGTCGACAGTCTTGGTCAGCTGCTCCTCGAGCTCCCGGGCACCGGCCAGGCCCGCCCCCGACACGGCCTGGTAGGTGGCGACCACGAGACGGCGCAGCCCCGCCGCACGATGCAGGGGTGCCAACACCGGCATCATCACCATCGTGGTGCAGTTGGGGTTGGCGACGATGCCTTTCCCCATGTGGTCGAGGGCGTCGGGATTGACCTCGGCGACGACGAGGGGCACGGCGGGGTCCATCCGCCACGCCGATGAGTTGTCGATCACCAACGCACCGGTCTCGGCGATCCGGGGCGAGATCCGACGCGACGCATCGGCGCCGACCGACATGAGCGCGATGTCCACGCCGCGGTAGTCGGCTTCCTCGGCCTCCTCGACCTCCACCTCGCCGTCACGCCATGCCAGGCGCGTGCCGGCCGAGCGAGCCGAGGCGAGGAACCGGATGTCATCCACGGGAAACGAGCGCTCGGCCAGCACCGATCGCATGACCTTGCCGACCTGGCCGGTGGCACCGACGACGGCGACTCGCATCGCGCAATCCTACCGGGCGCGAATCACCCGTCTGACAGCTCGAACGCCTGGTGCAGCAGCCGTACCGCCTCCTCGACACGATCGGCCCGCACCACGCACGAGAGTCGGATCGACGATGTCGAGATCATCTCGATATTGATGGCCGCAGAGGCGAGGACCTCGAACATGGTGGCCGACACCCCGGGATGACTGCGCATCCCGGCGCCCACGAGCGACACCTTGGCGATCCCGTCATCTCCCATCACCTCGCCCGCGCCGATCTCCGGTACCAGGGCCCGGGCCACGTCGAGACTGACGTCGAGATCGGTCTTCGGAACGGTGAAGGAAATGTCGGTCGTCCCGTGCAACGACGTGTTCTGCACGATCGTGTCCACGTTGACATCCCGATCGGCCAGCGCCCTGAACAGCTGCGCCGCGATGCCCGGCTTGTCGGGCACGCCCGTGACGGTCACCTTGGCCTCGGAGATGTCGTGGGTGACAGCGGTGACGACGGCCTGTTCCATGGACGGATCCTCCTCGACCACCCAGGTACCGGGCTCCCAGGTGAAACTCGAACGGACGTGCAAGGGCACGTGGTGGTTACGGGCGAACTCGACCGAGCGCAGAGCCAGGACGCGCCCGCCGCTGGCGGCGATGTCGAGCATCTCCTCGAAGCTCACCCGTGCCAGCCGGCGTGCCTCGGGGACGATGCGCGGATCGGCGCTGAACACCCCGGACACGTCGGTGTAGATCTCACAGGCATCGGCGTCGAGCGCAGCGGCAAGGGCAACGGCGGTGGTGTCCGAACCGCCCCGGCCCAGTGTCGTCACGTCCCGATCGAGCGACACCCCTTGGAATCCCGCCACCACGGGGACCTTGCCCTCGGCCAGCGCGGCGCGCAGCCGGTCGGCCCTGACCTCGACGATCTTGGCGTTGAGATGGGTGGTGTCGGTGATGATCTGGGCCTGGCTGCCGGTGAAGGACGCGGCGTCGACGCCGAGCCCGGCGAGCGCCATCGCCAGCAGAGGCGCCGACACCCGCTCGCCCGACGTCAGGAGCATGTCGAGCTCGCGCGGAGGCTGCACGGCACTCACGTCGCCCGCCAACCGGATGAGGTCGTCAGTGGTCTTGCCCATGGCGCTCACCACCACCACCACGTCGGTCCCCCGACGCCGGGTCCGAGCCACGTGATCAGCGACGGCGCGCACCCGCTCGGCGTCACTCACCGACGTCCCGCCGTATTTCTGCACCACCAGAGCCACACGTCGAAGCTACCGGGCGCCTGGACCCTCTACCTCCACTGGAGCGGGCGAGCCATCAGAACCGGCGTTGGCCGGTATGGTGGCGGGCCGTGCCTACCGACAAGCGAGCCCGCAAGCGCTCGGCGCGTGAAGCCAAAATGGCAGCCTTGGAGCGCCAACGCCGCCGGCGTGCCCGGAACCGGCGAGCGATCACGATCGTGGTGGTGGCGGCGGTCATCCTCTTCGTCTACTTCATCGCCCTCAAGCCATCGAAGAAGGTCCTGACCGCTCAGGAGGTGGCCGACAACGCTGCGGTGGCAGGTGGCTGTGCTTCGAGCCCCTCCACCACGCTGCACAAACCGTCGTGGAAGCAACCGCCGGCCATGACCATCGACGCCGCCAAGACCTACACAGCAGCGGTGAAGACCGACGCAGGCACCTTTGTCATAACCCTCGACGCCAAGCACGCCCCCATCACGGTGAACAACTTCGTCTTCCTCGCCAAGAAGAATTTCTTCAACTGCGTGACGTTTCACCGGGTGGTCCCGGGCTTCATGGACCAGACCGGCGACCCCACGGGAACCGGCACCGGAGGCCCCGGGTACAAGTTCGTCGACGAGCTCCCGGCCAAGGCCACCCCCCAGTACCCGGTGGGCTCTGTGGCCATGGCCAACTCGGGCGCCAACACCAACGGCAGCCAGTTCTTCGTCGTCACCGGGTCCGAAGGAGCCAGCCTGGCGCCGAGTTACACCCTCTTCGGGCAGGTGACTTCGGGGATCAAGGTGGCCACCACGATCAACAAGGACGGTAACGCCAACCCCAGTGACAACGGCACGCCCCCCAAGGTCATCCACCGCATCTTGTCGGTCACCATCTCGTCTTCGTAGATCGGCCCGTCGGTACCCTCGGAGCGACCACGTCGCGTTCGCAGGTACCGTTCGCACACAACCCCCACAGGAGGTCCCCATGTCCGTCGAATTGCCCGCTGCCGACGGCTCGAGCGCCCAGCGCCGATCCTTCAAGGGTGAGCCTCCCATGGTCATCGACGCAGCCAAGCACTACACCGCCACGATGGTCACCTCCCACGGTTCGATGACCATCTCGCTCGACCCCCAAGCAGCGCCGCGGACCGTGAACAGCTTCGTGTTCCTGGCCCGATACCACTACTTCGACGGCATCGTCTTCCATCGGGTGATCCCGAGCTTCGTGCTCCAAGGAGGCGACCCCACCGGAACGGGCACCGGCGGCCCCGGGTACAAGTTCGCCGACGAGCTCCCCGCCCCGGGACGCTACGAGCTGGGCTCGCTGGCGATGGCCAACGCCGGGCCCAACACCAACGGGAGCCAGTTCTTCATCATCTCGGGCCCCGACGGGATGCGGTTGCCACCCAGTTACTCGCTGTTCGGCAAGGTCGTGTCGGGGCTCGATGTCGTGGCTGCCATCGACGCCTTGGGATCGAGCTCGGGCAAGACCAAAGAGAAGATCACCATCGAGTCCGTCACCATCGTCGAAGCCGACTGACCGGGGACAGGTCGATCGACACGCTCTGACGAGCGACGCACCTGCTCAGTGCGGCAGGGCGTCGATCCCGGCGGGTTTTCCGCTCACGTACACCTGTGCGGTGCCCTGGCCCGCCTGGCGCCACCCGCCATCGGGGTCACGGATCAACGCGGTGCGCTCGGGAAGGCCGACCACAGGCAGTCCCGGAGCAGCCAGGGCGATGGAGCGATGGACCTTCTCGGCATTCTCCTCGCCGAAATGCGGGATCACCGCCAACTCCTCGACCATGCCCAAGCCCACGGTCAACGCGCCGCCGCGCGGGTCCACCATGGGGTCGGTGAGCACCATGGCACCGGCCGACGAGCCCGCCACCACCGCCCCGTGACGCCACGCCTCGAGCAACGCCTCCCACACCGGCGATCCCTTCAGGACCGATCGCAGATGCATGGGCGATCCCCCACCGAGATAGACGAACCGACTGGCCCGTACCTCCGCGGCGTTGGCGGGATCCTCGGCATCGGCACGCCCGAGCACCATGAGACCCCGAGCCCGACCGCCGAGCCGTGCGAACCATGTCGTCGCCGTCGCCACCGCCTTCTCGGGGTGTTCGTAGGCGGCCGCCGTCGGCAGGATCAAAACGTCGTCTCCGCCTGAGGCGGCCAGGAGCTCCGCGTCGAAATCACATCCGTCGGTCCACTCGCCCCCGCCCACGAGGGCCAGTGGCCCGCAGGGCCCATTCGTGCCGGCCATGGCCGTCACTGTAGGGGCGTCGGCCGCGGTGCTCAGGCCCGGGCGAGGCCGGCTCGACGACGCCCGGGCCGGCGAGGCCGCGCAGGCCTAGGCTCGGCTCCATGCCCGACGACACCCACTACCAAGGACGCGTCGCCATCGTCACCGGGGCCGCTTCGGGGATCGGCAAAGCACTGGCCGGCGCATTGGCCCGGCGCGGCGCCACCGTGGTTCTCGCCGATGTCGACGAAGGCGGAGCGAAGGCCGCCGCCGACGCCTTGGAGGCGGGACCACCCGGTCGGGTCTGGGCTGTGGCCCTGGACGTGACCGACGCCGAGGCGGTGGCGTCTCTCGTCGAGCGCGTGGCCCAGGACCACGGCCATCTCGACTTCCTCTTCAACAACGCCGGGATCGCCGTGGCCGGGCCGGTGCGCGAGCTCACCCTGGCCCATTGGAATCGCACCATCGACGTCAACCTGCGCGGAGTCATCCACGGCGTCGTGGCCGCCTATCCCATCATGATCCGTCAAGGCAGCGGCCACATCGTCAACACGGCGTCGCTGGCCGGTCTGCTCCCCGCCCCCATGCTCACGGCCTACGGTATGACCAAGCACGGCGTGGTCAGTTTGAGCGAGAGCTTGCGGATGGAAGCCGTCGAACACGGTGTCCGGGTGAGCGTGGTGTGCCCCGGTGTGATCGATACCCCGCTTCTCGACAAGGGCAACCCTCCCGATCTCCCTCCGGTCACCCATGCGCCCAACGCCAGGACCCTGCTCACCAAGATGATCGGTCGGGCCTATCCCGCCGCGTCGCTCGCCGAGGACGTCCTCGATGGCGTGGCGCGCAATCGGCCCATCATCGTGACCCCCCGCCACGCCCGCATCCCCTGGCGTATCTACCGAATCTCGCCCCGCCTCATGATCGAGAGCGGGCCGCGCGTCATGCGCCGCGCCATCCGCAGCGCAGGGGGTTGACAGGGCAGACACCATCGGACGGGCCGATCAGGTAACCGGCCGGTAACATACGGCCCATGTCGATCAAGCAGGTAGGAATCGTCGGATCGGGGATCATGGGCTCGGGCATCGCCGAGACCATGGCGGTGCACGGCTTCGAGGTCGTCCTGCGCTCCCGGGCCCAGAGCACGGCCGAGGGCATGGTCGCCGCCATGGAGAAGTCGCTGGCGCGTCAGGTGGACAAGGGCAAGCTGGCCGAAGCCGACCGCGATGGTGCGCTGTCGCGTGTCACCGCGGTGTCGGACCTCGGCGAGCTGGCCGGATGCGACCTCGTCATCGAGTCGGTCGTCGAGGACCTCGGGGTGAAGAAGCACCTCTTCTCCGAGCTCGACCGCATCTGCCCCGAGCACACCATCCTGGCCACCAACACCTCGACACTCCCCGTTGTCGAGATGGCGATGGAAACAGGCCGACCCGATCAGGTGTGCGGCATCCACTTCTTCAACCCCGCCCCGGTCATGAGCCTCGTCGAAGTGGTCCGGCCCATCACAGCCTCCGACGCGACGGTGGCTGCGGCCAAGGAGCTCGCCGAAGCATGCGGGAAGACGCCGGTCGAGGTGAAGGACCAGGCCGGGTTCATTGTCAACGCCCTGCTCTTCCCCTATCTCAACAACGCAGTGCGTCTCCTCGAGAACGGCGTCGCCACCCGGGACGACATCGACACCGCCATGAAGGGGGGTTGCGGGTTCCCCATGGGGCCCTTCGCCCTGCTCGACCTGGTGGGCCTCGACACGAGCCTGGCGATCCTCGACGCTCTCTATGACGAGTTCCGCGACCCGAACTATGCGGCGGTCCCGCTGCTGCGACGCATGGTGGCCGCCGAGCTCTTCGGCCGGAAGTCGGGCCAGGGCTTCTTCGACTACCGCAAGTAGCTGTTTCCCCTCCGAGTGGGGACCGGGAGCGGGTCGGAGGGACTCCGAGGGGCCGGTACCGGCGCCGGCAGGGGGAGAATGGGGAGGTGAGCGACGTGGCACCTCGAGACGGTGGTCGGGACAAGCCCTGGATGATGCGCACCTACTCGGGCCACACCTCGGCCCGGGCGTCGAACCAGCTCTACCGGACCAACCTGACCAAGGGACAGACCGGGCTCTCGATTGCCTTCGACCTCCCCACCCAGACCGGGTACGACCCCGACTCGCCCGAAGCCACCGGCGAGGTGGGCAAGGTCGGCGTCCCCGTGGTGCACCGGGGCCACATGGCCGAGCTCCTCGAGGGGATCCCGCTCGAGGACATGAACACCTCGATGACGATCAACGCCACCGCGGCATGGCTCCTCGGGCTCTACATCGCCTACGCCGAGGACACTGGGGTCGACCGTCGCCTGCTCCAGGGCACGACCCAGAACGACATCGTGAAGGAGTACCTGTCGCGCGGCACGTACATCTTCCCGCCCGGGCCCAGTCGCCGGTTGATCGTCGACATGATCGCCTACACGGTCCGCGAGGTCCCCAAGTGGAACCCCATCAACGTCTGCAGCTACCACCTCCAAGAGGCCGGAGCCACACCGGTCCAGGAGGTCGCCTACGCGCTGGCGACGGCCATCGGCGTCATCGACGCCGTGCGCGACTCGGGAAAGATCGAGAAATCAGAAGTCCCCGCCGTCGTGGGGCGCATCTCGTTCTTCGTCAATGCCGGCATCCGATTCGTCGAGGAGACCTGCAAGGTCCGTGCCCTCACCCGCATGTGGGACCGGATCTGTCTGGAGCGCTATGGGGTCGAGGACCCCAAGCTCCGGCGGTTCCGCTATGGCGTCCAGGTCAACTCACTGGGGCTCACCGAGGCCCAGCCCGAGAACAACGTGCCGCGCATCGTGCTCGAGGCACTCGGCGTCACCTTGTCCAAGGACGCCCGGGCCAGGGCGATCCAGCTCCCGGCCTGGAACGAGGCGTTGGGCCTGCCCCGGCCCTGGGACCAGCAGTGGTCGCTGCGGATCCAACAGATCCTGGCCTTCGAGACCGACCTGCTCGAGTACGACGACATCTTCGACGGCTCCACCGTGATCGAGGCCAAGACCTCCGAGCTCGTGGCCGCGGCGGGTGAGGAGCTCGACGAGGTGCTCGAACTGGGAGGTGCGTTCGAAGCGGTCGACGAGTTGAAGCGACGCCTGGTCCGCAGTCAGGCCGAACGGGTACGGCGCATCGAGACCGGGGACCTCCTCGTGGTGGGGGTGAACTCCTTCACCGAGACCGAGCCGTCGCCCCTCGAGATGGCCGACGACGGCGTCACAACCATCTTGAAGGTGGATCCCGCCGAAGAAGCTCAGCTGCGTGCCGACGTGGCGACATGGCGATCGCAGCGGGACAACGTCGCTGTCGAACGTGCTCTGGACGAATTGCGCCGGGTGGCGGCCGACGAGAACGAGAACCTCATGCCGGCCACGATCACCCTCGCCCACGCCGGCGGCACAACCGGGGAGTGGGCCGGGGCACTGCGCGAGGTGTTCGGCGAGTACCGCGCCCCCACCGGCGTGAGTGGCGGTGTCGGGCACCGGGGTGTGGAGCTCAGCGAAGTCCGGGAGCGCGCCCGGCTCCTGGCGGAGCGCTCGGGTGGGCCGCCACGCCTTCTCGTGGCCAAGCCCGGTCTCGACGGACACTCCAACGGAGCCGAGCAGATCGCGGTGGCGGCGCGCGACGGGGGCTTCGAGGTGATCTATCAAGGCATCCGGCTGAGTCCCCAGCAGATCGCGGTGGCGGCGCGCGACGAGGACGTCGACGTGGTGGGGATCTCCATCTTGTCCGGGAGCCATCTCGAGCTCGTCCCCGAGGTGCTCGACCGGCTACGCGCCCTCGGCGTCGACGCCCCGGTCGTGGTGGGCGGCATCATCCCACCCGAAGACGCCGAGGTGCTGCGCGACAAGGGGGTCGCCGCGGTCTTCACGCCCAAGGACTTCCAGCTCGGTCGGATCGTCGACGAGCTGATCACCCTGGTCGAGCACCATCGCGACGGACAGGGCCGCGCCGCGCCCTGACGGAGTCGGGATCAGCGACTCGATCGAGGACGATCCCGGCGCAACGCCGCGGGCTGAGTCCACCACCGACCGCTGAAGCGCCACGGCGGCTGCCTCGGGCCCCCGCCGTCGTCGTCGGCACGGGGGCGGGGCCAGGCCTCTTCGACCGCGGCCACGATGGCCGCCAACACGGCGGGCTCGGGCTCAGGCCGCACCGACACGACGACCGGTGCACGGGGCGTGTTGGCCTCGCTCACAAAGGCACGTTCCCGTGCTTGCGGCGTGGCAGCTCTTCACGCTTGGAGGCGAGGAGGCGCAAACTGCGCACGAGGACCCGGCGGGTCTCGGTGGGGTCGATCACATCGTCGACGTAGCCCCGCTCGGCGGCCACATACGGATTGGCGTAGCGCTCGGTGTACTCCTCGACGAGCTCCGCACGCCGCGCCGCGGGGTCGGCGGCCTCGGTCAACTCACGCCGGTAGACGATCTCGACCGCACCCTGGGGCCCCATGACCGCCAGCTCCGCCGATGGCCACGCGAAGGCGAGGTCGGCACCGATCGACTTGGAGTTCATGACGACATAGGCCCCGCCGTAGGCCTTGCGGGTGATGACCTGGATGCGTGGCACGGTCGCCTCGCAGTACGCGTACAGCAATTTGGCACCGTGACGGATAATCCCGCCGTATTCCTGATCGGTCCCAGGCATGAATCCCGGAACGTCGACGAAGGTGACCAACGGGATGTTGAATGCGTCGCAGGTGCGGACAAAGCGCGCCGCCTTCTCCGATGAGTCGATGTCGAGCACGCCGGCGAGCACGGCGGGCTGGTTGCCGACGATGCCCACGACACGCCGGTCGATCCGAGCGAACCCGCAGGTGATGTTCATGGCCCAGTGCGGGTGGACCTCGAAGTAGTCCCCTTCGTCGACGACCGAGGTGATGACCCGCTTCATGTCGTAGGGCTGCGTCGGCAGGCTGGGCATAAGGTCGACCAGCTCGGGGGTACCCCGGTCGGGGTCGTCGTCGGTCTCGACGAGCGGCGGCTCCTCGAGGTTGTTCGAGGGCAGGAAGGACAAGAGATAGCGGACCTCGTCCAGACACGTCTTTTCGTCGGGCGCGACGAACGTGGCCACTCCCGACTTCGTGGCGTGGCTCATGGCACCACCGAGCTCTTCGAGGGTGACGTCCTCCCCCGTGACGGTCTTCACGACGTCGGGCCCCGTGATGAACATGTGGCTCGACTGGTTGACCATGAAGATGAAGTCCGTCATGGCGGGTGAATACACCGCGCCACCTGCACAGGGGCCCATGATCACGCTGATCTGCGGGATGACTCCCGACGCCTTCACATTGCGGTGGAAGATCCCGCCGTAGGAGTGCAATGAGACGACGCCTTCTTGGATACGAGCCCCCGCCCCGTCATTGAGCCCGATCATGGGCACGCCGATCGACTCGGCGAGGTCCATGACCTTGTGGATCTTCTCGGCGAACACCTCGCCGAGCGCGCCGCCGAAGACGGTGAAGTCCTGGCTGAAGGCACACACCCGTCGGCCGTCGATGGTGCCGAACCCGGTGATGACACCGTCGGTGTACGGACGCTTCTCCTCGAGGCCCATGCCGTGCGCCCGGTGCCGGGCCAGCATGTCGAGCTCCTGGAACGATCCGTCGTCGAGGAGGTACTCGATCCGCTCCCGGGCGGTCATCTTCCCCTTGGCGTGCTGGCGCTCCACGGCGTGGGGCGAACCAGCGTGAAGGGCCTCCTCCTTGCGGGCCTTGAGCTCGGCCAGCCGTTGTGACATGGGGTGGTCCATGGGCCGAGAGGCTACCGGAGGTCCCTGCGCGAGCGACACGTCGGGCCGCAGCGCGTCACGACCTCGCACACTCCAAAACCAGGTGGCGGGGCTCGAGGTCGGCCGCGTCGCATGCCCGAGGGCGGGTCCGATGACGGGCGCAGGCCGACGATCACCCCGCGCGGGTCGTCACGAGACCAGGATGGAGTGGTGACCCCGACGGGGAACCAGCTCGAGCACCAGCGCCCCAGGGCCGATCAGCCGGACCCGGACCAGACCCCGCCCGCGGGCATCATGATGCCGCCACGAGCGGGTGCCGGACCGCAGGCCCCGACGCAGACCACGGGCCCGACAAGGGCTCGCTCCCCCCAAGACACACTTCGCGCCCTGGAAGACGAGCCGGCGCCGGCTCGCGCCCGGCAAACCGGCCCGCGCCCCAAGGCCAAGATGAAGCTCACCCGGCGAGGAGTCGGCGTGGTTCTCAGTCTCGGTCTTGCCCTCGTCATCGCCATGGCCCTCGGTATCGACGCTCTCACCTCGCCGTCGACTCCGTCCGCTGACGGCCCTCCCCCCGCCAGTGCCGTCGTCGTCACCCACTCGGTGGCGGCGTCGGTCACCTTCGACTCGACAGGCGGATGGCTGGCCGACGATCACACCGGCACGGTCAGGCACTTCAACCCCACCACCGGCACCTTGCTGGGTCGCCCGCTGCGCCTGGGGGGAAGGCCGATCGCGGTGGTAACGGGCTTCGACCGCATCTGGGTGGCTGACATTGCCGGGAGCCAGGTGTGGGAGATCAACCCCAAGACCTCGGCCGTGGTGGGGTCCCCCATCCCGGTGCCCGAGGGGCCGGTGTCGCTCGCCGCTGGTGACGGCGGGATCTGGGTGGCGAGCCTCGTGGCCGGATCGGTCAGTCTCATCGATCCCCGTACCGGCAACGTCTTGGCGTCGGGATCGCTCCCCGATGGAGCCGTCCGTCTCGCCATCGGCCCCCACGGCGTATGGGTGAGTGGACAGACCAACTCACTCACCCGGGTCGACCCCCGTCCCGTCGACGGCGTGTTGCATTGGAGGACGCTCCACGTGGGCCAAGGCCCCTTCGGGGTCGGCGTGGGCGACGGGTCGGTGTGGGTGGCGAACGTGAAGTCCGGCTCGGTGTCGCGCGTCGACCCCGCCTCGATGCGGGTGACAGCGACTTACACCGTGGGTGGAGCCAGTGGCGGCGTCCCCGCCAACCCCGAAATGGTGGCGGTCTGGCACAACCGGTTGTGGGTTGCCGACGGCCAACAGGGGGTGGTGGTGGCACTCAACCCGGCCACGGGCCAACAGACAGGGATGCCGGTGCAGGTCCCCGGCGTCATCCGCCAACTGGTGATCCAGAACGGCGCAACGCTGTGGGGCACCACCGCCAATCCCGGCACGGTAATGCGCTTCACCACCTGATCTCAGGCGGGCTCCTGGACCAGCTCAATCAGCGTGCCGAACGCCCCCTTGGGATGCACGAAGGCAACCGTCGTCCCCCGCGAGCCGGGCCGGGGCGCTTCGTCGATGAGGGTCCCACCCCCGTGGCGCACAGACTCCAGTGCCGTGGCGCAGTCGTCGACTCGGTATCCGACGTGATGCAACCCCTCACCTCTGCGTTCGAGGAACCGGGCCACCGGTGAGTCGGGGCGCGTCGGCATGAGGAGCTGGATGTAGGAGTCGGCCACGGAGATGAGCGCCTCCTCCACACCGTCGAGGTCGATGCACTCGCGGTGGCTGACAGTGGCACCGAAGGTCTCGCGGTAGTAGGCGATGGCAGCGTCGAGGTCACGCACCGCGATCCCGACGTGGTCGATCTCGGTGAGCAAGGCGTGCGCTGCTCCCGGGCCGGCTGGGGCGGTCATGCCTCGTGCCTCCGGAACAACGTGATCCGATCCTCCCCGACGCGAGCCCGCAGCTCGGGGTCGTCGATGCCGAGGCCCTCTTCGGGTGCGAGGCACAGCACTCCGATCTTTCCCTCGTGCAAGTTGTGGTGTACCTGGAAGGCGGCGTCCCCGACCTCGTCGAGGGGGTAGAGCGCCGACAACGGGGGCACCACCTTGCCGTCACAGACGAGCTGGTTGGCATCCCAGGCCTCGCGGTAGTTGGCGAAGTGCGAGCCCTTGATGGTCTTGAGCTTCATCCACAGGTGGCGGTTGTCGTACTCGATCATGTAGCCCGAGGTGGCCGCGCACGTGACGATGGTCCCGGCCCGCTTGCAGACGAACACCGACGCACCCATGGTCTGACGACCGGGATGCTCGAAGACGATGTCGGGCTCCGCTCCCACCAAGGCACGGACTTCCTTGCCGAAGCGACGCCATTCCGACTCGTCCTGGGTGTGCTCGTCCTTCCAGAACCGGTACCCGGCCGCGGCACGGTCGATCACGGCCTCGACGCCCAGCTGGTGCAGCAGGTCCACCTTGTCGGGCGAGGAGACCACCGCAACCGGTGTCCCACCCCCGTTCATCACGTGTTGGACGGCGTAGCTCCCGAGGCCACCGCTCCCACCCCAGACGAGGACCCTGTCGCCCTGCTTCATGGGTGCCCCGTTGCGCGAGACGAGCATCCGATAGGCCGTCGAGTTGCACAGGGCGTTGATCGCCGCCTCTTCCCAACTCAGGTGTCGCGCCTTGGGCATGAGCTGATTGGCCTTCACCACGGCGAGGTCGGCCAGACCGCCGAAGTTCGACTCGAATCCCCAGATGCGTTGATTGGCCGCCAGCATGGAATCGTCGTGGGCCGAGGGATCCTGGTCGTCGACGTAGTTGCAGTGCACGACGACCTTGTCCCCCGGTCGCCAGTTCCGCACCGCCGAGCCGACCCGGAGCACGACACCAGAAGCATCGGATCCGACGACATGGTGGTCGAGGGCATGGCGCGCCCCCCAGGCGCTCTCCTTGCCTAGGCGGTCGAGGAACCCGAAGGTCGGGAGGGGCTCGAAGATCGACGTCCACACGGTGTTGAAGTTGATCGAGGAGGCCATGACCGCCAGGTAGGCCTCGTCGGGAGCGAGCTCGGGGACGGGGACCTCCGACACATGGAGCGACTTCCGGGGGTCCTTGTCGGCCGAGTCGACCCCCGCGAACATCTCGACCTCGTCACGACGGACATGGGCGGCGCGATAGAACTCGGGCAGCGCCAGGGCGCCCAGCTCGTCGCCGTTCGCACCCGCCACAATGGCCTCACGGAATGCCTGCATGGGGACGCACCCTACCCGCCTGTTCCCGCCGCTTCCCAGGCCGCGCCCGAACTTGAGTCGACCCGGCGGGGGACCCGGATCCTCCCGTAGAATGGGCCTCTGCCCACCACCCGGGCCCAGTACCGGGGCCCGCTACCGGCCTGTCCGGCTGACACAGTCCATCGGAGGTCACTTCCATGCCCGGTTCCGTCATCCTCGCAGGGGCCCGTACCCCCATCGGCAAGCTCTCGGGGGCCCTGGCCGGATTCAGCGCCATGGATCTCGGTGGCTTTGCCATCGCGGCCGCCCTCGAGCGGGCCGGGGTCTCCGCCCAGGACGTCGACTACGTGTTCATGGGCCACGTGCTTCAGGCCGGCCAAGGCCAGATCACGGCCCGCCAGGCCGCCACCAAGGGCGGGATCCCGATGTCGGTCCCGGCCACCACCATCAACAAGGTCTGTCTGTCGGGGCTCAACAGCATCTACCTCGCCGACATGCTCATCGCAGCCGGCGAAGCCGATGTCGTGGTGGCGGGGGGCATGGAGTCGATGACCCAAGCCCCCTATCTCCTGCCCGGTGCCCGGGCCGGCTACCGGGCCGGGGACGGCACCCTCGTCGACTCGATGATGTACGACGGCCTCTACTGCCAGTTCGACCACTGTGCGATGGGACTGGGGACCGAGCAGTACAACCGGGAGGCGAAGTTCTCGCGGACCGCCCAGGACAGCTTTGCCGCGTTGTCGCACGAGCGGGCCGCCACCGCCATCAAAGACGGCCGCTTCGCCGACGAGATCGTCCCCGTGTCCGTGCCCCAACGCAAGGGCGACCCCATCGTGGTGGACACCGATGAAGGGGTCCGACCCGGCACGACGGCGGAGTCGCTCGGTGGGTTGAAGGCCGCCTTCGACAAGGAGGGGACCATCACCGCCGGCAACGCCAGTCAGATCTCCGACGGCGGGGCGGCAGTGGTCGTGACGTCGAAGGCCCGGGCCGAGGCCCTCGGGGTGACGCCTCTCGGAGAGGTTGTCAGCTACGGGCAGGTGGCGGGCCCCGACGCCTCGCTCCTGCTGCAGCCGGCCAATGCCGTCGTGCAAGCGCTGGCCAAGGTCGGGAAAGCGCCGAGCGACGTCTCTCTGTTCGAGCTCAACGAGGCGTTCGCAGTCGTGGGCCTGGCCTCGATGGCCGAGCTCGGGATCACCGACGAGGTCACGAACGTCAACGGCGGGGCGATCGCGCTCGGGCACCCCATCGGCATGTCCGGGACCCGGCTGGCGCTGACCATGCTTCACGAGCTGCGCCGCCGCGGCGGCGGTCTCGGTGCGGCCAGCCTGTGCGGTGGTGGTGGCCAGGGTGACGCCCTCGTCGTGCGTACCATCGGCTGATCCAACCGCCTGATCAGAGCGTCTGACACCGCCGCGCGCGGTCCGCTGCAGGACCGTCACACCTCGGTACTATCAATGCAACGCATGAGCGGACGACGCCTTTCCGCCTGCGTCTATCGGGAGCCATGCCAGTGAGCCGTGTCCGCAGGCCCACATCGACCTCCGCCTTCGGCGTGGGCCGGCGCGAGAGCCACGACGCCAGCGGCTTCTACGACCGGTTCAGCCCTCCGGTCCTGTCCCAGCACGACACCGTCAACAACTCCCCCATCAAGGACAAGATCGTCACCGGCGATGCCCGGCACATGGACGAGGTCGAGGACGCCTCGGTGGCGCTGGTGGTGACCTCACCTCCGTACTTCGCCGGCAAGGAGTACGAAGAAGCGCTCGGTGAAGGCCATATCCCGGCCAGCTACCTCGACTACCTGGGCATGCTCACCCAGGTCTTCGCAGAATGCGTCCGGACGCTCGAGCCCGGGGGGCGCATCGCCGTCAACGTGGCCAATCTGGGTCGCAAGCCGTACCGGTCACTGTCGGCGGATGTGATCACCATCCTCCAGGACCGGTTGGGGCTGCTGCTGCGCGGTGAGGTCGTCTGGCTCAAAGCACGGGGAGCCAGCGGGTCGTGCGCATGGGGTTCGTTCCGGAGCCCCGCCAACCCCGTCCTGCGCGACCTGACCGAACGGGTCGTCATCGCCAGCAAGGGCCGCTTCGACAGGGCCCTTTCTCGTCCCGCCCGCCAGGAACGCGGCCTGCCGTCGGGGATCTCGCTGACCAAGGAGGAGTTCATCGAGGCCACGACCGACGTCTGGGAGCTGCCCAGTGAGCGCGCCACGCGCGTCGGGCATCCGGCACCGTTCCCCGTCGAGCTCCCCCTGCGGCTCATCGAGCTCTACACCTACGAAGGCGACCTCGTCCTCGACCCGTTCATGGGATCGGGCTCGACCGCGGCCGCCGCACTGCGCAGCCACCGCCATTTCGTCGGCTACGACACCGAGTCCGAGTACGTCCGCATCGCCGAGCAGCGAATCAGCGCCGAGCGCGACCGACTGATCGAACGCGGGGGCGACCCCCTCGAACGACCCCGGCGCGACGGCACCGGGGCGCGCGACGTGGCCCAAGAGATGCTCAGCCGGTGCGGGTTCTTCGACGTCGTGGCGAGCAAGCGCCCCGTCGCCGGCGTGGACGTTGCCTTCACCGGGCGCGACCGCACCGGAGGACAGTGGCTCTTCGACTTCGCCGGTGCATTCAGTACCTCCAACACCGGCCTGCGGCGCGCCGACACCCTGTGGAAGGCGCTCGGCAAAGCCTCTGTCATCCACGCCGCGTGGCCCGAGGTCCCCTTCGTGCTCCTCACCACCGCAGCCCCGGTGCGGGGCAGTGCCGGGGAACGGGCGTGGCGATCACTCGGCGACGCGGCGCCGGCGGGCGGGATCGGGGCCGTCTACGACGTGGTCGAGCTCGGCTCATCAGAAGACGAGGCCCGCCTGTCGCGCTATGCGTCGCTCGGCCTCGACACTGTGATGGCCGCGCCAGACCAACGGCGCGTCGAGACGGGGATGAAGAGCCGGCGCGGCGCGACCCGTGCCCGATGACCGCACGACGGTCACCGAGCTCGCCACCGCGCTCGGCACTCTGGGCCTCGGCGACCTTGCCGCCACACTGGCGCGACGACCCGGCCAGCTCGACATAGCCGAAGACATCTGGGTTGAGCTCGACGCCCTGTACGACTCGGGAAGGTTCGACGGCGAATTTGCCACTGCATTTGCCAACGGACGGGCATTCCTCGACGCCGAGGACGCACTCCGGGGACGACGCCCTCGGCTGATCGAATGGACCGGCGGACGTCGCCCGCCCGGTGACGAGGTGGCGCCTGTCGACCTCAGGATCGATCATGTCTACCTGGTCAGCTGCAAGTACCTGTCACGGAATATCGCCAACCCTTCCCCGGCCCGATTGTTCGACGGGCTGCTTGCCACCTCGGGTGATTGGGAGCAGACCGACTGGTACGAAGTGGTCGCCCCCGACGAGCTGCGGGCTTTGTACGACGCTTGCCGGCGCACCACGGGGCTCACCGATCTCGCCGATGACCTCGCCGAATTGGGCACCGAGGATCGCCAGCGCCTCCGGCGCGCGCTTCCGGACCGGACCTATCCCGAGGAAGCGCGCGAGCCCTACCGACGGCTGTGCGCGCAGGTGAGCACGGCGTCCGCGCAACGTTGGCTCGACAACATAGCGCGCCGCGGGGCGGCCGAGAAGATGGTCTGGCGGCTGCTACGCATCGGCAACGCCGCTTACTTCCTCCTCGGTGCCGACCCCCGGAGATCGCTCCGCCTGCGCGTGGCGAGCTCGTGGGACTGGCGCCAAGCTTTTCGTTTCGTGGGCCTCGACATCGTCGCCGCCACGTCGGGCCAGCCCCAGGTGAACTGGACTGTCACCTACGTCGAGCGCGCCACCATGCGGCGGCGGTCGGTCCAGGGCCACGTGGAGGTGCGCTGGAGCCACGGCCGCTTTGCCCAGCCCCCCGAAGCCAAGGTGTATCTCGACACACCGTCAGACGAGCTCCCGGGATACTTCCCGCTCGAACGCGGTGCCGATCAACTCGAGTTGTGGGACTGAGGTTTCAGGCGTCGACCTCGCGACGGCCCTCGAGGGCGCGACCCAGGGTGAGCTCATCGGCGTACTCGAGGTCGCCTCCGACCGGGAGCCCGCTGGCGATGCGGGTGACGCTCAGGCCGAGAGGCTTCAAGAGCCGCGCCAGGTACATGGCGGTGGCCTCGCCCTCGAGGTTCGGATTGGTGCAGAGGATGATCTCGGTGATCGCCTCGTCGTCGAGCCGCCCGAGGAGCTCTTTGACGCGGAGCTGATCCGGCCCCACCCCCTCGATCGGATTGAGGGCACCGTGAAGCACGTGGTAGCGACCGCGGAATTCCTGGGTCTTCTCCACCGCCACAATGTCGCGTGGGTCTTCGACCACGCAGATGATCGTGCCGTCGCGCCGATTGTCGCTACAGATGGCGCAAAGGTCACCCTCGGCGACGTTGAAGCATCGGGGACACAGGGTGATGCGCTCTTTGACCGCCACGATGGCGTCGGCCAGGCGCATGGCGTCCTCGGGTGCCACCTTCAACATGTGAAACGCAATGCGCTGCGCCGACTTCGGCCCGATGCCGGGCAAGCGTCCCAGCTCGTCCACCAAGGCCTGCAACGGGCCGGTGAACATCGCTATACCTCTTGCGCGCCGGGGAAGGCCTGCTTCAGCCGCTCTTCGGGAGTGAGCCCCACCCCGGCGAGCTCGGTCTCAGCAGCCAGCACGGCGGAATCGAGGAGATCGGGGGAATCGTCAATTGCGGGTACGCCAGTCACCGCGGCGCCCGTGGTGTCGACGGATTCGGCCGTCTCGACGGTGGCGGTTGCCTCGACCTCGACGGTCGACGCCGACGGCATCGTCGCGCCTCGAGGTGGGCGGGCCGGGCGCGACGACACCGGGTCGTCGGCGGCCTCATCGTCGACCACGAGCCTGATCGGCACCGCCGTCCCGAAGCGGGTTGCCAGTGCGGCCTCGACCTCGAGGCGAACCTCTTCGCAATAGGAACGGTGAGTCTCGTTGGGCAAGGCGAAGATCGCCGTCGACCCCTCGAAGTCCAGGAACCTTCCCACCCTGAAACGGGCCCTGGCCCGGTTGGGCAGCTGGGCGAGCAGCCCGTCACCCCAGACCTGCACGAGCTGGTCGCGCGAGGGCAGTGTGGCGATCGCACCAGCGGGCTTCACCGGGGCGGCCCCAGTCGGACCTGCGTCGGAGCCCTTCGGCGCGCTGGGTACCTCGGCACCGCCAGGTGCGCGGGACGTGGCGTTTCCCGCGGTGTCGACCCGGGGGATGCCACGACCCGAACCGCTCTGACGTCTCACCGCGCCGAGCGTCCGACGGGCGAGGTCGGGACCGCTCTCTGCACCGGTCGCAGGCGGGCCCCCAGACCCAGAGGCGGCGCCGACAGGGGCGACCGCACCTCCTTCGCCCACCTCCGCCGGGGAAGAGGCCCGGCCTGGGTCCTTCGCATTCTTCGCTGCCGACGCGCCCGCCCGGCTCGGAGCGGGCCCACCCGGCGGCGCCGGTGGAACTTCGAGGGTGCGAGGCGGCGTGGCCGGCACCGCAGGTCCGACTCCCGCCCCGCCTCCCTCGGCCAGAGCCCGTTCGAGGCGTTCGACCCGCTCGAGCAGGGCACTGGTGGAATCATCTGCCTGAGGGTGGGTCAGCTTGATGAGCGAGACCTCGAGGTGCACGCGCTGGTCGGGGATATCACGCATGTCGACCTGGGCTCGTCCCAGCTCTTCGAGGGCGCGTACCAACGCGGGCAGCCCCATGCGCCGGGCGGTGTCCTCCACCCGGCTGCGGTCCGCGCCCGCCAGGCTCACGAGCTCGCTCGCCACGATGGCCAGGAACCCCTGGCGGAGGTACTCGGCAAGATCGGCGGCCAGGCGCTGAGGGTCGCGACCTGCTTCGGAAGCGTGGGCGACGGCGACAAGGGCCCGGGAAGGATCACGCTCGGCCAGGGACTCGGCGAGCTCGGCCAACACCTCGATGTCGTCGTCGACCATCCCTCCCGCCGCGACCTGGTCGAGTGCCGACAGCGCGTCTCGGGCCGATCCCCGTCCCCGGCGCACGGCCGCGTCGAGGGCTTCGTCGGGAAGTGCGAGACCGGTGGCAGTGCGGACCTGGTGGAGCAGGGCCGACAGCGTCTCGGACCCGAGGAGTCGGAACTCGAAGTGTTGGGTGCGGCTCCGGATGGTGGGAAGCACCTTCTGGGCGTCGGTGGTGGCGAGCACGAACACGACGTGTCCGGGTGGCTCCTCGAGCGTCTTCAGCAGCGCGTTGGACGCCGCTGTCGAAAGCATGTGCACCTCGTCGACGATGTAGACCTTCCATCGGCCCGGGGTCCCGAGCGCCGCGTGCGACACCAGGTCACGCATGGCGTCGACTCCGTTGTTCGACGCCGCGTCGAGCTCGTGGACATCGAGGGACGCGCCCCGGGCGATCTCGATACAGGAGTCGCATCGCCCACAGGGCTCGCCGTCCTCGAGCGCCGCGCAGTTCAACGCCTTGGCCAGGATCCGGGCGGTCGAGGTCTTGCCCGTCCCGCGCGGGCCGCTGAACAGGTATGCGTGCCCGACGCGACCGTCGCGCACCGCGTTTCTCAGAGCCAGGCTCACGTGCTCTTGTCCGAGCACCTCTTCGAAGCGCTGCGGACGGAAGCGACGGTACAGAGACTGGTAGGGAGCGGAATCTTTGTCGCCGACGGCGGCCACGGCCGCAGCCTATCGGGGGGACACGGCGCCTTCGCCCGCCTGGTCAGAGCGGTGTCATGACGTCCTCGGCGCCGACCTGGCGTCGGTGGCGGGCCCCGAGCGGTGCCGGTGTTCGGTGCGACGGCCAGGTTTGCTACGGCACACGACCGGACCCGCTGAGAGCTGCTGCCTTCCGGCCCTGACTCGGTTCACGGGAGACCGTTGCGCAGGACCCGGCCGTCGCACGGAGCACCGGACAATGCACCGCGAGACGATAGCCTCCCTGCTGCTGCGCACCGGCAGCTCCGGAGGAGTGCGAGAGCGGCCGAATCGGCACGACTGGAAATCGTGTGTGGGGAAACTCACCGTGGGTTCAAATCCCACCTCCTCCGCGTGAAGGGCCCGGCGGCGAGGCGGGGGACTCCCCCCCTCCCGTCTGCCCTACCGTCTCTCCATGGCTGGCGACCAACCGACTGAACCGGGACAACGAGTCGATGACCTCGCCGCGATGCATCTCGCGCTGGCCGAGGCCAGGAAGGCCATCGAGCATGGGGACGTGCCCGTCGGTGCCGTGGCCATGGTGGACGGTCGGGTAATCGCCACCCGTCACAACGAGCGCGAGCGAGGGCTTGACCCCACCGCCCATGCCGAGATCCTGGCATTACGCGATGCCGCAGCTTCGCTCGGCACCTGGAGGCTCACCGACGTCACCCTGGTGGTGACCCTCGAGCCCTGTGCCATGTGCGCCGGGGCCCTGGTGGCAGCCCGTCTGGGACGCCTTGTCTTCGGTGCGGTGGACCCCAAGGCCGGGGCGTGTGGATCGCTCTATCAACTGTGTGCCGACCCCCGACTCAACCACGAGTTGCCCGTCCGGGGCGGGGTCCTGGCCGAGGAATGCGGTGTGGTGCTCGAGGAATTCTTCGCAGCTCGGCGCTGAACCGCGATCGGATCAACCTGTGCGGTCACCGAGGCGCGCCAACCAAGGCGGAAGCCGTCCTTCCGCGCTCAAGGTCGCGATGGCAAAGCGCGGGATGTCGGTAAACGAGCGGTAGGCGAGGTACCGGGGTACCCAGCGGGGCCGAAACTTGTTGGTGAAGACGAAGAGCGTCGGAGCCCCGGCGGGATTGAGCGCTCTGATGGTGCGGGGCACTACCGCGTTCCCGTTGGCGACGTCGAGGCGGTCGAGGAGGCTTCGAAACGCCACGAAGTTGAGCGACACCTCGACGATTCCGTTTCTCTTTCCCCATTGGAGGACCTCGAAGATCATCCGTTCGTTTGTTCCGTTCGGCGCCGCTGGAAGGCGGCGCATTGCATCCGCCGACAGCTTTGTGCCACCACAGCACAGCGCGTACCGCTGAAACCCGATCGGAGTTCCCCCGCGGTCCCGGCACAGGGCAACGATGCACGCGGGCTGAGGGACGGTGAACGGCTCCTCGAGTGCGGCCGAGAAGCCCTCCTCGCGTTTTCCGTGCCGCGCACGGACTGTGATTTCGCGCAATGAGGCCATGAGAGAAGCGGGGATGTCGGCCTCGCGGACGACCTCCGTCGTGACGCCGAAGTTGACAGAGCGTTTGACTGCCTGTCGAGCGTTACGCATCCGAGGGTTGTCCAATGTGAAAGTGCCGACGTCCAAAATGGCTTCGTCACCTAGATAGAAGGTTCGAAATCCAAGTCTTTTGTACTGAGCCAATCGGTCTTGGCGGACGAGCATGACCACGGGTCGCACACCGATGTCGTCGGCGCGGGCCAAGAACTGTCGAAGGCACTCGGGAACCTGGTCTGCCAACCCAATGGGGTCGCCCGAACCGAGGGCGACACCAAACAGCGCGCGATAGGCCAGGGCCGCGCCCCGATCCGGCGCGAACACATACTCCTTGTCCTGGCGGACTGCGAAGGGGTCGAGCGTGTCGCCATCGCTCAGGGGGCTCTCGATGAGCCCCCGCACGTGGTCCCGATCAGCCTGTAGTTCCTCGGTGGGACGAGGACGGGCGTCGATGCCTGGCACAGATCGTCGGATGCCCGACCCCCTCCGTCGATTGCCGAAAGACGGAGCATCATATCCCTAGGCAACGGTGTCTGAAGATCACACCCCGATGGCGACGGGATCGCGTCCACGAACGTCTGATCGACCTTCAGGGTGTCGATGAGAGCCCCCTGATGCGCCTGCACGGCTGGCTCGACATTCGGCATCACTACGTGCTCTGTGATCTCGATGCACATGAGCCGACCCGGAAGCTGATTCTCTGTGAGGCTTGCTCAACGAGTCGCACGATATTGGGCGTAGCGAGCTGCACGGGTGACATGTTCACCCGCATGGCGAAGCGGACGTTGGATACTGCTCTCGCCAATTGGCCATTTGGTGACATGCCTCAGCAAGCACCCGACGACCGAGGTCGACAATGAGGCCGGTCTCCTGTGCAACCTTGATGAATCCACCTGCGGGGAGAATGCCCCGTAGGGAGTGATCCCAACGACAAGGACCTCCACGGCGAGCAAATGACCCGCCCGACAGCTTCGAGACATACCCCGACCTGTAGACGAGGTGGGCCAGGACAAACAGACTCAGGCCAAGAGGACGAGCGCAGCGATCCAGATGTGGGTGAAGGAGTTGATCTGCCCGGGCGCCTGGTGTGGAGGCGGAGCGCTTCGGGGAGCTGGCGGATGGCGACTGTGAACACCACGGCGTACGCGATTCGAAGCCACGCCGCGAACTTCGACAGAGCGACGAGGTATCCAAAGGCCCAGAGCACCGACATGGCTAGGAGTCCGGCTCCCGCGGTGGCGCTGGCCTTGCGAATCGAGTGGTTCGTCTCGGCGCCCCTCGGAGGGCTTTGTCGGGTGGGGATCCGAGGTCGTATCTCGCCACCGACATCGTGCCGGCGCCGAGGGAGGCACTTCTCGGGTCCGTGGGCCGGGTGCGCGTTGTTCTCGTCATGGTCTCTCCGACGGTCGATGGCTTACGTTGTAAGTTAGTGGTATCCTTACAGCGTAAGGAAGTCAAGGGCATCGACGTGGAGGGACGCAGATGGCTCCGACGACTAAACCGGCCACAAAGCCCCGGATCCCCCTGAGCAGGGAGAGGGTGCTGCGTGCTGCTGTTGCCTTCGCCGACGAGAGCGGGATCGCAGCGCTCAGTATGCGCAAGCTCGGCGAAGCCCTCGGGGTCGAGGCCATGTCGCTCTACAACCATGTGGCCAACAAGGATCAGCTCCTCGACGGCATGGTCGACCTGGTCTTCGGCGAGATCGACCTGCCCGCGGGCGGAGCCGACTGGAAGGCGGCCATGTGTGAGCGCGCGCAATCCGCCCGGCAGGCGCTGAGGCGCCATCCATGGGCAATCGCATTGATGTCGACGCGGACCTCACCCGGTCCCTTCACGCTGCGCCACCACGACGCCGTCATCGGGAGCCTGCGTGCGGGTGGCTTCTCGATCCCGATGGCCGCCCACGCGTTTTCCGCCCTCGACAGCTACATCTACGGTTTCGCGCTGCAAGAGTCCACCTTGCCCTTGGGCGACACCGAAGAGGAGACGGTAGAGGTGGCGAGGATGATGCTGGCGGAGGTCCCCGCCGACGAGTATCCCCACCTCACCGAGTTCACCCTCGAGCACGTCCTTCGACCCGGCTATGACTACGGAAATGAGTTCGGGTTCGGGCTGGACCTGATCCTCGACGGCCTCGAGAGAGCCCGCGACTCGACCTGAACGCTGCACCCGGCCCCCACCGGGGGCCTTGGCCTTGTCGCCAGGGAGGCATCGGTCCGCCGCGGGCCATCCCATCTTTTCCGGCGCCGCCCTTGACAACCTTACGTCGTAAGTATACTGTCACTTACAACGTAAGCCCACGAATGGAGACGGCCATGACGACAGCAACGCTCGACCGATCGATGCAACAGACACCGGCCACGTCAGTGACGGCCATGGCCGCTCCGACACCGACCACGAATGCCGTCAGCAAGACCGCAGTCCTTGTCGGACTGTGCTTCGTTGCTGCCACCTTCACCTTCGCCATCGGTAACGCGCTCATCCGCTCGTCCTTTTCGAGCGCGACCGCCCACGACTCCCTCATCGCCGGTGTGTTCCTTCTGGGCTTCTGCGGGCTCGCGGTCGCCGCCAACGGTGCGGCGATGCGGCAAATCCTGGCGTCGCATACACCGATTCGCTCTCGGGCCTACTTCGCCATGAGGGTGACGGAGTGCCTCATACTCCTGGCGGTGGGCATGTACCTCTTGGCAAGCCATGCGCAGTGGAATGCGTACGTGCTTGCGGTCTACGCGATATCTGGTGGCGCAGGGTTCGTCCTGTCGTCTGCCTTGCTGACATCGAGGATCGTGCCGAGGAACCTTTCCATGCTGGGGATCATCGGCTATCCGGTCTTCTTGGTGGGAAGCATCTTGGCCATGTTCAACCTGATCGACATCACTCACGGCGCAGGGATGCTTGCGCTGGTCCCCGGCGGCCTCTTCGAGCTGATCCTCCCGATCTGGCTCTTCACCAAGGGATTCACTTTTCACCAGATCGAGGGCTGATCGAAGCCGCTCAGTCCGAGGTGCCATGTCACCTCTCCGCTGGTCCCCTTGCTTTTCCGTCGTATCCCGTTCCACTCACACCTAATCCAAGGAGTCCTGGTGTCCACGTCCGCCCCCTATCCCTTGCAGCTCGAGCTCCACGCCGCCGTTCTGCCTCACCGCTTGAGCGGGAATCGCTCACCTCTGAACGAAAGAAGATGCCCATGCCCACCGTGACCGGCGTCTGGACCGACGTATACCAGGAGCGCCAAGCCCCTCTGGGCTCAGCTCGTCCGGCTCCTGCCACGGGCCGCGCACCGACCGACGAGATGGGCCTCGATCTGAGGAGCGAAGCCGGTCCGACTCCATCGGTCCTAATGGTCGAGGCAGCCGTCTGATTCAGAGCAGCGCCTAGGACGGCGTAGAGAGTTTCCGCATCGTGCCTGTACGATTGGCGATTCGCGTGCCACAAACCCGCCGCTTCTAGGGGTAGGACAAGAACTAGGACGCAGGGGTTAGGGAAACACGAAAGTCCAGTTGGAGGAGTGCGAGAGTGGACGAATCGGACGGTCTCGAAAACCGTTGTGGTCGCAAGGTCACCGTGGGTTCGAATCCCACCTCCTCCGCCAAATTGACTCCTCTGGCTACGGGGAGAACGACACCGCCTCAGCCGCAGCGA
>DATKQM010000036.1:0-38511 GCA_035532735.1 Acidimicrobiales bacterium | reverse complement strand
CCGGCTCGGGCTGGATCTCCCCGAGGAAGCCGAGCGCATCCGGGAGCAGGTCCGGCCCGTGGTGGCCGAGGTGGCCGCCGCGCCCGACCACGACGAACGTCGTCGTCGGCTCGTCGACGCCGGGCTCCTCACGCCGCACTGGCCGGTGCCGTGGGGACGGGGTGCCGGCCCGGTCGAGCAGCTCGTGATCGACGAGGAGCTCGCCGCGGCGCGCGTGCACCGGCCCCATCTTGCCGTCGGTGCGTGGGCGCTGCCCACCATCATCGCCCACGGGACCCTCGAGCAGCAGGAGCGCTGGGTCGGTCCCACCATGCGGGGCGAGCTCGTGTGGTGTCAGTTGTTCAGCGAGCCCGGGGCCGGCAGCGATCTCGCCGCCCTGGCGATGCGCGCCACCCGCCACGACGGCGGCTGGGTGCTCAACGGCCAGAAGGTGTGGACCTCGATCGCCATGCGCGCCGATTGGGGGATCTGCCTGGCCCGGAGCGACCCCGACGCCGCCAAGCACGAGGGCATCACCTATTTCATCGTCGACATGCACACCGAGGGCATCGAGGTGCGGCCGCTGCGCGAGATCACCGGTGCGGCCATGTTCAACGAGGTGTTCTTCACTGACGTCTTCGTGCCTGATGACTGCGTGGTGGGGCAGGTCAACGGAGGTTGGCGACTGGCTCGGACCACCCTCGCCAACGAGCGGGTGTCGATGGCCGGCGGCGCCACCTGGGGCTTCGGCATCGAAGGGATCCTGAAGGGCATCGAGGACGGTGTCGAGGACACCGTGGTCCTCGACGGGGTGGGGGAGCTGTTGGCCGAGGCCCAGTCCTTGGCCCTGCTCGGGGCCCGGACCACGCTGCGGTCGGTGTCGGGTGTCGAGCCCGGGCCCGAGGCGAGCGTCCGCAAACTGCTCGGTGCCGAGCACGAGCAACGACTCCAGGAGTTCGGGCTCATGCAGCTCGGGGCACGCGGCGCCACCACCGAGGACGACGCCGGCCGGTGGAGCCAGGGCTTTCTCTCGGCTCGCTGTCTGACCATCGCCGGGGGGACGAGCGAGGTGCAGCGCAACGTCATCGGCGAACGCATCCTCGGGCTGCCGCGCGATCCCGAGCCGGGCGCTTGATCACGGGGCCTGCATACGGGGCCTGAATACGGGGCCTGCATTCTGGGCCTGAACAGTGGACAGAGCGGTCTTGACAGGAAAACGACAGGGCGCCCAAGCTGCGAGCACGGGGCGAGAAGGGATCGACATGGGCGAGGCGACGCGGTACTACGAGGACGTCAAAGAAGGTGACGAGGCACCGGCCTCGAGTCACACCCTGACCCGGACCGACCTCGTGCGCTATGCCGGTGCGTCGGGGGACTACAACCCCATGCACCACGACGAGGTCCTGGCCACCGCGGCCGGTCAGCCCAGCGTCTTCGGCCACGGGATGTTCTCGATGGGCCTGCTCGGCACCGCCCTCACCGACTACGTGGGGCCGGGCAACCTGACGCATTACAAGGTGCGGTTCTCCCGCCAGACCTGGCCCGGTGAGGAGCTCACCACCAAGATCGTGGTGACGGGCAAGCGGGTGGAACAAGGTCGGAACCTTGTCGACCTCGAATGCTCCTTGGCCAACGGCGACGGCGAGGTCAAGGTCGTGGGCGAGGCGACGGCGGTGCTCCCCAGCAAGTCCTGAGCTCGCGCCCCGGAGGGCGCTCGCTCAGGTCGTTGCCGTGATCGGAGTCGGGACTCAGCAGCCGGGGGGGCTACCGGTCTTGCCTTCGGCCGAGTAGAAGAGGCCGAGCAGGGTGCAGATCGTCACCTTGGCCACCAGCCACTGGCCGTTGGAGAACACGGCGTAGCCGTTGTTATTAGGCAGGATGGCCGTGCCCCCCGTGCCGAGAATGTCGTAGACGACGTGCGCGCACTGCTGCGGCAGGGACTGCTTGGTGCATTGCGACGCGGTGAGGATGTTGACGCTGTCGATCTTCGATCCCTGCGATGCGCTCGCCTCTGACGACGACAGCGCTTGCTGGAGTGCCGAGGTGAGCGACTGGCCGTTCTGGATGACGGCCAGCTTGCCGGCCAGGCTCGGGTTGGCCAGGTTGAACAGGGTGTTATAGGCGGTGGAGATGTCGGCCTGGGCCGTGGTGGGGTCGATGGCGATCGTCGTGGTGGTCGTCTTGGCCGTGGTGGCGGTGGCATTGCCCGCAGGGCTGCTCGAGCAGGCCGCCGCGCCTAGGACGAGCCCCGCCATGGCCGCCGCCGCCAAGACACGGGGCGCCTTTCGTGGCTGGAGATGCCCTGTCCCGTTGGCCGTCTTGGTTCTGTGCAGTCCGAGCATCTTCTGGGCCTCCCCTTGAATCGGTGCGCCACTCCCCGTTGGGCTGCCAGAGGTTATCCGGATCCCCGGCGCCGCACCTGACATTCCTGTCAGGAACCGGCCCGGCCCCCTCGATGGGGAGTGGTCCGACCCGGTGACGCCGCTCGGCGCGGCGCGAAGTGTGGGGCGAGGTTCAAAAGGTGAAGGGCGGCAAAGCCGAGGAGCGCGTGGCGAAGAGGGTCGCCTTGTTGTCGGCCAGCTCCTTGGGCGTCCACCCCGAGTCACGCTTGAGCTCGCCGGCAGGCTGCCACCCCTGCATCACCCAGACCGAGCCGCCGTAGACGACGAAGTTCTGCCCGTTCACATCGGCGGCTTCGGGGGAAGCCAAGAACGCCACCAGCGGTGCCACGTTCTCCGGGGCGAAGGCGTCGAACTTGCCTTGCTCAGCCTTGGCCATGTCACCGAAGAGGTCCTCGGTCATTCGGGTGCGAGCCCGGGGGGAGATGGCGTTCACCGTGACGCCGTAGCGCTCCAGCTCGCGCCCCAAGATGATGGTCATGGCCGCGATGCCCGCCTTGGCGGCTCCGTAGTTGGCCTGCCCGGCGTTGCCGAAGAGCCCGGCCTCCGATGCCGTGTTGATGATGCGTCCCGTGACCTCTTCGCCCGCCTTGGCGCGGTTACGCCAGTGGATAGCGGCGAAGTGTGACAGCGCGAAGTGTCCCTTCAAGTGGACGCGGATGACGTCGTCCCAGTCGGACTCGTCCATGTTGAAGCTCATCTTGTCCCTCAGGATGCCGGCGTTGTTCACCAGGATGTCGAGCTTGCCCCAGGCGTCCACCGCCTGCGCCACGAGCGCCTCGGCGCCCGCCCACGAGCTCACGTCGCTGCTGTTGAGGAGGGCTTCTCCTCCCGCCGAGACGATGTCCTGGACGGTCTGCTCGGCGGGGTGGACGTCGTTGCCTTCGCCGGCCCGAGAGGCGCCCACGTCGTTGACGATGACCTTGGCGCCTTCCTCGGCGAGCAGGAGGGCCTCGGCGCGCCCGATCCCTCGCCCGGCACCACTGACGATCGCGGTCTTCCCCTCGAGCATGCCCATCAGGTGTCCTCCTACTTCTGCTTCACAGCCTCGTGCCCGGCGCCCGCCGCCGGGTTTCCCGCGCCACGTTGACGTCGGATCTGGAACCCGGGCAGCATGGCCGATGGTGCGAGCCAGGGTCAACACGGCGGCGTGCCATGCTCAGGCCCTCACCGGGCCCGACGGCGACGACATTCCTGCGCGTGAACGAGGCTGAGACATGGCGACGACCCGTTTCGATCTTCCGACCCCCGACGACTTCACCAAGCCGTGGTGGGACGCCGTGGCTGAGGGTCGCCTCCTGTTGATGCGCTGCTCGACGTGCGGTGAGGCGCACTATTACCCCCGACCCTTCTGTCCCCGGTGCGGGGCCGACACCGTGTCGTGGGAGGAGGCCAGTGGGGAGGCCACGCTCTACACGTGGTCGGTCGTGCACCAGAACGACCTTCCCCCCTTCAACGAGCGGGTGCCCTATGTGGCGGCGGTCGTCGACCTCGCCGAAGGACCTCGGATGATGACCAACGTCGTCGGGTGCGACCTCGACGACCTCGCCGTGGGGATGGCGCTGCGGGTGCAGTTCACCGACATCGGCGACGGGTACCACGTCCCGATGTTCGGTCCCGCGGCCTAGCGGACGGACTCGGGGACCGATCGATGGGGAGGGTCGCGCTCATCAGCGGTGGGAGCCGGGGCATCGGGCGGGCCTGCGCGCTGGCTCTGGCCGAGGACGGCTTCGACGTAGCTGTCAACTACCGCCGCGACGACGCGGCCGCGGCCGACACCGTGGCCGCCATCGAGGCCCTCGGTGCCAAGGCCAAGAGCTACCAGGCGTCGGTGGAGTCCGCCGCCGAGGACGAGATCATGGTCGCCGCCGTTATCGCCGACTTCGGTGGCATCGACACGCTCGTGCACTCGGCCGGAATCGCCAGCCGCGGCCACACCGTGGCCGACACCGACCCGGGTGAGCTCGAGCGGGTCATCGCCATCCATGCACTGGGTGGCCATCACCTGAGCCGGCTCGTCCTGCCGTCGATGCGGACCCAGCCCCGCGGGGACGTGGTGTTCGTGTCGAGCGTGGCGGCCCGGATCCTGGCGCCCAACAGCGCGCCGTACAACATGGCCAAGGCCGCGCTCGAGGCCTTGGCCATGACCCTGGCCAAGGAGGAGCGGCGCCACGGCATCCACGTGAACGTGGTGGCACCCGGGCTGGTCGTCACCGAGATGGGACGGCGGCTGGTGCGGGCCATGGGGGTCGACGACATCTCGACGATGGACGCCAACGCCGCCTTCGGACGGGTGTGTCGTCCCCAGGACGTGGCCGGGGTCGTTCGGTTCTTGTGCTCCGAGCCAGCGGGGTACCTCACGGGCCAGGTCATCGCCGTGGACGGGGGCGGCTGACGGTCAAGTGGAGGCGGTCAGGTCGTAGACGGTGACGCCGTTGATGGTCTTGGACGTGAAGTGGCTCTCGACCCACTGCGTGATCTGGCCCGCGGTGGTCCCCGTGGTACTGGCGCCGGGCCCGGTGCCGCCGGGGACGAAGTAGTGGATCTTCTTGTCGGCCACGTACCGCTCGAACTGGGCCAACGTCGGGGCGGGGTCGGTGCCGTTGAACCCGCCGATGGCCATGACGGGGTCGTCGGTGGCCAGTTGGTATCCGGCGGCCGAGTTCGAGTTCACCGTGGCTGCGACCCAGGTGTACGCGGACGCGTTGGACTCGAGGGTCCTCACGAGCGCGGTCCCCGGGGTGCTGATCGAGAGGAAACCTCCACCGCCTGCTCGGCCTCCGCCCCCACGCCCACCGAAACTCGGGAGTCGGCCATTGGCGCCGGCCCGTGCGCCGGGAGGCCCCCCGAAGCCACCCGGTGGGAACGAGCCACCCGACGGGAGCGAGCCGCTCGGGACACCGGTCGCGGCGTTGCCACCGGGGACGGCCGAGCCGACCGACGACCTCACTCCGGGACCAAGGGTCGAACCTCGGCCGGTGCTCGAGCCACCCGGGAATCGGCCACCGGTGTTCCCGGGTCGTCTTGTGACGGCGCCACCGGGGCCGCCTCCGAATGTGCCTCCCGGACCACCAGGCGCCCCGCCCGGTCCTGCGGTGGCGGCCGGGCCCGCCGAGGGGATCGCCCCTGCATGCGCGGTGGCGGCGGTATCGAGGGCATAGGCGGCAGGTCCGGCCAGTGCCGCGCCCACCCCGATCACGCCGAGGGCGAGCGCAGCCTGGCCACGCAGGCGGGGCGTGATGATCAGGAACACCGCCACCCCGAGCCCCACCACCAGGACTGCGCTGCGCAGCCAGGGCATCCACGTCGGGGCCCGGTCGAGGAGGAAGTACGACCACACCGCGGTCGCCGCCAGGGCGGCCGCCAAGGCGGCGCGCGCCACGATCGTGGACCTCTTCTCCCACAACGCCGAGGCGCCGATACCGACCATGGCGCCGATGGCCGGAGCAGCTGCCACCGAGTAGTAGGGGTGGATGATCCCCTTGGCCAGGCTGATCACCACCGCGGTCACGATCAACCAGCCGCTCCATAGCAACATGGCGCTGCGCGCCGCGTCGGTGCGGGGTCGCCGTCGCCACAGCCACAACGACGCCAGAGCCACGATGAGCGCGGCAGGGATGAGCCAGGAGATCTGGGTCCCGAACTCAGAGCCGAAGAACCGCAGCCAACCGGTGGGGCCCCAGCGAGATCCGGCCGCACCGGCCCCACCCACGCTGCCGCTCTCGCTCCCCGAGATGCGTCCCAACCCGTTGTACCCGAAGATCAGGTTCAAGATGTTGTTGTCCTGGGACCCCCCGACATAGGGCCGATCGGCGGCCGGGGTCAGAGCCACGGCGGCCACCCACCACCCCGCCGAGACCACCAGGGCCACCGCACCCACGGCGAGTTGGACGATGCGTCGACGCAGCGGCGTGGGAGCGGCGATGAGGTAGACGAGGCCCAGGGCGGGGACGACCAGGAAGGCTTGGAGCATCTTGGTGATGAATCCGGTTCCCACCGCGCTCATGGCGAGCACCAGCCACCAGGTGTTGGCGCGTTCGAGGGCCCGGACCGTGGCGTAGGCCGCCACGGTGAGCAAGAGCACCAGGAGTGCATCGGGGTTGTTGTAGCGGAACATGAGGGCTGCGACCGGCGTGGTGGCGAGCACCAGCCCGGCCAGGAGCGCGGCGCCAGGTCGGAACGAACGCCGCACCGCCGCGTAGAGCACGGCCACCGACGCCACTCCCTCGAGGGCCTGGGGAACGAGGATGCTCCACGCGTTGACGCCGAAGAGTCGCGCCGAGATCTCCATGACCCACAGCGACGCCGGTGGCTTGTCCACCGTGATGAAGTTCGACGCGTCCGAGGAACCGAAGAAGAACGCCTTCCAGCTCTTGGTGCCGGCTTGGACCGCCGCAGAGTAGAAGGAGTTGGCCCAGCCCGAAGCGCCCAGCCCCCAGAGATATAGCACCGCGGTGCCGACCAACAGCGTCAGCAGGGCGGGCCGCACCCAGGGCGGGTCGCCGGGCCGCCCTCGCCACAGCCGACGGACCCGGCCGTAGTGGGGTGGTTGGTCGCGTTGGTCGCGTTGGTCGGGCACGAGGAGCGAGTCGACGGGTAGCTCGACGTTGGGCTCGAGGGGTAGGACATCGGTCGTCATCGTGCGCTCCTCGACATCAGTGACGGCAGGGACGTGGACGGGGTTGATGCGCGTGACGCTCCGGGGAAGACCCAGGAGCGGAAGAGGGCGAATCGCACCACGGTGGCGACGGCGCCGGCGATCACGAGGACGGCGATCTCGAGGCCACGCCCGACTCGCGGTGCCAGTCCGTGCAGGGCGGCCAGGGCGCCGGTGGTGAGAGCAAGGCCCAGGGTGAAGACGACGATGCCTTGGAGCTGGTGGCGGAGATGGTCCTTGGGGCTCCGAACCCCGAACGTCACCCCCCGGTTCACGGCGGTGTTGGCCACTGCGGTCACGAACAATGCGAGCGCGTTGGCGCCCAGGGCGCCCATGGCACCACGCAACGCCACATAGAGCAGCACGTAGGCTGCGGTGCTCACGACACCCACCACCGAGAAACGGGCCAATTGTGCGAACAGCCCCGGACGCGCCGCCACGGCGCGCTCGGCCGAGGCTGATTCCAAGAGCGTGGTCAGAGGCAGGCTTCCAGTGACCAGGCCGCGGGCCAGTCGGGCGACTCCTTTGAGGTCTTCGACCGCGGTCGTGACGAGGTCGACGCGCGAGTCGGGGTCGTCGACCCAGTCCACCGGGACCTCGTGGATGCGCATGCCGGCGAGCTCGGCCAGGAACAGGAGCTCGGTGTCGAAGAACCACCCGGTGTCCTTGACCAGCGGAAGCAAGGCCCGGGCCCGATCGGCGCGAATTGCCTTGAACCCGCACTGGGCATCGGAGAATCCGGTAGACAACGTGGCTCGGAGCAAGAAGTTGTAACAGCGCGAGATGACCTCGCGCTTGGTGCCCCGCACCACCCGGGCTCCGTGGGCCAGACGGGTCCCGATGGCCATGTCGCTGTGGCCCGACAGCAGCGGGGCCACCAAGGGGAGCACGGCCGCAAGGTCGGTGGAGAGATCGACGTCCATGTAGGCGAGAACTGCTGCCTCGCTGCGCGACCACACATGGCGCAACGCCCGCCCTCGGCCCTTCTCCTCGAGGTGGACGGCGAGGACACCGGGCAGCTCGGATTCGAGGGAGCGGGCGATTGCCCAGGTGTGGTCGGTACTGGCGTTGTCGACCACGGTGATCCGAAAGCTGAACGGCAGCTCGGTGCTCAAAAAGCCGTGCAACCTCCGGACGCTCGCCTCGAGGTCTGCTTCTTCGTCGTAGACGGGTATGGCGATGTCGACCTGTGGCCCCGCCGAGCGGAGCAACGAGAGGGCCGCAGCCACCGGGGCGGTCTCGACTTCGCCCGGCGCGCCGTCCAGCGAGTGGTGGGCATCGGATTGCAGAGTCGCCGGCTGAACCACGGCCACAGTGTCTCGACCGCACCGGTGGACCCCGTCAAGGCCACCTGTGGATTTCCTGACAGTCCCGACGGGCCCGAATCGGTGACGCCGGACCCGTTCAGGTGGGTGTGGCGGTGCTCAGGGTTCAGGCCGCCATGGCGACGAGTGTGGTCACGGTCCGAACGGTGCGCGTCGTGGCGGTGACCCCGAAGGTGCGCTCGAAGAAGGCGTTGTTGAGCTTTGTGCGGCCGTAACCCTCGGGACAGTGGACGTAGACGTCCCGGCCTCGTACCGCGAACTCGTCGGGGAGGAATCCCCCGGTGTCGAGGCTCGAGACCAGAGACGATGCCGGCGCGGCGCCCAGGAACGTCACATGCAGCTTGGCGTCGTCGCGTCGGCCGTCAGCCAACGGGTTGTCGACGATGGCCTTCTCGAGTTGGGCTCTCGTGCGCAGGACGACCTTGATACCGAGTCCAAATCGGTCCTCGAGGCCCTGTTCGATGGTCGATTGGAGCTTGGTGGCAGATCCCGACGCGCCGAACATGACGTTGCCACTTTGGATGTAGGTCTCGACCTCGCCGTAGCCCATGTCGGAGAAGGTGGCGCGAAGGTCCGCCATGGAGACCTTGGCGCGGCCTCCGACGTTGATCCCCCGGAGCATGGCGATGTACGAGGCCATGACGGTACCGCTACGGTCGGCGGCCCGTGAGGTCCAGGAGCCGCTGCTGCAAGGGTGCGTCTTCCGCCACGGTGCCGCTCGGGCCGCTACCGAACATCCCGATGTCGGCGATGAACGGCGCCATGGGCTGCATGCCTTCCCAGGTGAGGAGCACCAGAGCTTCGTCCAGTGATTCGTCACCCCCCACCGCCCGGGCCAAGTCCCAACCGTGCAGCAGATAGTCCGAGGTCCTGAACTGATAGACGGTGAAGCCCGGAACGTCCCCCGCGGCAGGGTGATGCACCACCGTCTCGAACGCGCCCGGCGTTGCAAAAGCGGCGAGCTCGTCGTTGAACGCGACGTCGAGCTCGGCCACGAGGTCCGGGCCATGGGCCATGCCGAACACCGACCGACTTTCCTCAGCAGACGCCCCTTGGAGGAGCGAGACAGCCATGCGGCTTCCCTCGATCAAGTGCAAGACGAGCTTGGTGACGGTCCAGTCGGTGCACGGGGTGGGGAGATCCCACTGCCCCGCACCGATGGACGCCACTCGTCGTCTGATCTCGGCTTGTGAGGTGGCGAGGTGGGTCACGTCGTTCATACCAACTCCTTGTTCGGGCGGGTCGGCACCCGCGTCATCGCATCTCGACGTCTTCGAGGTATTCCTCGCGCCACAATTCGTAGCGCTCTTCGGGTAGGTGCAGGGCGTGGGTCGGACGCAGGGCGTCGACAAAGGGACGGTCGTGGCTCACCGCCAGGACGGTCCCGGGCCAGGTGCTGAGCATCTCGCCCACGGCTTCGACCGAGGCGGGATCGAGGTTGTTGGTGGGCTCGTCGAGTACCAGAAGGTTGGCGCGCCCGGCCGACAACATCGCCAGGCTCAACTTGGCGCGCTCTCCTCCTGACAACGACGCCGGCAGCTGCTCGGCCGTGCCTCCGGTGAGCCCGAACGAGCCCAACAGGGCGCGTCGCTCGGACACCGTCCGCAGCACACTGTCGTCGATCTGCTCCAAGGCACAGACAGCAGGGTCGAGCTGCTCGTGCTCCTGCGCGAAGTACCCCAGCGAGACGTTGTGCCCGATCTCCACCTTGCCTTGGGTCGGCTCCTGGACCGAGGCGAGACAGCGCAACAGGCTGCTCTTGCCGGCCCCGTTGCGTCCGATGACCACGACCCGGTCGCCGCGCCCGACGACGAATTCGATCCTGCGGAGCACCTTCTTGGCCCCGTAGGAGACCTCGACCCCGTGCACGGTGAGGGGAATGGAGCCCGAGCGCGCCGGCGTGGGGAGACGAAAGCGGGTCTTGCGCTCGCGCTTGACTAGCTCGGTGCGGTTGCCTTTCATCTTTTCCACCCTGCGGTCGAGGACCTTCGCCTTGCGGGCACGGTCCTCGGTACTGGCCCGCATGGAGTCGGCCAGCGTGCTGAGTTTGCGGATCTGTCTGTCTTCGAGGGTGCGCTTCTTCTCGCGCTGCTCGATGTCGGCGGTCAGTTGGGAACGGAAGGCCGTGTAGTTGCCCTTGAACTCCCGCAGTCCTCCTTCCGCGAGGCTCAGGACTTTCGTGATGACGCGGTCGAGCAACTTCAGATCGTGGCTGATGACGAGCATCGCCCCGGGAAACCGCGACAGCTCTGCGGTGAGCCAGCGCTTGGCTGCGAGGTCGAGGTGGTTCGTGGGCTCGTCGAGGACGAGGGTGTCTGGCTGTCCGAACAGGACCCGGACGATGTCGACGCGTCGGCGCTGACCTCCCGAGAGCGAGTCGATGTCGTCGAACAAGACGTCCTGGCGGAGCCCGATTCCCTCGGCCAGTCGGGCGATGTCACCTTCGAGGTTGTAGCCGCCCACGGCCCCGTAGCGCTCCTCGAGATCTGAGAACGTAGCGATGGCCTCGGTGGTCGGCTCTGCCGCCACGGCTCGGCGGGCCTTGTGCAGTTCTTCGTCGAGGACGTCGAGGCCACGGGCCGACAGCACGTGGGAGAACCCTGTGGGCTCCAGCCCGAGCCCACCGACGGCGGGCACCTGAGGGAGAAAGCCGATGGTCCCTTGGATGTCCACGTCGCCCGCCACGCGCAGGTGGGGTGGGACCTGGCGGCAGATGACCGATACCAGCGAGGACTTTCCCGTCCCGTTTCGGCCCACCAGGCCGACCTTGTCGTCGGGCCCGACCATGAACGACGCGTCGCGTAGGAGAGTCCGTCCACCGATCTCGATGGTGATGTCGCGGCCCGTGATCATGGCTCTATTGCATCAGGTCGGTGGCAGGGTGCTGAACACCTGGAGGTGAGGCGCGCCATCAGAGAGCCAAGTGCGGGCGAGAGGAGTCGAACCTCCACCCCCGAAGGGACGGGGACCTAAACCCCGCGCGTCTACCGTTCCGCCACGCCCGCAGCGCCCGTCCGCCGGCATCGCGCCGCCTGCCGGGACACGTCGAGCCTATCGGGCCGCCTCCTGCACCCTGCCCGACCCACGCCGACATCCCAGGTAGCCTCGTGGCATGGCATCACACCCCGGAAACGGATCACCCCTGGTCGCAGACCCGTCCCCGTCGATGAGGTCGGGAAACCTGCCCGACCTGGCCTCGGCCGACGTCTTCCAGCGCCTCCTGAAAGAGCGCATCATCTTCTTGGGGAGCGCCATCGACGAAGTCGTGGCGAATCAGGTCTGTGCCCAGCTCCTTCTGCTCGCGGCCGAGAACAGCGAGCGTGACATCGCGCTCTACGTCAACTCGCCTGGGGGCTCGGTCACCGACGGGCTCGCCATCTACGACACCATGCAGTACGTCAGCTGCGACGTGAGCACCATCTGTGTTGGTCTGGCTGCGTCGATGGGGCAGTTCCTTCTCTGCGCCGGAGCGCCTGGCAAGCGTTTCGCCCTGCCCCACAGCCGGATCCTCATGCACCAGCCCTCGGGGCAGATGCAGGGCCAGGCCACCGACATCGCCATCCAGGCGGAGCAGATCGTCTACCTCAAGCGGATGATGGCCGAGCGGATCGCCCTCCACACCGGCCAGCCCATCGAACGGATCGAGGCGGACTCTGACCGTGACCGGTGGTTCACCGCCGAAGAGGCGAAGGACTACGGGTTCATCGACCGGGTCATCGAACATTCCACGCCCCAGGCGGCTGCCCGCTGAGCACGGGGCCCGGAGGTTTGCACGGAGCGATCCGATGACCGACGTCCAGTCCGATGTCGGGGCCGCGGTCGAACCGCCGGCTCCCGTCGGTGGTGGCGAGGCGACTGACGCCGCACCTGCGGATGCCATGGAACGCGCCATCGCCGAGCGTGCCCAGCGCATCGCGGGACGGTCCAAGCCCACCAGGGTCGTCGCCGCCCGGGTGAGCATCTGGCTCCGGCTGGGCGAATTGTGGCGGGCCCGCGAGCTGTTCTTCTTCCTGGTCCGCAAGGAGATCAAGGTCAAGTACAAGAACTCGGCGCTCGGGTTCTTGTGGTCCATGCTCAATCCGGCGCTGACCCTGGCCGTGTTCTATGTGCTGTTCACCTTCTTCCTTCCTAACGGCATCCCCAACTTCGTCATCTACATGTTCTCGGCCATGTTGGTTTGGAACCTCTTCCAGACCGCCGTGCTCGGCGGCACCAGCACGATCGTGTCCAATGCGGCCATCGTCAAGAAGGTGGCCTTCCCGCGCGAGATCCTGTCGTTGGCGGCGGTGGGGTCGGCCTTCATGTTCTTCTTGTTCCAGTCCATCGTCCTGCTGGCGTTCATGATCGCCTTCTGGCATCGGCCCGACTGGAGCGCACTGTGGCTCGTGATCCCGGCGTTGGCGGCAATTATCGTGTTCGCGGCGGCCCTGGCGGTCTTCCTCTCGGCGGTCAACGTCTACCTGCGTGATACCCAGCACCTGGTCGAGGTGCTCCTCATGGCCTGGTTCTGGGCCATCCCCGGCATTTACCCGTACTCGGGCCGCGTCCAACAGGGGCTCATCAAACACACCATCCTCGGGATTCCCGGGTCCCATCTGATCTGGGTGTACTTCGCCAACCCCGTGTCCCCGGTGGTGATGTCGTTCCAGCGGGTCTTCTACAACGTCGTCCATCCCCGCTCCACGCTGCTCACCAAGCTGCCGTCGGGGAACTCCATCCACAAGCTGATCCCCGACGGGGTCATGGCCCGGTACGGGATCCACTGGTACGTGACGTCGGACCTCATCGTCCTGGGGGTCTCTCTGGTCCTCCTCCTCGGTGCCATGGTCGTGTTCGGGCGCCTCGAGGGCAACTTCGCAGAGGAGCTCTGAGGCGGCGGTGGCAGCGAACATCGCCGTCGACGTGGTCGATGTCACGAAGCGCTTCCGGCTCTACACCGAGAAGTACCAGTCGCTCAAGGAGCGGCTCCTCCATGCGGGGCGCAATCCGTACCAGGACTTCTACGCGCTGCGGGACATCAACTTCGAGATCCCCGAGGGACAGACGGTGGGGATCTTGGGACGCAACGGCTCGGGGAAGTCGACGCTGCTCAAGTGCGTGTCCGGCATCCTCCAGCCCACCCAAGGCAAGGTCGTGGTCCGGGGCAGCCTGGCCGCGCTCCTCGAGTTGGGGGCCGGGTTCCAGCCCGAGTTGTCGGGACGCGAGAACATCTACCTGAACGCGTCGCTCCTGGGCCTGTCGACCAAGGAGGTGGACAAGCGCTTCGACGAGATCGTGGCCTTCGCCGAGCTCGAGCAATTCATCGACAACCAGGTCAAGTACTACTCGTCGGGGATGTACGTCCGCCTGGGGTTCGCCGTGGCGGTCAACGTCGACCCCGACATCCTGGTGGTGGACGAAGTGTTGGCCGTGGGCGATGAAGCCTTCTCACGCAAGTGCATGGCGAGGATCAAGGAATTCCAGGACGACGGCAGGACGATCCTTTTTGTCACCCACTCCTCGGACCTCGTCCGCCAGATCTGCGACTTTGCCGTCGTCTTGAGCTCGGGAGACATGATCGGCTCGGGCCCGGCTGCGGACGCGGTGCGCATCTACCACGAGCACCTCAACACCATCGGCCCCGGGATCGGGGCCGGCCTGTCCGAGATGGAAGAAAGCGTCGCGCCCGTCGCGGTCGCCAAGTCCATTGCGATCTCGTCGGTCGATGTCGAGCACCCCGGGGTGGGGTCTCGTTCCTATCTGCGCCCCTGGGAGCCGCTCACGGTGCATGTGGCGTTCGAGGCGATCGAGCCCGTCAGCGGGGTGGTGTTCGCCCTGGAGATCTTCGACCAGGAAGGCAGATTGATCTTCGGATCCGACACCGAGATCGTGGACCGCCCCTTCGATGCCCCCGTCGGGGCGGGGCGAGCTGATCTCAGCTTCGAGCGGGTGCCGTTGCTCGACGGCACCTACAGCATGAAGGTCGAGGTCAAAGACCGTCTCGGGATCCTGTACGACAGTCGGGAGCAAAAGGCGTTCGAGGTCATGAACCCGGACAGGTCGCGCGGCAGTGTCGCATTGGAACTGCACGCCGACATCCGAGCCGCCAGCCTCAGCTGAGGCCGCCGGTGCGCGTCGACCAGGTCATCCCGTCTCTCGCCAGTCGCGATGCGATCGGTGTGCACACCGTGGCCATCACCGAAGCCTTACGCCAGGTCGGGATCGATTCCGACATCTTCTACGGCGAGTCCACGCGTGACCTCTCCGAACGGGCCCGTCCCATGAGCAGCCTGGGTAGAGCGGCCAAGGGTCGTTGGCTCATGTACCAGGCATCCATCGGGAGCCCGGTGTTCGACATTTTTGCCAGCCGGTCCGAGCCGAAGCTCCTGAACTACCACAACATCACCCCCGCGGTGCTCCTCGACGGGTGGGAGCCGGCGGTCGGTCACGAGGTCACCCTGGGCCGATCCCAGGTCACCCGGGTGGCGGCCGAGTGCCACCTGGCCATCGCCGACTCGGCCTTCAACGAGGAAGAGCTCATCGAGGTCGGCTTCAAGCACACCGCAGTGGCGCCGTTGCTCATCGACATGACCGCCGCGGCCGAGCCCGATCCTTCGTTGTCACGACGCCTTGTTTCGGCCAAGTCCGACGGCGGACCAGATTTCCTTTTCGTCGGGAAGGTCTCACCCCACAAGGCACAGCACGACCTGGTCAAGATGCTGGCGCTGTATCGGCGCCTCTACAACGACCGGGCCCGGCTGCATCTCATCGGTACGCCACTCGGAAAGACCTACGGGCCGGCGTTGTCGGCGTTCATCGCCGAGCTGGGTCTGAGTGATGCCGTCTCGATCACCGGCACCGTGTCCCATGAGGAGCTCGAGTCCTACTACCGAGCAGCTGACGTCTTTGTGTGCGCGTCGGAGCACGAGGGTTTCTGTGTCCCCTTGGTCGAGGCCATGGGTCATGGACTGCCGATCGTGGCCTACTCGACCTCGGCGGTCCCCGAAACTGTGGCCGAGGCGGGGCTCCTGTTGTCCTCGAAGGAACCGTTGCGCTTTGCCGCATCGGTGCACAAGGTGGTCGAGGACGTCCGACTGCGCAAACAATTCGTCGAGGCCGGTGCACGTCGGGCCGAGGTGTTCTCACTCTCGAATTCGCGGCGCCGCTTCGTCGACCTCGTCGTCAAAGCAGTAGGGGCGGGTCCTCCCTGAGCGACGGGTCGCCGAGGCGGTAGGGAGACGTCGCTGTCAGGTGGAGGCGGCAGGCCCGTCGTCCCACGTCCGGTCCGCGCCGGCCCACCGATCCCAGATCGCACGGGGCGTCGTCGTCCAGAGTCGGCGCAGACGAGCACGCGAGGCCAGCGCCCACGGGAGTTTGGCCAAGACCGCCCGCCGGAGCCCGGGATCGGGGTCGTCGTGCAGGCGTTGCCAGAGCAGATGTCGGGCCACCTCGGGGGGAGCGTTGCGTACCAGGCACAACAGGGCATTGCGCTGGGCGAGGAAGCGGACCATGGGCGAACGCGGGCCTTGGCTCGTGGCCGACAAGCGGTGGCGCACTTCTGCTGTGGAGTCGTAGAGGATGCGCAACCCCGCCAGCCGGGCCCGCAGGCACCAGTCGGTGTCCTCGTTGTAGGCGAAGAACTGCGGCGCGAACGCTCCGATCCGGTGCAGGGTCTCGGCCCGGAACACCGGGGCGGTGCCGCTGAACCCGAAGCGCTCGGCGCCGTGGTCGAAGCGACCGTCGTCGGGGGCACCGAGGCCGTATTCACCAGCCACACCGTGGCCTTCGAGATACGACCCGGCGTGATTCACAAGGCGGCACGTGGTCCCGATCGGCGTCGGCTCACCATTGACCCGAAGATCACCGCCATGACCGGTGTCGGTCAGCGGGACATAGAAGGGTCGTCGTCCCGAGGTCCAGCGCCATCGGGCTGGCACATGGTCGATGATGGCGTGCTCGGGGTCATAGACCCCCGTCCCGCGTACGTCCTCCAGCACCTCGACGGCGTCGAGGGTGACCGAATGGAGCTGACGGCCGAGAGGACGTGCGTCGCCAGGAGCGTGCCAGGGCTCGTCATCGAGGATCACCTCTCCGAACACACCGTCCAAGACGACTTTGGGTGTCACCGCGGCCACGGTGGGATCGGCCAACGCGTCTCGGGCGGCGTCGATCCACTCCGGCCCGGCGACGGCGTCGTCGTTGAGCAGCCCGATGATCTCGCCCCGGGCGTGGTGCAGGCCCAGGTCGACGCCTCCCGCGAACCCGAGGTTGACCGAGGAACGGATCACCTCCGCATGCATCGACCGGGCGATGGCCGAGGCCTCTTCGTCGTCGGATCCGTTGTCGACGACGACCACCTGCGCGCTTTGTGCCACCGCTGAGGCCAAGCACGGGGCGAGCCAGTCACCGGGACGATACGAGACGACGACCACCGAGGCGTTCGGTGGCATCAGCGTGTGGCGACGACGTTCCCGTACGGCAGGTCGAGGAGCTTGGCTCGTTCTATGGCGGCCAGATCGTCCTCGAGGAGCCGAAAGCGAAATCCGTGGCCTCCGAGCAGGTCTACGAGCGCCTCGGCTTTGTCGCCGACGCCCTCGATGAGCGCCGGGGCCCACTCGAACATCACTGCCATCTTCTTGCTGATCTCGAGGGTGCGCGAGAGACCGGTGAAGGCCTGAAGCTCGGCCCCTTCGATGTCCATCTTCAAGACGTCGACCGGTGGAAGCCCTTCGAGCAGGTCGTCAACGGGGACGGCCTGGACCTCGATCATCGTCTCGGTGTCTCCCAGCCGATCGAGCGCCTCCTGCCCGATCGCCCCGATGCTCGACGCCCCCGAGAAATTGAGCCGTTGGTGCAGCTGCAGGGTTGTCCTGCTCGACCAGGCCGCACGGTGCCACGTGGTGACGTAGCCGTAGAGCCCGTTCATGATCACGTTCCGGCGCAGCAATTCAGCCAGACCGGGATGGGCTTCGACCGCCACGACACGCCCCTGGGGGCCGACGAGCTGTCCACCCAGCAGCGTGAAGTACCCGATGTTGGCGCCCACGTCGACAAAGACCTGACCGGGTCGGAGTGTGCGTTGGAGCCATTCCGTGACGTGGGTCTCCCACAGACCGTCGAGCACGATCCAGGGCGAGATCGCCGCGTCACGCGTGTCGACCAGCATCTTCGCACCGAAGCGTGTGGCGACCAATGCCGTGTGGTCACCGAAGTAGAGGGGGCCGTTCGGAAAGCGGTCGGAGTGGAGTTGGCCGAGCCCGGCTTCGATGCCGTCGAGGCGCTGCGCCAGCTCTTGGATGCCCAGTGATCGGCGCGCGCGGGCCGCGATGCGAGACAACAGGGGATGACGGCCCACTCCGGTCATCCTAACGGTCCGGTCGATCAGGCTGGCGGGACCGACACCCGGAGTGGGGCCCGGGCCAGGATGTGGTCGGCGAGGAGTTCGTAGCGGTCGACGATGGCCGACCAGTTGAAGACGCGCTCGGTGTAGCTACGACCGTTGGCCACGAGACGCGCCCCGAGCGCGGGGTCAGCCAGCAGTCGGTCGGCCACGGACTCGAAGTCGGCGTAGTCGAAGAACGAGAGCCCACCCCGACTGCGTATGCAGTGTTCGAGCGTGGCTGCGCACCGGCGGTTCACCACGACAGGGGCACCCGCCAACCACGCCTCGAGGACCACCAAGCTGAAGGACTCCCACGCCGAAGGAGTCACCGCGAATTCACATGCTTGGAGCGCACCCCACTTCACGTCCTCGGCTTGCCGACCGGCGACGATGACATCGTCGTCGCCCTCGAGACCCTCGTGGACCGGGCCCAAGAAGACGAGTCTGGGAGCGCGGCGCCGACGCTGGCGATACAGGCGCCACAGGTCCGCCAGGACGTGTGATCCCTTGGCCCGCTCGACCCGACCGACACAGAGCACGAAGGGTTCACCAGGGTTCAGGCCCAGCGCGGCCCGTGCCGCGTCGGGATCGCCCGATCCCTCCACGACGGTGGCGCCGATCACGCTGGCCGGTAGTTGCGCGATGGGGAACGTGCGCTCGACCAGGGCTTGTTCGGAGTAGGAGTTGTACGCGAACCCACCCACGGCGCCGAACACCTCGCGCATGATCGAGAGATGGAGCTCGGGCTCATCGTGCGCGGCGCAGTGGAAGATGACCCGGCGCCCCAGGCGCGGCGTGGCGTGGACCGCCGGCCAGAACAGATACGGCGTCACCGCCACGAGGTCGCAATCCGACGAGGCCGCCTCGTTGAGCACGTCGGGACACACCGGACCCACCAGGTCGACGAATCGCTGCGCCATCGACTCGGGCACCGCCGCGGCGCCCCGCCCGATCAGCACGCCGAGCTCACCCGAGCGAGGGTCGCGCCCGGTCACCGAGCGTCGTCGATGGACCGTGACCCCCTCGAGGTCGACGTCACCGGCCGGCAATTCATCGGCCCAGGTGGCAGCGGACACCGCGCACGTCGTGAAGACCTCGACATCCCAACCCTTCATGGAGACGAGGTGCTCACACAGCAAGCGCAGCCAGTGCTCGATGCCCCCCACGACGTCGACCCCGTAGCGGGGGACCACCAGACCCAGCTTCATTCCCGGGCCTGGACCACCACTCGGTAGGTCTGGCCGGTCGGATCGTACTCGGCCGTCCCCACCATGGCGACACCGTGGAAGGCGTGCAGCCACGTGTCTGGGTCAAGAGGTCGTCCCCCCGCCAAGTCCGCATGCACGGCGCCGACCCGCAGACGCCACCACCACGGCGCCTCTGAGATGACGACGACGCTCTGCGCCACCCGCCCCAACTCGCCGACCATGGGGCCGATGGAGGCTGCGATCATGGCGTCGGGCACCCCGACCAGTACCACCGCCCCCAGCGCCTCGTCGGCGACAGCGGTCAGGTGCGTGCGGAGTTCACCGAAACGGACGTCGGGCCCCGGACGATGACGAGATCCGGTGCTTGTGATGCCGTAGGCGTCGATGCCCTGGGCGCGCAGGTCGGCTACGACCTCATCGGCTTGTGATTCGGCGTAGAGGACGCGGGCATGGCGGGGCAGTGTTTCGGCGAGTCGGGTCCGCCACCGGTCCAATGCCTCGCTGCCATCAAGAGCAGGGGAGGACGACGCGACGCCATCGTCGAGCGGCTCGAGCTGTCGGACTCGTCCTTCGAGTTGTTCGAGCCGTTGGACCACCGCGCCCAGCGCGGTGGCCGTGGCGAGGTTCAGTGCGGTGACTCGGCCGTCGAGCCGTTGCAGGTGTTGTGCCACAGCCTGACCGTCGTGTCGCCGCCACCCGGCGCCACCGTCTCGGCCAGGTGGCGGCACATCCGGCTCATCGCCAGCAAGTTCCTGGAGCCGGGCAATGATCTCGGTCAGGGTCGGCCCGCCCTGAGCCTTGGGCGCCCGCCGGGCGAGCTCGAAGTGGAGCCGGGCATCGACATCGTGGGGATATCCCGGCTCAGCGCGTCGTCGGGCGGCATCGGTCTCGAGCTCACCGATCAGACGGTCCAGGTCCGTCTCGTCGTGTGAGTCGGAGGTGCCATGCTCGTTGGTCGCCATCGCGTTGCACGGCTCCGGAAGTCTGCGAAAGAGATCGGTCCGGTGTGTCTCGGAAAGAGGCGGGACCGGTGACCGGTCAGTTGGTCACGAGCGACATTAGCGTCTGGGCCAAGTCGCGGAACTGGTGGGAGGAGGCGAAGCTCATCCCTGCCTCGGCCAGAGCGCGTTGGCTCTCGGGACGGGCCAGGAGGTCTTGCAACCGGCCGGCGACGACGTCCGGATCTGCACTGAGAAGGTACGAGACGGTTCCCTCGGGGTACTCGGCGGCCGTGGCCAGGTTGGTGACGACGGGTACACCCGCGGCCAGGGCTTCGAGCACGGCGGCCGATGACTCCCCACTGGCTCCCTCCCGGAGTTGGACGGCGAGGGCGGCTCGGGCGAGCCAGCGTTTCCATCCGGCGTCGTCGACGGCGCCCGAGATCTCGACGCGTTCGACGATGCCCCGCACCCGGGCCCGGTCGGCGATGACCTGGACGAGGAAATCCGGGCACGGCCCGACAAAGGCGAGGCGGCAGCCGGCTCGAGCCGCCGCGTCCACCAAGAGGTCGGGGCGTTTCGCCATGGAGACGATGCCGAATGCCACGACGAGGTCCTTCTCCGTCTCGGACCGGTCCGTCGGTGTCACCGGGGGACAGGCCGGGGGCAGGACGTGGACGGGAGGGTGATGCGCCAGGGGGGCGAGATCGAGCAGGACCAGCCGGCGGGCCACTTGGGAGTTGACGAGCAGACCACGGCAGCGCTCGGCCAAGAGCGGAAGGAGGCCCACCCCCGCCGTCACGAGGTCGCGCACCGAGCGGCCGGCTCGCAGCGCGCCATGGAGCGGGGCGCGCCCCGGGTAGGAACGTTCGAGGAGCCACGCCAGCGAACCGGAGAACTCGGAATCGTCGAGCGACTCGAGCGCGGTGACGGCGATGGCCGCCAACCGCACCTCGTGCAACCAGATCCATCCCGGGTATCGGAGCGCGCTTTCTACCGTCGACAGGTGTCCGTCGGAATTCCCCAGGGTGTAGACGACGCCGTCGTACGAGGCCGGACGGGCGTCGACGCCGAAGGTGTCGATGGAGAAGTGGCCCACACCGTCAGGCAAGAAGGGCGACGCCTGCAGTGGCGTCACTGCGTCGATCGTGCCATCGCCGTCAAGGGCTCGAAGCAGTCGGTCGTTGTAGATGGCGATGCCTCCGGTGAGAGGCGGGAGTGGGCCCACCAGCGCCACGCGCCGGGGCGGTTGGACCCGACGCCAGACCGACTCGGGACGGTGCTCTCCCATACGGTCGACGGCGTCGGCCGCTCGCGACGCCACGGCCTCCCATGTGGAGCTCGTCGCCAATGCCCGTTGGGCATCCAACACCGTGGCCCTGCGCTCGTTGTCGGAGAGCAGATCGGCGATGGACCGCGACAGCGCACCCGTGTCGGCGGGGTCGAAGGTCGCCAGGGGTGTTGCCGCGGCCTCGACCAAGGCGGTGGTCTTCGAGGCCAGGGCGGGCGTGCCACAGGCTGCGGACTCGAGCACGGGCAGGCCGAAGCCTTCGGCGAGCGACGGCATGACGGTGACCGCGGCTCGTCGATAGCACGCCCGCAGGAGCTCGTCCCCGACGGCGCCGGCGAGCACCACGCGCCCGGTCATCCCGGCGGCTGCCGCCGCCTCGTCCAGTCTGGTCCGCCACGCCGGCGTCAGTTCTCCCACCACCAGGAGATCGAGATCGAATCCGGCCTGGACGAGTTGGCCGACAGCCGAGATGAGTCGCTCGGTGCCCTTGCGGATGTCACTTCCCCCGACGGTCAGCACGAAGGGACGATCCTCGAGCTGACCCAGGAACCAACGAAAGTGCTCGCCGTCGGTACCGTCTCTCGGGGTGAAGAACGGTGACACGCCACATCCGATGGTGACGACCTTGACGGGGTCCACTTCGAGCAGCTCGATGGCCTCGCACCGGGTGTGCTCGGAATCTGCCAAGACGAGGTCCGCGCCCGCCACCCATGCGGCCCGGGCCCGGTACCGATCGAGGTGCGCGGGGGTCGGGAGGTAACGATGGGGGGCGCGTAGCGGGATCAGATCGTGCAGGGTCACGACGCGGGGAAGGCCCACGGTCTCCCAGTGGGGGCCGATGACGAGACCGGTGGGGTCCAGTGGCCCGCAGGAGAGGAACGGCGCGGGAACGTGATGGACGATCGGACCGCTCTCGTCGATGAGGGCCCGCATCGACGAGACCCCGTCGAAGCGCACGAGGCCGCTCGTCGCCAGCTCCGGTGGGAGGCCCAGGGGCGGCGGCAGCTCGGGAGCGAGCAGACCTGCGGCCAACCGGCCGCTGCGCTGCAGTGCAGCACTCAATGACGCCACGTACCGGCCGATCCCACGGTCGGCGATGCCGTCGGTCTGCAGCGCCTGCAGGTCCAGGGCGAAGCGGATCGTCGCCGTCAAGCGTCGCTCGGTGACTTCGCTCCGAGCATGTGCTCGATCGCCTCGATCCGGCGCGTCACCCTGCCCTCTGACTCTGCCGCGCCGTGGGAGTACTCGATCGACGCCGCGGCTCGAGCCGCGGTTGTCTCCACCGTGGCCTGTACCTCACCGAGACGACGCTCCAGCGTCGTCAACATCTCCAAGCGAGCATCGATGGCATCGAGCCGGGCGTGCAGTTGTGCGAACGCCCTGCGTTCGACCCAACCCTGTGCGCGCCGCAAGAATCGTTTCACGGTCCGTAGGATTGCCACTGCGCCACGCGAGCGTCAAGCGACCGAGCGCACGGGAGAGGTCGATGACCCGGCATCGAGTTCATCGTGCCTCGGTCACGACCGCATCGGCGGCACGAGCTGGGTTCCCGAGCCAGTCCACGAGAGGCTGGGCCACCGTCGGCCACTGGAACTGTTCCAGCGTGGGCCCGAAGTCAGGCCGCGCCGCGTCGTCAGCCAGGAGTCTCTCCAAAGCCTCGACGATGGCGCCGACGTCCCCCGACGTCACGGTGATCCCCAGACCCCGCGCCGCCACCAGGTCGCTGAGCGCGTCACCGCCGGTCAGGATCATGGGTCGACGGGCCCAGAGGTAGTCGAGGACCCGGGTGCGGAACGAGAACCGCGTCTCGAGGTTGTCGAGATGGATGCTGGCCGCCACGTCGGCATCGAGGAGGTAGCTGCCCCAATCGTGGTATGGCACCCATGCGTCGTTGAAGAAGACGGTCGTCCCCGTGAGGCCCAACTCGTGGCTGACGGTGCGAAGCTCTACGGCGCGGGCCATCTCCACGATGCCGGGGTTGGGATTGCTCATCCCGAGAAAGACGAGGCGGACGGTGGGGATGGTGCTCCGCACCCGCTCGACGGCACGGACGAGCGAGACGGGATCGAACCAGTCATAGACGCCTCCTCCCCAGACGATGACCGGGTCATCGTCTCCGATGGCGGGAAAGTGCCGTCGGAGCACGGGCCCGGCCGGGACGGGGGGTTCAAGGGGAAGACCGAAGGGAACCACGTCGATCAGGCGGCGCAGGGTGGGGTCGAGCTCGTAGTTGACCGGATTGACGCGTCCCGCGTAGGAAAGCGCTCCGAGCCAGAAATCCCGCTGCCTCTCGCTGGCGCACAAAAAGAAGTCACCTCGACGCAGATCCTCGTTGATGACCGATACCTGGTGTGAGACCGCCTGCTCGTATTCCTCGTCGCCGCGCCCGCCGCGCTCGAGGTTCTCGAGATGTGTGGGGATGTACATGTCGATGACGACGGGACGTTCACTCGAGGCGACCTCGGGATGACGACGAATGACGCTGGTGGGTGCGAACACGACGTCTGACTGCTCGACCAGTGTTGCCATCTCTGAAGTGTCGGGCGTGATCGAGCACACCCGCATGGCGTCGTGGCGTCGTGAGGCCCCCGCCGTCCCGGCCAGGGTGACGTCGAATCGCGCCGACAGGACCTGGGCCAGGTGCCACGCTCGAATGGCCGGGCCCGCCATGGCGTCGGTGAGGGGGTCGAAGCACAGGACGAGAAGCCGCGCTCGCATCAGCGACAATGGGGGTCGTCGACGATGACAGGGTGCCACTGGTGGTCCGATGGCACTGCTATGTCCTCACTAGGCTCGCACCATGACGCGACGGGGATGCGCGCGGTGACCGAGCGTTCATCGGGGCGATGATAGTCGGCTCCTCGTCGTCGACGACTCGACCGCTGACGCGCGCACGCCGTGTCGCGGTCATCACCGACGACGTCATCACGGCGAAGATGGCCGGGCCGGCCATCCGGGCCTGGCACATCGCCGAGGCGCTGGCTGTCGAGCACGAGGTGGTCCTCGCCACCACGTCGGATCTCTGTGACGTGGCCTCTCCCAAATTCTCGGTGGAGTCCGCAGACCGCGTCCGGTTCGAAGAGCTCGAGCGTTGGTGTGATGTCGCCATCGTGCAGGGGTACCTCCTTCACAACGTTCCCGAGCTCCGCCGCTCGAGCAAGGTCATGGTGTTCGATCTCTATGACCCTCTCCATCTCGAAGCGCTCGTACTCACCCGTGACGACGAGGAGCCTGAGCGCTCGGTCAACGTCGCCAACACTGTTCGAACACTCGAGGAACAGCTGACCCGGGGGGACTTCTTCCTCTGTGCCAGCGACAAGCAACGTGACCTCTGGTTGGGTTTCCTGGCCGCCTTGGGAAGGATCAATCCCCGCACCTACGGGGACGACGCCACGCTCCGTCGGCTCATCGACGTCGTGCCCTTCGGCCTTCCCGACGATCCGCCGGCCCAGACCCAAGCCGTCCTGCGCGGCGTCGTGCCGGGCATCGGGCCCGATGACGACGTCGTGATCTGGGGAGGGGGGCTCTATGACTGGTTCGACCCCACCACGCTCATCCGGGCCATCGACAAGGTTCGCCGTGCTCGACCACAGGTCCGTCTCTTCTTCATGGGCATGCGTCATCCCAAACCAGACATCGCCGAGTCCGACGTCGCCACCGAGGCGCGCCGCCTCGCCGACGAGCTCGGGTTGACCGGGACACATGTGTTCTTCAACGAAGGCTGGGTCGAATACCACGAACGTCAGAATTACCTGCTCGAATCTGACGTCGGCGTGAGCCTTCACCTCGAGCACCTCGAGACGCAGTACTCGTTTCGCACCCGCATGCTCGACTACCTGTGGGCCGGGCTCCCCATCGTTGCCACGGCCGGCGACGGCTTCGCGCAGATCATCTCCTCGGAGGGGATCGGAACCGTCGTTCCCCCCGAGGACGTCGACGCTGTGGCGGGAGCGCTGGTGGCCCTCTTGGGCGACCGCCACGCTCGTGAGGTATGTCGAGCCCGCGCCGGCGCCGTGGCGGCGCGCTTCCGGTGGTCGGCGGTTCTCGAGCCCTTGGTGTCGTTCTGCGCCGCCTCTCGTCATGCTCCTGACACCCCTCATTGGCCCGGTACCGGCGTGGCGATGCCACCACCCGAGTCAGGAGCTCGAGCCGCGACCGGACGTGGTGAGGGTTTTGGTCGGGTGGCGCAGCTCTATCGAGGAGGGGGGGTGCGAGCCCTTATGGGCGCGGTGCGCCGTCGCCTGGGTCGGTGGCTGGCGCGTCGGTAAAGATTCCGGCCGGCCCTGTCGATAGAGATGTGTTCGACATTGAGGGGTGGATCGGTGGAAATTGCCTGCATACGGCGCCAACGCGCCCTGAAGGGCTCGGCACAGAAGGGCCGCATGGTCCTCGGAGCAGCGTTGCTCACGGGCGCCCTATTGGGAGCAGCCTCGAGCGGGGCCCAGGCCGCAGTGCAGGCGCACGTACCCTCGTTGACCTTGATCTGGACCCAGACGCTCAACGACGCCGGCGGCCCCATCGCGTTGTCGTCGCCCAACGTGGCCAGTTTGCCCGGCGGTAAGTCAGTCGTCGTGGGCGATCGCGCCGGCCACGTCTACGCGTTCAACCTCGCTTCGGGGGCAGGTGTGGCGGGATGGCCCGTGAGCACGGGCGTTCCCATCGACTCCACCCCGTCGGTCGCAGACACCACCGGCGGCGGGCTCGACTCGGTGTTCATCGGTGATGGCAACGCCGCCACACCGACGTCGGGCGGATACCTCGGCATCACCCCCCAGGGGGGCACGATGTGGTTCACCAACGTCCAGAACCCGTCCACCGACACCGCGCCGGCGAAGGCCGTGCAGGCGTCGATGGCGGTGGGAAACCTCAACGGCGGCACCGACGTCGTCGCTGGTTCGCTCGGCGAGGTGGGCCAGGCCATGAACGCGGCCAACGGAGCCATGCTTGCGGGCTTCCCGTGGTTCCAGGCCGACAGCAACTTCACCACACCCGCCCTCGGTGATGTCTATGGCAACGGCCGGACCGACATCGTCGAAGGTGGCGACTCCTCAACTGGATCCGCCTACGGCGTGAACTACACCAACGGAGGCCACATCCGGGTGCTCAGTCCCACCGGCAACGCCGGCACGGGCAATCCCGGCGGCGGCCTGGTCTGTCAGTACAACACCGACCAGACCGTGCAGTCCTCCCCGGCCGTCGGTGAGCTCGGTGGGAGCGTGGGGATCGTCTTCGGAACCGGTGCGACCTTCTCGGGCGCCTCGACGACCAACGACCTGATCGAGGTCAACGCGCACTGTGTCCCTCGCTGGATCGAGAAGCTCGACGGCATCACGACCAGCAGTCCCGCTTTGGCCGACATCCTTGGCAACGGCCAGCTCGACGTGCTCGAAGGCACCAGGGTGGGCTCGGGCGGCTCGATCTGGGCGCTCAACGGCGTCACCGGGGCCACCATCTGGCATGTCGCCACCGCCGGCCAGGTCATCGGGTCGACCGTGAGTGCGGATCTCACCGGCCGCGGATACCAGGATGCCATCGTGCCGACGACGGCCGGGGTGCAGATCTTCGACGGGAAGTCGGGCGCGCTGATCGCCACGTTGGGACAGAGCGCGGGGCTGGCCTTCCAGAACTCACCCCTTGTGACCGACGACCCCAACGGTTCGATGGGCCTCACCATCGCCGGGTACAACTCGAGCAACCAAGGCGTCATCCAGCACTACGAAGTGAGCCAGAGCAACGGGGCAGCCGCCACTGAGGCCGGGGCGTGGCCGATGTTCCACCACGACTCGCAACTGACGGGCGACACCGGGCTGCCCTCCCCGGTCGTCCAGGTGCCCTGTAAAGCGCCCTCGGGCAGCCCCGTGGGCTACGACATGACGGCGTCGGACGGCGGCGTGTTCAACTACGGGAACCTGCCGTTCTGCGGGTCGACCGGCAACCTCGTGCTCACGAAACCGGTGGTCGGCATCGCTGTCACTCCCGACGGCGGCGGCTACTGGCTCGTGGCCTCTGACGGTGGGGTCTTCGCCTTCGGCGACGCCGCATTCCACGGATCTGCCGGCAACATCGCGCTCACCAAGCCCGTCGTGGGCATGGCCGTGACTCCCGACGGTGGCGGCTACTGGCTCGTGGCCTCAGACGGGGGAGTGTTCTCCTACGGCGACGCCGCATTCCATGGGTCGACGGGGAACATCCACCTGACCAAGCCCATGGTGGGCATGGCCGTGGACTCGCGCACCGGGGGGTACTGGTTGGTCGCGTCCGACGGCGGCGTCTTCGCCTACGACGCGCCCTTCTTCGGCTCCGCGGGCAATCTGCGCCTGGTCAGGCCGGTCGTGGGGATGATGGCCACCAAGGGCGGAACCGGCTATCGCCTGACCGCTGGCGACGGTGGGATCTTCTCGTACGGGAGCGCCCCGTTCTACGGCTCCACCGGCAATATCGCTCTCACCCAACCGGTGGTGGGACTGGGCGGGTTCTGATCGCTCAACCGCGCCCGGCGTCGTGCCGCCACCACACCGAGGTGAGGAACGCCGCGTAGCGGCGGATCAGGGTGGGCCATTGGTAGTAACGCTCCACATACCCGTGGCCACGCCTGCCGAGCAGGCTGCGCAGGCCGGCGTCGGCGAGGAGACGATCCAACACCGCTTCGAACTCCCGGTACGACCCGAACCACAGGCCACCGCCTGATCGCTCGCAGTGCTCCCGGGTGGGGTCACAGGTGGCGTTGACCATCACGGGCACTGACTGCTCCCAGGCCTCGAGGACGACGAGCGAGAACGACTCGAGGGCCGAAGGAGATATCGAGATCATGGCGTCGCGCACGATGTCGCCTTTGTCGGCCTCGCTCACCGTGCCCGTGAGGACGATGTCCTCGTGCTCGGGGATCGTCGCCGCTCTCGGTCCGACCAGGGCGAGGGCGAGTGGCCCGGGGTGGCGGCTCTTGTAGGTGCTGAAGAACGCCGCCAACATCGACGAGCCCTTGTGCTCGTCGACGCGGCCCACGCTCACGACATAGGGACGATCACCGATGCCGAGGAGCTCCTCACCCCGTCGTCCCCCGTCGACGACGGGTGAGACGCCCAGGCCGAGCTCGATCTGCGGGATCTGGGCGACCCGGTGGCGACGCTGGACCAGGCGCCGTTCGGCCGCGGTGTGGTAGCAGATGGCGTCGGCACCGGTGAAGGTGGCGTCGAACACCTTGAGATACAGCGCAGGCTCGTCGTGGGCGGCGGGGTGCAACACCCGCGGCGCGGTCGTCGCCTCCATGCCCATGACCGTGGGGTAATAGAGGTACGGGTAGAAGGCGATCACCTCGGCGTCGCTACCACCCACGGCGTCGACGAGATCGGGCGTCACCGGTCCGTTGAGCTCGAGCCATCGACGCGATTGCTCGAGGCTGGCCTCGCCCGGTGCGAGCCGCAGGCGCCCGTCGAGCTCGTAGAACTCCGGCACGCGGCCCGACGCCGAGGCAAACCGGTGGACCGTGACCCCGTTGAGGTCGCTGTCGCCGGCGGGCAACACGTTGTCCCACGTGATGTGATCGAGCGCGCACGTGGAAAAGACCTCGACCTGCCAACCGCACTCGGCCACGAGGTGCTCGGCCAGCTGGCGGGCGGCGGACTCGGCTCCCCCCATCACCTCGACGCCGTAGCGGGGCGTCACGAAGGCGACCTTCATCGTCGGTCTCCGTGGCCCGGCCGACGGGCCGTGGTCAGGAGTCGGCACCGAGGCGGGCCGTCACGAGATAGTCGCGACCGTCGGTCCCCTCGGTGACCGTGACGTCGAGGCCGAGATCATCCATGACTCGGAGCCACGTCCGGGGCCGGTACGGCCGTGCTGGGGCCATGTCGGCCTCGTCGGGCGCGTCGTCGGCGTCCCAGCTCGCCGGTGTCAGCGAATGGACGACCAGGACGCCTCGCGGTGCCAGACACCGCACGGCGCCTTCGAGGAGCCGTGGCCGCTCGACATATCCCGATCCTTCGACGACTCCAGACAGCACGATGCCCCCGAGAGAGCCCGACGCCACCGCGTCGAGGTGGTCGATCACGTCCTCGACCCGGAGGTCCAAGGAGTCCAGCTCCTGGCTCCACGCCTGGGGCCGAGGATCGACGCCGTAGGCATCCACGCCCCGGGCCATCAGCGCCCCGACGAGCCATCCGTCGCCGCACGCGGCGTGCAGGACACGTGTGCCGGGGCCGGAGAATTCGCCCGTCGCCGTCGCCACCCACCATGCCTCGGCGTTGTGCGCCCACGCCACCTCGACGGCGACCGAGGGCGGAACCGCCAGTGCGTCCACCTTGCGACGGAGGTCGGTGACCTGAGCGTCGAGCACGTGCAGGGCTCGGCTCACCGCGGTGGCGAACTCGCTCACCTGGTGTGTCACGTACCGGAGGTACCAGAGGCTCAACGACCGCAGACCCCGCTTGACCGTCGTGCCTCCGGGACGGCGTGATTCCACGGGCACGACGGGGTCGATGAAGACCGACGCGTCGACCAACCGGAGCATGTCTCTCAGCGCGGCCCCCCGGCCGCCGAGCGGCGAGTGGGCCAAGAACAACTGGTCGAGCTCGCGTTCGATGTGGGGAGGGAGATCACCGGAGGTCCGTCGTCGGCGGACCTCCTCGTCGATCTGGCGCCGCACCTCGTCGAGGTATCTCCGGGCCTCGTCGTCGTTGTCGGACCCCACTTCGTCGGGTCGACCCGGGTTGTCAGTCAACACGTCGCCTCCTTTGGGCCCCGATACCGGTGCTCAGCGGGCTGGCTTGCGGCACAGGTAACTCAGGAGATAGCAGTCCTCGATCTCCGCGAAGAGCCCTCGGTTGGTGGCTACCTCCCGAATGGAGAAGGTGCCCTCGGCCACCGACCGTGCCGCGAGGTTCAGGCCCTTGGCTTCGAGGACTTCGAGGCCCGCCCCCTGCAGCTTGTCCATCATCTCCCCGTGGGTGTACTCGTGGTCGTGGTCGGGGTCGATAAACCCCGGTTGTTGGACCCGGCACACGCGGGCGTTGGGAGTGTCGAGCGCCAGGTGGCCACCGGGGCGGAGAATTCTCGCCGCCGCCGACAGCACGCGCTCGGCTTCGTCGACCGGGACGTGCTCGATGCTCTGTCCGGAATAGACGAGGTCGAACGATTCGTCCCCGTACCCGGAGAGGTCGGACATGGAGTGGTACCGGTACTGGACAGGTCCGAGCTCGGTCTGGATGAGGTCGCGCGCCACGGTCTCTTTGTAGAGGTCGTTGCGGTCATCAGGAGGGAGGTCCACGACCACGAGCTCCTCGAAGGCATAGGGGTAACCCATGAGGACCATGGCACCTTTGTCCGATCCCAGGGCCGTGCCACCGAGGTCGAGGATGCGACGAGCCCGGGGGAGCGACCGGACGAAGAGGCTCCGGCTGAAATGCAGGGCCGGAGCGAGCTCGGTGAACGGGGCCACGGTCCACCACTCGCTCGAGGCGTAGATCCATTCCGCGAGGTCTGACGCCGACATGGACCCGTCACGGAGGCCCGGGAGATACGAGGCCATCCCGGCCGGATCGGGCTCGCGGCCGAGCAGGAGCTCGTAGAGGACGCTCAGTTGTTGTTCGGGGGCGAGCCCGGCCAACCCCCGATCGGCGCCAAGGGCCTTCGCCTGTGCTCGCCGGACCAGGGCCTTGGCGGTGGAACGGGGCGAGCGAAGTCGGTCCGACAGGCGCCCCGTGACCATGGTCGCGCCACCGTAGTCGGCCGACGGCGCGCTCAGGCGCTGCGAGGGAGCGAGCCCGGTGCGTCTGAGCGCAGCACGCCGAGGCCGCGTGCGACGGACACCGCGGCGATGACGGTGGCGGCCGCCACGACGAAAGCGGCGCCCACCGAGAACACGGCGTCGCGGGGATCGAGCCCGCCGGCGGGGCGCGCCAGGCTGACCAAGCAGATGACACAGGCCGCCGCCTCGGCGGCGATCCCGAGCGCGGCGATCCCGGCCACCACCGTTGACACGGCGAGACGCGGCACCCCGCACCGGGCCCGACGCAGGGCCAGGGTGGCGGCTGCGGCGCAGCCCGCCACGCAGGCCACGGTGATCACGATCCATGTCACCAGCACGGCGAGGACCAGCGCGCCGTGCGGCCAGGTCAAGGCAATGCTGTGGCGGCGCACCACATGATGGGCGAACAGGGCCACGAGGGCCGTTATGCCCAGCCACACGAGCACGATCAGTGCGGGAGCGAGCGCCGGCACCGCCACCTCACGCCGTCGGGCCCGCAGGGCGGGGACCATCAGGCCCAGCCAGAACAAGAAGCCGGCCACCATCACCAGGCCGGCGGTGACCTCGACCACCACGATGCCCCCGTCGTAGGCCGTCCCCGCCACCGCGTGCAGGCCCGGCAGCGGGGGATCGTCGACCGCCTTGGAGAACACGGCGGCCGCCAGGACGCTGGCGCACCACGCGAAGAGCACCGTCGTCGTGGTGCTCTGCAGGCGCGACCGCTTCTGTTCGACCGGGGCGCCGCCGAAGGTCGGTGCCACCCAGGCGCGACACATGCCCAGGACGAGGTCGACGCTGTCGCGCCAGCGGGCGTCGCCGTCGGTCACGAGGGCGGCCAACTCGTTGCCGTACCGGTGGCGGAAGCTCGGGGGGTACGACGCCACCACCACGCGCTGGAGGCGCACGCGGGCGCTCACGACGCGCCCTTCAGGACCAGTTGGCTCCGTGACAGGCGCCGACGGCCCTGACCGGCGAAGCGGTGCATGGCGGCCAGCTGGCCTTCGAGGACCTCCACGCCGCGCCCGGTCAACCGGTACGGGCGTCGACGCGGGTCTTCGCTGTCGATCGCCTCGATCAAGCCCCGGGCCTCGAGGCGGGCGATGGCGCCGTAGAGGGTGCCTGGGCCGAGTCGAACGCCGGTCGTCTCCTCGACGTCCTGCACCATGGCGTATCCGTGCCGGGGCCCTCCGGCAAGGCTGCCCATGACCAAGAGCCCGGGATCGGTCCACTTCGGGTCGTCGGCGACTCTGGGCATGCCCCCTCCTCGCGCTGTCGTAGTTAGTACGTAGAACGATATACAGTCGAGCCGGGATGGGCCAGCGCGGACCGAACCTGGAGCTCGCCCTTGCGAGGGCTCGACCCCGATGGCGTCCGCCTCCGAGGGTGTCCACGTGGCTACCATCGGCGGTATCCATTGCACACCTCCCCGACGGCGTCGCGTCCTGAGACGCGTCGCTCCCGCCCTGTTGTCCCTGGGGCTCTCCGGCGTGATCGCCTTGGCGCCGGCCGCGCCTGCCGCCGCCTATCCCTTCGCCACCGTCTCTCTGACCGGCCACGGGTTCGGCTCGGGCTCCGGCATGGGGCAATGGGGGGCGCTCGGGTACGCGCTGCAAGGTCTTTCCTGGGCGCAGATCCTGTCGACGTACTACGGGACAGCCACCGGCCTCGGTGCCACCACGGTCGGAGCCCTGCCCAACGGGTGGAGCGACACCAGCCCGGTCACCGTGGCGCTGACCGCCAACGCCGGCAACGACGTCATCGTCACCTCGAACTCGGCGTTCCTCGTCGACGGCGCCATGGTGCCGGCGGGATCGGGGGCGCGTTTCCAGCTGACCGGGCCGGGGAATTGGGCTGTCTACACAAGCCCGGGCGGGTGCGGAGGAAACGGCAATTGGGGAGCTGCTGTGGCGAACGTCGCAAACCCCGTGGCCGCACCGGTGTCACCGAGCTCCGAGCCCTTCCCTTCCGACGGCAACCTTGCCAACGAGGCCCTCCAGCTCTGTCTGTTGCCCCACAACATCACCGTCCGGGGCTCGCTGGAGGGGACGGTCAATACGACAGGATCGCCTCGCACGGTGAACGTCCTTGCTCTCGGCCAGTACGTGGCCGACGTGACCCCTTCAGAGTCACCGGCGTCATGGGCTCCACTGGGCGGTGGTGCGGGCGCGAACGAACTATGGGCCCAAGCCGTGGCCGTCCGGTCGTACGTGATGAGCACCTACGGGAACCTCCAGGGCTACTTCGGCTACGCGGACATCTGCGACAACGGCTGCCAGTCCTATCTAGGCATCACCAACGAGAGCACGGCGACCGACACCGCCACGACCGGTACCGCCAACACGGTGGTCCTGATGCCCAACGGCACCGTGGCCCGGACGCAGTACTCGTCGTCGACCGGTGGGTACAGCGCGGGTGGGACCTTCGCAGCGGTTCCCGACCTCGGTGACTCGGTCTGCGTCCCCGGCGCGTGCAACCCCCACCACACCTGGCAGGCCCAGGTGCCGGTCTCGGCCATCGATGCCGCCTATCCCCAGATCGGCACACTGGTGTCGGTGGGGGTATCTCAGCGCAACAACCTGGGTGACCTGAGCGGCCGGGTCCTCCAGATGACCCTGCAGGGAAGCGCGCAGAGCGTGACCATCAGCGGCGACACGTTCGCGTCCCAATTCGCCCAGTACGGGCTGCAGTCGAACTGGTTCTCCGTCTCGAGCCAGGCGAGCGGTGGTGTGGGCGGCTACTGGCTGGTGGCGACCGACGGTGGCGTCTTCTCCTTCGGCGACGCCGTCTTCCACGGATCTGCCGGCAACATCAAGCTCACCAAGCCCGTGGTCGGCATGGCGTCGACCCCCGACGGCGGCGGCTACTGGCTCGTGGCCTCGGACGGGGGCGTCTTCTCCTACGGCGACGCCGTCTTCCACGGCTCGACCGGGGCACTGCGTCTGGCCCAGCCGATGACGGCCATGGCCTCGACCCCCGACGGCGGCGGCTACTGGCTCGTGGCCTCGGACGGGGGCGTCTTCTCCTTCGCCAACGCCCCGTTCGAGGGCTCGCTGCCCGGAGTCGGGGTGCATGCACCGGGTGTGGCCCTGCTCCCCACCGCCACGGGGGCGGGCTATCTCATCGTGACGACCGACGGCAGGGCGTTCGGCTTCGGCGACGCCCCTCAGTTCGGCGACGTGGCCGATGTGGTGATGGGATATAGCGGGCACCTCGTGGGTGGTGCCACCGTTTCAGGATAGGAGCCGACCATGTTGACCCGACCATGTTGACCCGACGAGTCGGACGAACCGGGCACCACTCGTCGGTGGCGGTGCTGGGCGGAGCCGCATTCTGGGGAACCGACCCCGAGGTGACCGCCTCGGCCTTCGCCGCCGCGCTCGACGCAGGGGTGAACCACCTCGACGTGGCCCCCCGCTACGGCCATGCCCAAGAAGCACTCGGGCCCCTCGTGGCGCCGGTGCGAGATCGGCTCTTCGTGGCGTGCAAGACGATGCGTCACGACCCCGACGGGGTTCGCGCCCAGCTCGAAGAGTCCCTCACGTTGCTTCGTTGTGACTTCTTCGACCTCTACCAGATGCACGCCGTGACCGATCTGGACGAGCTCGACGCCCGGGCGCGGGCCGTGACCGCCATCATGGCGGCGCGCGACGAAGGACTGTGCCGGTTCGTCGGGATCACCGGGCACAACCTCACCACGCCCGCCGCGCAACTCGAGGCCCTTCGGCGATATGACCTCGACACGGTGATGTTCCCGGTCAACCCCCGACTGTGGGCCGACCCCGCCTATCGCCATGACGCCGAGGCCTTGTTGGCCGAGGCCGAGTCCCGCGACGTGGGTGTGATGGCCATCAAGGCCGTCGCCGCGAGGCCCTGGGGGCAACGTCCCCACACCGCCACGACGTGGTACGACCCCTACACCACCGCCGAGGAGATCGAGCGGGGTGTCCGCTTCGTGCTGAGCGTGCCCGGCGTCCACGCCCTGTGCACGCCGAGCGATCCCGCGCTGACCCTGGCTGCCATCGAGGCGGCGAGCCGGCTCGAGCCCATGACCGAGGTCGAACAAGCCGACGCCATGCGCGCCACCGCTACCGAGGACCACATCTTCCCCATGCCCACGGGCTGACATCCACACGCCGCGCCGGTCATGGGCGCACCGGTCATCGGCGCACCGAGCCCGGATCGAGCCAGACACCCACCACCGCGGACATGAATTCGGGTTGGGGGCGAAACCCCAGTGACAGGTACAGCGCCCGAGCGTCAGAGGTCTGGAGCCCGACGTGCTGGCCCGGGACCCGGTCCATGAGCATCTGCACCATGGCAGACGCTATGCCCCGACGGCGGTAGGTCGACATCGTCCACACGTCGAGGAGATAGGCGTTACACACTCCATCCGACAGCAGCCGGGCCATGCCCACGACACGGTCCGCGTCGTCGTGGCGGGCGAACACCACGTGTTGGGACTGTTCGAAGGACTGTCGGAGGGCCTCGGGGGAACGACCGTTGTCGAAGTCATCGGCGCCAAGATCGGCCTTGGCCCGCTCCCAGTCGACCCCGGTCGGCGAACTCTCGAGGTGCACAACCACGCCCAGAGCATGCCACCGGGCTTGTGTCGCCCCAACTCGCGTCTGGTCCATGCTGTAGATCGTGCACATCCGTCCCCGTCGTGACGCCGACGTCGACGCTTTGCTCGAGATGGCACGGGTCGTGAAAGGGGTTGACGGGTACCCGCCCCGGGGGCCCATCGACCTCGCGTCGTTCCTCGCCCCTCCGCAGGAATTGGCGGCCTGGGTGGCAGAGGACGACGGCGTCGTGGGTCACGTGGCCCTGCACCGCACCGGGGCCTCGGTCACGATGGCCCTCGCCGCACGGCACACCCGAAAGCAACCCGACGAGTTGGTCGTGGTGGCCCGGGTGCTCGTGAGCCCACCGGCTCGCTGCCGTGGCGTGGGTCACGCCCTGCTCGACGCGGCAGTGGCAGAGGGCTGGGGGCGCGGCCTGCACCCGATTCTCGACGTCGCCACCCAGCTCCGACACGCCGTCACGCTCTACGAGTCCGCCGGGTGGGACCGAGCCGGGGAGGTGACGATCCATCTCGACGACGAGCCCAGTCTCGACTGCTTTGTCTACGTGGCGCCGACGGTGGTCGACCGGCGCGCCCCTGCAGTCACCAAGCCGTGAGCACGTCTCCCAGCCGGCGGAACCTTCGCAACTTGCCGAACCGGCCCAGTCGACCCGCATCGACACCGATATCGGCCGCGAGGAGCATCTCGAGGTCACCGGCGCTGTTGCCATAGGCCCACACATAGGGCGGCGCACCATCACCGTCGTGGGTGGCGCCCAGCGAGGTCCCCATCCACTCCTCGAGCCGGGCCAACTTCTGTGGCCCCCGGCAGTTGCCCGCCCGGAAGCGTCCGGTCAGCTTCCCGTTGCCGCCGATCTCCAACTCCGTGGCCACTACACCCTCGGCATGGAGTTCGGTGGCCGCGGCGCGCACGTAGCACTCGGGCGAGGCCGACACCACGACCACGTGATGTCCCTGGCGCCGATGCCAGTCGAGCCGGGCCCGCACCTTGGCCCGGTTGCGCCGGCGGTAATGCGCCACCCCGAACACCGCGGCGCGCTCGGAGATCTCGGTCTCGGACCTCCCGGCCAGGGTGCGGACGAAGAGCGCTTCCTTCGCCCGGTCGGCGGCCTCGCCCCCGAACAAGGCGGCCCGGAGCAACTTGGGGAACAGGGCGATCCCCGCCGAGATCACCGCGTCGCGCCCGCACATGGCGGTGAGGAACCTCCACACGCTCCCGCCGCGCGTGAGCGTCCCGTCGAAGTCGAAAGCCGCCACCACGACCTGGCCCGGCATCCGCTCGTCGGCGGGGCGCAGGTCGTCTTGTCGCGCCGCGCTCATCGACCCGACCCCGCCTCCGAAGCTCTGGCCGTGCCGTCGAGAGGTGTCCCATGGCGTCCGGCCCCCGAGGCGAAGCGGCTGGCCCCGAGCTGGGTCTCGCCGCTGTCGATGGTGTGCAGCCCGAACCGGGCCTCGAGCACGAGGGCGTCGGGCTCGGGAAGTCCCCACTGCCACAACACCGAGCGCCGGTCGTTGCGCAGGCAGGTCTGGGGGAGCGCGGCCAGATCCTGGGCAAGCTCGATGGCGGTCTCGAGGGCTCGCCCGGGCGGGGTGAGCCGGTTCACGAGGCCCATGGCGAGCGCCTCGGGGCCACCCACGCCCCGACCGGTCAGCACGAGGTCCAGCGCGTGGCTCTGGCCGATGAGCCGGGGCAGGCGGACCGTCCCTCCGTCGACGAGGGGGACGCCGAAGCGCCGGCAGTACACCCCGAGTACGGCGTCGGTGGCGGCCACCCGAAGATCGCACCACAGGGCCAGCTCGAGACCACCGGCCACGGCGTGGCCCTCGATGGCCGCGATGACGGGCTTGGAGAGGTCGAGTCGGGTGGGCCCCATCGGCCCGGGCCCGTCCTCGGTCACCGGCCGGCGGTCACCTTCGGAGAGGGCCTTGAGATCCGCCCCGGCGCAGAAGCTCCCTCCCGCGCCGGTGAGCACGGCCACCGCCGCGCTGTCGTCCTCCTCGAAGGCATCGAAAGCCGCCAGCAGCGCCGCCGCGGTGGCCGAATCGACGGCGTTGCGCCGCTCGGGCCGAAAGATGGTGACCACGATGACCGGCCCCCGGCGCGAGATGTCGACGGTCTTCCAGACGGCCTCACCCACCGGCTGGCCCCTCACTGTCGGACTCGATCACAACCACGACCCCGAGGGCGCGACGAGGGGTCGGGGGCGCAGGTCCATGGCTCCCATTCTCCCAGAGGGGCCGGCCTTTACCGGGCTTCCCCGAAAGTCGACCCAGCCGGTCGACAATTGCCCCCACTCCCTGTACACTCCCGGGCAACGTCACCAACCACCGCGACCGCAAGACCAATGCAGGAGGAACAATGGCCGTCCGCTTAGGGGATATCGCCCCCGACTTCACCGCCGACACGACCGAGGGAACGATCAATTTCCACGAGTGGCTGGGCGACTCGTGGGGCATCCTGTTCTCCCATCCCAAGGACTTCACCCCGGTCTGCACCACCGAGCTCGGTGCCTTCTCCAAGGCCAAGTCCGAGTTCGACAAGCGCAACACCAAGCTCATCGGCCTGTCGGTGGACTCGGTCGAGTCGCACCGCTCATGGGACAAGGACATCGAGGAGACCCAGGGTCAGGCCGTGAACTTCCCGGTGATCGGTGACCCCGACCGCAAGGTGGCCGACCTCTACGACATGATCCACCCCAACGCCAACGACACCCTGACGGTGCGCTCGGTCTTCATCATCGGTCCCGACAAGAAGGTCAAGCTGACTCTGACCTACCCGGCCTCCACCGGCCGCAATGTCGACGAGATACTCCGGGTGCTCGACTCCTTGCAGCTGACTGCGGACTACAAGGTGGCTACGCCCGTCAACTGGCAGGACGGCCAGGACGTCATCATCGTCCCCGCCGTGAGCGATGACGAGGCCAAGGACCGGTTCCCCAAGGGCTGGAAGGCCCTCAAGCCCTACCTGCGCCTCACTCCTCAGCCGAATCGCTAGGCGGCTCCGCCCACCCTCGGGTGGTGCGCGGTCC
>DATKQM010000035.1:0-22119 GCA_035532735.1 Acidimicrobiales bacterium | reverse complement strand
GAGTCGGCCCCGGGATCCGGTTCGACTTGTGACCGTTGCAGGCCGGGTGGGCGGCAACCAGGTTCTCGATGGCATCGTTGGGCCATCGCGCCCAGGGGATGAAATGGTCGACGGCAGAGCGATTGATATCGAGCATCGCGTTGCAATAGAAGCAGGCGCCGGCCTGTAGCTCCCCCAACCCCCGTCGAAGAACCGCCGGAAAGGTCGAGCGCTCGGTCCCAAACAGGTGACGTCGCAGGTCGTCCTCGGCCGGCGTGACTCCGTTCAGATCGCGAGGAGACGCTCGGCGAAGCCTGGAGCGTCGAGGACCGCCGCGACGTCAGCTGGCGTCTCGAAACCGCTCATAGCGCTCTTCCACGAATAGTGGACGTGGCCGGTCCTCTGGGCGTCTGGGAACGAGCAGGCGTTCGCCATGGCACTCCTGCAGGCCGTGACGAAGCATCGGCCCGTCGGTCTTCGTCAAGATGTCGTGACGGACCTCCACCACGAGGTCGGGGCTGATGCCCAAGATGTTGCGATCAAAAGCGGCGTGGTGGATCTTGCACAATGAAAGCCCATTCGAGACGACCGGCGCACCAAGAGGGTCGGAGTCAGCGACGATGTGTGCGGCGTCGAGCAGATCACCCTCTTTCAGTCGACAAATCGCACAGGTTGTGCGATAGGCGGTGAGGACGCGGCTGCGAAACCGGGATTGGTGAAGGCGCTTGCGCACCTCCTGAGTGATGTACGCACGCCGAGCCTCGTCTACGACGAGGGGCTTCAAGTCGGGCCCGAGCACATCGTCGGCTTCAAATGCGACGGTGAAGATCAAGGATTCAGGATCGTCTCCGTGCACGAACACCGGCCAGAACGGTTCGTACATCCCTTTGGCCACGCCCGAGAGCCAGATCAACGGGATCGATTCGGCCCAGGCTTTTCGAAGGCCGAGATTCTCGCGGTGCATGAGGTCGTCGCCCCGATATCGGTAGCGGAGGAGACCGTCCGAACCGACGTCGTCCTCATAGGGTCTCGAGCCGTCGGCTCGCTCGGCCGAGGTCCTGATCGACAGGGGCACATCCATTCCCGCCGGGATGAAGATGCCCTGCTGGGCGACCAGGTGGACGGTCCTGCCCCTGAACGGGAACCCACTGGCCAGGATCCGGTAGGGCACGACGTTCCCGAAACTCACCGTCACGTCACGCAGGTGCGTGAAGGCCGCCCTGCGGATCAGCTCGTCCAGATGTCGGTCCATGTCAGCGACAACCTACGTCCCGAGGGGGACGGCCGCCTTGGCCGCAGTTCTACCGGGCGGCGGACAACCGCCCAGCTCATCGTCGCCACGCCGCGTGAGTCCTGGCTGGCTCGCTCGGCCCTCATCGCGCCCGGCCCTTCCGAGCCTCGGGGGTCCAGGACCTCCCTTCTGGGCCGTCAGGCGACATCCGTGCTGAAGAATTTCGCGGTACCTGCCGACAATCCTGGTCAAGCGCAACGGAATGCGCCCGGCACGAGCCGAAGTATTCAGGATGGAGCCATGATTGCTCGCGACGTTGTGGTAGGTCGCCAGCCGATCTTCGACGACAAACGGTCGGTGTTCGGCTACGAGCTGCTGTTCCGTCGCCTGAGCGACCCGACGGCGGCCGACGAAGCGGGGACGCTCGGGGACCAGATGACCGCCGACGTCATCTTCAACTCGGTCAGTATCGGCATCGAACGTCTGGTGGGTGACAAGAAGCTCTTCTGTAACGCCAGCCCAGGTGTGTTGACTGGAGCCGTCCCGGTCTTGCTTCCACCGGAACGGACCGTGATCGAGATCGCCGACTCGATCGTTCCCCATGCCGAGGTGCTGGCTGGGTGTCGTCGGCTGCACGATCAGGGCTTCAGCCTGGCCCTCGACGGCGTGACCTGGTGGTCGGACGTCGAGTACTTCAACGGACCGGTGTCGTTCGTGAAGGTGAACATACAGGCCGCGGAGTTGCCGGACCTCTCCAGCCTGGTAGCGGAGTGTCACCGCAGGGACATCCGCGTCGTGGGAGAACACGTCGACACGATCGATGCGTTCATGTGGTGCGAGGGTCTGGGGTTCGACTACCTGCAGGGCTACTTCCTGGCAATGCCTGGTGAAGTGGCCGGCCGATCGCTCGATCCCGGTCGCCTGGCGCAGGTGCGCCTTTCGGTGCACCTTCTCGACAGCGATTGTTCCTTTGCCGAGATCGAGGACATCGTCCGCCGAGATCCAACAATGACTCTCCAGCTCCTTCAGCTGGCCAGTATCGGTGCCGCCAAGGGCATGCGGAGAACCGTCAGTACGGTGCGAGAAGCGATCGTGCTCGTCGGATGGCGTCGACTCCAGAGCTGGGTGTCCCTACTACTCATCGGAGGCAACGGACAAGCATCCGAAGAGGAGCTCACCACTGCACTGACGCGGGCGCGTATGTGCGAGTTGCTCGCCCAGACAATGGACGGCTCGCTTTCGGAATCAGCCTTCCTGGCGGGAATGTTGTCCAGCTTCGGCCTACTTCTCGACATGCCCCTCGAGGACGTCTTGCGGGATCTGCCCCTCGATCCCGTTGTGCGCGGCGCTGTACTCGAGGCAGAAGGTCCGCTCGGGTATCTCGTGGCCGATGTCGCGGGTTTCCTGTTGGGCCACCCTGAGGAGGCGACGCGCAGCGGGCTCGAGGACGCGGCCATGACTCAGGCTGCCCTTGAGGCCCTGATGTGGTCGGTGGAGATGACGAGCAGTCTGTCGGAGCTCAGTTGACGTCTTGAAGAAGAGGCTCCGCTGCAGTTCTAGGCTCCACCGGAGAGGCTGGATGGTGGTGAACACCCTATGGGGTGTCACCAAGCGATCGCGGGGCGTTCGGGGCGGTGGGGCACATGGCTCCGAGGGCGATGCCGGTGACCGCAGGGGCTACTTGCGCGAAAGGCACCTTCAGCCCTTCCTGGCGCCACAGGCGCTTCGCAACGCGGAACGTCATTTTGCGCCCACGGGGATGGGACTTTCGCCTCTAGGCACCCGGCCAGCAAGGAGCAAGGTCAAAGCAGAGCTACATGGGAAGGAGGGGCCCGCATGACGGAGGATCCGTACGAGTCGTTGATTCGCCGGGCGTACCAGGACTTCGAGTCGGGTGACCTGGACCTCCTCGGAGTGGTCATGGGCCAGGACGTAGTGTGGCACGAGCCCGGGCGCAGCGGCCTCGCCGGTGACTACAAAGGACCGGAGGCCGTACTGGGCTTCCTGGGACAGCTGAGATCACGTAGCGGTGGCACGTTCAGGATCGAGGTCTTGGACGTGCTCAGTGAACCAGAGCGGGCGGTGGTGTTGCAGCGGGAGACAGCCACGAGGACGGGCAGGACCTTGGACGTGATCGCGGCGGTCGACTTCGAGATTCACCACGCCAAGATCACTGAAGTCACCGTCTACCAGGCGGACACCTACCAGTTCGACGAGTTCTGGGAGGGTTCCTAGGGACTGGCTTCACAATGAGGCGGTGACGATGAACGACGACCCGTCTGGACACTGAAGGTGTGTCCCGAGTGTGGGCAGTGGGAAGCTGATCCCGGTAGGCGCGGGCGAGATGACACGCTTCTTCTTCGTTCGCGCTCTCTGCTGGCAATCTGGGGGGCGGTCGTGCAAGTGTCTGTCGGTCCCCAGAGCTGTCCGGGATGCCAGCTGGGGACGACCGTGTGCCTCGAGCGGGTGGGAGGTCCGGGGCCAAGAGACTCCATATCGTGACCAGAGGTCTCACGCTGTACCGAGGACGATAGAGGAGAGACCAGATGTTCAACGTCACTGCCCGCAGGAGTGAAGATGGCCGGCTCGGCGTGTTGTGGACGGGGACGGCCTTTCTTCTCGCGCCGCATTGCCGTTCCCAGTCGAGGTCCACCAGAAGTGGGCTGTGATGGACGATCCTGAGTATCGACCGCCTCCTTCGCTGGCCAAGGAGCAGCGGGACCTCACTCGATCTCGCATCAGACGAGCGGCCATGGAAGTTGTCGCCCGAAGAGGTTTCGATGCCACGGTGGATGAGATCGCGCAACTCTCCGGCGTGAGCCCCCGGACCGTCTTCCGCCACTATTCGAGCCACGACCGATTGATCGCGGCCACGGTCACGGACATGTTCGAAGCGTGCGGCCTGCCTCGATCTCTTGACGACCTCGACAGCTGGATCGAAGGCCTGCCTCGATCTCTTGACGACCTCGACAGCTGGGTCGACGGAGTGGCGTCGACGTTCCACACCAGAAGCTGCGAGATCTTCGGGGCCGCCTTCTGGGACATTCACGCCCCTCCCACCAACACATCTGAAGTGCTTTGCGAAGTGGATGCGCTCCGACGGCACTACCGGGTCCGAGGGATGCGCTACCTGTCGACTGTGGTCTGGCAGTCGGCGGGCGGTGTGGGCGAGCCTCCTGACGATTTGGTGCTGGCCTTCGCCCTCAACCTCTCGGCGTTCACCACCCAGGCCCTCATGGCCGACTTCGACCAGACACCGGCCCAGATCGGGGCACTGACCGCCGACATCCTGAAAACGCTGGTCCGGCGCGCAGTCGCCGCGCAACGCAGGACAAGGGGCGATGTCGCTGTCGATGTCGCCGACACCTGATCAAGGACGCCACGCGTCTCGTCGCCCCCTCGTCAACCCTCCGGCTCCCGTCGGCTCCTCGGGTGCCCACCGGCCAGGTAGTTGTGCGCCTCGAAGAACTGCGTCTCGGGTGATCGGGGTATGCCAACCTCGTTATACATGGGACGAAGCTTCTCACGCTCGAACGTCTCGAATGCCTCTCGTGATTCCCACACGTCAACAACGCGAAACCCGTTCTCGGTCTTCGTGACCCAGTGAAAGAGTTCCTGAGGCGAGGCAGGCCCACCTGGGAGGAGCCCGATCCGCTCATTGATCTGGTCGTACTGTTCGAGCGTGGCGTCCTGGAAATCAAGTTGGACTGCGACTGCCACTGAGACCCCCTGACATGGGCGCGGTACCGCCAGTATCGCACTGGGCCCGTCCCCCGACCACCCCTGCCGGCGTCTGGACATGGGCACCGTCGCGCTCCAAGCGTGCCGGTGATGATCGCGGCCGATCCACGTGCCGGACCGGGACACCCCCGCGACCCCCCGGGGGGCCGGAGGTCGCGGGGGTGGAGCCTCTACGTGCGTCGCCAGTGCTCGAGCACTTCCGTGATCGTTGGGCTCCGGCGACTACCTCCCACCGGTCAGGGTCAGAAGCAAGCGCTGCTTGGCCACCGAGTTCCGGCCGTTCCTGGCCCGCACGGTGACGGTGTACACCTTGTTGCGATCCCTGGTCAGCGCGGTCCCGGAGATGGTGGCCGAGCCGTTGCCGTTGTCGACGAACGCGAGGCCCTTCGGGAGCGACCCACCGATCTTGTTCAGTGCTGGCACGGGCACACCCGTGGTGGTAACGGTGAAGGAAAACGGCACCCCGGCGACTACGTGGGCCGAGCTTAGGCTCGTGATCGACGGCGATGGACTGTTCACGGCGTGGAATTGCACTGCCGGGATGTAGTAAGGCGACGTCCCAGGCGTTCCCACGCTCCATCCACCAGATGGGCTCGCGCAATTGTTGCTGTCGGGTCGACCATCGATGCGGAACGTTCCGGTCCCTCCCGCCCCATTGTCGCAGTACCACTGTGGTGTCACCGTGCTCAGGTACACGGTGCCGAGGTTCGGGTCGGCCCCCACGCCGGGGTTGAGTGGCTCCTGGGAGAGCAGGACGTTCAACGAGTCATAGCCACAACCGGTCACCGAATCCAAGGCACAGGCGGTGCCATAGCCGTAAGGATGGGCGCCATATCCACTCGTGTTGTACGCGATCCCGTAGATGACCTTGTCGGGAAGCGTCACGTGCCCGAAATCGAAGGTGATGTTCGTAGCCAGGCCGTGGTAGCACGCATTCTCAGCTACGGAGTACCACGATGCCCCGTCACCACAGCCACCCGTCAGGCCGGGTCCGTACCCCACTGGCACCGCCGACGGTCGGAACGGAATGGCGAACGTCTGCGTGTCTGTGGCGATCAGGGTGCCGACGCCATTGTTGGTGCCAACGTTGTAGAGGTTCAACGTGACGGGCTCGGTGAACGTCGAACCCGGCGTCGTGACGCAGCTGTTGGGAGTAGGCGTGGCGATGGTACCGACGTCACTGACACTTTGGCTGCCCGACTGGCAGCCCCAGCTGCTCATGCTCACCACGACGTTGTCCAGGACCCGGGCGACGCCGCCGAACGCGACCTGGTTGCCGAACTCCGACGTCTGGGTGGCCTGGAACGCTTGGCTGGGCTCGTTGCCGGGGAGCGGGCCCAATGTGCTGTCGTAGATCACTGGATCGGTGACTGTGACTCTGTGATGAGCGCGAGCTCTGGCCAACGCCGCCGGCGACGTCGCCACTCCCACCATGGCCGTCGAACAGAGCGCCACAGCACCCAACAAGATTGCCTTTCGCATGGTTCCTCCGCCTTTTCGCCACCGGAAGGCGCCATTCGAATAGCTGAAGACCGCCTCCGGCCCGTCACTTTCCACCACATGCAACGCTCACCAAGGACCGAGACATAGGGTCAAAATGCCCTATCAGTGGCATGGTCATCCGGTACCGGGAAGGCTCCGAACCCTTGAAGTAGTACGTCGACGTCGCCGAGTCACTTCGAGGCAAGCGACTGACAAAGTGGCAGCTGCGATTGACACAGTGACAGGTCGCAATGCTCGTCATGATTGAGGATGGTGGTAAGAGACGAGTTGCGGCATCGTGAACAAGTCGGAAGTCTGCGCAGCGTCCAAAGTTGACCTTGCACAGAGCGACGCGGGAACCGCCAGGCCCCGCCCCCCATGGCCTGGCGGTTCTGCGCGTCGTCGTACTCCCGTTTCTGAGGCGTGCAAGGACGACCTCCACGAAGTTGCGACCGGCGGGTGGTCGTCCCATGGGCCTGCCCTGGGCACCGTGACCATCGCCCGACTGTCACCCTCCTCATTGGGGCACGCGATCTGACCGGATAGGCAGGCGCTCCGTGAGTCGAGGCGGTAGAGACACCGAACGGTGATGCCAATCAGAGGGCCTCAAGCAGTTCGCGTTCGACGGGTTGGTGGACCGCTGCCGGACCGCATGTGTCGGGCTGCCGCCTTCAACTCCCCGAGCGCGTCGGGAATGGCATCAGCAATGGCCCACTCCTGGGGCACGAGATCGGAACAGACCACGATCCCGAAACCCACTCGATCGCCTACCGAGATGACCGTCACGTTGAGCCCTGCTCCGTCGGTGATCGGCCCCAGGGCATAGGTGCGCATGACGTGCGCACCGGCCAGGTACAACTCGAACGGGGGACCGGCTACGTTCGACAGAAGAAGGTTGAACACGACCCCGTGTCGGTCGGCCAAGTGCATGCCTGAATACAGGCGGGCTCCCAGTGCCAGGGTGTTGGGCGGAACCACCGCCGTCCAGCGCGCGAACGTGTCGGCTCCCATCGTCTGGCTGATCTCCTTCGCCCGTCGGTTCGCGGCGGCGACTGTCCGAAGCCGTTCGACGGGGTCCTCGATGTCGGTGGCCAGCGTCGAGAAGAGCACCGACAGCTTCGTGACGCCCGCCGCCACGCCGGGCTGGCCGTGGACCGATACGGGCTCCGCCGCGATGAGCGGACGGCCGGGCAACTCACCACGGTCTGCGAGGTAGCGACGAAGCGCACCGCCGACCACCGCCGTAACCACGTCGTTGATCTTCACGTCGAATGCGTCTTTCACCGTCGTGACGTCGGCGAACGGCACATCGGCGAACGCGATCGACCGGCGCCCCGTCAGGGTGGCGTTGAAGGAGGTCCGAGGCGCGGTGAACGGCGTGACAGTTCCATGTGCGCCGTCGCGGCGTGCTCCGAGCTTCCCGGCGGTCGCCGCGAGCCGTCGTACGGTCGCCGGCACGAGTCGCGCTATCTCGTACGGAGTGCTGAGCCGGACCACCAGGCTGCGCCCGAGGAGCGCGAGTGAGCTCGGTGGTCGATGCGGCTGCCAGGGGTCGGGCAGCGCGGAGTTCCCGGGCTGGGGCGTCCCGAAGTCGAAGAGGCGACCCATCATGGAGACGCCAGAGACCCCGTCGATCGTTGCGTGATGCATCTTGGCGAGGAGCGCCACCCGCCCGCCGGCCAGTCCCTCGAGGTACCACGCCTCCCACAGTGGTCGATCGCGGCGTAGCGGCTGGCTGGCCACGTCACCAGCCACACGCGCCAGCGCCCGGTCATCGCCGGGGGGAGCGAGGCGCGTGCGGTGAAGGTGGTGGTCGATGTCGAAGTCCATGTCGTCCACCCAATACGGCCGACTGACGCCGAGGGGGACGCTCGCCAGGCGCTTGCGCATCAAGGGCAGCTTCGTGAGGGCCCCGAGCAGCATGGAGCGGATCTGGTCGTAGGGGTCTCCCACCATCGTCGAGGGGTCGAGCACCAGCAAGCCGCACACATGCATGTGCATCCCCGGGGTCTCGCAACAGAGAAAGGCGGCGTCGAGACCGGCCACCTGCTCGACAGACCCGGACAACTTCGGCTCGGACCCCTCGCTCAACTCACACCTCGTGGGACGCAGCAGACCGGGAGCGGAACGCGGCGGCGGCTGCGACCTCATGAAGCAGGGTGTCCCTCGAGAGTGGGGCGGGCAGGACCGTGTGCCCGTCGAGGACCGGACTCCACCGGGCGGCGTCCGGCGCAGACGCCTGGACGATCACCGCCGTCTCGGGGTGTAGGCGTTCGAGTTCCGCAAGCACCTGCCGGCACGGGGCGGTCTCGAGCCCTAGCGCGAAGATCACGACGTCGGCGGACTCGACCAATGAGCAGCGACGACCGGCCATGAGCGGGCACCATGCTGGAGATGGTCCCTCGGGCCCGGGACACCACGACACCTGGGCGCCCCCGTCCCCGAGGATTCCCCAGAACTCGGCGGCGGCGCCCTCCGGCGCCTCGAGCAACACCACCCGGCCCGCCACCGGGGGAGCCGTCGCCGTGCCCGCTGCGCCTTGCGATACCGGCCCCGAGCCCATGTGGACCTCCCCGACTCCGCGACCTGGCCCGGTCGTCTTGTCTCAGCGTCCACCCGGCAGCGCTCTGCCAATAGGGGATTTGGTCCTGAGTCCCCCGGAAGGCCCCGGGAGGCCGGCGCCGGTCAGATCTCGTGCCCTGGCGTCTCGCCGGTGGCCGGCGCCGGGCCTTCCGGCCCCGCCACGGTCGGAGGACGCGGCTCGCCATGGCTGAGAGAGTGGTTGACACCGAGGGCGGCGACACCAGCTCACGAACACCGCCGCCAGGTGCGCTCGTTGGCTGCTCGGTCGCCAAGAGATGACACTGTGCCAGCCGTCGCGACGGGCTCTCCCCTCGACTGCAGTCGGCTTGAGTCCATGCCCCGGGTGGCGTAGACCAGGGTCATGATTGAGCATCCCAATTCGCTCGACCCTCTCTCGGGGTTCCCCTACTCAAACGTGGTGGTGTCGGGTGACCTGGTGGCCATCGCAAGCCAGGTGCCCTTCGACGAAAAGCACCACCTCGTGGGACCGGATTTCGTAGAACAAGCACACCAGGTCTTCGCCAACCTCCGCCAGTGCCTTCGGGTTGCCGGATGCGACTTCGCCGATGTCGTCAAGGTGAGCGGCTATCTTGCCCGCCCCGGCCTCGTCGACGCATACAACGCCGTCTACCGTGAGTACTTCGAACCGCCCTACCCGGCCCGAACGACGGTCGCCTGTCAGCTGGTCGTCCCTGGCATGCTCCTTCAGGTCGAAGCCTTCGCTCGACGACCCCCTTCCGGGTGAAGAGCGAGCCCAGGTAGGCGCCCTGCCGGAATACCAGATGCTCTCCACCCGAGGCTCCGGGTCATCGAGGGACGACAAGGGCTCGAAGCAGGAGGACGACGTCACTGGGAGCGATCCTGACACCGGGGGCTCGAGGCGCCTCGTGGCGAAGGGCACTTCGGCCCTGCCCTCGGTGCGTCGAGCCGTGGTTGCATCGACCCATGGCCGTCTCCGCGAGCGATGCCGCGCCTGCTGCCGCCCCCACCGGCGCCCGGAGCAGGAGCCTGCGGATCGCGCTGATCGCCCCGGTGTGGTTGACGGTGCCACCTCTCGGGTACGGCGGAACCGAGCGGGTGGTGAGCTCGCTCGCCGAGGAGCTCACCGCCCGGGGCCACGACGTCACGCTGTTCGCCGTCGGGGGCTCGCTCACCACGGCCCGCCTCGTTACCTTTCTCGAGGCACCGCCGCACCCCGCTGACCCCGGCGCGTTCGCCGACGAGATCTTCCACACCCTGAGCGCCTACCTGCACGCCGACGACTTCGACGTGATCCACGACCACTCCGGCTTCGGCCCGGCGATGGGGGCGATGCTCGGCGGGCGGCCCCCGGTCGTCCAGACCCTGCACGGTCCCTGGACGGTGCTCGGCCGGCGCTTTGCCGCCCTTGTCCACGACAAGGTCAACCTGGTCGCCATCAGCAGGGCCCAGGCGGCGGCCAATCCGGAGGTTCGATACGCGGGCATCATCCACAACGGGATCGACCTCGATGCCTACCCGTATGTGCACGCCAAGCGCGACTATCTGGCCTACGTCGGCCGGGCGAGTCCCGAAAAGGGCACGCACCTGGCCGTGGAGGTGGCCAGGCGGGCCGGGCTACCGCTCAAGATGGCGGTCAAGCGGGCCGACGACGCCGAGCGCGCCTACTGGGACGAGGTGGTGGCCCCACGGCTTCGCGGCGACGAGGAGATATACGAGCAGCCGCCCCACGCGGTCAAATGGGACATCCTCGCCCACGCCCGCGCCACCTTGTTCCCGATCGACTGGCCCGAGCCCTTCGGCCTCGTGCTGGTCGAGTCGATGGCCTGCGGCACGCCGGTCATCGCCCGCCCCTCCGGCGCGGTTCCCGAGATCGTCGCCGACGGCACGACGGGGTTTCTGCGGGAGTCCGTCGATGCCATGGTCGACGCCGTCGGCCACAGCGACACCCTCGACCGGCGCCAGTGCAGGGCGCTTGTCGAAGAACGATTCAGCGCCGCCGTGATGGCCAGCCGCTACGAGGCGCTCTACACGGACCTCGTGGACGCCGGCGACGGCGAGAGCCGGTCCGTCCTGGAGACCGGTGGGCTGGTCGACGCGGGCAGGTTCACCGGAGAACCAGCGGGCCCGAAACACGGCGTGTGAGATGCGCTCGATGGGTCGCGCCGAGCACCGGAGACCCCAGGCACTGCCCACGATCCTCAGCCCGAGGCACCCCGCGCCCGCCCGGCTCGGCGGGCGCACCGAGACGCTTCCACGTGGCGGCGCCGGCGCGGCCCGACTCCGGGCTGGCAGCCCGGCGACGTGAGTACCCGCGCTCCCGCTGGCCAGGGCGAACGTCGCTCGCACCCTCCCCAGAGACGCCTCGCTCCGCTGCCTCCCGAATTGGACCGGCGCTTCGAAGCAGTCGTGCTGTGGAGTGGCACCGCGACGATCGCGGCACGCACCGCAGAAGCCCTGGCGGCGCTGCGTCAGGCCGGTGCGCTCGTGGGCGTACTCGCTCCTGCCCCCGCCGTCGAGCTGGCCGCGGGCCTGAGAGAGCCCTCCACCGACGCCGCCCCCCTCCTCCTCGCTGATAGCGGCGGCGGTGGCGCCGTCGTCGTCGACCACTCGGGGGTGAACCGCTTGGGGGAGCCGCCGCGCGACGTGGATCTCGCTGCACTCGATCGGTCCGGCGAGGCCCTGGCCGAGACGCTGGCCGGGCTGGGGCTGGGAGCCGCGGCACTGCCTCGCCCGGGCGGCTCCCCCAAGGTCGGCGTCGAACTGGTCCAAGACCCGGCGCTGCGAACGACGTGGTTGAGACTCAAGCAGCTCCTGCTGGCCCACGGCATCCCGGGCGTCCCCCACCTCGCCGACCTCGCGACGGCGGCAGCTCGCCAAGCCGGGATCGACGATCCGCGGGTGATGGTCGAGGGCAGAACCGTAGAGATCGCCCTCCTGGACGCCGGGGACGTGGCGCTTGGCATGCTCGAAGAGCTGTGGCGGCGGGGAGTCGACCCCCAGGCGGTCCTGGTGGTGGTGGACGGGTTGGCGGGGGTGCCCCACCGCCCCGCTCCCGTGATCGCCCCTGACGTGCGGGCCGCGACCGTCGTGCTGGTCAACGGCAGCCGGGGTTCGCCACGGTCCGGGATGGTGGTGCAGTCCGGCGGCACGACACGCCTGCGCCAGTTGCTGGCTGACCAGCTGCGCCGGCGGCGCCGGCGGGCCCTTCCCGAGGACACCAGCCAGGCGGGCTGGTCCCTCGTCGTCGAGGGGCTCGACGTCGAGCACCAGCGTGTCCACGAGGCACTTCTCACCCTGGCCGACGGTCGCTTCGGCATGAGTGGTGCGCCTCTGGCCAGTCATCCGGGTCGGCACCCGTGGGTGGTCGCCGGCGGCACCTACGACGGGGACGGCCCCGCCACCCACCTGCTCACCGGGCCCGTTGCGTTCGAACTCGGGGACATGGTCGACAGAGCGCCGTCGCGGCGGGTTCTCGATTTGCGGACGGGGGTCCTGTACGAACGCTCCGGCGGGAGCGGCGCCGTCGAGAGCGTGCGCTTCGCATCGCTGGCCCGGCCGACCACGGTGCTGCTGCGAGCCCGACATCCGACGGCCCGCCGTTCCGGTCCGCCGCTGCAGCCGCCGGCGGACGACCCCACCCATGATCACGGCCGCGTCGGCGACGCCACGTGGATCCAGGTCGCCGGCTCCACGGGCGGGATCGTGGCGGCGGCCGCCCAGACCCGGTCCGCACGGCCACTCCCGGCAGACGGGACGGAAGGAGCCAGCAGCGGGGTCCTCGATCGCGTGGCCGTCTACGGAGCCGACACCGACACCCTCCCCGACCCGCGGCCCGTGGTCGATGCCCTCGGCCTGGCCGCCACCGTCGGCTTCGATCGGCTGTTCGCCGAGCACCGCCAGGCGTGGGCGCGCCGGTGGGAGGACGCCGACGTGGTCATCGAGGGAGACGACGAGTTGCAGTTGGGCGTCCGCTTCGCCCTCTTCCACCTGATGGCATCGGTCGCTGACTCCGGGGAGGCAGCCGTCGGCGCCCGAGGCTTGACCGGGCTGGGTTACGGCGGCCATGTGTTCTGGGACGCGGACACCTTCGTCCTCCCCTTCTTGGCCGCCACGCATCCGGCATCGGCCCGGGCCATGCTCGAGTACCGCCTGCGGCGGCTCCCCGCCGCCATCGAGGCGGCGCGCGCCGCGGGCCACGCCGGGGCCCGATTCCCGTGGGAGTCCGCCCACACCGGTCGCGACGTCACGCCGACGGGTGCCCGAGACCGGTCGGGGCAGATCATCCCCATCCGCACCGGCCAACTCGAGGAGCACATCGTGGCCCAGGTGCCGTGGGCGGCGTGCTGCTACGTGGACTGGACGGGGGACGAGGAGTTCGCCCGGGGGCCAGGCCGTCGGATCCTCGTCGAGACGGCCCGCTACTGGGCGTCGAGGATCCGCCTCGAACCGGATGGGGGCGCTCACATCTACGGAGTCATCGGGCCCGACGAGTACCACGAGCCGGTCGATGACAACGCCTTCACCAATGTCATGGCCCGGTGGAACCTGCGCCGCGCTGCCGAAGCCGTCGAGGCGGACGGTGCGGAGGACGATGTTCACCCCGGCGAGCAACAGCGCTGGCGTGACCTCGCCGACGACCTGGTCGACGGCTACGACCCCGACACGGGCATCTACGAGCAGTTCGCGGGTTTCGGGCGGCTCGAGCCGTTGGTCATCGCCGAGGTGGCCCCGCGCCGTCCGATCGCCGCCGATCTGCTGCTCGGGGCCGAGCGTACCCAAGGCGCACAGGTGATCAAGCAGGCAGACGTCCTCATGCTCCACCACCTCGTCCCCGACGAGGTGGCGCCGGGAAGCCTCGAGCCGAACCTCCGCTTCTACGAACCCCGCACCGCCCACGGCAGCTCGTTGTCCCCGGCGATCCACGCCTCGGTGCTGGCCCGGGCACGGGACTTCGACCGCGCCCTGCAGGCGCTGCACATCGCCGCGCGCATGGACCTCGACGACCTGACCGGCTCCACCGCCCAGGGTCTGCATCTCGCCACCATGGGCGGCACGTGGCAAGCACTCGCCTACGGGTTCGCGGGCCTGCGCCCGCGCGCCGGCATGCTCCACGTCGACCCGGTGCTGCCACCGTCGTGGTCGGCCCTCGAGATGCGCGTGCGGTTCCGCGGCAGCAGGGTCCACATCCGCCAGGAGCGAGCCCGCCTCTCCATCTGGACCGACGGACGTGTCTCCGTCGTCGTCGGCGGCACACCGTTTGCCACCGGACCCGGCACGCTGACGTTTCGTCGCCACGGACCCCAATGGGAGCCACTCTCATGAGAAGAGTCATCGCCGCTATCGACAATTCGGCCGCCTCGCGCCCCGTACTGGCCATGGCCCAGGCGGTCGCCTCGGCTCTCGGCGGCACGCTCGATGTCGTCCACGTCACCGAGGATGGCGACGAGACGGCGGGTGCTTCGGCCCAGGCCGCGGGCGCGACCCTGCGCACGCTGTCCGGCGATCCGATTGAACAGCTCGCTCTGGAGGTTGCCGGGGAGGACGTCGTGGCCCTCGTCCTTGGAGCCCGTGGCGGCCTCCGTGGCCCCCGGCCGGCCGGGCACCTCGCTCTCACGCTCGCCGGTCGAACCGACAAGCCGGTGGTCGTGGTGCCGCCCGGTGCCCACCCACCCCAGCAACTGCGCAAGGTCCTGGTGGCCATGGAGGGCACTCCCGGCAAAGCCCGCGCCCTCGCGCGGACCATCGAACTCTCGACCGGCGCCGGACTCGAGATCGTGGTGCTGCACGTTGACGAGGAAGTCCCCAGCTTCACCGACCAGGTCCAACATGAAACCGAGGCCTACGCGCGGGAGTTCCTCGCCCGTCACATCCTGGGCGCACCGCAGGCCCGGCTGGAGCTGCGCATCGGTGTTCCGGCCGTGGAGGTACTCGGCGCCGTCGAATCACTGCAGCCGGAACTCCTCGCGGTGGGGTGGCCCCACACGGCTGATGCGGGCCGGGGCGCGGTGGCCCGCGAGATCCTTGACCGGAGCACGATCCCCGTCCTCCTCGTCGCGGTGACCTGACAAGGGTCGCCTTATCGGGCAATGGGCGATGGTGGACACGCCATTACAAGCTCAACACGCCCTCGGGTTCGCTGAGGTGAAGCCTCTCCAACTCCGCGTCGACCTCACGCTCGCGCTCCTCCTCCTCGCGCTTGGCTACGGCCGGGCTCCAATGGCCGGGAATGGAGAAGATGATCACGAGGAGGATGACCTGACCGCCCACGCACACCCACCACCACCGCTTCCACTCCTTGGGGGCGGCCTTCTGGGCCGGCACCACCACCTTCTCGGCCACGAGGTAGCTGGCGAGTTCAGGAGAGCCGTGGGCGACGTTGGCAATCTCGGCGGCCGTCACCGTCTTGCCCTGCTGGATGGCGCTGGCCAACGGGTTGAACACCAAGAGCGCGGCCGCCTGCGGTTTGAGCGACGTGGGCACGTCGCCGAGGGCAACGAAGAGTCCTTCGCCCTTGTTCGTGCCCTTCAGGATGGCGGCCAGGGCCTGACCCGGAGGCCCGGCACTCTGTTCGAGCTGGGTGATGACGCTCTCGGGAGCCTTCGGCAGGTGGGTGCTCGTGGGAGTGGGCACATAGGGCTGTGCGGCCTGGAAGGCCTGCAGGGCCGACGCCGCCTGGACGTTGTCCACGAGCGGGTTCGAGGTCGTGATCACATAGGGCAAGGCGAGGAACGACCCCGCCACCACGATACGCAGCACCCACCCCCACAGGGCGAGCCCGGTGGCCGCCAGGGCGGGGTTCTTGTCCTCGACCACCTCGCTGTACTTCGCCATCCATGCGGGGTAGGCGGTGCCGAGGGTGATGCCGAGCGCCATCACGATCAGGGCGTTGGTGTAATAGCTCGTTTGGGGATGGCTCGTGCGACTGAGCAGGACGATCGTCACGATGATGGCGCCGATGCAGCCGGCCAGCATGAACGGCTTTCTCACCCGCAGCGCGTCGGATGCGAACCCGATGACGACGACAGTGGCGGCGTTGGCGATGCCGAACCACAGGTTGATGCCATTGGCATTTGACGTCGTCTCGTTGAACACCACCACCCAGTACAGGGTGAAGATCGTCACCGCCGCGTAGAAGATGAGGAGAAACGTCGAAATCCCAAGCGACGAGATGATGAGGTCGAGCTTCAGCATGGTGCGCCACGGGTGGGCAGTGGCCTTCTTGACGTCGATGCCCTTCGCTCGAGCCTCGACCAGAAGTCGCTCGTGGTCGGTCACCATCAACTGGTCGCGTAGTTGCGGTGAGAGCTCGCGCAGCCCGAAGAAGGCGACGACGAACACACCGAGGGTGATCGCGCCCGAGATGACGAACTGGTCCTGCCAGGGCTTGAGGTGGGTGAGCGTGTGCGTGGCCACCAGGCTGGCCACCACGTACCCGAGCGTCGGGCCCACCGTCCAGAAGCCCATCGCCGTGGCCCGGCCGACCTGGGCGGAGAAGTCCCGGATGAGCGCCGGGGTGACGACCAGGATGACCCCTTCGACGATACCGATGACGCTGTAGGCGACGGAGAACATCACCTTGCCGTGGATGTTCGGGATGGCCGCGAACTGCAGGAGGCCGATGACGAACGTCCCGATCAGACACAGGTTGACGCGGCCGATCTTGTCGGCCAGCCCGCCGAGGATGGCGGCGAACGCCCCGAGCCCGTTGGATACCACCACCAGCAGGAGGAAATAGCGGAACGTCATGTGGTAGTAGGGCAAGAGGAGCGGCAGCGTCGCGCCCTCCTCCCAGTACACGTAGTACAGAACGACGGCGATGAGCACCACCTGGGCCAGGTACCAGTAGCGGACCACGTCGGACGGGTACTTGTGCACCCGACGGGTCCAGAGCGTGTTCGCCCAGGTCTCGGCCTGCGGGCTCGCCGGGAGTCTGACTATCTCGGCCATTCCGCTCTCCCCACGTCGGCGGGCCTCCACCTGTTCCCCGGGTGGTTCAACAGCCCGGCTCCTGCTCAAGACGGCGCCCCGCGCCCGGTGTGAGGTGCCGTTACAGGATGATTACCGGCGGCCGAGAGACGCGACCAGGGTCGAACGTCCTATCGTTCGTGCCGGGTCGGACGGGCCGGACGGACGACTTCGGCCTCCGTGGTGCCCATGCCCAGTTCTCGCTCGCGACGGAGCGACCGCGTGGAGCATGAAGGGTCTGCCGAGAGTGCCGCTCATTCGCACCCCGACCCCTGACTCGCACCGAGGACTTTCGACCCTTTCTTCGACCACAACCACCTGTGAGGCTCTCGGTATCGGCTGCTGCGGCGCTTCCCCCGGCGCCCCAGCCAGAGAGGCTTCGGTGGGGGCCGCTCGAGCGCGACGCCCCCACCGAAGCCTGGTACCAAACGCCCCCCGGATTTCGGCCGTGCCGACGCTCAGCGCGCGCCGATATCGGGCGGGTAGAGGGCCCGGGTCGACACGCGCCGCTGGCTGACCACATGCGCACCGAGACTCATTGACACCCGGGCACGGCCAACGCGCGAGGGCCTTCGTCGGGCGGCGTTCGACTACATCGAAGGCTGGACCGACACCCGCCGACTGCACAGCTCGCTCGGCTATCACAGCCCTGGCGGATGGGAGGAGACCCACCACAACGCCGACCGTCAGGCGGCATGATCAACACGAGCACGTCGTCCGTCGAACCGGGTCGAGTCCAGGGGATGAAGATTCAGCTTTGCGGTACGGCGAGCCGATAAGAGCACGTGTGTCAGGTTGAAGGCTCGAGAGGGCGCCTCGAGGCACGGGGGTACCTGCCCTCGCCGCCTGGGTGGTCGCCCTTCTCGGTGTCCCTCTTCGTGAGTCCACAGTGACGCCCACCAGTGATGGGGGAGCTTTCGACGCCCTTGTCGCCGCTGCGGCCGAGGGCGATCAGGGGGCGCTCGTCGCGCTCTACCGGGCCCACCATCCCGCCCTGGTCCGCTTCCTGGCCGGACTGGTCCCAGGCGAGGCCGAGGACCTCGCTTCTGAGACCTGGATCGACCTAGGCCGGGGCCTCAGCCGTTTCGAGGGGAACGGGCAGGACTTCCGCCGGCTCTTGTTCACCATCGCCCGGCGCCGGGCCATCGACTATGGGCGTAAGCGCCGGCGGCGCCGGACGGACCCCGCCGACCTGGCGGCGTACACCGGGCTGACAGGCGGAGAGGATCCTGGCGAGATCGCAGCCGACGTCGACGCCTCGCGCCGGGCGGTGCGACATATCACGGCCCTCCTGCCGCGCCCCCAAGCCGAGGTGATCCTCCTGCGGGTGGTGGCCGGCCTGAGCCTGACCGACGTTGCCCGAGTCGTCGGCAAGACCCCCGAAGCCGTCAGCGTGCTCCAGACCCGTGGGCTCCACCGCCTGGCAAGCAGGATCGAGCGCCCCGCTCGCTGGGAACGGGAATCCGAGCCGCGCTGAGAAATCTGCAAGATCCGGCATCCCTGGGGCGATGGAATGGGTGAGATGCGACCGAACCGACTCGATGCACTGACCGCCGACAGGCTCCTATCGGGCGAGGTGTCACTCGACGATGCCCCTCCGGGCTACGCCGGGGTGGCACAACTGCTGGGCGCGGCCGGAAGAGGGCTTGGAGCCGAGGGGTCTGCGCAAGAGGTTGCGACCATAGCGGCGATGCAGGCCGCCGCGCTCGGGCATCTCGCTCCGGTATCCGCTCGTCAGGAGAAGAAGATGCTCTCGAAGGTTCTCACTGTAAAGGCCGCCGCGGTAGCGGCGGTTCTACTCGGCGCCGGCAGCGCCGCCGCCGCTACCGGGTCGCTTCCCGCTGGCATCCAGAACCCGACATCGATGGTGCTCGCCAAGATCGGTATCTCCATACCCGGACCGGACAACCACGGCAACGGCCACACGGGCACACGAGGGAAGTCAGCCGGGCACGCAGGCCAAGGCAAAGGTCCCAATGCCAATGCCACCTACGGCCTGTGCACCGCGGAGGAGGCCCACGCCGACTCCGGCCACCAGCCCAACGCGCACGCCGCCGTTTTCCCCTCGACCACCACGTGCACCTCGGTGCCGCACCCCGGTCAGGGAGGTGGGAACAAGTCGAACACCGAGGGCGCCTCGAGCACGACCACCGAGAGCCCGAGCGTCCCTCCGTCGTCCCGACCGGCGAGCCCCACCAGTTCGGGGAGGTCGCATGGCCGAGCGTGAGGTCGTGAGCCTCGTGTGGCACCGGAGGGACCTCCGGATCGTGGTGAGCTACGCCGAGGGCTACCGCGAGCACTGGATCGGATCTGATGTGGTCGCCGCCGTTCTGGCCGCCGACGCCGGACTGAGTCTCGTGTCCACCTCGGATGGAAGGGTCCGGTGGGTTCGAGATCCTGACTCCTGCACTGCGACCCGCCTAGCTCCGCGGCGTCGCTATCCTGCCCTCCCCGTGAGACGTCAAGGTCCGAGAACGGCGCATGTGTGAACCCGATTGCTCGCAGGACTTGATCGCAACGCGCGGACCGTCGCACACACGTGCCGAGAATGCCGACCCCTCCGATGGCCTGCTTTTGGTGGAGGACAAGGTCACATGACGCTGGCCGAGCCCGCCCCTCCCCGTCGTGAAATGCAGAAGTTGAGGCTCGCTCTTGCCCGGATCATCGAAGAACTGACTGCTGCGTGGCAAGAACTCATGAAGGGAGAGCCTGGGACCAGATAGTCCACGTTCGACCACTGGCACGACCGTATGGGGCTCGGTCCCAGGCACGGTGAGAACGGGTTGCGACGTGCTGACCGGTGATCACGCCCAGTCCGTCCGTCACCAAATTCCGGTGCCTGACGAGTCACTGCTGACACAGAATCAGAATCCATAATCCGGGCGGATCCCCTCACGGCAAGGAGGGCTGCCCAGTGCTGTGTTGCTGCCTGGCTGGGACCGGGGTCAGGCAGGTACTCGTCGACGGCGGGCGTTGTGACTCTTCGTATCCGCAACGGTGACCGATGCACCGCCGAGCGCCAGGACGGCGAGAAGCTGTCGAGCCGATTTCGAATAGTTGGTTGGATCGAGCAGTCTGTACAACTGTGGCGGGCTTGTCCCGAGGCGTGCCGCCGCTTCTCGAACTGAGAGTCCAGACGCCTCGAGGCGAGACTTCGCCTCCGTGGTCAGCCGGTACAGTTCGAGGCGGGCGAGGTGGTCAGGGTCAGCGCTGACATCCAGCACAGAGTCGACGTGAACGCTCCCCTCCGCGCCAGAAGTAAGACGATACGTGAAACCTTCTCGGCCAAGCTCTGGATCGACATACACCTCGACCAATGGATCCTTTGTGGAAGGTGCTGGGTCGCAGCGTCCGTAGGGAAACGTCATGAGGCCGCGACGGGTGGTCACCTCAAACCGGCGCCGGCGGTTATCAGGGCTGACCTTTTGAATCTTCATAGCCTGCCTTCCTTGATTAGCGAATCGATGTGCTTCCTCACGTCGCGAGTGATGCTTCCTTCCATCGCCTGGCTGTGCTCCAGGTCCCACTTCACGACTAGCCGTCCGTCTCGATAGACATGGACGTGCCTGGGTGCATGGTCACCGACAAAGGTCCAAAGATGAAGCCTCCACGCTTGATCCGAGACACTGGGCATATGTTACCACGTGCGGTAACAGGCCCGAGGTACGATCTGGGCCCAAAGAGGCCGTCTCACAGGACGTACGGGGTCGCGATAGCCCCCAGGCGGTAAGAGCTGCTGATCCCTCATCAGATGCTCTCAGGTCGAATCTCGTGCGCTAACGGCAGAGGGTCAGCTTCGCCTCCTAAATTCCAGGTTGCTGACCAGGGGCTGGATCAGGTCGAGAAGGCCGCTCTCGGTTCGTCGAGCAGTTCGGCTCCCTATTGGTACGTCTGAACTGGATGGACAACTGGGAGGGTCAGCTGTGCGCCACAACATGGCGGTACTCGACATCGATCCCGATCGCGATGCCCAAGGGGGCGGCGCAGCGGGCCGGCCCTCATGAGCCGGCCCGCTGCGCATTTGTATGTCACCTCACCGATCCGGCTCCGAGAGCACTCGGTGCCTGCTCCTTGCTCAGGTCAAAATCCTTTCGCCGTCATGGCCGCCTCGATGAGCGTCGTCGTCTCCGTCACGCCATTCGGGGTTGGGTGTACCGAGATGCCACCGTTGGTCGCAATGATGGCATTCACCCACTGCGCGCTCCCCGACTTGCAGGCGTCATGACCGATCGACGGGGTGAAAGTGTCGACGAACGTGGCATTGTTCGCCGATGCTTCCGAACTCAGCATGGTATTCAGGTCCTCTTCGACGCCGTTCAGGTACGAGGTGTCGCCCGTCGTGAGTGGCATCTTGGGATAGCAGTTCCCGCTCTGGGGCAGAATGTCCGGGTACCCGGTCACGAAGACCGTGGCATTCGGGGCGTGCGCATGGATGCCCTGGATCACCCCTCCGATGGTCGTCGCATCACTGGACACGGCGTTGGCAAACGTGTTGCCGAAGAGAGCCTTGCAGGGCGAGCCGATGTTCAGGAAGTCCCAGATGTCTGTGATGCCACAGGACACCAACGCCCCAAGGAACAGGTTGTTGTCGTTCCCACCGATGCCCACCGTGACGACGTTTGTGCTCGAGGACAGCGCGTCGAACTGCGGCGCCACGCCCCAGTACTGAGAACTCGTCATATCGCTCGACGTGGCGCCGGAACAGCTGACGTCCGTCGTATTGAACCCTTTGGCGGCGCCCACCTGGTGCGGGTAATCCGCGGACGACTGCAGGCACAAAGGAGAGATTCCCGAGGCCAGACCGCTCACCCCGGGGTCGGCCGAATACGAATCACCCAGGGCGACGTAATTGCGCGTCGCCGCCCCGGCCGATGGCGCGCCGACGATGAAGCCGAGCACAGCGGCGACAACCAGAACAAGAAGACCTTTCCGCCCTGGATGGCGGCCGGTATTGACACCACCAAGCCACTTGCGACTATTCCCCATCACGGATCCTCCCTCTGGCATCGGTACTCGGGAGGCGGTGGATCCGGACTCCAGCTGCCGGCCGAAAGCCGCCCCCAGGCCCACATTCAGGCCTGACGGCTGTATAGAACGCCGGACACTGTCAAGTCAACGATTTGGGTCAATCTCAATGGCCTGGCACCAACTGAGTG
>DATKQM010000034.1:0-55216 GCA_035532735.1 Acidimicrobiales bacterium | reverse complement strand
CAGACGGGGTAAAAACATGCTCTGACCAGGACTCTAGCGTTCTAGGGTTTAGAGAGGGGGAATGCCGGGTGTCCCCGGCATGAACCTCCCTTGGCTGTACCGAACGTGTGTTGTAATGCCTGGTCGCACGTACCAAAACGGAGAGGCTCCACACGCTCTCGTGAGGGTCGTGGAGCCGTCGCTACGAGCTGCTTCGCGAGTGTCGATTGTGCCTACCACCTGGTAGTCCATCCTCGAGGTCTTCGGCAGGGCTGATCTAGGTCTTTCGGGGAGTGTCGTATAGGCGCCGTGAGCTGTTCACACACACTCCCCATCGGATTAGCGTGGATTGACCCAAACTGTCCGCCATTTGTCCGCCAGACCCCTCCAAATAGCGCGAACGACCGCGATGTCACGCGATGTTGGCAACCCGGCCCCTCCGAGGTCCGATCCCCCCGTTACCAGGGCAACTCTGCCGCTACCTGCATGTACGCGTGGGGGTCGCATCGCAACCGGTTTGTGCCTCCTCGCTCTCAACGAGTTCAAGCACACCAGCATCAGCCGCTGAACTGTTCGCCTGACGAAGGCGGCCCCGGCTCGACCCTCAGTTCGAGAGTGCTCTCGCAAGTCCTCCGAGCAGAGTCTGGGAACGCTCGACTTCGTCAGGAGTCCCGTAGACGGCTCCGGAGAGCTCCGTGGCTCCTGCATCTGCGATGCGGAGGATCTGCGCGGTCACCTCTTCCTCGGTACCCACAATGGCGATGTCAGCCGGACCCGCCGCCCCTTCGCGATCGAGCATGGCTCGGTACGACGGAAGCTGTCCGTACATGGCGAAGATCTTGGCGGCCCGGGCCCGGGCCGCGTCTGGGTCAGCGGTCACGCATACCGGCAGGGTGACGACCACCTGCGGCGGTGGTCGCCCGGCATCCGACGCGGCTGAGGTGATGGCGGGTACGACGTGACGCTCCACGGTCTCGGGTCCCACCATCCACGTGACGGTCCCGTCTGCTTGGGTGCCCGCCTGGCGGAGCATGGTCGAGCCCAGCGCGGCGACCAGGACCGGCGGGGGTCGGGTGGCGGGCACGTCGAGTGGCCCGAAGGTGTTGGTCCTGATCACTTCGCCGTTGAACGAGACCTGCTCACCGCGCAGCAAGGGTACGAGGACCGACAGGTACTCCCGCATGTACCGGGCGGGCTTGTCGAACGAGTAGCCCCATGCCCCCTCCACCACGACCTGGTGCGACAGACCGATGCCGAGCACGAGGCGACCGCCGCTGGCGTCCTGCACCGTGAGCGCCTGTTCGGCCAACATCATGGGATGCCGTGGATGGACCGGGATCACCGCCGTGCCCAGATCGACACCCGGCACCTCACGGCCGACGACAGCCAGGACCGTGAGCGTGTCCCAGCCGAAGATCTGCGACGACCACAACGAGGCCACGCCCGTCGAAGCCAGAATCCGGGCCCTGGCCACGATCTCGTCCATCGTCCCGTTCAACTCGAGGCCCAAACCGATGCGCATGCAGTGTCCCCTTGCGTCGTGGCGTCGCCGGTCGACCGCTCGGCACCTTCGGGCCGGCGGATCGACGGGATCGGCCGTCGTGAGCGCCCATCGTGCCAGTACCGTTCTCAAGGTGCCTCTTCGCGGTGACGACTACGACGCCCGGTTCGCTCGGTTCGAGGCCGAAGGGCTCTACCTCCACGGCGAAGCGGACCTGGTGACGGGCCTGCTGGGTGAACCGCCGGCCCTGGTCCTCGACGCCGGCTGCGGCACGGGCCGCGTCGCCATCGAACTGGCCCGACGCGGCTTCGACACCGTCGGCATCGACGTCGAGCCGTCGATGCTCGACGCCGCCCGGGCCAAGGCGCCTGACCTGGAGTGGATCCTTGGGGACCTCTCGAGCACACAGCTCCCCGATGCGCATTTCGACCTGGTCGTCGCGGCCGGGAACGTGATGATCTTCCTCGAGCTCGGCACCGAAGCCGCCGTGACCTCGAACCTGGCCCGGACCGTGGTGCCCGGCGGCCTCGTCGTGGCAGGCTTCCAAGTCGGGCGCCAACTCACCCTCGAACGCTACGACGAACTGAGCGCGTCGGTGGGACTCGAGCTCGTGCACCGATGGGCGACATGGGACCGGGCCGCCTATGACGGAGGCGACTACGCGGTGTCGGTGCATCGCCGGGAGAAGTCCTCGTGAGCGGCGGCGCCTGCACGAAGCAGAATGACCGATTGTCACGGTACCAATGAGCACGATTCGACCAGCGAAGACAGGAGTCCGATGAAGACGGTTGGCGTGGTGATGGGAAGCGCGTCAGATGTGTCGGTGATGGAGGGCGCTATCGAGGTCCTGCTCGAATTCGACGTCCATGTCGAGGTTCGGGTGCTCTCGGCTCATCGCACACCCGACGACGCCTTGCAGTTCGCCCGGGATGCTGCGGGTCGGGGATTCGGAGTCCTGATCGCCGGCGCCGGCAAGGCGGCACATCTCGCCGGAGTGCTCGCCGCGGTGACGTCGCTTCCCGTCATCGGCGTACCGATCGCGTCGGGGGACCTCGGGGGGCTCGACGCGCTCCTGGCCATGGTGCAGATGCCGCCGGGCGTCCCTGTCGCCACCGTGGCCGTGGATGGCGCTCGGAATGCCGGGCTTCTGGCTGTTCGGATGCTGGCACTCTCCGACGAAGGGTTGTCGAGTGCCTATGACAAGTTCCGAGACGGCATGGCGGCCAAGGTCCGCTCTGCGGACGAGGGAATCCGGGCCCGTTATGCCGACGGTGGAGGTGGCGGTTCCTGACCCCAGAGGTCGTCGGGCGATGATCCACCAGGTGGGTTCGCTCCGGCCGGCGCTCGGGGCCGAGGCGGCGCGGGTGGGATGACAGCCACAGGCGGAATCGAGTCACCTGCGGCTCGACCGTGGGTGACGAATCCCGACAGCAGTTCAATGGGGATCGGGAAGACCAGCGTCGAGTTGTGCTCGCTCGCCACCTCCGCCAAGGTCTGCAAGGCCCGCAGCTGGAGAGCCCCCGGGGACTCGTAGAGCTTGGCGGCGGCTTCGGAGAGCTCCTTGCTCGCCTCGAGCTCACCGGTCGCCGCGATGACCTTCGCCCGCCGTTCGCGCTCGGCTTCGGCCTGACGGGCCATGGCCCTGAGCAGTTCTGGCGGCAAGGTGATGTCGCGCAACTCGACCTGGCGGACCTCCACCCCCCAGTGTCCGGTCGACGCGGCGATCACGGTGCGCAACTCGTTGTTGACGTCCTCGCGATGGGCAAGCAGGTTGTCGAGCTCGTGTCGGCCGATGATCGAACGGAGGCTCGTCATGGCGATGCGTTGGCTGGCGAAGCGGAAGTTGTCGACCCCGAGCACGGCTTGGACCGGGTCTACGACTTGAAAATACACCACTGCGTCGACCTGGATTGTCACGTTGTCCTTGGTGATCACTGCCTGGGGCGGGATGTCCACCACCTCGACCCGCAACGTCACCTTCACGAGTCGGTCCACGATGGGGAACCGGAAGATCACCCCTGGGCCCTTGGCCTCGGGGCGCACATGTCCGAGGCGGAAGAACACCGACCGTTCGTACTCCGTCACCACCCTGATCGCGGCGGAGAGAAAGGTGAAGACGAGGAAGAGCACAACAAGGACGCCCACGATGACGCCGACAACGGCCCCCGACGCGGCCAGAACCGGGCCCACGAGTGACTCCATGCCCGCAGTCTCGCGCCTCGTGTCCCCTGCCGCTCAACAGGCCGTAGCCTGACTCCGGCGAGGGTTACCGGAGACGCATTCCTGGCCCCCGCGGTCAAGTGGCTGTGAACGGAGGGCGGACATGCGCGTGGTGGTCTCGGGCTCGAGCGGGCTCATCGGGCGGTCAGTGGTGGCCGCGTTGGCTTCCCGAGGCGACGAGATCACGGCCCTTGTCCGCCGACCGGCAGCCGCCGGCGAGGCCCAATGGGATCCCATGGCGGGCTCGATCGACACCGGTGCCCTCGACGGAGCCGACGGGGTCGTCCACCTGGCCGGGGCGGGTATCGGCGACAAACGCTGGTCGGCGTCGCGCCGACGCGAGATCGTGTCGAGCCGGGTCGAAGCGACGACGCTCTTGGCGGAGTCCCTGGCCGGTCTGCACCGTCCCCCCGCCGTGCTCGTCAGCGCATCTGCGGTCGGCTTCTACGGGGATCGTGGCGATGAGGTGCTCACCGAGGAGAGCACCGGGGGAACCGGGTTCCTGGCCGAGGTGTGTCGTGGCTGGGAGGACGCCACCACGCCGGCCAGAGACGCCGGCATACGGGTTATCAGGCTTCGTTCGGGTGTCGTGCTCTCGGCCCAGGGGGGCGCCTTGGCGCGCCAGCTCCCTCTGTTTCGCTCCGGGGTCGGGGGCAGGTTGGGAAGCGGCCGACAGTGGTTGAGCTGGATCACTCTCGGCGACGAAGTCCGCGCCATCCTCCATGCACTCGACCAGCCCGCAGTCCGAGGAGCTGTCAACGCCACCGCGCCCGAACCCGTCACGAACCGTGGTTTCACTCGTGCCCTGGGCCGGACGCTGCATCGCCCCTCGTTCCTGGCCGTCCCGGGCTTTGCGCTCCGGGTGGCGTTGGGGCCAGACCTCGCCTCGGAGATGGTGCTCGCCGGCCAGCGGGTCCTCCCCGCCCAGCTCACATCGACCGGCTTCACCTTCGAACAACCCCGCATCGAGTCCGCACTTGCCGCCGTGCTCTCCTGACGGGCCCCGGCGCCTCTTCCGACCGCGGTCCCTTCGACTTGGGCTGTTCAGGCAGGTCCAGGGGCGAGGTTCTCGACCACCTTGGCGAGGTCGTCTCCTCCGGGGAGGATGGCGAGGACAGGAATGGTGACGCCGTTGTCCACGTATCGCTGCACGTGGGCGCGACATTCAGCGGGCGAGCCGTGCACGACGAGCGCGTCCACGACGTCGTCGGGGATGGCGGCCAGCGCCGCCTTGCGGTCCCCGGCACGCCACGAGCTCCACATCGCCTCGAGCTGTGGCCCCCGACCGAGCCATTCGTGGAAGGCGGCGTACACCGCCACGTTGAGGTAGGCGGCGATGCCGATCCGACCGACGTACCGAGCCCGATCGGCGTCCTCGGTCGGGCACACGAAGATGCGGGCCACGATGGCCTTGCCGGGGCCCACTTCAGGAGCGACCTTCGACACGTCCTGCGCCGACAACCAATTGAGAATGGCCCCGTCCGCCTCTCGCCCCGCCAAGCGCAGCATCCCGGGCCTCAGGGCGGCGACGTAGATCGGTGGCGGTTGCTCCACGCGCCGTCCCAGACGGAACCCGCGCACCGCGAAGGTCTCGTACTGGGCGTCGACCTTCTCCCCGGTGAGGGCGGCCCGCAAGAATCGGACCGTGTCGCGCACCCGCTTGTAGGGCTCGACGAAGGGGGTCGCGTTCCAACGCTCCACGATGACGTCGGACGACGAACCCACACCCAACGCGAAGCGCCCGGGCGCGAGCTCGGCCATGGTGGCGGCCTGCATGGCCAGCAGCCCGGGCCCGCGTGTGTAGACAGGCACGACCGCGGTGCCGAGACGGAGCCGGTCACTGGCGACCGCCGCCAGCGCCAGGGGCGTGAAGCCGTCTGCGCTGTTCGCCTCTCCGGTCCACACATCGGTGTAGCCCAGCTCATCGAGGCGCCGGTACCAGGATGTGTGCTCGGTCAGAGAAACGTCGTCAAAGGGGACGGTGATGCCGTATCGATCCACAGAGCCGAAGCTACAGGGTCCATACCCGGCGTCGCGGCGTCCGCCTGGGGCTGCTCACTGCGGCGGCCCGCACTAGGTGGGGGCACCCGGGAGTCGTCCCCGGAACGGATCGCAGTACTCCCGGGGGGCGGGCAACACCAGGGCCACGGCGAGCTGGTCCCAGAAGCTCGGGCCTCCGGCACGTGTCGGTCCCAGCCCGGTGAGGCTCGAGCATCCGGCGGGGTCGGCGGTGATCGTCTCCATCTCGGCGGTGCCGACCAGGAAATTGAGCGCGTGGGTGACGCCGAAATCGGCGGGGCAGTTCTCCTCGAAAGGTAAGACCGGTGCCGGGCACGCGGTGCGGGCGAAAGCGGCGATGGCAGCGGCGTCGGACGACGTCACGTGATCGGCAAAGGCGGACGAGATCTGGTTCTGGGGGAACTCGTCGGTCCTCGTCACCGAGAGCTCGGTGAGGGTATCGGGGGCTGCGCAAATTCCCGACGGCGATGCTCTTGGCACCGGGGCAGCGCCCGACGGCGTCGAGGCACCGGTCGGGTACCGCACCGTGGGAGGCGGAGGATCAGACGCCGATTGGCACCCGGCTCCCAGCAACGCCATCAGCAACACGCCCGATGTGCACGTCAGCGTCGAGATCGCCCCACGATCGCCTACCCTTCGACGTTCCCTGGTCTGTTCGACCATCGGGACCGGTATTCGGTTCCCGCCCCGGCCCATTCCGGGGCGAGGGGCTGGAGCAGGGCCTTTTGTCAGGCCGAGCGGGTGTTACACCTCGGCGCGATCGTGGGGCTCGTGGAGAACCAACTGCAGCTTCCCCTGGTTGGCGACACGGCCGGACGGCCGGTCCGTCCCCACCCCGACAGCGACTGGCGGATCGATGAGCCCACCCGCCGGGTTGGTCGGCGAGGGCTGGCCGCCGCCCGGGCCGCGCTGGCTCGAGCAGCCGCGCTCGACGACACCCGGGCCAACGCCGCCTGAACCCCACGATCCTGCGCCCGATGGGACCGACGGGGGCGGCGAGGCCGCTACCGTCGAGTGCGTGCCAGCCCTCGCCGAACGACTCGGCTACGCCGACGACGCCAAGCTCCTGATCCTCAATTGCGACGACCTCGGCTTCTGCCACGCCGCCAACGTGGGCGTCTACCAGGCCCTGCGCGACGGCCTGGCCTCGAGCGCCAGCCTCATGGTCCCATGCCCTTGGGCGCGCGGCGCAGCGGCGAAATACCGCGGCGAAGACGTCGGCGTGCAGTTGACCGTCAACGCCGAGTTCGATCTCTACCGGTGGGGCCCCATCACTCACGCTCCCTCGCTCCTCGACGGTGACGGCGGGTTTCCCCGCACCGTCGAGGACGTGTGGGACCACGCCGATCTCGACGAGGTACGCCGGGAGTGCCGGGCTCAGATCGAGCGGGCCATCTTGTGGGGCTTCGACGTGAGCCACCTCGATGCGCATATGGGCACCATGCAAATCAAGTCGGAGTTCTTCGACGTCTACCTCGATCTCGCCGTCGAGTTCAAGCTGCCCCTGCGGCTCTCAGGCGCGGACACCGAGGGACTGATCGGGTTCCCGTTCCGGAGCCTCGCCGCGGCCGAAGGTGTCGTCTTCCCCGACAACTTCGTCTACGTGGCCGGGGTCGGCAGCCGCCAGATCCTCCTCGATGCCGTGGCGGAGCTGAAGCCCGGAGTGACCGAGGCGTACCTGCACCCCGCCGTGGACAGCCCCGAGCTCGAGGCCGTGGCCACCGACTGGGAGGCTCGCGTCGACGATCACCGGCTGCTCGTCCACGACCGCGATCTCCGCGTCGCGCTCGAAGACGCCGGCGTGACGGTGATCGGCTATCGGCCGCTGCGCGACCTCATGCGATCCGGGTCCTGAGCGTCACCCTTCTCAACGGCCCCGGCCCCCAAGACACGGCGCCGGGGCTCAGAACTCGGTGATCGCCGCGATCTCGGTCTGGAGTTGCTTGTACTCAGGCGCGTTCGTGATGGGCAGGAGAGCCATGACCTTGGCCATGTTCCCCGTCACCTTCACCTTGCCCTGCATGAACGCCGCGTTGGCGTCGAGCTCGCCCTTCTGGATCTTGAGGGCGTCGGGGTAGGCGGTGGTCAGCGTCACCTCGGCGTCGTCGAGGCGGCCGAGTTGGCTCTCGGTGATCTTGCCGTTCTCGAGGACCCAGTAGTAGTCGATGTCCCCGTCAGGAGCCCCCGTGACCACGTACTGCATGCGGGCAGAGGCACCGGCCCGCTCGGGCTGTCCCTCGGCCATCTTCCTGGTCTCGTCGAGCCACTCCTGGCTGAGCCACTTCGACATGTCGTCCTCCCTGGGTCGTCGGCGTCAGATACGGGGTGGGCTGCTCAGTGATGTCGCCCGCCGCACCGTCGGGGCATGTTACCGAGCGGCGAGGTCACGCACACCGGCGAAGAGATCGTCCTCGAACCCACCCTCACCGGTCGTGCGTACCAGGCTCCGAGCCAGGATGTATTCGTCGACGGGATGGATGGTCCGGGCCACCTCGGGGGGGAGCCCGAACCAGAACGGCGACGTCGGGTCGACCTGGGTGGCATGGGCCAGCAGGGCCTCACGGCGGACGTCGGCGTAGTCCGAGATGTCCACCGCGGTCGTGTAGATGCGGGTCATCTTGCTGGCCCGCTCGCGCCAGGCCTCGTCGAAGGGTGACTCCAGCCCGAGCTCGATGAACTTCTCGTGCATCGCCATCACCCGGGCTGCCGACCATCCCACGTAGTAGAGCTTCAACGGTTGGAAGGCCTCGCCCGCGTCGGGGAACGCGGCGGGATCTCCCGCCGCCTCGAAGGCCGCCACCGAGATCTCGTGGTCACGGAGATGGTCAGGGTGGGGGTATCCCTGTTGGTCGTCCTCATAGGTCACGATCACCTGGGGACGGACCCGACGGATCACCGCCACGAGCTTGCCCACCGCCTCGTCGAGCGGTGCCTGGGCGAAGCAGTCCGGTCGGGCGTTGGCGGGTGTGTCCTTCATGCCCGAGTCCCGATAGCCGAGCATGACGAGCTCGTTGTAGCCGATAAGTGACGCGCTGGTCTCGAGCTCACGGAGTCGGACCCCCGCCAGGTCGGCGCGTATCTCGGGCGTGTCCATGGCCGGGTTGAGGATGTCGCCCTCCTCCCCCCCGGTGCAGCAGACGAGCACCGTGTGGATGCCCTCGTCGTGGTAGCGGGCGACGGTGGCCGGACCCTTCGACGCCTCGTCGTCGGGGTGGGCGTGGACGGTCAGCAGACACAAGCGGGTGCTCATTTCGTTCACGGTACCCGCCGTCATGCCCCGTTGGACCGTGGGCGGGCCCCAGGGCCCACCCCGGCGAACCGGAGCCGAACGGCAGCGCCGGCGATCCAGCCCGGGCACCGGAGCCGGCCCGGATCGGATCGGATCCAGGCGCCCTGACCTCGTGGACACCCGGTCCCAACAGGAGCACGGCGCGGCTACGGAGCGAGGACCCTCCCCTATGCTCTTTCATGCGATGGGTGCATTCCAGCGGTTTCTGAACATCTTCCGGGCCAAGGCCAACAAGCTGCTCGACAGGGTCGAGGACCCACGCGACACCCTCGACCTGTCCTACGAGAAGCAGCTCGAGAACATCCAGAAGATCCGTCGCAGCATCGCCGAGGTGGCCACGGCCAAGAAACGGGTCGAGATCCAGGCCAACGCGCTCCAGAGCCAGGCATCGAAGCTCCAAGAACAAGCCCGTCTGGCGCTCGGCCAGAACCGGGAGGACCTGGCCCGCGAGGCGCTGAGCCGACGGGCCACCATCGCCGAGGAGCTCACCGAGCTCGAGAGCCAGCACGCTCAGATCGCTACCCAGCAGGACAAGCTCGTCGAGACCTCCGATCGGCTCCAGACCCAGGTGGCCGCCTTCCGGACCCGGAAGGAGACCTTGAAGGCGACCTACACCGCCGCGGAGGCCCAGACCCGGATCGGCGAGGCCGTGGCCGGCATCTCGGGATCCATGAGCGATGCCGGCGCCACCATGGAGCGAGCCGAGGAGAAGATCTCCCAGATGCAGGCCCGGGCCGGCGCCATCGACGAACTGCTGGCGTCGGGCGCGCTGACCGACTTGGGCTCGAGCACCGACGACATCCAAGCCAAGCTGAACAAGGTCGCTGCAACCTCCGAGGTCGAGAGCGAGCTCGCCGCTCTGAAAGCAGAACTGGCTGCGTCCTCCGCCGCGGCGGTGGGACCGCCCGTCGAAGCATCTCCCTCCCCGACAACCCACCCAGAGACACAACCCGAGGTGAATTCCTGATGGCGACCAATCGCCGCATCCCCGCCGACCACGGCCTGACAGTTCGGATGTTCATCACCGGACTGCTGATGGTCCTTCTCTACGGCCTGGTCATCGGCATCCTCTTTGCTGTCGGCCTCAATCTCGGGGTGATCCTCGTGCTGGCCGCGGCGTTCTTGTTCTGCCAGTACTGGTTCTCCGACAAGATCGCCCTCTTCGGCATGCACGGGCGGATCGTCACCCCCGAGCAGGAGCCCGAGCTCCACGGCATCATCGACCGGCTCTGCGCTCTCGCCGACATGCCCAAGCCGCGTGTGGCCATCGCGGATGTGGATATGCCCAACGCCTTCGCCACGGGACGCAATCCGAAGAACGCCGTGGTGTGTGCCACCCGGGGAATCATGCGCCGACTCGACGAGCCCGAGCTCGAAGCGGTCCTCGCCCACGAGCTGTCTCATGTGGCACACCGCGACGTCGCCATCATGACCATCGCCAGCTTCCTCGGGATGGTGGCGGGCCTGATCACGCGGTTCACGATCTACGCGGGGCTCTTCGGCGGTTTCGGCGGCGGAGGCAACAACCGCGACAGCGGCGGGCAGGCCGCCATGATCGAACTGGCCGTGATCGTGGTCTCCGCACTCATCTACGCCATCAGCTTCCTGCTCACCATGGCCCTGTCGCGCTATCGCGAGCTGGCTGCTGACCGCGCCGGCGCCATCTTGATCGGCAGGCCGTCGCTGCTCGCCTCGGCTCTGGTGAAGGTCACCGGGGAGATGTCTCGCATCCCCACCCGGGACCTGCGCTCGGCGGAGCACTTCAACGCCTTTTACTTCACCCCCGCGCTTTCCCAGGGCACCAGCCTGTCGACACTGTTCTCGACCCATCCGCCGCTCCAGAAGCGCCTTGACCAGCTGGCCAAGCTCGAAGCCGAGATGAACCAGCCCGGATGAGGTCGGGCGGGATCAACGAGAACCGACGCTCGACGGCGGCGGCGCGCTGATGGGCTTGTTCGACACCCTGCTGGGACGCACCAAGCCCGTCCGGGCCAATCTGGACGCGCTCTTCTCGTTGCCCTCCGCCGCCATCACCCTCCAAGTGACCGCCGGACTCATGCCGACGGGACGGGCCGGGGTGTGCTTCAAGCCGCCGGCGGGCCAGCCCTTTGCCGAGATGCAGGCCGAGCTGGAGCAGTTACTCGACACACCCGACGAGCCTGCTCCGAGCCCCACGGCCTCCGGCGCGCCGGTTCCGGTCCCGGCCGCGCCTCCGGCCACACCCCAGGTGCGTCATGTGGGCGACAAGTTCGGATACCGGTGGATCATCGTCGAGGCATCGGCGGTCGACGACCTCGTGACGCGCGTCCACATGGTGCACTCCTCGCTCCAGGACGCGGGCTGGAGCACCCAGCTTCTGTGTTCGGTCTTCGGCTTCGCGCCCGGGCCCACCCAGACACCCGGCGCAGACACCGACGCGGGCGCCCCCGAGGCGAGCGGGTCGAGCGCGGAGACCATCACGCGCCCGCTGTACCTCGTCTACCTCGCCAAGCAAGGCACCTTCTACCCCTTCGCGCCGACGGGCAACGAGCAACGGGACAACGAGCTCGAGCTCCGACTCAAGGGGATGCTGGCCGAGGACCTCCCCATCGAGCCCGACCTGTCGCGGTGGTTCCCGATGTGGGACCTCCCCATCGCCTGAAACACGGCAGCCTGAGACACGGCAGCCTGAGACACGGCAGCCTGAGACAAGGCAGCCTGATATTCACGCAGATCGGGTCGGCATGCCGTAGGGGTCCCAGGCCGGGGGCCCGGCATCGAGGATCTCCAACCTCGTGGACACCAGCTCGACCACGTCCCCAGGATCGAGGGTGCTCACTCCCCCGCCGGCGAGATGCAGCGCACCGGTGAGGGCGCCCGCCCCGTCGAAGACCCAGCGGGCTCCACGTCCCTCCATGACCGAGAGCTCGGTGGCCACGCCAGCCAGGTCCACGCGTGGCACCGGACGGCGGGTCTCGAGCCGGACCCACGACTCGTAGCGGTAGCGGACCTCCACCTCACCGCCTGCAATCGTCGCCACCCGGAGGAGATCGGTGCTCGAGTGGATGGCGGCGGGGTGCAGCGGCGCACCTCGCCACGCGGCCCGGGTGGCGTCGGGGTGGCTGACGTCGACCCGGACGATCGCCAGGTCGTGGTCGCCGCGCTCCTCGATGCTCGCCCATCCCTCCGACACGGCGCGCCTCGAAGCGTCGAAGGCATCGGCCTCGTCGCCCCACAAGGCCCGGTAGCACTCGGGATCCTCGGTGAGCAGAGGCAGGATACGCAGTGCCTGGGTAGCGGCCCAGGCACTGCGGTCCGGGGACTCGCCCTCGGGTACCGGCACGTCGAGGAAGGATGCGGCGCGCCCGACGTCGCCCAGAGCACCGAGCGCGAAGGCCACGAGGGCGGCGGTTCGTCCGGTCACGACGTCGAAGTCCCCGACCCGGGCGGCTTCGACGAGGAGCGGGCCGTGCTCCTCGGCCAGGCCCTCGACGCAGAGGAGTCCGAGGGCGATCGCGCCGTCGGCGTCGTAGTGGTCGATCGAAGCCACATCGAGGCCGCCAGGAAGAGCCCCCCCACGCGCCAACGCCCGTAGGACGATCCCGGCGGAGACGTCGTGCCAGAACTCGACCGGCGTCGGCGTGCCCGGCCAGTGCGACAACGTGCAGACCGTGCCCGGACGGGGCGCACCGTCCACGATCACATGGTGACGACCGTCGAGGAGCCCGGCCGGGACGTAGCGAAACGATGGCGGCGAGGTCCGAGTTTTGGCCACCACTACGGCAAGGCGTCGATGCGCCGGGCCAGGTCGAGGTCGAGGTGGGTGAGACCACCGTCGGAGTGCGTGGTCAACCGCAACGTGACGGTGTTCCAGCGGATGTCGATGTCGGGATGGTGGTCCATCTCCTGCGCCAGTTCGCCCACGGCGTTCACGAACGAGAGCGAGTCGACGAAATCCTTGCCACGACGCGTCTTCACGATCTCGTCCCCATGGCGCCCCCAGTCCATGCCGTCGGCCAGCGCGGCGTCCACGGCATCGTGGTCGAGGAGCTCAGGCATGGATGAGACCTCTCACTTAGGGTGGGTCATGTCCTCGGGCCGGACCGCTTGGTCGAACTCCTCGGGAGTGAGGTATCCGAGCTCCACCGCCGACTCTCGCAGCGTGGTGCCCTCGGTGTGCGCCTTCTTCGCCACCTCGGCGGACTTGTCGTAGCCGATGAGCGGGTTGAGGGCGGTGACGAGCATGAGTGAGTTCTCGAGGTGGCGACGGATCTGGGCCCGGTCGGGCTCGAGACCCTCGACGGCGAACTCTCGGAACGCCCGGCTCGAATCGGCCAGCAACGTGATCGAGTGCAAGAGGTTGTGGATGATGACGGGCTTGCAGACGTTGAGCTCGAGGTTGCCTCGGCTTCCGGCTACGGCCACGGCGGTGTCGTTCCCCATCACCTGGATGCAGACCATGATCATGGCTTCGCACTGGGTGGGGTTGACCTTGCCCGGCATGATCGACGAGCCCGGCTCGTTCGGGGGCAGCACCAACTCGGCGAGGCCGCTTCTCGGCCCGGAGCCGAGCCAACGGATGTCGTCGGCGATCTTCGTGAGCGACACCGACAGCGTGCGCAACGTGGCGCTGGCCTGGACAAGAGCGTCGTGGGCGGCGAGGGCGGCGAACTTGTTGGGCGCAGTGATGAAGGGGAGCCCGGTGATCTCCGCGATGTGGCCCGCGGCGCGTGCCCCGAATTCGACGTGGGTGTTGAGGCCCGTCCCCACCGCGGTGCCGCCCAAGGCCAACTCGTAGAGGTCGGGCAGACACGCCTCGATTCGCTTCAGATCGGCGTCCAGTTGGGCCACATACCCCGAGAACTCCTGTCCCAGTGTGAGCGGGACGGCGTCCATCAGATGGGTGCGACCGATCTTCACGATGTCGGTGAAGGCCTCCACCTTGACCGCCAGCGCGTCGCGCAGGGCCCGCACCGCGGGAACAAGGACGTGGACGATCTGCTCGACCGCGGCGATGTGCATGGCTGTGGGGAAGGTGTCGTTGGACGACTGGGACATGTTCACGTGATCGTTGGGGTGGACCGGGCTCTTCGAGCCCATGACCCCGCCGGCGAGCTCGATGGCCCGGTTCGAGATGACCTCGTTGGCGTTCATGTTGGTCTGGGTCCCGCTGCCGGTCTGCCACACCCGCAGGGGGAAATGGGCGTCGAGCGTCCCAGCGGTGACCTCGGCGGCGGCTCGGGATATGAGGTCGGCCAACTCCGGGTCCATGACACCGAGATCGGCGTTGGTGCGCGCCGCGGCGTCCTTCAAGATCCCGATGGCCCGGATCATCGATCGCGGCATGATGTCGCCGCCGATGGAGAAGTGGACGAGCGACCGCGCCGTCTGGGCACCCCAGTAACGGTCAGCCGGCACCTCGATGAGACCCATCGAGTCGGTCTCTGTTCTGAACGCCGTCACACGATCACCTCCACCGGCGAAACTACCCGCGCTCCACATGCGCCCGGATCGATGCGCCGTCATCGCTCAACCAGCCCTTGGACCCGGCGTAGCCGAGCATGGCCACGAAGTCGGCTTCCCACGACTCGTCCACCGTGCCCGCCGCCAGGCGCCGGACGGCGTCGACGAACACCAGAGCCTCGCCGTCCCCGTCGAGGCACCCCACGGCACTGGCCCGGAGCGCTTCGTCGAGCGCGCCGGCACCGGCGCCTCCCCGGACCATGACGTGGAACCGCTTGCAGTCGGCGGGTTCCTCGAGTGTGACCGTGGCCGGCTCGGCGGCGACGTCGACTAGGACCCGCATGACCGCTCCTCTCGGGCTTGCCCGTCTTCAACCACAGCGTTCACCATGGCATCGCCACGCCGCCATTGGGGCGGAGGATCTGTCCGGTCACAAAACGCGACGCCTCCGAGGCCAGGAACAACACGGCGTGGGCGACGTCCTCGGGACGTCCCACCGTGCGCAGCGGAGTGGACCGCGCCACGGCGTCGAGGACCTTCTGGCGATGGGCTTCGTCGACCGTGCCGTCGCTCGAGACGAAGCGCCGGCTCGTCATGGCGGTCTCCACGAACCCCGGCGCCACCGCGTTGACCCGCACCCCGAGGGGCCCCATCTCGGTGGCGAGCACCCGGGTGAGCTGCACCACGGCCGCCTTGGCCATGCCGTAGCCGCCCAGACCCGGTGACGGGGTGTCGATGGCGGCCGATGCCATGTTCACGATCGAGCCCGAGCCCTGCGCGCTCATGACACGGGCCGCGGCACGACATCCCCGAAAGACTCCGGTGAGGTTCACGGCCATGATGCGTTCGAAGGCAGCGTCGTCGAAGTCCACGACCGGAGCCTGGAGGATGATGCCGGCGACGTTGGCCATGACATCGAGGCCCCCAAGCTCGGTGACCGCCGCGTCGACGAGGGTGTCGAGCGCACCGCCCACCGTCACGTCGACACGCCGGGAAAGCGCCCGCCCGCCGCCCTCCTCGAGCTGCGTCGCGGTGGCCTCGGCTCCGTCGAGGTCGAGATCGGCGCAGAGCACCGCTGCGCCCGCCGCGCCGAGCAACACCGCCGAGGCCCGGCCGATGCCCGACGCCGCGCCCGTGACAACGGCCACCCGCCCGGTCAGGTCGAAGGCGGCGAGCGCCTCGGGGTTCACTGAGGTGCGCTCCCGTGGATCGACGCCGTGACGCGTCGGGCCGCGCCGAGTAGGGCGTCGCCGAAGCGCGGGATCTCCTCGCCCGTGAGCTTCTCGGGCAGACCCACGACAGTGAGGGCCAAGGCCACCGCACCGTCGGCCCCGAAGACCGGAGCCGAGATCTGACTCAACCGGTAGGTCGCACCTTCCTCGAGCTCTTGAAGGAGGTACTCCTCGTGCGCGAAGTCCTCCACGGCCACCGCCAGGGCCCGGCGACGCGCGTCGCGACCCGACAGGGCACGGCTCAGCTTCAAGTTGGCCACGGCCTCGAGGTTGAGCGCGTAGCCACGCTCGCGGATGACGGCCAGCGCAGCGCGCAACCGCACCTTGTCGTCGAGCCTGGCCCCGGGGCCCAACCGGTCCAGCCATTCCTCGACTGCGTCGGGCCCGGCCCAGGCCAGAAAGACCGTCCCCAGGGGCGGGGTCAGGGGCACGCGCTGGCCGACGGTGAAGGTGAGCCACATCGGCCCCGGTCGCCCCGCCGTGGCCAAAAGGACCATCTCGTCTCCGACGGTGCTCGAGGCCACCACCTGCGCGCCGAGCTGCGCGGCGAGGTCCTCCATCTCGGGCCGGGCGTGGTCGACGAGGTCGAGCTGGCGCGCCCCGGCGGCGTGACCCGCGGCGATGAGGGCGGGGCCGAGGGTGTAGGTCTTGTCCACGGGGTGGCGCAACAGCCATCCCGACCCGGTCAAGGTGGTGCAGACGCCGTGGGCGGTCGCCTTGGACATGCCCAGGGCGCGGGCGAGCTCGGAGAGCCCGAAGGACTCGCCGGGCCGCGAGGCCAGGAAGTCGATCACCGTGACCACCCGCTCCACAGACGGCGACCCGGCCAATGCTCAGTCCCCATGCCCGGGATGACCAGCAGCCCCGGGGCGAACCGCGGCGGCGATGGCAGCGCCGAAGACCTCGGCCAGGCGGGCCTGGCCCTCGTCGCCGGGATGGATGCCGTCGGCCAGGTGCTCGGCGGTGATCACCGCGGCTCCGGGTATCAGAACGAGCGCGTCGTCGCCGGCGTCGATGCGAGCCTGGACCACTTCTTCCATGGCGGCACGGAGGTCGGCCAAGGTCGCTCCCAACCGGTTGGGCGTCGTCTCGGCGTCGGGACGGAGGACGGGGCTCGCCACCACCATGGGCGTGTCGGGGTGGCCCTGGCGGACGATGTCGAGGAAGGCCCGGGTGGTCTCGAGCATCATGCCCGCGCTGTGGGGGGTCCGGGTCCAGCAGTTGGTCCCGTGCGAGATCGAGATGACGTCGGCCGGCAATCCGGCCACGGCCTCGGCACAGGGGATCTCGCCCCGAGCCGAGCCGGCGTAGCCGAGGTTGACGAGATCGAGGCCGTGTCGTCGCGCCGCTAGCGCTCCCCAGGCCAGGGCCGGCGCGCTCGCCACCCAACCCTCGAGGAGCGAGTCGCCGTAGGCGACCCAGCGTGGGCCCCGGGGCGCGGGCTCGATCGAGCCCCCCACGGCGCGGATCGCCAGGACTTCGGGCCGCATGCCTTCGGGGAGATAGACGACGGCAGGCACTTGGCCTCGTGCCGAGCCCAACGAGAGAGTCACCGTCCCGGCGCCGAGGAGCGCAGGCTGCTCGTCGACCTGCTCGCCGGCGCGCCACAAGGCGAAGGTGGTTCCCGCCCCCGGGCCTCGGTAACCGAGATCGTCAGTGGCCGTGACGTAGTCGAGGGTAATGGCCGAGGCGTCGCCGACGAGCTCGAGGCGGACGCCGGCCGGGATCTGGGCGCAGAGCCAGGTGTCGGCGGGGATGCGAGACGCGTCTCGGGGATCAAAGCGCGGGTAGGGAACTCCGGCGACGGCGCGCCACGCGCAGCCCGCCAGGAAGGGTTCGACATCGGGCGACCGACCCGGCCTCGAGGTGGTGACCCGTTGTGCGGTCACCGGTTGTGCGGTCACCGGTTGTGCGGTCACCGGTTGCTCGGTCACGGGCCGGTCACAGGTGATCGGGCACCGGGTAGGGGAACTTCACCCCCACCCCACCGTCGACCGACAGCACCTGACCGTTCACGTAGGCCGACAGGTCCGAGGCGAGGAAGACGATGGCGGCCGCGATGTCCTGGGGCAGCGCCACGCGGTCGAGCGGCGAGTTGGCGGCGTTGACGGCCTTGCCCTTGTCGCCAAGGTATCCCGACACCCGCGGTGTCCAGACGATGCCCGGCGCCACCGCGTTGACGCGGATGCCGATCGGGCCCAGCTCGACCGCGGCCGACCGGACCAGGCCGATGAGCCCTGCCTTTGCTGCGCCGTAGGCGGCGTGACGGGGCGCGGCGGTGAGCCCCGACGCCGAAGCCACGAAGACCATGACACCACCGCCCGCGTCGCGTAGCGCCTTCCCCCCGACCGACACAGCCAGATAGGCGTGGCGGAGGACGATGTCGTGGTGCCAGTCCCACAACTCGTCGTCCATGTCGAGCAGGCCCCGGTACTGGGCCATGCCGACGATGTCGACAATGCCACCGAGACCAGTGGCCCCGATCCCGGCCAGGAGCCCGGGCGCCTCGGCGAAGAGCCGCTCGGCGTCGGCCCGGACCGTGGCGTTGCCGACCCAGGCCACCCCGCCGACTTCGGTGGCGATGTCGTTGGCCAGATCGGGGTCGAGGTCGACACAGAGGACCTTGGCCCCGGCCTGGACCAGAGCATGGCTCGTCTGGCGGCCGATCCCCTGGCCCGCACCGATGACGACCACGCCCCGGCCGTCGATGCGGAGCATCCCCGGATAATCGGGGACCGCAGTGTCGTCAGAACGGGTCATGGGTCCTCGGGCCGCCCGGAGACCGATCAGCCGGTGACGGTGACCGACGCTTGGATGTCGCGCTTCTCGAGCTCGGGGATGACCTTGGTCCCGAGGAGCTCGATGGTGCGCATGATCGACTCGTGGCTCAGGTAGCCGAACTGGACGTAGCAGATGAGCTGGTCCACACCGAGCTCGGCGTACTTCACCATCTTCTCGACACAGGTCTCGGGGTCGCCGACGATGATCATGTCGGCTTCGGAGAACCACTTGGGATCGAACTTGCCCTCGATCTGACGCTTGAGCAAGGGGAACATCTTCTCCTTCTCCTCGTCGGAGAGATGGGGCACCTCCCACTCCAAGATGAACTCGGCCAGGTTCTTGTACCACCACCACACCGAGTCCCAGATGCCGTTGGCCTCGGCCTGTTCCATGGAGTCCGCACAGTGGACGAGGGTGTAAGCGGCCACCTTGTTGGTGGTGACCTCGGTGAGCGGCGTGGGGTTCTTGGCCCCCTCGCGGTACTGCTTGATGTGCTCGGCCATCTTGGTGATGGGCTGCATGATCGAGAACGAGAGCAGTCCCATCCCCAACTTGCCGGCCACGGCGGCCGAGCCGTCCGAGGTGGCGGCCATCCAGGCCGGGGGGTGGGGGACCTGAACGGGCTTCGGCGTCACCATGCGACGGGGGAAATCGAGGTACTTGCCGTGGAACTCGAAGTACTCCTCGCGCCAGGCCTGGACGGTGGCCTCGATGGCCTCTTGCCACTCGGCCCGGCTCTCCTCCACCGGGACGTGGAAGGCGGTCTGCTCCATGGGGGTCGAGCGGCCCGTTCCCCATTCCACGCGTCCACCCGACAGGACGTCCGCGGTGGCGACCTTCTCGGCCACGTGGACGGGGTGGCAGAACTGATGGGGCATGAGGACCACGCCGAAGCCGAGGCGGAGGTTCTTCGTCGCCTGGGACAGCGCGCCGATGATGACCTCGGGGGCGGGTGAGTGCGACCGGCCCTCGCGGAAATGGTGCTCGACGTGCCAGACGGTGTGGAAGCCGAGGGTGTCGGCCAACTTGATCTGCTCGAGCGCCTCGGCGTAGGCCTCCTGCTCGGCCTTGCGCTGGCCCCAGGGGTGCTCCCCGGGCCACGGCTTGGGCACGTCGATCTCATACAGCAGGTCGAGCTTCACACCCACCCCCATGTCACACTCCGTGTTCGATATTTCGAACACTAGATCCGGATACTGAACGCTTCCCACGCAACTTAGGGACGGGGACCTCGCTCGTCAAGGGAGAGGTCAGTGAGGGTCCCAACAGGTGGCAGACAGTCCATCAAGTGGCAGAGAGTGTCATGGACAGTAGGGTCGATTTCGTGATCGTCGGGGTGCCGACCGAGGCAAAGCCCGGAGAGAATCGCGTCGCCCTCACCCCCGACGGGGCTCGCGAGCTCACCAACCACGGCCATCGGGTCCTGGTCGAGACCGGGGCGGGGGCGGGGTCGGCCATCGCCGATGACGACTTCGCCGCCGCAGGCGCCGAGCTCGTGACTAGCACCGAGGCATGGGGAGCGGATCTCGTCCTCAAGGTGAAAGAGCCTCAGCGCGAGGAGTACGGGCTGCTGCGGGCTGACCAATTGTTGTTCACCTTCTTGCATCTTGCCGCCTACCCCGGCGTCGCCGATGCCCTCTTGGAGGCGGGGACGACCGCCATCGGGTACGAGACGGTGCGGGCCGCGTCGGGCGGACTGCCGCTGTTGGCGCCCATGAGCGAGGTGGCGGGGCGTCTGGCGCCGCAGATCGGCGCCCACTACCTGGAACGGGGCAACGGCGGGCGCGGCGTCCTTCTCGGCGGCGCCCCCGGCGTGCGTCCCGCCCGTGTCGTGGTGATCGGGGCCGGCACGGTGGGGACCAACGCGGCGTGGATCGCCCAGGGCATGGAGGCCGAGGTCATCCTCATCGACCGCGACCTCGACCGGCTGCGGGTGGTCGACCAGATCCACCGGGGCCGGATCATGACCCTGGCCTCGAGTCAGGCCGTGGTGGAACGGTCCATGCGCGACGCCGATCTCGTCATCGGGGCCGTGCTCGTTCCCGGGGGCCGGGCCCCGGTCGTCGCCACCGAGGAGATGGTCCGGGGCATGGTGCCCGGGTCGGTCATCGTCGATGTGGCCGTCGACCAGGGTGGCTGCATCGAAACGACGGTCGAGACCACTCACGAACATCCCGTGGTGGTTCGTCACGGGGTTCTGCACTACGGGGTGGGGAACATTCCCGCCGCGGTTCCCCACACCTCGACGTACGCGCTAACCAACGCCACGTTTCCCTATGCCCTGACCGTCGCCGATCGAGGCGTGCGCGACGCGGTGGCGTCGGACCCCGCCCTGGCCGCCGGAGTGCTGTGCGCGTCGGGACATCTCACCAACACCGCGGTCGCCGAGGCGTTGGGTCGGAGTGCGGTGGCTCCGCTCGACGCCTTGCCGGCCATGGCCCCCCCTTAGCGACCACCCCGAGATCCCGGCTCGTCGGCATCCGGGAGCAGCTCTCGAAAGGCTCGCACCCCGACCACGGCCACCCCTGTGCGTCGGACCGAGTCGGCCAGGGCCGCGTCCGACGTGACCACGGTGACCTCGGTTTCGTGGCCCGAAGGGGGCAACAGCGACGGCAAGAGCGCCACGATGGCGTGGTCCGCAGCATTGGGACCGCCGGGCGCGAAGCGCGCCGTCACGCCGGCGGCGTCCGCGGCGCCTACCTCGCCGGGGCCGGCGCGGCCGTCGAAGACCACCGTCACCTCGACGTTGGGCCCGACCAGCGTGGCGAGCTGGGTGACGAGTCGGCGCCGGGCCCCGGCGCGATCGCGCCACCAACCGTCAGGGCGAGAGCCGATGAGGTTCATGCCGTCGACCACCCAGTGCACGAGAGTCCCCGATCGATTCTCCGGACGCGCCGCCCGGCGCGGAGATTAGGGGTTCAGGCTCAGGAGTTGGAGCCGATGCCCGACGCCAACACCGAGGGCTCGGTGGTGGCGGAGGTCCCCGGGGACAGTTCCGCCTGGGCCGGCGTCGGCGGCGCGATGGCGGCGGCGCGACTGGACTCGGCTGCTTCGAGAAGGAAGGCCTCGATGGCCTCGGCCTCGATGGGCTTGGAGAAGAGAAATCCCTGGCCCCGGTCGCACTGCTCGGCTTGGAGCTTGGCCAGCTGGTCGTTGTCCTCGATCCCCTCGGCCAGGGTCTCGAGCCCGAGGGTCCGGCCTAGTTCCACCAGGGTGTGGATGAGGGCGCCGGACTCTGGTGAATCGGCCATGGCGGCGATGAAGGAGCGGTCGATCTTAAGGGCATCGACGGGGAACTGGCGGAGATAGGCGAGAGAGGAGTAGCCGGTGCCGAAGTCGTCGATGGCCACCTGGACACCGAGGTCCTTGATCTCGCGGAGTCGTCGGACCGTGGCATCGGCGTCGCGCATGAGCGTGCTCTCGGTGATCTCGATCACGAGGGTGGTCGGGTCCAGACCGGTTTCGGCCAGGGCCTCTTTGATGTGGTCCACGAAAGCGTGGATCTCGAGCTGGCGCATCGAGACGTTGACCGACATTGACAGCTTGAAGCCGCGCCGGTGCCACTGGGCGGCCTGTCGACAGGCTTCGAACAAGACCCAGCGCCCGACGTCCACGATGAGACCGGAGTCTTCGAGCATGGGGATGAACTGGTCGGGTGGGACCACACCGCGGACCGGATGACGCCAACGGACGAGGGCTTCGACGCCCGAGACACGCACGTGGTCCAGGTCGAAGACCGGTTGGTAGAGAAGGAAGAACTGCTCTTCGGCCAGAGCGCAACGCAGGTCGGCGTCGAGCTCGATGCGGTCGAGCACGGCCGTCTGCATCTCGGGCTGGAACAGCGCCGAGCGGTTCTTGCCGAGAGCCTTGGCCCGGTAGAGGGCGATGTCGGCGTCACGGAGGAGCTCGGAGGCCGAGTTGCGTTGGCCGCCCGCGATCCCGATGGAGGCGGTCACCGTGAGCGACACCGAGGCGTAGCCCTCGATCTCGAAGGGCTCGCGTAGCGCGTCATGGAGCCGCTCAGCGACCATCTCCGGCCCCGCACCGAGCGACGCCCCCTCGGCCAGGACGACGAACTCGTCGCCACCGAGTCTTCCCACCGTGTCGCTCTCTCGCAGGATGCCCACGAACCTACGGGCCACGGCCTGCAGTACCTTGTCGCCCGCATCATGGCCCAGCGAGTCGTTGATGTCCTTGAAGTTGTCCAGGTCCACGAACATCGCCGCCACGGGTCGGTACTCGCGTCGTGAGCGGACGAGCATCTGGTCGGCGCGGTCGAGGATCAGGGTGCGGTTGGGGAGCCCGGTCAGCGGGTCATGGAGTGCCACGTGGAGGAGTTGGGACTCGGCCTCCTTGCGCTCGGTGATGTCTCGCAGGTTGCCCACGTATCCGGCCACAGAGGGGTTGTCGCGCAGGTTGCTCACGACCGCCTCGGCGAACCGGTAGGTGCCATCGGCGTGCTCGACGCGAAATTGGATGGGCTCGGTCACCGTCACGCTGTTGATCAGCGCGGACAGCTGCGCCTCTACGCGAGGACGGTCCTCGCGATGGACGAGCTCGGTGGCGCGCAGGCCGAGGACGTCCTCGGGATTGCGCCCGAACAGCGACAGCGTGGCAGGGCTCGCGTAGAAGATTCGACCCTCGGCACCCATCACGAAGGTGGTGTCGGTGGAGTTCTGGACGAGAGAGCGGAAGCGCTCCTCGCTGACGCGCATGGAGGTCTCGGCGTCCTCCTTCTGCTCGATCGTCGCCCCGGCCATGCGGATGACGAACAAGAGCACGAATGCGCCCATGAGCCCGAGAGCCTCGCTCTTGCCGACGGAGAGGAACGAGGGCGCCCAGTGCTGCCAGATGGCCACCTGACCCACGGCGATGCCGAGGAGGCTCCACAGCGCTGTGCGCCGCCACGTCCGGGACCCGTCGTGGGAGACGTTCTCGAGCGCCACGAAGGCGAAGGCTGCGGTGAGGACCGGGCCCCATCCGCTCAGGTAGATGACCGCCGTCACCGCTGCGGCGTGCCAAGCCACCCTGGCGTTGAGCCAGAGCGTGCTCGGGTGGCGGCGGCACAGGAATTCGAGGGCGACGCTCCCCGCCGGGATGGCCGCAAAGACGACCAGCCAGAGCCACACCGGCACGTGGGCGACCACGCCGAAACGTCGCAGGAAGAGAAGCGTGGCGAGGGCGGCGGGCCCCATGGCGTACCCGAGGATGTAGGGACTCAGCCCGGCCCGCTTGGAGGGTCGTCCCGTCGTGGTGATCTCGGAGGGATGACCGCTCCAACTCGAAGCGACAACCGCCTCAGGCCCCCCCGGTTCCCCAGCTGACATTCCTCACCCCCCCAGTGCTATGAGCAGCCAGTTCGCGCCTATTCGTATCGACGGACCCGCCGATCTCCTTGAGGTTTTCGCCCCCATCGGGCCCTCTGAGCCGAGCGTCGTCGCGCTGGCAGGTTCCCGGGGTCGGCGCCCTGGGCCCGCTCCGTTGCTGTCACCGTGTCGTCCCAGGTCAGAGGAGCGCGAATCGGGGCTCGCGCCGGCGATCCCAGCCCACTGCGTCACCACCGGGTCAACTCCGAGGTCTGGACCACCACCCCCTCTCTCCGACGGCGAGACCGGCGTCGGAGAGCTCCTCGAGCGCCAGCGAGACCTCCCCCAGACCGAGCCCGCTGCGCCGGACCACCACGTCGAGGGTGGCCGGGTCCTGGTCCAGGGCCCGCGCCACCCGGCTGGCTCTGGCTCCGAGACGGGTCGTCGCCCCGGGCCGAGGGGGGCGCGGCCGGGCAGGAGGTCGGCGGGGTGGGGTGATGTCGCAGTGACCCACCACGGCGAGCTCGACGGCGGTCAGGACGTCGTCCACGTCGCGCACCGGGGCGGCTCCTTCCACCAGGAGGCGGTTGGTACCGGCCGACGCGGGGCTCCGGATCGAGCCCGGGACCGCGGTGACCGTGACTCCTCGAGCCAGGGCGGCGCTCACGGTGTTGAGCGATCCCCCGCCATGGTGACACTCCACCACCACCACGACATGGGCCAGTGCGGCGATGACCCGGTTGCGCACCGCGAACCACCACCGCGCGCTGTGGGCACCGGGGGGGATCTCCGACAGGACGGTGCCGCGCTGTCCCAGTGCGACGCGCAAGGCCGATTGCGAGCGGGAGGCGGGGGCGTCGAGCGCGGTACCCAGGACCGCAACAGTGGCGGTACCGCCATCCACACCGAGCGCACCGCCGTGCGCGGCGGCGTCGATCCCGAGCGAACCTCCAGAGACGACGACCACACCCGAGCTCGTCAGGTCGCGCCCGAGCTCGGTGGCCACACCCAACCCGTAGGGGGTGGCCGAGCGCGTCCCCACTACCGCCACCCGGGGCTTGCCCTCGAGGGTCGCCACCTCGCCCAAGCCGAAGAGCACGGCCGGGGCCTGGCCATCATCGGCCAGGGCGGGTGGATATCCCGGTTGTCCGAGGATCATGACCGACACTCCTGCCTGCGCGCACGATTCCCCCACGGCGTCGAGCAGTTGTGGGACCGCCTTGGTGCGCCACCGGCGCCCGGGATCGGCGCGATGACGTCCGCGTGCGATCGCCTCCCAGGCTTCTCTTGCGCCGTAGCCATCGAGGAACTTCCGCAGCATTCCTGGCGACGCCCCCAGAGCGGCGAGTCCGGCGCCGTAAAGCTCGTCCTCGTTGCATGCCGACACGGTGGTCACCGTCCGGGCTCCGACACGAGAGCCGTGCGCGCCGAGCGAAGCTGCAGCGCTTCGGCCACGTGTCGCTCGTCCACGCCACGATCGCCATCGAGATCGGCGATGGTCTGGGCCACTCGACGAACCCGATGCAACCCCCGCGCCGAGAGCGAGCCCGATCGCAACCTTCGCTCGAGCAGGGCCGCCCCGTCCGCCGACAAGGTGCACGGACCGTCAACGGCGTCGAACCGGAGCTCTGCGTTGCATCGCACGCCCCGCTCCCGAGCCATGGCCCGGGCCTGCACGACGCGCCGTGCCACCACCTCGGAGGAGTCACCGGGTGGGCCACCCAACAGGTCCTCGACGTCAGGACGGCCGAGGGTAATGGCAAGGTCGAAGCGGTCCAGCAAGGGCGCGGACAACCGGCGGAGATACCGGCGGCGCATGACCTCGGTGCACCGACAGGCGCCGGGCAAGCCTCCTTCACCGCACGGGCAGGGGTTCATGGCGCCCACCAGGAGGAACCGAGCCGGGAAGTCGATCGCACCTCGGGCGCGCCGCACCCGGATCACCTGTTCCTCGAGCGGTTGGCGCAGGGAGTCGAGGACTGTCGCCGGGAACTCGCCGAGCTCGTCGAGAAAGAGCACCCCGGCATGGGCCAAGGAGATCTCGCCCGGACGAAGCCACGATGTCCCGCCACCCACGACGGCCACTTCGGTGGCGCCATGATGGGGGGCCCGAAAGGGCGGACGTGAGGGAAATGTGCCCGGTCCCGCCGACGTGCCGGCGGCGGAATGGATGCGAAGCACTTCGAGCGCCTCGTCCCGGTCCAGGTCGGGGAGGATGCCCGGCAGACGGGTGGCGAGCATCGTCTTACCCGAGCCCGGTGCTCCCACCAACAAGAGGTGGTGACCACCCGCAGCAGCGATCTCGAGCGCCCGGCGAGCCACCACCTGACCGCGAACCTCGAGGAGGTCGGGCTCGTTCGCCGTCGGGGCCCCCGCCACGACACCCGAGGTATCCGCCCACTTGCCCTGGCCCCGCAAGGCCGCCACCACCTCGGCCACCGTGGATGCGGTTCGGACACGCTCACCTGCCACCAACGCCGCCTCGGCCGACGCGGCCACGGGCACGACGATGTCCCGCGCGTCGATCGAAGCCACCAAGGACGCGATGCCCGGAACAGGACGGACCGACCCGTCGAGGCCCAATTCACCCACGAAACCGACGTCTTCGACGCATCGGGACGGAAGCGCTTCGGCGGCCACGAGCAGTCCGATGGCGATGGGGAGGTCGAGCCCCGCACCTGTCTTTCGCACACCCGACGGCGCCAAATTGACCGTGACCCGCCGCGAGGGCCACGACAGACGACTCGAGAGCAATGCCGCTCGAACACGGTCGCGCGACTCCCGTACGGCCGCGTCGGGTAGCCCGACGACGGTGAAGCCGGGCAAGCCTGCCGAGACATGGACCTCGACGGACACGGGACGGCCGTCCACCCCGTGCAGGGTGGCCGAAGGAATACGAGCAAGCATGGCAGGGCTCCACAGTGCGACGACACGGGATCCCCGCGTCGTTCCGACAGGAAGCGAGCCATGAGAGTCGCACCGGCCACGCGAGGTGCTCCTCGGAACGTACCGGTCGGGTGTGTCAGGCTTCGGCCGCGACCACCGCATCGGGAACGCGGGTGAGCTCGCAGTCGAGCTCGGCGCCGAGCATGACGACGAGTCCCGTCAGGTACAGCCACAAGAGCAGAGCGGCCACACCGGCAAAGGCGCCATAGGCACGCGACTCGTGGCCGAAGTGATTGAGATAGAAGGAGAACGCGGCCGACGCCCCGAGCCAACCCACCGCGGCGACGACCGCGCCCGGGCTCATCCACTGCAGGCGGCTCCTCTTCCGGTTGGGTCCGAAGGAGTAATAGGTCGACAAGAGCAACACGACCAATGCCATGGCTCCGGCCCAACGAATGACCGACCAGGCCGCGTCGGAGGTCGACCGGGCCAGCGCCACCGACGACGGGAGCAGGGCCCGGATCGGGTCACCGAGGACCAACAGGCCCGAGGCGGCACCCCCGAGCACAACGGTCAGGACGAGGAGTGGGACCGCCACCAACCGCCGACGGACGAAGCCGCGGTCGGAGCTGACCTCGAAGGCCACGTCCAAGCCGACCTGGAGAGCCGCCATCGCCTCCACCGCACTCCACAACGCCACGGCCAGACCCAGCGCCACCTCGACTCCCCCGCCCGCACCCTTGGTGGGGTTGCGCAGTGCCTCGTCGATCGTCTGTGACATCTGCACGGGCAGGACCACGTTCACGCCGTGGACGAGGCTCCGAAGCTGCGATGCCGACAACCCGACGATCCCGACCAGAGCGACGGCGGCCAGGGTGGCTGGAAAGATGGCCAGGAACCAGTGGAAGGCCAAGCTCGCCGCGCTGGTGGTGATTCGGTCCTCGACGGCCTCGCGAAAGATCTTTCGGCCGAGCCCCGGCCACAGGGCCACGGCGATGAATCTCGCACGGACCCGGCGAGCAGCGGGCTCGGTCGGAGCGAGCTCGGCCGTCTCGGTTTGCTCCACGACTGCTCAGTGCACGACGGGTTGACCGTCGATGCTCACCGCGTACCAGAGGCCACCCGAGTTCCGGATCCCCTCGCCCGTCGACTGCCCCGACGCGGTGTCCCCGATCCAGCGGTACAGCGGCCATCCGTTGTAGGTGACCTGCAGCGTGGTGCCGTGTCGCGTCGTCCCGATCAAGGCCCTGTCCACCGATCCACCGATCACCGCAGTGGTGACTCCCGAGGGCAAGGTGGCGGGAGGCCACTGGGTGGCGCAGTACCCGAAACACGTCGACCGCCCCGAATCGTGATCAGGGACGAAGAGATACAGCGTGAGCCCGTAGCCGTCGACGAGGACGGTCCCGAGCCCCTTCACCTTGCCCGACTGGACCATGTAGCCCGGGCCTCGGGCCCCGGTGGTCGGCGCCCCGCCGCTGGGAGGGCCGATCAGGTGTTCGCCGGACTGCCCGCACGCGCCCGCCAGCACGCAAAGCACAGCCAACGGGACCAGTGGCGCCCTCAACGACCCTTGAACCTCGGCTCCCGTTTCTCGGCGAAGGCCCGCATGGCCTCGCCGGTGTCCTCGCTCGAGAAGTTGATGGTCTGACACCGGGCCTCGTCCTCGAGCGCTTGGGCCATGGTCACCGACATCGAGTTGTCGAGCAGTGTCTTGGTCATGGCCAGCGCCAAGGGCGGGCCCTCGGCCAGTCGACGCGCCCAGCCGTCGACGAAGGCATCGAGCTCGTCGTCGGCGACGACGCGGTTGAGCAGTCCGTAGTTGGCCGCCTCTTGCGCAGACAGGATGTCGGCGAAGTAGGCCAGCTCCTTCGCCTTGTGCAGACCCACCAGCCGGGGCAGCAACCACGACGAACCACCGTCGACCGAGAGGCCACGGCGGGCGAAGATCTCGGAGAACCGGGCGTTGTCCGACGCCACGGTCAGGTCACACCCGAGGGCGAGGCTCATGCCCGCCCCCGCCGCGATCCCCCGAATCTTGGCGATGGTGGGTTTGGGGAGCTTGTGCAAGGCCAGCATGACCTGACCGAAGAACTGCATCCGGACGATGTGGGGATCGGTGGGGTCGCCGCTCACGCCGCTCGGATCGGCGATGTCCGCGCCCGAGCAGAACGCTCCCCCCGCGCCGGTCACCACCACGACACGGTCGTCTCGCCGTCGGGCCACTTCGGCGAAGGTGTCCGACAGCTCCCGCCACATGAGGCCGGTGCCGGCGTTCTTTCGCTCGGGGCGGTTCAGCGTGACGGTCACGATCCCGCCGTCGCGCTCCACGATGATGGTCTCGGTGCTCACGGCGACACCATACCCACCGCCACCAGCCCCACCCAGGCGGCGCACCGGGCCTCGGCGGGTCGGGGTCGACTCAGAAGGCGTCGGGGAGGACCTCAACCTCGAGGTCCCCGCCCACCCCGATCGTCACCGCCGCGACGTCGAAGCGGATGGTCTCGTACGCCGCGCCGGTGCGGCTCGCACGACGCAGCCACAACCTCGCCAGGCTTCGCACCCGGCGTTGCTTGGCCGAAGTGACAGCCTCGAACGGGGACCCGTATCGCGCCGAGGTTCTGGTCTTCACTTCGCAGAACACGAGGACGTCACCCTGCGCACTGCGAGCCACGATGTCGAGCTCGCCCTCGGGGCAGCGCCAGTTGCGATCGAGCACGTCATATGAAGCGCTCCGATACCACGCCACGGCGGCCTCCTCGCCGCGCACGCCCAGAGCGCCACGGCGGGATTCGGCCACGGCCTGTCAGCTGTCGCGGTCGGGAAGTCGTTCCACGTTCACGTCCCGGAAGGTGAGGACGCGGACATGGGGCACGAAGCGCGCCGGGCGGTACATGTCCCACACCCAGGCGTCGTCCAACTCGAGCTCGACGCAGGTCGGCGACGTCCCGTCTCGCACGGTGACCTTCACCTCGTTGGCCAGATAGAACCGACGCTCGCTCTCGACCACGTAGTTGAACAGTGGGAGCACGGTCCGGTACTCCTGAACAAGTGCCAACTCGATCTCGGCCTCGTACCGTTCGAGGTCTTCTTCGCTCATCGTCCCTGGGCTACTTCCGCGTCGACCCGAGAGCCACGATGCGCACTAGGTGCGCGCAGCTCGCTTCTCTTTGATCTTGGCGGCCTTGCCCACGCGACCTCGCAGGTAATAGAGCTTGGCCCGGCGCACGTCGCCGCGGGTGACGACCTCGATCTTGGCCAGGATCGGCGAATGGACGGGAAAGGTGCGCTCGACGCCGACACCGAAGCTCAGCTTGCGCACGGTGAAGGTCTCGCGGGCGCCGGTGCCCTGGCGTCGGATGACGGCTCCTTGGAACACCTGGGTGCGCTCGCGATTGCCCTCGACCACGCGGACGTGCACCTTCAAGGTGTCACCCGGCCGAAAATCAGGGACGTCGTCTCTCAGATTCTCACGATCGACGATGTCGGTGGGATTCATGACGCGCGTCCCTTCACAGGTCCAACTCCGAGCGGCTCGGGCAGCGCCCACCAGGGCCACCACAGGGAGGGGCGGCCCAGCCGTGCCGAGGCTGCCAAGCACGCCACGTTAGCCGCGCTCTGGACCCCTCCGCACTACGACGGCGTCGCTCGGTGGGTCGAGGAGCCCTCGTCGGCGAGGTCCTCGAGGAGGCGGCGGTCTCTCTCGGCCAAACCACCGGCCGTCTCGAGGAGGTCCGGGCGCAGGTCCAGGGTCCGCCGCAGCGCCATGGCTCGACGCCACCGGGCGATCCGACCGTGGTCCCCGCTCAAGAGGATCTCGGGCACGGCCCAACCCCGGAACTCCGCCGGCCGGGTGTACTGGGGATATTCGAGGAGGCCGGCGCTGAAGCTCTCGTCGAGTGCCGAGGATTCGTTGCCCATGACGCCGGGGACCAGTCTGGCCACCGCTTCGATGATCGCCAGCGCCGGCACTTCCCCCCCACCGAGCACGTAGTCCCCGATCGACAGCTCCCCGTCGACGAGGTGGTCGGTGACCCGCTGGTCGACTCCTTCGTAGCGGCCGCACAACAGCGAGAATCCTCCCGAGCTCGACGATCTCGTGGCGGCCAGCTCCTCGACGAGACGCTGGTCGAGCCGGCGCCCACCCGGGGCGAGGAGATACAGCGGGCGTGGTGGCACCACGGCCTCGACCGCGGCGAACACGGGCCCGGGGGCGAGCACCATCCCCGCACCTCCACCGAAGGGCGAGTCATCGACCGAACGCCTGGGGTCTCCGGCACCGGCCCGCAGATCATGGACCCGGATGTCGAGCAGTCCCTGGTCCCGGGCCCGGCCCAACAGCGAGCCCACGCAGTAGTGCTCGACGAGGTCGGGGAAGATCGTAAAGACGTCGATCCTCACGGCCCGCCCTCGCGCCCGGAAAGGTCGAGGAGACCGGCCGGCACCTCGACCACCACGCGACCCGCCGAACGCTCGACGACGAACCGCAAGGGGACGAGAGCTCCCCCGTCGAGCTCGAGGAGGTCGCTGGCCGGGTTGGCGAGGACGCCCGCAACCGTGCCCAGGCGGACCCCGGCGGTGTCGAGGACCTCGGAGCCGATCAACTCGTGGACCCACCACGCATCGTCGTCTTCGAGGGGACGACCCCGCAACACGGTCCCGCGCAGAGCCTCGGCCCGCTCGCGGCTGTCGACACCCGCGAAGGTCATGAGCCAATTGTCGGCGAAGGGGCGAGAGGCCTCGATGCGCAGCTCGCCGTCGTCGGTGAGAAACGTCGACCCCACCACGACCCGCTCGGGACGATTGCTCACGAGGGCGACGACCACTTCACCGGTCAGTCCGTGCGCCTTGCCGACGCGCCCGACCTCGAGCAACCCCTCGACCGACGCCGGCGTTCCGGCGTCGCGTCCGGGATCGTCAGTCGTCGACGAAGTCGACGTTGGTGTCAACCCCTTCGCGCGATCCCGCCACCCGCACCACGGTGCGGATCGCCTGAGCTACGCGGCCGCGGCGACCGATCATCCGACCCATGTCGCCGGGCGCCACGTGAATCCGAAAGCGCACTCCACGGCTCGACTCGTCGGTCTCGACCAGCACCGCGTCGGGCTCTGCGGCCAGCGAGCGGGCGATGTAGTCGAGCACGGCCCGCGCGCCGCCACCTTCGACCCGGTTGCCGACCATGTCGTCGACCCGGTTGCCGGCCATGTCGTCGACGTCGTTGCCAGCCATGTCGTCGACGTCGTTGCCAGCCATGTCGTCGACATCGTCGTCGTTGACGTTGCCCACGTCGTCGAGGCCCGCCTCGCTCACTTCGAACCCGGCTTGAACTCGTCCCATGCGCCCGAGGTCCGCAGGAGCTTCTCGACTCGCTCCGTCGCCTGGGCGCCCTGGCGGAGCCACTTGAGGGCCTTGTCGTTGTCGATGTTCACAATGGCGTCGGGCTCGGCCGTGGAACGACCCCGGGGCGCGTAAGTCCCCACGATTTCGATGAACCGGCCGTCTCGGGGCGACCTGCTATCGGCCGCGACGACGCGATAGGTCGGTTGCTTCTTCTTGCCCATCCGCATGAGGCGGAGCTTCACTGCCACTGGTTGTTCCCCTGCCTTCCTCGCCGTGGCCGCCTCGGACTCGAGGGACACGGACCTCCTATTGTGGCCCGCCGTCGGCACAGGGGTCGAAACCCCGACCCGTTTGCCGTTCCGGGCGGGGTCTTCGTGCCCACTCGACGGGTACTCCTAGCGGCCGGCCCGACCTCTGTCGCCCTTCGGGGTGACCCGACCGCCCTTCTTCTTCTTCGAGCCCGGACGTCCCTTGGCACCGCCCCCGCCCCCGCCCCCGCCTCCGCCGGGGCCGGACCCGGACCCCCGTCCCAGTGCCCCGCCCAGACCCCCTCCACCGAAACCTCCGGCGCCTAGACCTCCAGCGCCTAGAGAGTCCAGACCTGCCAGGCCGGGGTCGGCAGGGTCGCCCATGCGCTCGGCCAGGGCCTGGGCCATCTTGGCCTTGGCTCCCCCGCCGAGCATCCCACCGAGCATGCCCGGGGAGCGCATGAGCTGCTGGGCCTCTTTGAATTGCCGCAGCAACTGGTTTACCTCCTGGGTGCTGGTCCCGCTGCCGCGCGCGATCCGGGACCGGCGCGAGCCGTCGATGAGCCCGGGCTCCCCGCGCTCGCGCGGCGTCATGGACCGGATGATCGCCTCCACCTGGGCCACCTGCCCGTAGTCGATGTCGGCGTTCTTGAGCTCTTTGGGAACCCCCGGCATGAGCGAGAGGAGCCCGCCGAGCGATCCGAGTTTCTTCACCTGCTGGAGCTGGGACAAGAAGTCCTCGAGGGTGAAGCGCCCTTCGAGAAGCCTGGTGGCGCCTTCTGTGGCGATGTCATGGTCGAACTCACGCTCGGCCTGCTCGATGAGGGTGAGCACGTCGCCCATGCCCAGGATCCGGCTCGCCATCCGATCGGGGTGAAAGAGGTCGAAGTCAGCGAGGCGCTCGCCGGTGGACGCGAACGCGATGGGCCGACCCACCACGTCCTTGACACTGAGCGCGGCACCACCCCGGGCGTCGCCGTCGAGCTTGGTGAGGATGACGCCGTCGAGGGCCAGCGCGTCGTGAAAGGCGCGCGCCGTGGCCACGGCGTCTTGGCCGGTCATGGCGTCGATCACGAGGAACGTGTAGTGCGGAGACACCGCACCCGACACCCGCCGCACCTCGTCCATGAGGTCCTCGTCGATGGCGAGGCGGCCCGCGGTATCGACGATGAGCACGTCGCGCCCGAGCCGCTGCGCCTCGCGCAGGCCTCCCGACGCCACCGCCACCGGATCGCTGGGCTCGCTGAAGACGGGCACCCCGGCCTGCTCCCCGAGGATCCGCAATTGCTCGACCGCGGCGGGTCGCTGCAGGTCCGCACCCACGAGCAGCGGGTTTCGGCCCTGTTGGCGGAACCACCGGGCGAGCTTGGCCGACGTGGTGGTCTTCCCCGATCCCTGCAGGCCGGCGAGGAGGATGACCGTCGGTGGTGCCGAGGCATAGGAGAGGCGCAGGGTCTCGCCCCCGAGGACCTCGACGAGCTGGTCGTGGACGGCCTTGACCACCTGCTGGCCCGGGCTCAGGCTCTTCGACAGCTCCTCGCCGACGACGCGCGCCCGGATCCCGGCCACGAGGGATCGGGCCACGCCCACATCGACATCGGCCTCGAGCAGGGCGGTGCGGATCTCTCGCAGTGCCTCGTCGACATCGGCGTCGCTGAGCCGGCCCCGACTCCGGAGGCGGCCGAGGATCCCTTCGAGTCGGTCGGACAGGGCGTCGAACATGCGGAGGTTCAGGTTATCGGCCGACAGAGCCCCGCAGGGCGCTCGACGCCCGACGCCGTGAGGTTCTGCGCGCGCTAGTCGAACAGGGCGGCGACGAATTCGTCGGCGTCAAAAGGCACCAGGTCATCGGGGCCTTCACCGATCCCCACCAGCTTCACGGGCAGGCCCAACTCACGCTGGATGGCGATGACGATCCCGCCTTTGGCCGAGCCGTCGAGCTTGGTGAGCACGACACCGGTTACCCCGACCGCGTCCAGGAACTGGCGCGCCTGGGTGAGCCCGTTCTGGCCCGTGGTGGCATCGAGCACGAGAAGCACCTCGTTGACGTGTCCGGGCGGGCGATCAGCGACGCGCCGGATCTTCTTCAATTCCTCGACCAGGTTGACCTTGGTGTGGAGCCGACCGGCGGTGTCGGCGAGGACGAGGTCCTTGCCCCGCGCATCGGCCCGTTGGACGGCGTCGAACACCACGGCACTGGGATCGCCTCCCTCCGCACCCCGAACGATCTCGACGCCGGTCCGTTGCGCCCACAGGTCCAACTGCTCGGCCGCGGCGGCCCGGAAGGTGTCGCCCGCGGCCAGGAGCACCGAGTGGCCGGCCGCCTTCTCGCGTCGAGCCACCTTCCCGATAGTGGTCGTCTTCCCGACACCGTTGACGCCGACAAAGAGCCACACGCAGGTGCCCTCGCTCTCGTGTGAGAGTCCGGTGCCGGCGGTGGTGTCGAGCGATCGACGCAGGTCCTCGCGCAAGGCGGCGACGACCGCATCGGCGCCCCGTAGCTCGCCGTCTCGAACCCGGGAGCGGAGGTCTTCGAGCAACGCTGTGGTGGTGGCCACGCCGACGTCGGCCCGCAGCAATGCCTCTTCGAGGTCCTCCCACGCCTCGTCGTCGACCGATGACCGGGTCCGCAGCGACCGGACGTACCCCGAGAACAGCCCACGGGTCTTGCCCATCCGCTCGCGCAGGTCCGGGGCAGGGCCGATGTCGGGCTCGGGCTCCTCGGGGGGAGCCGCCACTGGCGCCAGCTCGACCTCGACCGGGGCGGTGTCAACGGGGGCGTCGATGGTCGCCGTGCTTCCCAATGGCGCGGTTCCAGATGTCGTCGTGCCAGGTCCAGAGCCACGGTCGCTCCGCCCCCGCCCCCGGCGGCGACGGGGCACGGCCACGACCAGGCCGACGACGACCGTCGCCACCACCACGGCCAGGACGATCCAGAGGGCGAGCATGGGGTCGGAGCCTAACGGGGTGACCGGTGACCGACGATGCCCCCGGGGTCACCCTGGAGAGCCCGAACCCCCGTGGTCTCCTCAGACAGGAGTTGTGGCGGGCTCCGCGTCAGAGGGCTCGCGGCGGACCTTCTGGCTGACCACCTTGGACGAGCCTCCCGGGGTCATCGTCACGCCGTAGAGCGCGTCGGCCGCTTCCATGGTCCGCTTCTGGTGGCTCACGATGATGAGCTGCGCCTCGCCCCGGAACTCGTGGAGAAGATCGAGGAAGCGGTGCAGGTTGACGTCGTCGAGCGCGGCCTCGACCTCGTCGAGCAGATAGAACGGCGACGGCCGGCTCCGGAACACGGCGAAGAGGAACGCGAGCGCCACGAGCGAGCGCTCACCACCCGACAGCAGTGACAGCTTGCGAACGTTCTTGCCGGCAGGACGCGCCTCGACCTCCACGCCGGTGTCGAGGAGGTCGGTGGCGTCGGTGAGGGTCAACCGACCCGTCCCGCCCGGGAACAACGTGCCCACGAGGACCTGGAAGTGCTCGTTCACGTCTGCGAAGGCCTGGGCGAAGACCCGCATGATCTCGTCGTCGACGGCCCGGATGACCTGATGGAGCTCCCGTCGAGCCCGACGGACGTCTTCGACCTGCTCCTCGAGGAACCGGTGTCGCTCCTCGAGCGCGCCGAGCTCCTCGAGCGCGAGCGGGTTCACCGGACCGAGCGAGGCGAGCTCGCGCTCGACCACTCCGGCCCGCCTGGCCGGGTCCTCGCCTTCGGGAAGCTCTGGGCACGGTGCACCCATGGCTTCTTCGGGCTCACACCCGAGCTCGCGCCGCAGTGCCTCGGCCGCGGTGTCGCGACGCACCTTGGCCTCGGCCATCTGGAGCTCGAGATGCTGCGATCGCTGGCGCGTCTCTGCCAGACGGGCGTCGGCCTCGGTGCGCTCCTTGCGCAACGACTCGAGGCGCGCCCCCCCGGCACGGACGTCATCGAGTTGGCGGCTCCGTCGCTCGCGCAGGCCTTCGAGCAAGTCCCCGAGACGCGCCGCGTGCCCCTCGACGGTCGAGCCCAATCGATCAGTGGCGAGGGCACCCGCCTCGAGCCGGCGCCGGCGTTCCCCGGCCCGCTCGCGCGCTTCGACGTTCCCGGCCAGGCGACGCTCGGTGTCCTCGAGCCGCGAGCTCAGCACGGCTCGCCGCTCGACCAGACCCGCCACCTTGACCTCGAGGTCGCGACGCAGCACCGCCACATGGGAACGGCGCTCTTCGAGCCTCCGACGGGCCTCGTCGGCCGACGACAACCGCCCCGCCGCAGCCGCGGCGGTGGCTTCGAGCTCGGGCAGGCTCTCGCTCAATGACGCCAGCTCGGCGCCGTCGCGTTCGAGGCGCTCGGTCAAGGCGGCCCGGTGCCGGTCGGCCTCCGCCCGCTCTTGAACCACCAACACGAGCTCTGACTCCACCCGCCGACGCGTCACCTCGACGGCCTGGCGTTGATCCTCGGCCCGCTCGGTCTGACGCGCCACGTCGGTGGCCTCGGCCGCGGCCGCCGCGGCCCGCTCGCGAGCCTGGTCGGCGAAACTCGCGGCCCGCTCGGCAGACTCCGCCGCCATCTCGGCCTCGACCGCGGCCTGGCTGGCGAGGGTGGCGAGCGCGTGGGCGCCGGCCCTCACGACCCACCCTGTGGCGGAGAATCGGTCGCCGTCGGTGCTCACGACCGTGATGTCGGGTCGCTCGAGCGCCACGTCCACGGCCCGGGCCCAGTCACCGCGCACCGCCACCACGCCCCGGAGAAGTCGGTCGAGCACTCCGGTCACCGCCGGCACCCGGGGACGCACGTGCTGACGAAGCGACTCGGCGCCGTCGAGGACAGTCGACTCGAGCCCCCTTGAACCGGGCTCAGTGTCGACCGACCCCTCATCCGACGTCCACCCACTCACCGATGTGCCACTCACCGATGAGGCGGCGAGCACGGTCCCCATCACCTCGTGGTCGTGCAATGCACCCAGCACGGCACGCGCCGCGCCGGAGCCCACCACCACGATGGCGCCCAGGGCCGCCCCGACGGCGGCTTCGAAGGCCGGGACCCACCCGTCGTCGATGTCCACGAGGTCCTTCAGGACCCCGAGGACGCCCGCAGTCCCGCTGAGCACCTCGGCGTCGGGACCCGCGCTCTCGTCGGCGACCTGGCGTGCCAATGCCTCGGCCCGGGCCTCGAGCCGGTGCCGCTGGCGCTCCGCGGCCCGCAGCGCCTCCTCGGCGTCGCGCTGACCCCGCTCCGCCTCCTCGGCGACCTGGCGACGCTGCTCGGCCCGTCGTGCCAACCCGGGGTGCTCGCGCGCCAACGTGGACAGACGCTGCGCGAGTTCACCGGCCTCGGCCTCCAACGACTCGCGCCGGACGTCGATGGCGGCCAACCGCTCATGGGCGCGCGTCAACGCGCCCTGCTCGCGTTCGAGCGCGCTGCGCAGTGGCTCGATGCGACCGCGCGCCATGGCGAAGGCCTCCTCGGCGGCACGCTGTCCGGCCAGGTCCGCGAACGATGCTTCGTGGGCGGCGACGTCGCTGGCCAGCGCGTGCTCGGCTTGGCGGACCTCCTCGGCCTGCGGTGCGAGGGCGTCGTCCTCGGTGGTGGTGGCTTCGAGCTCGGCCGCCAATCGCGCTGCGTCGGCTTCGAGCGTGGACACCACGTCGGTGTCCGCGGAAGCCTCGAGCGCGCGTGCGATCGACCGACGTCGTTCTGCCACGACACCGAGCAGGCCACGACAGCGTTCCGAGAGACCTTGGACGCGCGTCAACGCCACCACGAGGTCCTCTTCGCGCTGGGTGGCGAGCTCGGCCGCGGTGGATTCCGCGGCCGCGTCGAGCTCGGTGATCGAACTGACGAGGGTGGACTCGACGTCGGTGAGCCGACCCCGCTCGGCCGCGGCCGCCTGGCGCCGGGCATCGAGGTCGGTGAGCTCGCGACCCACCAGGTGGAGACGCAGGGCCCGAAGCTCTTCGGCCAGCGAGGCATGAGACCGGGCCGACGCCGCCTGGCGCTCGAGCGGGCGGATCTGGCGTTTCACCTCTCGTACCAGGTCCCCGAGACGGTCGAGGTTCTCTTCGGTGGCGGCCAACCGACGCTCGGCCCGTTCACGACGGCGCCGGTGCTTCAAGACCCCGGCCGCCTCTTCGATGACGGCCCGGCGGTCCTCGGGACGGGAGTCGAGGATGGCCCCGAGCTGGCCCTGGCTCACGATCACGTGCTGCTGCCGTCCGACCCCGGAGTCCGACAACATCTCCTGGATGTCAAGCAGCCGGCAGGGCTGGCCGTTGATGGCGTACTCGCTCTCACCCGAGCGGAACAGGGTCCTCGTGATGGTGATCTCCGCCAGGCCGCCGGGGAGCCGGCCGGTGCGGTTGTCGATGGTCAACGAGACCTCGGCCCGTCCCAACTGAGGACGATCGGCTGATCCCGCGAAGATGACGTCTTCCATCTTCGACGAACGCACCGTCCGCGGCCCTTGCGCGCCGAGCACCCACGCCACCGCGTCCACCACATTGGACTTGCCGCTGCCGTTCGGGCCCACCACCACCGTGACGCCGGGCTCCAAGAGCAGCGTGGACGGATCCGCGAAGGACTTGAAGCCCTTGAGGGTGAGCGACTTCAGGAACACCGGTCGCCACCCTACCCGTCGGTCTCAGCGAAACGGTGATACCCGCGCCGGGGCCCAACGGAGTTGGGGATGTGGTCGAACAACCAGGTCAACAGGCTCGACGCGGGGTCGACCGGAGGGCGCGCGGTTAGATCTGGCAGTGCTCGCAGAGGAACCCCGACCGCCCGTTGACCTTCACCTTCACCACGGCGTTGCGACACCGTCGACACGCCTGGCCCTCGCGGTCGTAGACCTGGTGCTGCCCCTGGTAGTCGCCGATGGCGCCGTAGAGGTCCCGGTACTGCTCGTCGGCGAGCGACGAGCCCCGGTGCTTGACCGCCTCGGTCAAGGTTTCGACCATGGCCCGGTACAGCCGGCGGATCTCCTGGGCGCTCAACGAGTTCGACAACCGGTCATAGCGAAGCCCGGCCGCGAACAGGATCTCGTCGGAGTAGATGTTCCCGATGCCGGCCACGAACTTCTGGTCCATGAGCAGGGTCTTGAGCGCCGTGGGCCGGTCCGCCAACAGCTGTCCGAAGCGCGACCAGCTCATGACGTCCTCGAGCGGGTCGAACCCGAGGTGGGCGAGCTCGGGCACCTGCGAGGTGAGCTCGTCCGCGCTCGTGACGAACATCTCCCCGAAGGTCCGGGGGTCGACGAAGCGCAGCTGCCCGCCCTGGGTGAAGGTGATGATCACATGGGTGTGTTTGTCGACCGGCTCCTTCGGGCCCTTGGCCCGCAGGAGCTGGCCACTCATCCCGAGGTGGACCACGAGCACGTCGTCCCCGTCCAGTCCCAACAGGAGGTACTTGCCGGCCCGCCGGATCGACGCCACCCGCTTGCCCTCGAGCCGGGTCTTGAACTCGGGGCCGCTCTTGTGCCGACGGATCGAGCGCTTGCCCTTGACCTCGACGGTCTTGATCCGCCGGGTCACGACCTCTTTGTCGAGGTCCCGTCGGATGGTCTCGACTTCGGGGAGCTCAGGCACTGCCCCGCACCCTTTGCTCGACATCGCCTTGCTCGACATCGCCTTGCTCGACATCGCCTTGCTCGACATCGCCTTGCTCGACATCGCCTTGCTCATCGCCGCTCTCGGGGCGCTCTGGAGCGGCGTTGTCGACCAACTCCGCCCAGGCCACGCGCGCCGCGGCCTGCTCGGCGTCTTTCTTCGACCGCCCCTCGCCGGCACCCCGCTCGGCATCGGCCACCAACACGCGCGCCCGGTACCGACGGGCGTGGTCGGGCCCCGTGCCCTCGACCTCGTACCGGGGCAGCTCGCCGATGCGATGCAGCACCACCTCTTGCAACCGGGTCTTGAAGTCCTCGGCACCGGGACCCGCCGCGGCGAGCTCGATCCGGTCGTCGAGGATAACGAGGACGACCCGCGAGGCCACCTCGAACCCGCCGTCGAGATACACCGCACCGATGACCGCCTCCACGGCATTGGCGAGGATCGACGCCTTGCTGCGCCCACCCGACACGTCCTCGCCCCGCCCGAGCAGCAATGCGGCGCCCAGATCGAGCGTCGTGGCCACCTCGGCGAGCACACCGGTGTTCACGACGGCGGCTCGCACCTTGGCCAGGGCACCCTCGGGCATGTCGGGATAGACCCGGTAACAATGCTCGGCCACCACCAGCCCGAGCACAGCATCACCGAGGAACTCGAGACGTTCGTTCGACGGGATGCCGCCCGCCTCCGCGCACCAGGAGCGGTGCGACAGCGCTTGGACGAGCAGTCCGGGGTTCTCGAATTCGAAATCGAGGCGCTGGGCCAATGCCATCAACGCGGCGGCTCCCGATGACGCCGTGCGGCGATCACCGACGTCGGCCCCACCCGGTGCCGTGCCCGAAGGCTCAGGACCGTGGGGGGCGCCGCTGGCGCCCGTCGCGCCATCCTCGGCGCCGCCCAGACCGGCGGGTTCTTCGCCCGTCTCAGGCCGTTCCCAATTTGGCGACCACGTAGTCGACGGCGTCGCGGACGGTGCGGAGGTCTTCGAGATCCTCGTCCTCGATCCGAAAGCCGACGGTGCGCTCGCTGAGCTCTTCCTCGAGGCCCTCGACGAGCTCGATCAGGGCGAGAGAGTCGGCATCGAGGTCTTCGGCGAACGACGAGGACTCACTGATGGAGCCGGGCTCGATCTCCAAGATGTCAGCGAGTTGGTCCCGGACCAGCTCGAACACCTCGTGGCGTCCGAGTGGACCCTTCTCCACGTGGGTTTCTGCGGGCACGGCCTCTCCCCGGGGTCGGAATGTGGACGACATCTTACCTGGTCGAGCCCACAGGAACGATAAAGTTCCAGGTCAGAGCCAGTATTTCCCTTGTTCAGACCGGGGCGACGGCCCGCGCCAGGCGGTCGACGAGCCCGGCGACCGCCACCTCGTGGGCCACGCCCACCGCCGAGACGATCGCGGTGGCGTTGGACGAGCCGTGGCTGATGACACAGACGCCGTCCACCCCGAGCAACATCGCCCCTCCGATGCCGTCAGGGTCGAATTCCGCCGCTAATGGCGCCAGGCGCGGCAGCATCACCTCGGCGGCCGCCTTGGCCTCGTCGTCGGCGCCGAACACTTCGAGCAGGGTGTCCATGAAGAACCGCAGCGCCCCCTCGAGGGTCTTGAGCGCGACGTTGCCGGTGAACCCGTCGGTCACCAACACGTCAGCCGGGGCGTGCAGGAGGTCGCGGCCCTCGGCGTTGCCCACGAAGCGAATGTCGGACGCCTCCTGGAGCAACTCGTGGGTCTCCTTCACGAGCGGCGTGCCCTTGGACTTCTCCTCCCCGATCGACAACAGCGCCACGGTCGGTCGTTCCACCCCGTAGCGCGCCGACGCGTACGTCGCGCCCATCTGGGCGAACTGCACCAGCATGGCCGGTGTGCACTCGGCGTTCGCACCGGCGTCGAGCAACACCGCCGGATGCGAGCCCAGTTGGGGAATGGGCGTGACGATGGCGGGCCGCACCACCCCTTTGAGCCGGCCCATGCGGAGCAACGCGCTGGCCATGGCCGCGCCGGTGTTGCCCGCGCTCACCATGGCCAGGGCTTTGCCATCGCGCACAGCCTCTGCGGCGCGCACCAAGGAGGAGTCCTTCTTCCGACGCACCGACGAGCCGGGATCGTCGTCCATGGCGATGATCTCCGAGGCGGGGATGACGTCGAGGCCGCCCGTGTCCCCGATCTGGTCGGGGGGGCCCACGAGCACCACCGGGATGCCGAGCTCCTCAGCAGCACGACGGGCGCCGGCGACGATCTCACCCGGCGCGTTGTCGCCGCCCATGGCATCCACGGCAACCGGGAGCCCGCCGGTGGACGACGCCTCGGGCCGGGGCCGAGGCGGGGTCACTAGTCGATCTCGATGGCCTGACGGCCCTTGTACCACCCACACGTCGGGCACACCCGGTGAGGCACCTTGGCGTGGCGGCACTGGGGGCACTCACTGCGCGCCGGGAGCCCGAGCACCCAGTTCGAGGCCCGCCGACTGCGGCTCTTCGCCTTGGAGGTCTTCTTCTTGGGGACGGCCATCGATGCTCACCTCGGGTCAGGAACGGTTCAGGTTACCTGCTCCGGGGGTAGGTGCTCATCCCACCCGGTGCAAGACCTAGCTCGACCCGGGCGAGCTCGACGACTCGCTCTCGACCCTTCCCTCGGGCACCCGCAGGACATCGAGCGCGCTCCAACGGGGGTCGGCCGGCGCCTCGCACCCGCAGGCCTCGTCGTTGCGGTTGACACCACAGAACGGGCACAGGCCCTGACAGTCAGCACGGCACAGTGGCGCCTGGGGCAATTCCAAGAGCACGGCGTCACGCACCAGTGGCTCGAGGTCCACCTCGTGGTCGACCAGCGGATACGTCTCCTCGCCATCGCCCTCGTCGGTGTAGAGCTCGCGCACGGCCAGGGTGAGGACTCCCGACGCCGGCGCCAGACACCGTCGGCACGCCCCGGCCCACGGTGCGATGACGGTCCCGGTCACCGACACCCCGCCGAGGACCGCCTCGAGGACCACGTCGGCCAACGGGGTGGCCCCCTCGGGCACGGAGCTCCCCGAGCAGTCGAGCCCCTCGATCACGCCCTGGCGACGCTCGTGCTGTCGAGTCCCCGTCGCCCGCCGGAGCTGGGCCACGTGCACGACGAAGGGACTACCCCGGCTCATAGCTCAGCCGTGGTCCTGGTCGAAGAACCCCGCCTGGGCGATGTCGGACACGCCGTCGGCCCCGACCCGGAGCGATTCGCCGTCATGGACCGGGGGCGGAACGGCCTGGAGCTTCTCGCGCCCGGCTTGGACCGTTTTCAAGGTCCGCTCGAGCACGATCTCGAACGACGCCAGGCGCTGGTCGCAGTAGTCCTCGGACTCGTGACGGAGTCGACGCGCTTCCTCGCGCGCGTCATCGAGGATCCGCTGCGCGACCTGGTTGGCCTGACGGACGATCTCGGTTCGCTGCACCATCCGCTCGGCCTGGGCCCGCACGTCGTCGAGCAGCATGTCCGCCTCACGTTGGCGCGTTGCCAGGAACTCGTCGCGTTCGCGCAGCAGCCACCGGGCTCGGCGCAACTCGTCGGGGAGCCGGTCGAGCGCGCCCTGCAGGAGATCCAGCACGTCCTGGCGATCGACCAGCACCGACGCCGAGAGCGGCATGGTCCGCGCCGTGGACACGGTGTCGATGGCACGCTGCAAGAAGCCCTCGGCATCGTCACCAGGTGCCGGGGTCTCCTCCTCGAGCAGCTCGTCGCCGAAGGCCTCGTCGTTCACGTGTCGAACTTCTTCTCGAGCCGGACCGCCACCGCCTTGGGGACGAAGGCAGAGACGTCGCCTCCATAGCGGGCGACCTCGCGCAGCAGGCGTGAGGCGACGAAGGACGTGGTCGAGCTCGTCGGGATGAACAGGGTGTCGATACCCGACAGCTGACGGTTCATCTGCGCCATCTGCAGCTCGTTCTCGAAGTCCGACACCGCCCGCAGACCACGAATGATCGCCGTGGCCCCGATGTCACGGGCCACGTTCACCACCAAGGTGGCCACCGACACCATCCGGACGTTGTCGAGATGCTCGAGGGCGTCGCGCAGCATGTCCTCGCGCTCCTCCAGGCTGAAGAGGGGCTCGGCCTTCTGGGGATTGCGCAGGGTGGCCACGACCACCTCGTCGAAGAGATGCCCGGCCCGTTCCACCACCTCGAGGTGGCCGTTGTGGAACGGGTCGAACGAGCCGGGGAAGAGGGCGACGGTCACCGGGTGCCTTTCTGATGGGCTCCGAGGGATCGGACCACGGTCACGAGCGTACCGCCGTACCGCTTGTTCCTGATGACCTCCCAATCGCCGGAGACCTCGACGGGGCGCCGGGACTCGAGGACCGCCAGGGTGGCCCGCAGTCGTGACAGCAGGTCCTCCCAGGCGTCGAACTCGTACGGAGGGTCACACAATGCGAGGTCGAAGTCATGGGGGCGGTCGAGGAACCGCAGCACATCCTCCCGGATCACCTTCCCCCGGTCCTCGATCCCCAAGGTGGCGAGGTTGCGTCGGATGGCAGCGACCGCCGCTGGGGCCTCCTCGACGAACACCACCGGCCCCGCCCCCCTCGAGATCGCCTCGATGCCCATGGCCCCGCTGCCCGCGAACAGATCCCCGACCGACATCTCCTCCAGGTCGACGAGGCTCCCGAGAACGTTGAAGATCGACTCCCGCACCCGGTCCGACGTGGGACGGGTGGCGGTGCCGGGGGGAGCCTGCAGGAGCCGGCCCCGGCAGTCCCCGGCGATCACACGCACGGCCGCAGATTAGCGGCGCGCCTGGATCGGCCCCGAGGTCAGCTCTTGAGCAGGAACGCCGCCTCGGCCTCGCCGACGAAGAGCCGCACCTCGTCGGCGAGATGGGGGGCATCTTCGAGGGACGGGTCCTCGGCGAGGACCGACTCCGCCACCCGTCGGGCCGCCTCGACGAGGGGCCGGTCGCCGCGTCGCAACGACGCCAGCTTCAAGTCGCTCCGACCCTTCTGGCGCGTCCCCAGGATCGCCCCCTCGCCCCGCACCTCGAGGTCGACCTCGGCGAGCTCGAACCCGTCGTTGGACCGCTCGAGGGCCTCGAGCCGCATCTGCGCGTCGGGGGTCGAGGCGCCGGAGAACAAGTAGCACCACGACGGTCGGTCCGAGCGCCCCACCCGGCCCCGCAGCTGGTGCAGCTGGGCGATACCGAATCGATCCGCATCCTCGACCACCATGACCGTGGCCTCGGGCACGTCCAACCCGACCTCGATCACCGTGGTGGCCACCAGGACCTGGAGGTCGCCTCGCCGGAAGCCCTCCATAACGCCTTCTTTGTCGGCCGCCTTGAGCTGGCCGTGGAGGAGCCCGATGCGCAGTCCGGACAAGACACTGTCCGCGAGGCGCGTGCGCTCCTCGGTGGCGGACTTGGCCTGGATGCGCTCGGAGCCCTCGACGAGGGGACACACGACGTAGACCCGATGGCCCGCCGCCACCTCGGCGCGTACGCGCGACCAGGCTTCGGCCTCGTCGTCATCGGTGCGCGCCCACTGCGTCTGTACCGGCGAGCGTCCGGCGGGAAGTTCGTCGAGCTCGGTGACATCGAGGTCCCCGAAGAACACCATCGCCGCGGTGCGGGGGATGGGGGTGGCCGTCATCACGAGCAGGTCGGGATCAGCCCCCTCGCCCGCCTGTGCATCTCTTCCCTTGGCCCTCAGGGTGTTTCGTTGCTCGACCCCGAAACGGTGCTGCTCATCGATCACCACTACACCGAGGCTCGAGAACCGCACCTCGTCGGTGAGCAACGCATGGGTGCCCACCACGAGATCGATCGAACCCGAACGCAGACCTTGGTGCAACTTGGCCCGCTCCCCCGCCGGCGTCCGGTTCGTGAGCAGCGTCACCGCCAGTGGACGCGATCCGCCGAGCCGTTCGGGGTCCGGCACGACAAGGTGCGCAAGCAGGGCGCGCACTCCGAGATAGTGCTGCTCCGCCAAAACCTCGGTGGGCGCCATGAGCGCCCCCTGATGACCACCTTGGACGGCGACCAGCAACGCACTGAGCGCCACGACGGTCTTGCCCGAGCCCACGTCACCTTGCAAAAGGCGGTGCATGGGCAGGGCCTTGGCCAGGTCCACGCTGATCTCGTCCACGGCCCGCCGCTGCGCGTCGGTGAGCGGGAAGGGGAGTTGATCCACGAAGGCGTCGACGAGGGCCGGGGTCCCGGCCGGGGGCACCACCACGTGCCGGATGCCACGGGAGTCACGTTCGAGGACGTGCCGGCGCATGACCACCTCGAGTTGCAACCGGAGCAGCTCGTCGAAGGCGAGGCGACGCCGGGCCCGCTCCTGTTCGGGAAAGGACTGCGGCGCGTGGATGGCGCCGAAGGCCTCAGTCCGTCCCATGAGCTCGAGCTCGGCGCGCCACGAGGCGGACAATGGATCGAAGAGCGGCCCGGCGCGCCGCAACGCCTCCTCCACCCACTCACCGAACTCCCAACCGGCGATCCCCGACTTCTCCGACGTCGGGTAGATGGGCACGATCCGGCCCGTGCGGTTCCCGACCAAGTCGACCACGGGGTTGGTGAATTGGCGTTTGCCCCGGTACGAGTCGAGCTTGCCGAAGAAGAGCGCCTCGGTGCCGGCAGGCAACTGGCGGGCCCGCCATGCCTGGTTGAAGAACGTCACCCGCAACGCTCCGGTGCCGTCGTCGACGTCGAGTTCGACGAGGGCCCGACCCTGGCGGGTTCGACGGGTCCGCACGGCGTCGACTCGCGCCAGCACCAGGGACTCCTCGCCCATCCGCATGCCGGCCACATCAGCCTGTCGGGTCCGGTCGATGTAGCGCCGGGGGTAGTGGGTGATGAGATCGAGGACGTTGGTGATGTCGACAGCCGCCAGCGCTTCGGCGCGCTTCTCCCCGATCTTCTTGACCCTTTCCACCGGGATCTCGGCCAGGGCGGTGAGCATCCGCCCGTCGGGCTGATCCTGGTGGGACGCGTCCTGCGGAGGGCTCACTCGATGCTGATGAGCCATGGCCCCGCAGACGACGTGCTCACCTGGGGTTTTCCAGGTGACAGCCGTGCTACAGAGGCAGAATTATCGGTTGAGTGCATCGGCCTCAGTGCCCTAGTTCGATGCCCGATGCTAGGCGAACCGTCATTGCCAGCCGATTCGCCGCTTCCGCCGGGCCGACGCCGATGAAAGAGACCACGTGCCCTGCTGTCTCGTAGATCCGCATGCGAGCCGGACCGAATTCCAGGGCCGCAAAGCGTTCAGGCGCGTCCTGGTGGACCACAGTTCGGGAGAACAGAACGGCGCGATCACCTTCGATCAGGATCACACGATGGCGGCGCTCGATCAGCCAATGCTCGAGCTTGTGGTCTCGATGCTCCCGATCTCTGTCGAGTGTTCCTGCCCCGATCGTTATGAGAGTCGGAGGATCCGTCGTGAGCGCATCGTATTCGGCCAGCACTGGCTCGACGACAGCCCAGTCCTGCGTGACAAGAATCAGGGCTCGGTCTTCCCGTCGACTTCTCAACACAGCATCCAGATCGACGTGTCTAATGGTCCCTCCCGATTCCAGCGCCCCGGCGGCGGTTGACTTGCCCACCTGGGAGGGTCCAATCAGGTACAGAGTTGGGGCCACGGTTCCACGGTCTAGGCCACGGGTGTTAGGTCGGCCAGCGGAGCCGACAGAGCCCAGCAGCGGCCGGGCGGCGCCCTTGGCGGTGTCCCACCGCTGGCCGTCGGCATTCGTGAAATAGCAAGCGGGCGAAGTCCCCGTTGGAGCCGGCCCCCTGCCCCTAGTCGCAGTTGTGGATCACTTCTACTGCTCCGTGGTGAACAGCCGAGAGATTGGCCTTCGAGGTCGCCTTTCCGTTCGCGAGTTTCTCGACTTCACTTGTGAGCGTATTCACTGTCTTAGCCAGTTCTCGCACATTCGCTCGGAGGTCCACTACAAGGGCCAGAGCTTCTCCCGCTTCGTCAGACATCGTCTTGTACCACCTTCCGGCATTCGCATGTGAGGCATCGATTGGAAGTATGCGACGACGGATAGGTTTAGTGTCAACACCCTGTGACCCAACCCCCTTTTTATCCGAGACGGATGGCCGTATCGGGTTAGACCCGCGACGGGGGGCCAGGTCCGCCCGACCGTTATCGAACCCGACCCACCGCCGCGGAATCTGCATTGCTCTTAGACCGCTACCGCGACAGGGGTCGAGGCCGCGTCGCCATTTCGCGACCCCGCACCCCCATCGCGATACGACCCGAGCTCGACCGACCTCGGGTCCCTGGCTGCTCGGCGCGGCAGGCGAAAGGTATTCCCACCGCGGCGGAGCTGGCAAGGCTTGATGATGCGCCGAATGTCGTCGGCATCGAGACGTTCTGGTCGTGCTGTGAGCAATGCGAAGGCGATGCTCTCCACGCTGCGCCACTCGGCGACCAACAGGTCAGTGACGCGGACCGTGGTCTCATCGATCAGTGCGGCCATGGCGTCGAGGTCATGGGTCAACGAAAACGCCCGATCTTCGGCCTTTACCTTGTCGGTATGGTCGAACGTGGCAGGGGCATCGGGCCACGCGATTCGTTCGGCGCAGACACCAGCGACGTAGATGGCGACGGCAGTCGCGTCATCATCCAGGACTTCAGCGAAGAGCGTCAGGCCCGGACGCAGCGTCACCGTTTCTACGCCAATACCGAGGCGATGAGCGGCGACGACATGCGCGGCCTCGTGGTAGGCGACTACCTCCGTGTCAGTCGGATCGGACACAGGTTCACTTCGGGACGTAGCCGTAGGCTTGCCGGAGCATCCGCTTCCAGCGGTCATTGCGTTCGTTGAGATATTTGTTCGTCACCCGGTCGATCTCGAGGATGTCCTCCAGCAGACGCTCGAAGTCACTTCGACAGGCCGCGACGGCCGTACGGTCCCTCTTCTCGGTCTGCGCTTCCTCGAGCCTTGTGCAGGCCGCTTCGGCCGCTTCGAACACTTCGGCGCGCCACCAGCCAATGTCTGTGATGGAGGGGTGCGACCCATACTGGCAGTGGAACCGCTCGAAAACGTCGGTGGTCATGGTCGGCTCCTTCGTGCCAGTTCTCGGCGGGCAACGGTCATCGAAGCCTCTTTGAGAGCTCGGCGCGCCGTTCGGCCTGCCTTTGCTCTGATTCACGGATCTCGAGCTCGCGGCCTTCCAGGGGGTGAGGTGCCTCGCCGACCAACACCACTCGGAGCAGGTCGGCCTGGCGTTGCTCTTTGCCTCGAAGCACCGCACGCGCCTCGAGAATCACGTCCTCGAGTGTTTCGAGCTCGGCCAGCGCCGCCTCGCGTCTCGGCGCGTTGTCCCGCCACAGTTGGTGCTGGCGGCGCTTCTCGGCCTCGGCGCGTTCGCGCTCGGGGGCCTCTGCAAGCCACTGGCGCTCGGCCTCCTGGGCGTCGGCGATGGCCTTGGCCGTAGCCCGTTGCTCGCGGAGCTCGGCCTGGCGCGCCGCAGTCTTCCGAGCAAACTCACTCACCGGGGGCGGTGCGGGCCCGAACTGCGCCAGCTGGGCCTCGGCAGGGTCGAAACGCTGGTCGACGGCCTCGAGCCGTTGGAGCCGAGCGAGGATCTCGTCGTCTGTCATGGTCACGACGCCCGCGCCTCAACCTCGTCGGCGATCTCGTGCAACACGGCATGACGGGTGGCCGCCGCCCCGGGCCCGTTCTGAACGGCGATGGTCAGCGCGTGGACGGCGCGCTCGAGTCGTTCGATTCTTTCGGCGTCGGTCAGCTTGGGCACGTCATCTCCTCACGGTCGGACGGCCGAGAACGGGCCGTGATGTCTGTTCGGATCTGTGGGTGTGCCACCTGGGCGCCCCAGGTGACGTGTCACAGATGGGGGCGGTATCGGCGCAAGCCACCAACCGCCAGGCGAGCCCGTCAGCCGTGGCAATGTCCTGGGCGGCGTGGTACGGCAGGGCGTTTACGGCCGCGCGCCATTCCTCGGCAATGCGTTGAAGGTCTGCTCGGGTCGTCGTGATGCCGCTAGCGACGCGGGTCTCCTCTTGGGCCTCGGCCGTGTGGGCTTCGCCCCGGGCCATCTCGTCGGCCTGGCGTACATCGGCCGCATTCGGGAAGGTGGTCATGGATTCCTTTCGTGGTCACCACTCGCGGCCGGCGCGGTGCAAGGCTTCGCGGTCGGCTCGGATGCGCCGTTCGATCTCGTCGAGTTCGGAGCGGCGCACGGCTTCGCGTTCCTTGACGCTGAGCTCCCACCAGTACCGGCGCCGTGGCTTGGGGCGCTTCTCAGGGCCGTCGTCGTCGTCGGGATCTGCCATACGCCAGCCTCCATGACGGCGCCGGGGTACCCGCCGGCCGCGATTCGCTTCGTGATTGAGCGTTCTGTCACACCCTCGGCAGCTGCCATCTCTTTGACGCTCACGTATTCGACGGTCCCACGTCGGAACCGCGGCGGGGAAGAGATCGGAACCATCGGAACCGCGTCCACGTCCATCACATCGGCGGCCGTCTCCGACGATCCTCGAGCATCCTGGGCGGCAGCCTCGAAGCTATGGAGTACGGCCCACACCGGCGGCGGTGGGTGATCTCCGGCCAAACCGCGGCGAAGGTACAGCGCCACGATCCCGGCCAACGACGTCGGCACCAGGATGACGCCGCGCTCGAGGTAGTAGGGGGTGTCAGGCACGGTCACCACCGCCGGCTTCGACGGGCGTCGCCGGCTCGATTCCTCACGGCCTGGCCTTTGCGCGCCTGCGCGACGCGATCACCCGGGCTACGGCGGCGTCGTAATCCTTCGCGGCCTCGGTCGGGTCGTCGCCGTTCACGACACACTCAGCGAGAGCGAGGAATCCGGCGCGCAACAGGGACACGCCGTCGTCGCTGGCCGGTAGGCGCCCGATCGCGGTCCGAAGATTCGTCACCAGGGCGCGCAGCTCGTCGGCTGGCAGCAGGCCGGTGGCGCCGATGACGTCGGAGCCGGTCGCGTACCACCAGTCATGCCGAGGTATCTCAGTCACGCGGGCGATCCCTGCCCGGGGGACTTGTCGCTGTTGAGCAGTTCCTCGAGCTCAGTCCACGGGACGGGGTCGGTGATCCAGCGTTCCTCGGTCTTCTCATTGGTCCCCTCGTACCGGGCAAACTCGGCGTCAATGTCGTTGTTCAAGTCGATCAACATCGGGCGAGTAACGCGCTTCTTTTGAGGACCCGATGCGCTTGCGTCGTAACCAGGATTAGTAGATGGCATGTGCCTGTCTCCCCTGCTGTCGTTGCAGCTCTCTTGCTGCGTCTTCGCCCTGTGCAAAGCGGTCCAGCGCCATGACCGCGCAAACGGCCGCGTCGATCCGGTTGGGCGACTTCTTCGAGTGCTTCTGGATCCGCTGGCCGCGGGAATCGGAGACGAGCGCGGCATTGAGGACGTGCGCACGTAGCCGCGGGTCGCCCGAGTGCGTGAGCGACCGCGTGCCGACGGCGGCGGCGAAGCGCGCCGTGGCGGGGCTCATCCTCGAGACCGACTGAGGGAAGTTGCAGACCGGCAGGCCCCGGTTGTAGAGGATCTGAAGGGACCGGGCCCAGCGGTAGGGGTCCGCGCAGACCTCGAGCACCTTGAAGCGCTGGCCGGCCTCGAGAAGTACCCGCTCGACGTCCTCGATATCGACCTCGGCGTCTGGGCGGGGCTCCCACAAGGCGACCATGAAGAGGTGAGGAACCTCGGCGACGAGGAGGCCGACGGCGGCAGTGCTGTCCCCGCTGTAACTCCCATCGAAGCCGATGATGATCGCCGCACCGTCCGGGACCTCCCGGTCGGCTGCGCAGGCATCCCAGGCTTCGGGCGCAATCCACTGTTCACTGCCCGCCGTCCAGATGTTGCAGGCGAAGCGCAGCCAATCGTTCCGCGCCATCGACGGCGAGTCGTGGCGGGCGGCGAGGTCCTCGAGCGTGACGAAGCTGGAGGGGTTGGCTTGCTTCACGACCCCGAGGTCGTCGGCGTCGGCGGCGGTGGGGACGGCCCACTCATGCAGCACGAATCCGCCGCCTGCAGCCCGGACGTGGGCGCCCTGACGCTCGATGTCGGGCAGGGTCAGGGCCGCCCGGCGCAGTTGCCCCAGCGTGGAGTTCTGTTCATCCCAACCCGCCGTCGAGATGGTGACAAGTTGGCCCCCGCGCTTGCCGAGCCCGTCCCGTAGGGCCGCGTACAAGTCTCCGTTTTTGTGGCGGTGGAGCTCGTCGACGAGCGCGAGCGTCGGGGCCACCCCGTCGGCCGTGTCGGCGTCCGACGCCAGCACTTTCAAGAACCCGAGATCGTCCTTGCGCCGCCTCCGAATCTCCCGGTAGCCGGGCCGGGCCAGCAGGCGTTCCTGGAGGTCCGGTGACCGCACGATGAACCCGTGGAGGTAGCCGTAGAGCAGCGTGGCCTGATCTCGGGACGCCGCGGCCACGTAACACTGCGCGTTCGGGGTCGTAACGAGGTGCCAGGCGGCGACGGCGGCCATAAAGGCGGTCTTTCCGTTGCCTTTCGGCAGCATCAAGAGCGACTCGCGGGCGGTGAAGATGTCCTCGATCACGTCCTTTTGCCAGGCTTCGAGCACCATTGGCGAGCCATTTTCGGTCGTCAGTAACCCGGCAAAGCGCTCGAAAGCGTCAAGCATGACCTTTGTCCTTCCGTCGCTGCGCGAGTTCATCGAACTCGGCGAAGGGATCGACCCGCGCCGGCTCCGACTCGCGGTGGGTCTCGGCGTAGAGCTTCATGGCGGGCACCGAGCCCGCCCGAATGGCCTCGGCGAGGTGGACTTCCCACTCTTCGAGTGTCATGGCCGCGCCGCCGTCCAGCGCGACGACCTGCGCGGCCCGACAGGCGTCGATGGCCGCGGCGAGGGCGCCGTAGCGCCCGTCGGGGTCGCGCCGTCCCTTGCGGAGCCAGGATCGGCCCGTATTAGGGCTCACACCGACCGAATCACAGGCCGAATCGAACGATGCGCCGGCCGCGACGAGCTCAGCCAGCTTCGGGGCGACCTGGTCGAAGTGGACGGTCACCCTCCCTCCCGCACGCACGCAACGGCGATCGGCGACTGTTTCTCACGGAACACGGTGTGGGGTCGTGGCCAGTGGCGTCGAGAGAGCTCTGACTGCCCCCTACCCCTCACCCCGATCACCGCTCGCCCTTGCTCGAGTTGCAGTGGCGACAGGCGGCCACGAGGTTGTTCTCGGCGTTGACCTGCTCGAGGGTCCAGCCCCACCGCCTGGCAAGTGCTCTGCCCACCACGTGGTCGGTCGTTGTGGCCGTGCCGGTACAGCCGGCGCGCCGTAGCTGGCACTCGCCGTGGTCCCGGGCGATCACGCGTTTGGAGATGGACTGCCAGCCCGGACCCATGCGCTCTGTTGTCGTGCCTCGTCGGGCTTGGGAGACGGGACACCGGACACCTGCCTGGTGGACAGCGCCACAGGAGCAGGATCGGGGCAGCCGGGTCACAGACTTCACCAGTCCCTCGATTGACGCCGGAGCGTCGTTGCCATGCAGGAATCACAGAGGGCGCCAATCACGACGACCCTGCCGTCGTTCACTGCCACCATGCGAAGCGCCTTCGTTGAGGTTCGGCAGCCGTCGCAGGGATGATCGGAGTCGGATTGCAGAGGCGACGAGGAGCACTCGATGCAGGCGACAACCTCCTCCCATGTGGTCATGACCAGCGTCCGCTGGTTGTCCCAGACGTGCGGACAGGCAGTCAACGTTGCGTCACCTACGCTCATCCGTGCTTGACGGTCGAGGTCGAACCTCACGGCCCATTCCTCAGCCGCAGTGCTGGTGCTCCAGAAGCCACCGTGGCGCGTGGTGTTCCACCAGCGGGCGAGCTCCCGGGCGAAGGTGGCGGCGTCATTAGTCATGGCTTGGTGTCCTTTCGGGTTGAGAGTCGGGCGTGGCCGTTGTCGGAGTGCGACATAAGCGTTCTAGGCGACACGACCGTCTCAGGCATCGGCCAGGACCGCCGGACACCCGGGTTCGTGCTCGATGGTGATGGTGGTCACGGTCCCTGGTTCGAGGTCATGGGGAATGACGAGCTCAGCGCCGCAAGGGCACTTACCGGTGGTGGCGACGAGGGCGCGGCGTGCCAGTCCTTCGCGCACTTCGGGTGGCGAGTCCTCGGGGATTTCCGGCAAGACGAACACGGTCGATCCCGACGTGATGCGGCGGCGGTAGCGACGGCCGTTGCTCATGGTCCCTCCCAAGGCACGCCCGGCCAGGTGCCGTTCTCGTCATGCTCGGCGGCCACGAGGACAACGCAGAGAACACAGAGGCCCTCGGTCCACCCTGTCCAGTAGGTGCCGACCAAGCGTTCGTCGGTGGTACCGCATCGAGCGCAAGCCGTGGGGGTGCTGGCAAGCAAGGCGAGCAGCTCTGGCTTGTGGGCCTTCAGCTCCTCCACCAGTGCCGCGGCCGACTCTGGTCCGGTGACCACGATGCGGTCACCGTGTACCGCCAGACGCAATCCGGCCTCTTGCGCCCGGTGAAGGAGGTCTAGAGGTCCCATTTCCGCTCCTCGTTCTGTGTCTCACAATCCTCAAAAGCCTCAGAAGTCCCCTCATCGGGACGAGAGCCGGAGTTATGAGTTTTTTGAGACTTCTGAGTAACGCCATTGGGGTTCACGAGATAGGTCGGGCTGGGCGGCCTCCCCTTGGTCTCTGAGACGGAAGTTTCTTGTCGCCGGATGTAGCCGAGCTCCTCGAGGTGCTCGAGCACCGGGTCGAGTTCCCCCACCTTGGGGAACAAGGTGCGGTGGGCCTGATGGCACTCCCGCCGGGTAAAGGACTCGCGCTCGGTGCGGTCGATCCAGGTGATGATGCGCCGGGCGGCGGCCATGTTGTCGTCGACCCGCATGAAGTCGAAGACGGTCAACGCATGGGGGATCAGGAACTCGGCCACCTTCACGGCCACCTCAACGGTGTTCACCGTGATCGGCTGGACCCAGCCCGTTCGGAGGCGCTCCGCTAGGTGGAGTAGAGCGGCGATTCGAGCGGCGGCGCCCACCAGCTTGGCCGCCCAGTCGGCGATGTGGCCGAGGTCGCCATGCGAGGCGAGGCGAGGTTCGATCGACCCCTCGAAACGCAGGAGCGCGTCCTGGGCATCGGCTGAAAGGGTCAGCGTGACCGGCTCGACGAGCTCGACGCAGGTGGTGGCCAGCGCCTCCATCTCGGTGCTGTACCTATCGGTGATCGTTTTGGGTACCGGTGCTGCTCCAACCTGGCGGTGTCCGACGTTCGAGTCGGGGAAGGCATACAAGAATCGGGCCAACAGCCCGCGTCCTCGGAATCCGGGGTGGCCGGCGATGGTCCGGAGGACATCGGGCTGGACGGTGATCCCCAACGTCAGGGCAGGGCGTTCGATGTGTTCAGGACTGCGCCCCTTGCGGTCCACACGGATCGAATCTCCGGCGTGACCCTT
>DATKQM010000033.1:0-108447 GCA_035532735.1 Acidimicrobiales bacterium | reverse complement strand
TTCGATCGTCTCGTTCGTCCTGGCGGGCGTCATGCTCCTGCTCACGCTGCTGGGCTTCGTCCACCTGCGCCGGGTCCCCGACGACCAGGAGTTCCCTCAGGCGCATCACACCGAGAAGGTCCTCGAAACGGTGTGACGGGGTCGTCGAACAAGCAGTAGCTCGTGTGTGGAACCGGCGGGGCGTCGATCACGGCGTCCCGCCGGTCGCGTCCCGGCGAGACCGTCACGAGACCGTCAGGACTTGTGTTCGCGCTCGGCCGTCAGGACTTGTGTTTGCGCTCGGCCAGGACAGCCGCGTAGACAGCCGCCTCGGTGCGACGGGCGAAACCCATCTTCGAGAGCAGGTTCGACACGTAGTTCTTGACGGTCTTCTCCGCCAGGTAGAGCTCGTCGGCGATCTGGCGGTTGGTCTTGCCATCCGCGATCAGCTCGAGGATGTTGCGCTCCTGGGCGGTGAGTCGGGCCAGTCGCTCGTCCTCGACGTTCTCGCCTCGCAGGCGTTCCATGACCTGTCGCGTCAGTGACGGGTCGAGCAGTGACTCCCCCGCCGCCACACGGCGAACCGCAGAGACGAGATCGCTCCCCTTGATCTGCTTGAGCACATAGCCGCTGGCCCCAGCCAAGATGGCCGAGAACAACGCCTCGTCGTCGGCATAGGACGTCAGCATCAGGCACTTGAGCTCGGGCATGGCCGAGCGCAGGTCCCGGCACACCTCGACACCGTCACCGTCGGGAAGGCGAACGTCGAGCACGGCCACGTCGGGCTGGCTGGCGGGGACCCGGGCCAACGCCTCTTGGGCGGTCGCACCTTCCCCCACCACGGTGAGGTCTTCCTCGGACTCGAAGAGCTCGCGTAGTCCTCGCCGGACCACTTCGTGGTCGTCGAGAAGGAAGACCTTCGTCGTCATGACGCCCACCTCACGGCAGTGTCAATCGCCATGCAGGTGAAGACCCAGTGAAAGAGACCCGGTGAAAGGGCACCCTCTCCAGCCTAGGCCCGTCGCCCTCCCCACACGGCGGGGTCACCTCCACCGATGCTCCCATCCCATCGACGGGGCCGGCTCCCCCCCCAAGGTGCGTTGCCAGGGGTCCGACGTACACGAGCCGATACGGACCGGTGGCCGGAGGCCCGCCTCAGCGAACGCCTCGAGAAGACCTTCGGGATCGGCTGTCGCCACGACGAGCTCATAGTCCTCGCCCCCACCGAGTGCCTCGTCGAGGGTGGCCCCCACTGCCACAGGGACCTCGTCGAGGCGGAAACCGACTTCCGACGCGTCGGCGATGTGGCCGAGGTCGGCCAAGAGCCCGTCGGAGACGTCGATCATGGCCGAGGCGCCTGCCAACCTCGCCGCCTCTCCTTCGGCGAGCCGCGCCTGGGGTCGTCGGTGCGCCATCTCCAGAGCGTGGGAACCGCCGTCGCGTTTCGATCCGGCCCGCAGTAGCCGGAGGCCGGCTGCACCGGCGCCGAGGGGACCGGTGACGAACAGCGCGTGTCCGGCCCGGGCGCCGTCGCGCCGGACCGGTCCCGGGTCCCCCTCCACATGTCCGGCGACAGCCACGGCCACGATCAATTGGGTGGCATTGGAGAGATCTCCTCCTATCACAGGACACCCGAGAACCGCGGACGAGGCCGTGATGCCGTCGTAGAGGAGGTCAAGATCCGTGTCCGGCGGCCCCGCCACCGCCACCACGGCACCGTCGGGACGACCTCCCATCGCGGCCACATCGCTCACGGCCGCCACCAGGGCCCGCCATCCCAGGTCGTCCACACCGATGAGGGCCAGATCGGCGTGGACGCCGACGACGGAGAGGTCCGTCGTGATGAGGAGGCGGCCCGGTCGGGCCCCCAAGACAGCGGCGTCATCTCCGATCCAGACCTCGCCAGGCGGGGGTGCGGGAAGCCGCTCCCGCAGACGGTCGATGGCAGCGAACTCCCCGCCATTTCCGCCGGCTGTCTCTGCTCGGCCACGAACCGTGGCACGGGACTTGGGAGAGCGCATCGTCAATGCCTACCATTGGAGGTACTCGAACAACCGCGGGGCTCCTGCTCGCCGCGCTCAGGGGCATGACGGCCCGGGGCTAGGCGTCGAGGAGCAGCCCACTCACCCAGGCAGAGAGGACACGCCCCGACCATGCCGCCCACCGCCAACCGAAAGCTCCTCGTCTGGGTCGAGGAAGTGGCCGCCCTCACCGCGGCCGACCAGGTCGAGTGGTGCGACGGCAGCGAAGCCGAGTACGAGCGGCTGTGCCAGATCCTCGTCGACAACGGGACCTTCACCCGACTCTCCGAGGCGAAGCGACCCAACAGCTTCTGGGCCCGCTCGGACCCCGGCGACGTGGCCCGCGTGGAGGACCGCACCTTCATCTGCTCCAAGAACGAAGACGACGCGGGGCCCACCAACAACTGGCGCGACCCCGACGAGATGCGGGCCACGCTCACCCAGCTGTTCAAGGGATCGATGCGGGGCCGCACGATGTACGTGGTCCCCTTCTCGATGGGCCCGCTGGGCTCGCCCATCGCGCACATCGGTGTCGAGGTCACCGACTCCCCCTACGTCGTGGTGTCAATGCGGACCATGACGCGCATGGGAACCGACGCTCTCAAGGTGCTCGGCGACGACGGCGAGTTCGTGCCGTGTCTGCATTCGGTGGGCCATCCGCTCGAACCGGGCCAGGCCGACGTGCCGTGGCCGTGTGACGCCGAGAGCAAGTACATCGTGCATTTCCCCGAGACCCGCGAGATCTGGTCCTACGGTTCAGGCTATGGCGGCAACGCCTTGTTGGGGAAGAAGTGTTTCGCCCTGCGCATCGCGTCGGTCATGGCCCGGGACGACCATTGGCTCGCCGAGCACATGCTCATCCTCAAGCTTACCTCCCCCGAGGGCGACGTCCGGTACGTCACCGGCGCCTTCCCTTCGGCGTGCGGCAAGACCAACCTGGCCATGCTTGTCCCCACCATCCCGGGCTGGAAGGTCGAGACCATCGGCGATGACATCTGCTGGATGAAATTCGGGTCCGACGGACGGCTCTACGCCATCAACCCCGAAGCGGGGTTCTTCGGGGTGGCTCCGGGCACGGGCATGAAGACCAACCCCAACGCCATGGAGACCATGCGCAGCAACGGCATCTTCACCAACACGGCGTTGACCGACGACGGCGACGTGTGGTGGGAAGGCATGACCGACACGCCACCCGCGCACCTGACCGACTGGCGCGGCGAGGACTGGACGCCTGACTCGCAGACCCCGGCCGCGCATCCCAACGCCCGATTCACGGTCCCGGCGCAGCAGAACCCGGCGTGCGCGCCCGAGTGGGAAGACCCTAGAGGCGTGCCCATCTCAGCCATCTTGTTCGGGGGGCGCCGCGCCTCGGCGGTGCCACTGGTCACCGAGTCATTCGACTGGGCCCATGGCGTGTTCCTCGGGTCGATCCTGTCGTCAGAGACCACAGCCGCCGCGGCCGGTGCCATTGGGAACCTGCGGCGCGACCCCTTCGCCATGCTTCCCTTCTGTGGTTACAACATGGCCGACTACTTCGCTCACTGGTTGCACATCGGCAAATCCACCGACGAGAGCAACCTGCCCCGGATCTACTACGTGAACTGGTTCCGCAAGGACGCCGAGGGCCGATTTCTGTGGCCGGGCTTCGGAGAGAACTCACGTGTGCTCGCCTGGATCGTCGAGCGCACGGCGGGCCGCGGCAAGGCCACGGCCACTCCGATCGGCAACGTCCCGAGCCCGGGTGCGCTCGACACCCACGGGCTCGGGGTCCCCGACCAGGACATCACCGAGCTGTTGCGGGTGGACGCCGACGAATGGCGCCAGGAGGCCCCGCTCATCCGCGAGTACTATGCGCGCTTCGGCGACCGGCTCCCGGTGGAGCTCGGCGAGCAGCTCGACGCCCTGGAGCGCCGGCTCAGCTGATCGTCGGGCGCCTCACGGCGCCACCCACCGGTGGCGCAGGGCCCGCCGGCTGGTGAGATACGACAAACCGGTCACCGCGGCCACCGCCGAGATCACGACGTCGCCCCCCGTCAGAGGCAGTTTGATCACGACGGGCAACAAGGCACCGAGCACCCAGACAAGCTGGAGACGGGTCTCGAAGCGCGCGAAGGCCCGACCCTGCGCCGCAGTGGGGACATAGCGCTGCACCAGCGCGTCGAAGGCCGGCTTGCTGGCGGCGCTGGCCATGCCGATCACGAACGCCAGCAGGGCTTGGATCACGATCCCACCCACGAACCCGGCCAGGGCCCCGGCCAGGGCCACCGACCAGATCGACACCGCCAGCATGGCGGGCTCGCTCAGTACCTTGCGGACCCGGGGGACGAGCATCACCCCCACCAGCGCGCCCGCCACGGAGCCGGCCAGCATCAACCCGTACCAGGCTGACGCCTTGCCATGGCTCTGGAGCGAGAAGGCGAGGAGGAACGTCAAGAAGCCCACCAGGCCACGCAGAATCGACATCGCCGACAGAGCCAGGATCACTTCGGGGTGCGTGTTGGCCCGCGGGCCGAGTGCCCCCATGGGCGTCTCCTCGTCCCAGGCATCGTCGGCGGTGGTCGATTCCGACGGCCTGGCGCGCTCGTCCCAGGCGGCGCGCGCTGACCGACCCAGGGGCAGCCGCAGCGCCACGACCGTGCCGAAGACGAACACCACCATGTCGAGGCGCAGGACCCAGGCGCCCCCGAGGAGCTCGAGGACACCGACCGCGGGGATCGAGGCGGCCAGCGTGGCCAGCGACGACAGCAGGCCCAGCCGGGCGTTGGCCGACGCCAGCTCGTCGCCACCGGGACGCTCCGAGGCCGCCACGACCAGAGGAACCAGCGAGCCCTTGGTCACGAGATACACCTTCGACAACACCAGCATGGTGAAGGCCTCGGGGAACAACAAGGTGCTCTGGAGGTCGCCCGCCATGATCAGGCAGACCGCGGCCCGAGATGCAGTCGAGATCACGACCGTGGCCCGCCGGGCACCGCGGCTGCGGTCGATGATCGGGCCCAGCAGCGGCGCCACCACGGCAAAGGGCGCCATGGTCAGCAGCAGGTAGAGGATGACCTTCTTGTGGGCCTCGTTGGGCGACACCGAAAAGAACAACGACCCGGCCAGCGACACGGTGAGCAGGGTGTCCCCCGCGGTGAGCACGACCTGGGTCAGTGCCAGGCGGCCGAAGGGGGTCTTCTGATCGAGGAGCGCTCCGAGGGCATCGCGCAATTGGCGCGCGATGCGGGCCGACGCCTTACGCCCTCGACCTGGCACCGGGCCAGACTACGACCAGGTGGACACCGTCCGGTCACCACTACCATGACCACAGACCCAGAGCACCCGTCGGGTGGGCTCGAGGGAGGGGACGACGATGGCGGTAACCGCATACGTGCTGATCCAGACCGAGGTCGGCAAGGCCGCATACGTCGCGCAGCAGGTGCGTGGCATCGAGGGCGTGGTCTCGGCCGAGGACGTCACCGGCCCTTACGACGTGATCGTGCGGACCCAGGCGGCATCGGTGGACGACCTCGGTCGCATGGTGGTGAGCCACATCCAGCTCATCGAGGGCATCACCCGCACCGTGACCTGCCCCGTCGTCAACCTCTGAGGGCCCTGACGAACTCCTGAGGACGTCGCCGGTCGCTCAGTCGACCGCGCCGCACTCGCGCAAGGTGGCGAGACGATCCCCGTCGACCCCCCACGACCGAAGCGCCTCCTCGGCGTCGGCCCCGGCGACCGACGGGGGCTTGTGGACCGCGGCGGGAGTCCGGCTGAATCGGGGCACGGGACCGGGCTGCACCACGCCGTCGACTTCGACGAAGGTTTCGCGGTGCACGTTGTGGGGGTCGGTATGTGCCTCCCAGGGAGACAACACCGGCGCACCGCAGGCGTCCTTCCCGGCAAAGGCGGCCGACCACTCCTCACGTGTCTTGGTGCGGAAGATCGCCGCGAACCGCTCCTTCATGGCGGGCCAGTGTTCCCGGTCGTTCTGGGCGGGGAGCTCCTCACCCTCGAGGCCGATGACCTTCAGCAACTCGGCATAGAACTGCGGTTCGATGGCGCCGACCGAGAACCACTTGCCGTCGCTCGTGTCGTAGACCTCGTAGAACGGCGCGCCGGTGTCGAGCACGTTCACGCCGCGGCCTTCGGTCCACAATCCCAACTGGCGGAACGCGAAGGTCATGGTCATGAGCGAGGCCGCCCCGTCGACCATCGCAGCGTCGACGACCTGGCCCTGGCCCGACCGCTGCGCCTCGAGCATGGCCGCACACATGCCGAAGGCGAGCAGCATCCCCCCGCCTCCGAAGTCCCCGACAAGGTTGAGCGGGGGCACCGGTCGCTCCCCAACCCGACCGATGGGCCACAGAGCTCCGGCCAGAGCGATGTAGTTGATGTCGTGTCCCGCCGCCGACGCCAGCGGTCCGTCTTGGCCCCAACCGGTCATCCGCCCGTACACGAGCCGGGGATTCCGTTCCAGACACGGCTCGGGCCCGATCCCCAGTCGCTCGGCCACACCCGGTCGCCAACCCTCGACCAAGCCGTCGGCCTGACCGACGAGGTCGAGGGCGAGTCGAACCCCTTCGGCGTGTTTGAGGTTCACGGCCACCGATCGTCGGCTGCGGTTGAGCAGGTCCCAGTGCGGTCCCGCCGATGCGCCCGGCGCGCTCCCCGTGGCGCGGTCCACCCGGAGCACGTCCGCCCCGGCGTCGGCGAGAAGCATGCACGTGTAGGGGCCCGGCCCGATCCCGGCGAGCTCCACGACCCGGATGCCCTCGAGCGGCCCGCTCACCGGTGCGACCTCTGCGCGCCGGGTGCAGATGCTTCATCGGCCCGACGGGCATTGCCGGCAATGGCCTCGACGATGGTGCTTTGCACGGCCGGAGGGATCTCGTGGCCCATGTCCGGGATCACGACCAACACAGCCCCGGAGATGGCCCGCGCCGTCGCCTCTCCGCCCGGGAGCGTGATCAGGGGGTCGACGTCGCCGTGGATGACGAGGGTGGGAACGGTGATGCCGGCGAGCCCAGCGGTGCGGTCGCCCGACGCCACGATGGCCATGATTTGGCGCGCCGTCCCGCTCGCGTCGATCCCTCGGTCGAAGAAGCTCTCGAATCGTCGACGGCGCCATGACTCGTCGACGAGCGATCCACGCGACCCGATCACCGCGCTGTTGGCGAGCTCGGTCGAGACATAGGTCTCGCGGTCGGTCGCCGGGCGCTGCATGACGACAGCCATGGCCTCGGGAGTCGATCGACCCGCATCATCGGCGCCGGTCGTGGACATGATCGAACACAGGCTGCGCACCCGAGCCGGGTGCGCGATGGCAAGGGTCTGGGCGATCATGCCGCCCATCGACGTGCCGACGATGTGCGCCCGCTCGATACCCAGTGCATCGAGAAGCCCCGCGGTGTCATCGGCCATGTCGTCGAGCGTGTAGGCCACCGCCTCGCGTCCGCCGGCTCGCGCCGCAGCCAGGTCGAAGGGCGGCCCACCCTCGAGGTGCGTAGACAATCCAGTATCACGATTGTCGAAGCGCAGTACCGAGAAGCCTTCGTCCACCAGGAGCTGGCAGAAGCTGTCATCCCACCCGATGAGCTGGCGCCCGAGCCCGGCGATGAGCACGACGACCGGGTCCCCCGGTGCCCCGCGCCACTCGTAACACAGTTCGATGCCGGTCCCCAGGTCGATGTGCTCCATGCCCGGATGCTGGTCGCCTCAGGCCATAGGGGTCAAACCGGTCGTGTCATGCTGTCGCCACCATGACCGATCCGACCCTGCACCGGCGCGCCGCTCCGGTGCAGGCCCACAGCCCGGGACGGGTCAATCTCGTCGGCGATCACACCGACTACAACGAGGGTGTCGCCCTGCCCATGGCCGTAGACCTCGGCACCACGGTGACGTTCATGCCCGACGAGAGCACTCGTCTGTTCCTGCGATCGTCACAGGAGCCCGAGCCGGCCGAGGTGGACATCCACATGTCACTCGACAGCCGCGTCCTCGAAGCCGTCGAACCGCGCTGGGCCCGGTATGTCGCCGCCGTCGCATCCGCCGTCCGTCCGAGCTCCGGGGGAACCGGCACCATCGTCACGACCCTTCCGGTCGGCGCCGGACTGTCCTCGAGTGCCGCCCTCGAGGTCGCCCTGGCTCTGGTGTTCGGACACGACCCTGATCCGCTGAGCATGGCTCGCACCTGCCAACGCGCCGAACAGGCCGCCACGGGAGTCCCGACCGGGATCATGGACCAACTCGTGGTGAGCGCGGCCCAGGAAAGCTGCGCCCTCCTCATCGACTTCGCCGACCTGTCGATGGATCCCGTTGCGATGCCGCTCGGGGTCGAGGTCGTGGTGGTCCATTCCGGAGAGTCGCGCGCGCTGGCGCACTCTGCCTACGCGCAACGTCGGGCTGAGTGCGAGGCCGCCGCACATCGCCTGGGTCCGCTCGGACGGTTGGACCCTCAGTTCCCCGTCGCCATCCCCGATCCCGTGCTACGCCGTCGGGTCCGTCATGTCGTGACCGAATGCGAGCGAGTGCACTGGTTCATTGCCGCGCTCAGGGTCGGGGATCTCGCCGAAGCGGGGCGCGTCATGTCGGCGAGCCATCGGAGCCTGGCCCAGGACTTCGAGGTCTCCACGCCCGGGCTCGACTCGCTGGTGGAGCGGCTGAACGGGCTCCCCGGTGTCTTCGGAGCTCGGCTGACCGGGGCCGGGTTCGGTGGCTGTGTCGTGGCTCTCACCCAACCCGGTGCGCTCGACCTCGACGAGCTCGGGACTCCGGCGTGGAAAGTGCGGGCCACCCAGGGCGCGCACCTGGTGGCCCTGTCCTAGCCAGAGATCACAATCGATCGAGCAATTCGGCTTTCTTCGAAGCGAATTCCTCGTCGGTGACGATTCCTCGGCGCCGGAGCTCGTCGAGTTGCATCAGACGGTCGGCCACGGTTTCCTCGCCGTGCGGGGGATGCGGCACCCGGGCCGTGCCCGACGGCGGCGTCTCGTCGGAGAGGGCAACACCGTTGCGCGGTGGAGGTCTCGTCGCTCCGTCTTCGTGCCAGGACCCGACAGGCCCCAAACCGCCAAGCCCCGAACCGGCGGGCGCCGAACCGCCAAGCCCCGACGCGACGGGGGCGACGGACCGGTGGCGCAAGGCGTCGATCTGTTCGGTGATGATGCTCTGCACTGCGGCGGGGCGCGGCACGCGGTCGAAGACCACGACGCCGGTCTCACCTCCCATCTCGACATGGAGCTCGCCGGTGCGCAAGATCCGATCGGAGATCGACTGGTGATACGAGAGCTGGTTGACCCTTTCGAGTCGGAGCTCCAACCCGGTGCGGCCGAAGACCCCCGAACGCTGGACGATGCGGGTCGTGGTCACGACGAGACTGGTGGCGAACCACCGGATGAGGCGCGCCACCAACCACAACGCCGAACATGCCACGAGGATCAACAAGATGTAGAGAACGGCGGGGGGAGCCTTGGCAAAGACCACCATCACCGCGATGGAGAGCGTCACCACCCCGACCGCGACCACGAGGGGCCTGCCGAGGAACGCCCAATGGGGCCGGATCTCGACGACGACTTCCTCGTCCTCGGTGAGCAACCGGCGGGGAAACGGCACCCGTCCAGCGTATCCCCGCGCCTGTGTCGCCACGGGCATACGCGCCTGTCCCGGAGGGTCCCCAGGCTCAGGCGAGCTTGCCGGCGATACCTCCCGCGCCCCGCAACACGGTGCCATCAGCGCCCGCCGCGCTGTAGTGCGCGGCGGGACGAGCCAGGGCTTCGCCGATGAGGCCGTCGAGGAGGTCGATGAAGGGAACGGGCGGGTCCACAAACAGGTAGCGGGCCAGTGACCCCGGCACGGTGTTGACCTCGTTCACGAACAGGTCGTTCCCGTCACAGAGGAAGTCGATGCGCGCCACGCCTCGGACATCTGCCAGAGCCACCACGGCGCGCGCCGCGTCGTGCAGCGCGGTGACGACCGGAGCAGCCAGATCCGCCGGCAGCTGGCGCGGGGCGCTCGCCATGCCCTCACCGCCCACGTATTTGTCGGCGTAGCCGAGGATCTCGGCCGCCGCGGTGGAGCGCAGCGGTCGTTCGATGGCGGACAACTCGATGTCCGGCCAGGTTCGGACGGCCACATTGAGGTCGAAGAGATCCTCGCGGTAGGGCTCGAGAACCGCACCAGCGCGCAGATGGGTATTGGCGTCGAGCCGACCCCGGGCCGTGTCGAGGTCGGCCACGACCTCGACACCGATGGAGGACCCCCCGAAGCGAGGCTTCACGATGTAGGGGCCCGGGAATCCGATGTCGTCGCCCCCGGCAGGCGCAGGCCCGTTACCACGTCGGTGCAGAAGCACACGCGGCAGGACCGAGAGACCGGCGGCCCGAGCCACCCCGGCGAAAGCGAGTTTGTCCATCCCCAACGCGGCGGCCGCCACCCCGGGTCCGGTGTAGGCGACGCCGACCAGGTCGAGCGCGGCCTGCAAGGTGCCGTCCTCCCCGGGCCCACCATGACAGCAATTGATGACGGCGTCGACGGGCAGGGGCCGGCTACGACCCAGGCGTCCGGCTCCGGCCACGAAGCCGGAACCTTCGACTCCGGTGACCAGTTGGACCGACTGGGCCCCCCGGGGCACGCCGTCGAGGAAGTCGGCGGCCTCGAGGGCGGCGTCGACGCGGTACCACTCCCCCGTCTTGGTCCAGTACAGGCCCATGACGTCGCGCTGGGATCGCGTCAGCTCACGCGCGGCCTGGAGGCCCGTCAGGATGCTCACGTCGTGCTCCGGGGATGGGCCCCCGAAGGCGACGGCGAGCTTGGCGGTGGTGACGTTCAACGGTGGCACTCCCGAGTTCGGCGGAATCGCCCGACGCCATCACGACGCGGTCCGGCGGCGATCAAGGGTAGTGGTCGGGGAGGTCGTTCTCGTACAAGACGACGTCGCCACTCTCGAGGTGCTCGCGTACCCACTGTGTCGCCTTCGGGAGTGTGCTCACCACCACGACCCGGGGCGCATCGCTTCCTGACGGGGGGCGCCGGGAACCGGCCAGCAAGGCCCGGCGGTTGGTGCGCCCGACGATGACGAGGTCGGTGGCCACAGCGGCCACCGCCGCGGCAAAGTCGGTGTTCTCCTGGGTCTGGAGGGGTCCGAGCTCGACCATGCCCGGGGTCACCACGACTCGCCGCATGGCGTCGGCGCCGAGACGCCCCAGTGTCGCCAACGCGGCGCGCGCACCCGCCGGGTTGGCGTTGTAGGTGTCGTCGAGCAGGACGAATCCGCCCGGGCTGAGCGTCTGCTCGAGCCGGTGCGGAGCGCCGGGCAATGTGGCCAGACGTCGGACCACGTCATCGGCGGGAACACCAAGCTCCAGCGCCACCGCCACGGCCGCGGCGACATTGCCGGGTCGGGCGTCGAAGGGGATCGCGTGGGCGATCTCGACTCCTCGAAAGCGTACCGAAAGACAACCGCCGTCTTCCAAGACACAGACATCGGCGTTCATGTCGCTGGCCGAGACCCGCCACACCCGTGTCCCGGACAATGCACGGGCCTCTGCCAATGCCGCCAAGCGGTCGTCGTCGATCACGAGAATCGCGCTGGCGGCGCCGACGAGTATCTCGGCCTTGGCTTCGAGGACACGATCCTCAGAACGGAAACGCTCCAGGTGCACCGGGCCGATGGCGGTGATCACCGCCACGTCGGGTCGGATCCACGAGCACAGCTCGGCGATCTCCCCGCGGCCGTAGGTGCCCATCTCCGCCACGAAGACCTCGGTACCGTCGGCCAGGTGCTCGTTCACGGCTCGGGCGAGCCCGGCGCGATTGTTGAAGCTGGCCGGGCTGGCGACGACTGACCGGGTGCCCGAGACGAGATGGGCGACGTATCCCTTGGTACTCGTCTTGCCGAACGAGCCCGTGATGGCAACCACCGTGGGCGCCACCCGTCGAAGGCGCGCCGCGGCACGTGCCACGTGGGATCCGGCGAGACGGCGCTCGATCGGTGCCATGAGAGCGCAGGCCAGGTCCACCAGGGCCGGCACCGCCAACGCCGCCGCCGACGCGGCCACCGGCCCCTGCCCGGCCACGATCCCACCTGCCACCGCAACCGCCTCAAGGCCCGCCCACACCAGGGCCAGGGTGCGCAATCGCCGGGTCCACGCCAACGGTGACGTCCGGCCCCGCAACGACAACCCGACCGGGCCCACGGCGATCACCGCGGCCGTTGCGAATCCGCCCGCCGCCCAACGCGACGAGGCCAAGAGTCCCGCCACGGCGATGCCCAGCCCGACCAGGTTCACCGGGACAGCGACCCACCAACGCAGGGCGAAGCGAGTCGTGGCGTCGACGAGATAGTGCTCACGCTGCGCCACTCGCAACCACCGCGGCCCGGCCGCGACGATCGACAACCCGCACGCGGCTTCGACGGCGGCCCGCAGGATCACGAGGCTCGGGCCAATGCTCGGTCCACGGCCCCACGCAACTCGGCCGGCGCGGTGAGAGGGAGGAGGTGACCGGCGCCGGGGCACAACCTGAGATTCGCGCCAGCAATAGAGCCCGCTAGGGCGCGGGCGCTCTCCACGGGCACATCCGGGTCGTCGTCGCCCCACACCAGCTCGACCGGGCAATCCAACGCCGCCAAGGCGTCCTCGTAGCGCTCGTTGACCAGACGCACGAGAACGTCGCGCATCACGCCCTGTGCGGCGCGGTAATCGGCAGAGCCGTAGCGCTGACGGGCCCGATCCATCCGCGCGTCGCCCACCAGATGGGCCCGGTGCATGGCCCGTGCCACCCGATAGGCGGCGGGGGGACGACGAGCCCGTCCCGCTCTCGGGATGAGCGGCGCCCCGGTCAACACCAGAGCCCGCACGAGCTCGGGCCGCGCCGCGGCCAGGCGCACCGCCACCCGACCGCCCAGGGAGTGGCCCACCAGAACGAGTCCGGGGCCGGGCCGGGGCCCGACCACCTCGTCGAGAAGCCGGGCCACGGCTGCGGCGTACTGGACCGATCCCCAGGCCTCGGGGGGGGCCGGGGTGGCTCCGAAGCCGGGGAGGTCGGGGGCCACGGTGGACAGCTGTCCAGGCGCAGGGTCGGGGTGGGGGGAGGAGTCGGGGCCGAGAGAGGCTGCGAAATCAGCATGCGTCCGGCCCCACCCGTGCAGGGCCATCACCGCGGGGGGCCCGTCGCCCCAGGTCTCGCCGTACAAGGTCCCACCGGCGAGCGACCGCAGCACCTCGGGGAGGCTACCCCCGAGGTGCCTGGCCTCGGCCCATCCCCCGCGCTGTGACACCTCGCCGATACGGTCGCCGCGGTGCCCAGCTCCCCCTCTGGCGTCGGCGGTTCGCCGGAGTTGTTGCTGGGTCTCACCGTGGCCCAACAGCAGGCCGTGACGTCGTTGGAGCCCTCGCTGTGCGTCCTGGCGGCGGCGGGCTCGGGCAAGACGACGGTCCTGGCGCGGCGGGTGGCGCGGCGAATTCTCGACGGGTCGGCCCAGGCCGAACACTGCCTGGTGGTGACCTTCACCCGGAAGGCCTCACGTGAGCTGCGTGACCGCCTCGAACGGCTCGGTGTCCCCGGTGCGGTCTCGGCCGGGACGTTCCACGCCCTGGCCTTTGCCCAACTGCGCCGACACTGGGTGGACCGAGACATCCGCCCTCTTGTGGTCATGGACGATCCCGCCCGCGTGGTGCGAACGGCGCTCGGCCCTCGGGCGCAGCTCAAACCGACACAAGTCGCCGCCGTGCTGGGCGAGATCCACTGGGCGCAGGTGAGCATGGTCGGTCCCGACGACTACGGCGCGGCGGCCCGGGGCGCCGATCGCGACACCGTGCTCGGGCGGTCCCACCACGACCTCGCCGAGGTCTACGCCGCGTATGTCGCCGAGAAGGCGCGACGCAACGTGCTCGATCTCGACGACCTCGTGGCGCGGTGCGCGTCCCTGCTGGAGGAAGATCGAGCCGCCGCCGCGGCCCAGCGGTGGCGCATCCGACACGTCTTCGTCGACGAGTTCCAAGACGTCAACCCGGCCCAATGGCGCCTGCTCAAGGCGTGGCTCGGCGACCAGAGCGATCTCTTCGTCGTCGGCGACCCCCGCCAGGCCATCTACGCCTGGAACGGGGCCGACCCCACCCTGCTCGACCGCCTTCCCGAGCTCCTGCCGGGGACCACGGTCCTGCAGCTCGACGCCAACCACCGGTCCACGCCCCAGGTGATCGGGGCGGCCAGGGCGGTGCTCGGAGCGGATCCGGGGAAGGCGTCGCGCCCCGACGGACCGTGCCCGGTGGTCGACGGTTTCGACGATGACGACGACGAGGCGGCCGCCGTCACACGGTGGCTGCGCCGCGCCCACCGCCCGGGGCGACCCTGGTCGCACCTGGCCGTCCTGGCCCGCACCAACGCCCGGCTCGACCCCATCGCCCGGGCCCTGGAGCGAGCCGGGATCCCGTACCGGATGGGTGGGGACGCCAAAGAAGCCGCCACCGCTCGACGCGCCCTGGCCGAGCTCCGTCGAGCACCCAAGACCCGGCATCTGCGCAGTGCGCTGGCCGAGCTCGTCCTGACCCGTCAGGCTCGCGCCGACGAAGAGGGACAGACCTCGGGAAGCGACGACGGACCTGAGTCCGAGCTTGGCCTTCCTCGTGCCCTCGCCCAGCTCGCCGACGAGCACGCGCTCGAGTTCCCCGATGCGACCGTGGGTGACTTCCTCGACTGGATCGTCGCCGGGGGGGACTCGAGCATGGAGCTCGACCCCGTCGACGGCGTCGAGCTGTCCACCTTCCATCGCTCCAAAGGACTGGAGTGGCCGGCGGTGGCCGTGGTCGGGCTCGAAGACGGCATGGTTCCCATCATCTACGCCACGACCCGCCAGGCGATCGCCGAAGAGCGTCGGCTCCTCTACGTGGCGCTCACCCGGGCCGAAGACGAATTGTGGTGCTCATGGGCGCGCACGCGCCGGGCCGGAGACAGGACATGGCGATGCGACCCGTCCCCGCTCCTGGCGGCCGTGGCCGAGGCGAGCCGCGACAGCGCCGAGGTCCCCGACACCGAGGGGCTGTCGGCGCGGATCGCCTTGCTGCGGACGATGCTGCCCGAACCCACCGACCGTGCCAGCTGAACCTTGTCGTCAGTCGGCGATGTCGACCAACACCGGTGCGTGGTCGGAGGGCTGTTTCCCTTTGCGGGCGTTGCGGTCGATGAGCGCATAGCTGACCCGGTCGGCCAGGGGACGACTCACCATGACCAGGTCGATGCGCAAGCCCATGTGCTTGTGGAAATTTCCGGCTCGGTAGTCCCACCACGAGAACAATTTGTCCTGGTCGTAACAGAGGCGGAAGGCGTCGACGAGCCCCCACCCCTCGAGGGCCCCGAGGCGCTCGCGCTCGGGCCCGGTCACATGTGTCGACCCGACCATGGTGGCGGGGTCCCAGACGTCACGGTCATCGGGTGCGACGTTGAAGTCCCCGCACACCGCCACGTTGTCAGTCGGCTTGGACGTCCGCTCGAGGTAGGCGAGCAGTTCGCCGTACCACGCCAACTTGGCGTCGTAGTGTTCGCTCGGGACCTCACGGCCGTTGGGCACGTAGACGCTGTGGACCCGAACCCCGGCGCAGGTGGCCGCCACCAGACGTGCTCCCTGGTCGTCGCCAGGGCCCTCGAATCCCCGGGCCACGTCTTCGAGACCCACGCGACTCACGATGGCAACGCCGTTCCACCGCCCCTCGCCGTGTGCGACCGACTCATATCCCAGTGCCGAGAACGCCATGGCGGGGAAGGCGGTGTCGGCGAGCTTGGTCTCTTGCATGCACAAGACGTCGGGCCGCGCGTAGTCGATCCACTCCTCGACCCGCGCCTGACGGGCGTTGAGCGAGTTGACGTTCCAGGTGGCGATGCGCACGTCGGTCCCTTCAGACTCAGCTGTCCACGATGACGAAGAGAAGGTCGGCCTCACAGGCGAGCTGACCGTCCACCAAGGCGCGACCCCGACCGGTGCCGGCGCGCGCCGAGAGCCTTCCCAAGGTGACTTCGAGGTCGAGGGTCTCGCCGGGCACCACCTGACGACGGAACCTGGCCTTGTCGATTCCGCCGAACAACGGGAGCTTGCCTACGAACCGTTCGTCGGAGAGCACGGCGATACCCCCCAGCTGGGCCAGCGACTCGACCATGAGCACCCCGGGGAGCGTGGGGCGGCCCGGGAAGTGTCCGGCAAAGAACGCTTCGTCGCCTGTGAGGTGCCAGCGGCCCCGAGCCCGCTGGCCCGGATCGAGCTCGATGACCTCGTCGACCAGCAGGAACGGCTCTCGGTGCGGAAGGACGTCTTCGGGTCGCAACACGGCCGCCGAGGTTACCAACGTCGAGTTCGGCCCTGTCCCGGCGAGCGTCCCGGTTGGGACGAGAAACGGCTTACGGGTACCCGGTGCAGGCCGCGGTGTTGGGCGAACCCGTGGCCAGCTGGCAGTTGCCGGCCGCGACCGTGAACGCCGCGAAACCCCACTGCGAGGTGCCGGGGTTCAAGTAGTACGGCGGTGACAGGTAGAGGAGGCGCTGGTCGTACTGGTAGTTCTTGGCGTAGCCGCTCGCGATCCCACTGCCATTGAAGGTCCCCACCGGCCCGCGCCAGTCCTGGTCGATCGTGCCGTTGAGGTTGATGGTGCCCAGCGGGTTCCCGGTGTCGTAGTTGTTGACCAGGAAGGAGTGGTCGAGCGCCAGGAGGACGGCATCGATGTAGGGGTCCTGCAGGTCACAGGTCGGTGTGCCCGCGCCCAGGGTTTGCGAGCAGGTGCTCACGTTGGCGCCCCTGTTGTTGACGGGGTGGTTGATCTCGACGTAGTTGTTCGCCACCAGGCCCAGCACGTCGGTCGACGGCGCCGCCGGGGCGGCCGTGCACGTGCCGGCGGAGACAGCGTCCGCATAGCAGATGTTGCCGTCGATAACGATGTTGTTGGCCGAGCCGATCGTCATGGGGGAGTTCACCGTCCCCTGGACGATGGCGTCGCCGGCGGTGACACCACCCACACCGGTCTCGCCCGCGTTGACCAGGGGGTTATAGGTCTGGCCGTTGCACTCGGTGACGCGGCGCGAGTTCGTGATCTTCTGACACGTCTCGACATAGACCACACCATTGGCCGGGACGGGCACCGTCGTGGCGGGCGAGACCGGCAGACAGACATTGGCGGTGTTGGCGGCGGCGTTGAGCGCGTCGTTGGACATCGACGTCCCCGGTGCCCCGGCGGGCGTGCCCGTGGGGGTGTCGGGGCTCGTGACGGTCATGTTCGATCCGTTGACCACGATGGTGGTGGGACCCTCGTAGAGGCAGCCGTTCGAGGCGGCCTGGGTCGCAAGCGCAGAGTTGTCCGTCGGGATGGGCTGGACTCCCACGTTGTCGGCCTGCGTCCCGGAGATGCTCGGTGTCCCCGAGCACCCCTGGCCCTCCAGATACATCTTGGTGGGATCCGCGGTCTGGATGTTCTGGAACTTCGGGCTCCCGCACACGAAGATCGTGTCGTTGACGAAGAGGTTGCCCGTGAGCGAGTCGGCGCTGATGAAATCGACGATCTGGCAGTTGTTCCCGAGCGAGTTGGGGCCGTTCCAGTAGTAGTCACATGTGGGGGTGCCGTTGTTGCCGTACTGGTTCACCACGGCCGGATCGATCTGGTCGTAGTTGATCCAGAGGACGTTCAACAAAAAGCCGTTCAGCGGCTTCAGCGTCACCAACGCGGTCTGGTAATTGTAGCTGTTGGGATACCCGGCGGCACCCACGACGTCGATACTCAGGTTTCCGGTCGCGGTGTTGATGACGGGGTTGTCGATTAAGAACCACGCCGGGGGCCCGTTGGCCGCGCCGCTGCCCGGCACCGAGTTCCACGTCCCGAAGGTCAGCGCGCTGCACACGCTCGACGCGCCCGTGAGCGTCGAATTGCCTATGGTCGTGCCCGAGCCATTCACGAACTTGGCGCTGCAGGCCGCGAAGTTGGCATTGGCGTTCACTGCATACTGATACTCGTCGAGGCCCGACACCATGGCCCGGTAGGCCTGGTGCTGGATCACGTCCTTGGTGACGATGGGGAACTGCTGGAACGTGTTCTGGACGAGGACCACGGTGCCCAGGGTGAGCACGAGGATGATGCCCAGGACCAGGGGCATGGTCTGCCCACCCTCACCACGACGCGACCGCATGCGCAACTTGTGAGCGGCTGTCACCACTGCCCTCCTGAGCTCGAGCTTTGGGTGCACCATCATCCGACCGCGGCGTTGTATTCCGGCGAGAAGAGATACGCCTGGGACTGGTATCCCGTGGGTTGGCCGCCGGGGTTCCTGGTGGCCTGGAGGTTCAAGGCCACACCCCCGATCTGACTGGTTTGGGTCGCCGAGCACGTGCTGTCGTAGACCGATGTCCCCGATGTCACGCTCCCCGACAGAGCGCTGACGGTGATGTTGCCCGTCGTGCCCTTGGCGTAGTTGTTGCCGGCGGTCACGGTCTGCGCCGAAGACCCCGTTCCGACCACGATGGAATCTCCAGTTGCGATCGCGCTTTGAAGCGCGTTCACTTTGAGCGTGGTACCCGAGCTGGTGGCGCTCACCGTCGTCGGTGGGGAGTTCGGCACATTGGTCAATGAGCTGTCATAGATTGCCGCCGTGTTGGCAGCGGCCGCGGTCAGCGCGGTCACCGTGACGCTCGTCGAAGTGGAGGCCGCCGCCGCAGTGGCGGTCACAATTTGGGCGTTGGGGCCCGAACCGATGAAGATGGTGTCGCCCACCGAGATCGCCCCGTGCGGTTGATTCACCTTCAGAGTCGTCGCGCCGCTAGACGCAGACTGCGAGAGGGTCGTCGTGGGCGAGCTCGGCGGGGGCCCGCCGCACACTTCGCCCCCTTGGAGGTTGTACGTGAACACGGGGCTCCCGGCGGTGCCGTTGGTGAGGAAGTTGATGAGGAGGAACGACTGCGTGGACGTGCCATAGACACACGCCGTGCCGGAGGACCCTGTCATCGGGCAGGTGTTGGCGTTGGCGACGTACAAGTTGACCTGGAATGTTCGTACCGACCCGGCCGTGGCAACCTGCATGACGACCTTCTCGGGGCCGGTGGACTTCCCCGTGTTGGCGTAGAACGTCACGTTGTTGGCGTTAGCGCTCGAGAACGGGTTCGTCGACGACGACGGCGACACCGCCTCGTGCACGTACCGGGTCGCCACCTCCGAAGCAAGTACCAGCTGGTCCACCGATTGGTAGGTGTTCTGCACGATGTTGCTCTCCCGGAAGAACACCGGGAGCACGGGGAAGGCGGCTGCCAGGACGATCGACACGACCAGAACGGTGAGGAGCGTCTCGACCAACGTGTACCCGCCCTCGTCGGGCCCGAGGCCCGACGTGGCGTCGCTCATGGCCGGCAAGAAGAGTTTCATGACGCCGCGTGTCATGTCACCACCACCGGCACCGATGTCCCGTATGGGTAGAGAGTGCCGTTGTAGGTGACTCCGGTCGTCCCCATCACCATGGAGAACGACGTATTGGAGTTGTTGGAGGGGTCGTTGACCACCACGGTGTAGGTCTGGTTCATGATGGCGGTCTGGGTCGTGTAACTCGTCGTCGACCCCACGGTGGTGGGAGTGGCGCCCGCCAACGTGAAGACCTCGCCACCGGTCTTGTCGGCCGACGGACAGCCGTCACCGGGTGCGGCGGCGTCGTTGATCGTGGCCGTCGCCGTCGGCGTCGCCGAGAAGGCTGCGCCAGCCGTGCGGGTGGCCGTGATCGCCAAGGTGTTCAAGCCGGTGATCGGGACTGACTCGGCGCCTTGGGGCGAGAGTGAGAACGGCGTCGGCGCATCGGGCTGTTCCTTGGTCACCGAGAGCACGGTGACGCAGTCGCCGTACCAGACGGTGTAAGGCGCAGTGAAGGGGAAGAGGGGCACCACCGTCGTATTGGAGCCATACGGGACGACGGTGTTGATTCCCGATGGAAACGAGCTGGCGCCGTTGGCCACCGTGATGGGCATGCCTGCGGCCACCGGAGCTCCCGCCGATGGGCTCAATGTCACGGTGCCCGACTCGTCGAAATGGAACGTGGGGGCGAAGGCGGGGAGCCCGGCGGTGGCGACGTTGACCGACGTCGCGCTGGGGTTGGCGAGCTCCAGCCAGTCGATGTAGGACGGCCCCCCGCTGGGGCCGGCCAGGCTGATGTTGTACTTGCCTACCGGCTCTTGGAGGTAGACGCATCCGTTCTGGTCGGGGTTGTAGGCAGTGGTGACCCCGGTCGACTGCGGGGTCACGTTCACGGCCACATTGATGAGGTTGGTCGTGTCGGCCGGCGGCTTGGTCGGGTCGGCACCGACGATCTTGATCGACAAGAAGCCGTCACCGGGGATGATGGTGCCGTAGGGCGGTTCGATGATCGAGGTCTCGCCCATCGACTGCCCGTTGCCCCACTTGACCGTCATCGTGGCCCGGATGACCTGGGGAGGGTTGCCCGACGTGCACAGACTCGGCGTGTTCCCGGTCCCGGCCCACTCCAGGTGCGACCAAACGGAGTAGTCGATCCCGCCGACGGAGATCGGGTTGGCGGTCAGAAGGACGTTGCGCGAAATGTTGGCTTGGAGCGACGACAGGGTTGCGTTCGACGTGATCTCGAGGTACTGCTCGGCCAGTTCCGCCGCGGCAACTTTTTCTCGGTTGAAGGCGGCCTGCTTGACGACGGTGTCGACGAGGAACGAGCTTGCCACGAGGACGAGGAGCAAGACGGTGAGCGACATGATGACTTCGAGGAGCCCAAACCCACCTTCGCCCCGCCTGGGCTGGCGCCCAACCCTTGCCATCGTTCGTCCTCCCTGTCCCCTCGCACCGGCTCGGGGGTACCACAGCCCCTCCGTGCGAGGGTTTGTGGCTGCATCGGTCGCGACCGTCGATCTCGGGTTCGTCCCCGCCCTCACGACGGTGCTGAGCCAGGCACCACCGGCGCCTGGCCCTGGACTTCTGAGATCCGGGTCGTGGCCTTTCGCCACCCCCGAAACATCGACACAATCGGCGCCGATCTTGATGACACGTTGAGAAAAAACGTGCCCGATCGTCGCTGTCCAGGGCCTCGGCCCGGTGGCTCTTACGCCCGGGTCGGCCAGGGGTCGTCGAACTCGGCGGTGCTGTACCGAGCCTGGGAGTTCTTCCAAGACTCACCGTTGCCGGTGCGGGGCGCCTCCATGATCAAGACGCCCTTGGCACTGTGGCGGGGCAGGTGAAGGCCGATGCGGCCAAGCGTGTGCTTCAGTTGCATGGCGGGTTCCTCGTGTCCTCTTTCGAACCCTCCGGAGCTGGGAGATGGTCCACTCGGCCACCCCGGCTGGAGGTTCCTCGTCCGCTGCTTTCCCGCCCGAAATGTCGGCACTAAGCGTGGCAAATCTTGAGACGCCAGCCACTTATTGTGGCAATGGAGGGCGGGCGGGGCTCAGCGAGCGAGACGCTGCGGCGCGATCTCCGGCAGGGCGAGCTCAGCACCACGGCGCGCCGGGTCGAGGGCCACGAGAACGAACTGACGCTCTTCCCCACGCTCGAGAGCCTCACGGGCCCGGCGCGGCGCGGGCACGGCCAGCCCGGCGAGCGGCACGTAACATTGCATGCCCCCGACGTCGACCATGGCGCCGTGCGACACGAACGAGGAGACGGTCCCCTCGACCTTCGACGCGATCGGGTGCTCGGACACGAAGGTCAAAAAGGTCAAAGGGTCGTTGACCGCGGGAGGTGGCCCGGACCGACGCCGACGACTCGGCTCGGGCGCCTCAGCATCGGCATCGGGGTCCACCGCCTCGACGGTGGCCACGTCGATGGCGGCGCGCACGTCGGGTGCGGTGGCCCGACGACCACGTCCCCGCCGGGTTCGAGATCCGGTTGCGGAGCGAGGCGACACCTCGCCGCCGTCATCGACTTCCGAGGACATGGTCGGCGCCTTCAGGACTCCTGGCGTCTTCTTCGCCTTGTCGGTCTTGCGCGCCGGCTCTGTGGTCTTCTTCGCCTTCTTGCCCGCCTTGTCGGATTTGCCCGGCTTCTCCGCCTTTGTCGACTTCTCGGATTTGCCAGTCTTCTCCGCCTTCGACGCTTTCTCGGCCTTGGCGGTCTTCTTGGCGACGCGTGGGCCATGGCCCGCGGCGGCCACGTCGTCTCCGGCTTCGGACAGCGCCGCCTGGACGGTGGCCGACTTCGCCGAGCTGACCGCAGATACGCCGCCAGTAATCTTGGCTGCCTTGGCCGATTTGGCGGCCTTGGCAGTCTTGGACGAGCCCGCCGCCAGCGCGGCACGGCTCCGTACCCCGCGCACGGGGCTGCGGGGGGTGAAGATCCACCCCACACCGGGCACCGGCTTCCCGCCGATGAGTCGGTCCTCGTCGAAGAGCCAGGGGTGCTCGGCGTGGAACTCCTGAAAGGAGTCGTTCGACAACACCCGTGCCCCCACGCGCTCGGCCACCCGGAGCAGGAAGGCGTCACCACGACCTACCGCCCCCGCCGGGGGCGAGACGAGCTCGGCATGGGCGACCGCCTCGTCGAAGGCCTTGCGCTCGGAGGGATCGATCCGGTGGCCGAAGGTGGCGTCGACCACCACGATGACTTCAGTCCCGGCGAACTCGGCCTGGAATTGCCGGACGGCGTCGTCGAGCTGGGCCAGGCTCGGAACAGAGCGGCCCTCGGTCGCGATGTTCGATCCGTCCACGACGGCGTAGGAGGGGGCCATGTGGGGTCCAGTCAACCATCCCACCGCCGGAATCTGTCCGACCCTCCTCCGGGGCACCCCGCCGGGTCCGGCGTCCACCGTAGGATGCGGCCATGGCCGGCGACCTGGGCGGAGAAGTAGCCGAAGTCCTTCAAGCGATGATCCGTAACGCCTGTGTCAACGACGGGACGCCCGAGTCCGGACACGAGCAGCGCAACGCCGATCTCCTGCGTGACCTCTTCGACGGGCGGGGACTCGACATGGAGCTCTACGAGCCGCTGCCGGGCCGCACCTCACTGGTGGCCAAGCTCGAGGGTCGCGACCACGACGCCCCCGCGCTCACCCTTCTCGGGCACACCGATGTCGTCCCTGCCAACGGGGAGGACTGGCGCCATGACCCCTTCGGCGGGGAGATCATCGACGGCGAGGTGTGGGGCCGCGGTGCGGTGGACATGCTGAACCTCACGGCGTCCATGGCGGTGTCCTTCGCCCATCTGGCCGATGAAGGATTTCGTCCCGAAGGTGACCTCGTGTTCATCGGTGTGGCCGACGAGGAGGCCCTCGGGAGCCACGGCGCGCAGTGGCTGACCGAGAACCGGGCCGATGAGGTCCGCTGTGACTACCTGATCACCGAGGCGGGCGGATTCCCCATGGGGAGCCCGGGCGGTGTCCGTCTCCCGGTCATCACCGGTGAGAAAGGTGCGTTCTGGTGCACCATGACCGTGCGCGGTACGCCCGGCCACGCGTCACAGCCCCTTCGGACCGACAACGCCTTGGTGAAGGCGGCGGAAGTGGTTCGCAGGCTGGCCGAGCACGAGACACCCGCCGACATCCACGACGCGTGGCGGCGCTTCGTGGAGGGTATCGGCCTCCCCGCTGAGTTCTCGGGCCCGTTGCTCGACGCCCAGCGCATCGGCGAGTTCTGCCAGTCCCTGCCCCTACTCGGACTGGCCCGCCAAGCCCATGCCTGTACCCACACCACCATGGCGCCCACCGTCTTGCAGGCGGGGACCAAGGTGAATGTCATCCCCGACCGTGTCCAGCTCCAGGTCGACATCCGGACGCTGCCAGGCTGGGGGCAGCCCGAGGTCGAGGCCATGATCAATGACGCCTTGGGCGACCTGGCCGGCGACGTCGAATTGACCTGGAACAGCGTCGACGTGGCGAGCACGTCTCCGACCGACACCCCCCTGTGGGATGCCCTCGAACGCGTGGCCCGGGCCTCGTACCCCGACGCCCGCTGCGTGCCCTTCCTGACCGTGGGCGCCACCGACGCCCGCTTCTTTCGGCGCCTCGGTACCGTCGCCTACGGGTTCGGCCTCTTCAGTGAGCAATTGTCGTTCGAACAGTACGCGGCGATGTTCCACGGTGTGGACGAGCGGGTCGACATCGCCTCGCTCGGGCTTTCCGCGGCGCTGTGGGACGGGCTCGCCCGCCAGTCGCTTCGGTGAGCTCGGCGGGGGACGCCGAGACCCCGTCCATCGCGGCGGTCCTCTTCGACTTCGGGGGCGTCATCACCGACAGCCCCTTCGACGCCTTTCGACGCTACGAACGTGACCATAGGCTGCCCGACGGTTTCATCCGCTCGGTCAACGCCTCCAACCATCTCGAGAACGCCTGGGCGCGCCTCGAGCGCAACGAGCTCGGCTTCGACGCGTTCTGTGACGCCTTCGAAGCCGAGACCCTGGCGGCAGGAGGCCGCATCGACGCACGGGACCTGTTCGCCATGTTCTCAGGACAGCTCCGTCCCGAGATGGTCGAGGCCGTGCGGCGCTGTGGCGAGCACTTCAAGACTGGGCTCCTCACGAACAACTTCGTGACCCCGATCTCGGGGTCGGGCTACTCGGCGCTGGCCGAGGTCCTCGCCTTGTTCGACGCCGTGGTCGAATCCTCGGTGGTCGGCGTCCGCAAACCCGACGAGCGCTTCTATCTCATGGCCTGTGAGGCGCTCGACGTCGCACCTCGCCAAGCCGTGTTCCTCGACGATCTCGGGGTCAATCTGAAACCGGCTCGGGCACTGGGCATGGCCACCATCAAGGTCACCGACACTTCCAGCGCCTTGACCGCGCTCGAAGCGGTCATCGGCATCCCCTTGCGCTGATCGATCAGGCGAAGGCTCGGCGCAGGAGGTCTTCCTGCTCGAGGTGGTGCAGCGCCGCGCTCCCCGTGGCCGGGCTCGCCGACTCGGCTCGGCTCACGTGGGTCAAGGTGAACCGCTCCCGCAGGAGACGGTGCAGACGTCCGTGCGCGTACGACCAGGCCCCCATGTTCTCGGGCTCCTCTTGGACCCACACCACCTCGTCGGCGTCGGGGTAATGGGCGAGCACCGAGGCCAGGGCCTCTTCGGGCCAGGGATAGAGCTGTTCGACCCGGACCACGGCCACAGCCCCGGGATCGACGCCGGGGTCCGGGAGCGCCTCGGATGCCCCGAGCAGAGCGTCGCGCCGGGCCATGGCTTCGAAGGCGACCTTGCCCGAGCACAGAAGCACCCGTTGCACCGTGGCGGCGTCGACCGGGCGCGCCGCTCCGTCCCCACGGTTGTCGCCACCGTCGGCGCCGCCCATGGTGGCCGGATCGTCGAGCACCTCGGCGAACGACCCCACGGCAAGCTCATCGAGCCCTGAACGCGACTGGCGCGCCCGGAGCAGGGACTTGGGCGTGAGGACCACCAGGGGCTGTCGACCCAGGCCGCGCACCTGCGAGCGCAGAAGGTGGAAGTACTGGGCGGCCGTGGTGGGTTGGGCAAGGCGCATGTTGTCGCGTGCGGACAGGGTGAGGAAACGCTCGATCCGTGCCGAGGAGTGCTCGGGGCCTTGACCCTCGAAGCCGTGCGGCAGCAACAGGACGAGGCCGCAACGCTGCCCCCACTTGTCATCGGCGGACACGAAGAAGTTGTCGATGATGATCTGAGCTCCGTTGGCGAAGTCTCCGAACTGTGCCTCCCATGCCACCAGAGCATCGGGGGATTCCACCGAGTAGCCGTATTCGAAGCCCACCGCCGCGTACTCCGAGAGCAGCGAATCGTGGACGCCGAACCTCCCGACGTCGTCGCCGTGCAGATGGGCGAGGGGGATCCACTCCTCTCCCGTCCGGTAGTCGACGAGCACGGCGTGGCGCTGGCTGAAGGTGCCCCGTCGGGTGTCTTGGCCCGAGAGCCGGACATCGGTGCCCTCGACCACGATCGATCCGAGGGCGAGCGCCTCTCCGAGCGCCCAGTCCACGTCGCCGGCCGCCACCATCTGGGCCCGCTGCTCGAACTGGCGGAGCAACTTCGGGTGGACGGTGAAACCTTCGGGCACCGTCGTGGCCGCCACGGCCAGGCGTTCGAGCTCCTGGCGCGCCACCCCGGTGGACATCGCCAGGCTCGAGGCGCGGCGCGCCGGTGGTGCGGGCAGGACGGTTGGCTGGGGCGGTGCGGTCTGGCGCGTCTCATCCAACGCCACCTGCAGACGGGCCCCGAAGTCCTCGAGGGCTCGCTCGGCCTCCTCGACGGTGATGTCGCCACGTCTGACGAGCGATTCGGTGTAGAGCTTCCGGACCGAGCGCTTGCCTTCGATGATGGCGTACATCCGGGGCTGGGTGTAGCTGGGATCGTCGCCTTCGTTGTGACCGTGGCGCCGGTAGCAGACCAGGTCGATCACGACGTCTTTGTGGAACGTCTGGCGGAAGCCAAAGGCGAGGCGCGCCGCGCGCAGACACGCTTCGGGGTCGTCACCGTTCACGTGGAAGATCGGCGCCTGCACCATCTTGGCGACGTCGGTCGGATACAACGACGAACGGGCCGACTCGGGAGCAGTGGTGAACCCCAACTGGTTGTTCACCACGACGTGGATCGTTCCCCCCGTGTGGTAACCCGACAGCTGCGAGAGCTCGAGGGTCTCCGCCACTACGCCCTGACCGGCGAAGGCGGCGTCGCCGTGAACGAGCACCGACAGCACGTCGAGACACCGGTCACCGCCGAGCATGTCCTGCTTGGCCCGGACCATGCCCTCGACGACGGGGTCGACGGCCTCGAGATGCGACGGGTTCGAGGCCAAGGTGACGGTGAGCTCGGATCCTGCCCGAGCCACGAACTTGCCCGAGGCCCCCTTGTGGTACTTGACGTCCCCCGAGCCCTGGACCGAGTCGGGGTCGAGGTCGCCCTCGAACTCGCGGAAGATCTCGCCGTAGGACTTGCCCACGATGTTGGCGAGGACGTTGAGCCGACCGCGGTGTGCCATGCCGAGCACGGCCTCGCTGGTCCCCGCTCGGGCACACTCCTCGAGGATGGTGTCGAGGACCACGATGGTCGACTCCGCCCCTTCCAGGCCGAACCGCTTCTGCCCCACGTACCTGGTGTGGAGGAACCGCTCGAAGGCCTCCGCCGCGTTGAGCCGGTCCAGGACGTGGCGTTGCTCGAGGGGGTCGAGCGCGGTGGGCACGCCTTCGGTGTGCTGCTGGATCCACCGCTTCTGCTCGGGATCCTGGATGTGCATGTACTCGATGCCGAGTGTCCGGCAGTAAGCGTCGCGCAAGAGATCCAGCGCCTCCCCCAGGGTGAGGCTGTGGCGACCCGCCAGCCCGTCGACCACGAACTCGCGGTCGAGGTCCCACAAGGTGAGGCTGTAGGTGGTGGGGTCGAGCTCGGGGTGCAGCGGTCGGGGCTCGGCCGAAAGTGGGTCGAGGTCCGCGATCAGATGACCCCGCACCCGGTACATGTTGATCAGGCTCTGCACGTGGACCTGCTTGACCAACCGCATCTGCTCGCTGTCGCCGGCATTGACATCGGCCTGCCAGCGGACCGGCTCATAGGGCACGTCCATCGCCGCGAACACCGACTCGTAGAAGTCGTGTTGTCCCGTGAGGCATTCGGCCATGTAGGTGAGGAACATCCCTGACTCCGCGCCCTGGATGATCCGGTGGTCGTAGGTCGACGTCAGGGTGACGACGGGCCCGACGCCGATCTGGGCCAGGCTGTTGCGGTCGGCGGCCTGGAACTCGGCGGGATATCCGAGGGCCCCCACGCCGATGATGGCCCCTTGGCCCGGCATCAGCCTCGGGACCGACTGCATCGTCCCCAGGGTGCCGGGGTTGGTGAGCGTGACCGTGGCGCCGGCGAAATCGTCCGGCGTGGCCTTGCCGGTGTGGACCTTGCGCACGAGCTCCTCGTAGGCGATCACGAATCCCCGGAAATCGAGCGCCTCGGCCGCGCTGATCACCGGGACCAACAAGGTGCGCGTCCCGTCGGACTTCTCGAGGTCCACCGCCAGTCCCAAGCCGACGTGGTCGTGGTGGATGACCCCGGGCTTGTCCGTTCCGTCGACGTCGGCGACGAAGCTGGAGTTGAGCGCAGGGACCGCCTCGAGAGCCCGGACCAGGGCGAAGCCGATCAGGTGGGTGAAGCTCACCTTGCCGCCCGAGGTGCGGGCCAAATGCTGGTTCACGATCGACCGGTTCACCTCGAGGAGCTTGGCCGGGACCGTCCGCACGCTCGTGGCGGTGGGGACCGTGAGCGATGCGGCCATGTTCTGCGCAATTCGCGCCGCTGCGCCTCGAAGCGGGGACGCCACCGGCCCGCTCGCCGGGGTCGTTCTCGATGGTGTTGTCGCCGGTGTTGTCGCCGGTGTTGTCGCCGGCATACTCGGAGCTGTAGTCGAGGTCGGAGCGACCGATGGCGCCGGTTCGGTGACGGCGGGGGGCGCGGTGACCGGCATCGCCGCGGTGGCCACGCCTCCGGGGACGTAGTCGGCGAAGAACTCGCGCCAGCTCTCGCTCACCGACGAAGGGTCGTTGCGGTACTCCTCGAACATGTCGTCGACCAACCAGGCATTGGGCCCGAACGCGCCACCGAACGACGGGCTCGAGGCTCTGGCCTGGTCTTGTGGCATCACGACGATCTTACCGGGGGCACCTCGTCGGAGAGCCCCATCCCGACGAGGCATTAGCCTTGCGCACCATGTTCGTGGCCATTGCGGGGATGGAACCGGGCGGGTGCGGGTGATCGGGCGTTGAGCGCGCGCCCCGACGGCCTCCACGTCGTCGACCACCGAGACGACACACCCGGTGCCACGCCCACGGTGTTCCTCGTCCACGGTTCACTGGACCGGGGCGCGTCCTTCGCGCGCACCGTGCGGCGTCTCGCCGATCTCCACGTCGTGACGTACGACCGCCGCGGCTATCACCACTCGCGCGCCATGCCCTTGGCCCGCTCCCTCGAAGCCCACGTCGCCGATCTCGTGGTCTTGGTGGGCGACGGGCCTGCGGTCGTGGTGGGCCACTCCTACGGCGGTGACGTGGCGCTCGGCGCCGCGATCGAGGCTCCCTGGGCCATCAGGGCCGTGGGCGCTTACGAGCCGCCCCTCCCCTGGTGCGACTGGTGGCCACGGCGCACTGCGTCGAGTATCGCCGACGAGGACCCCGCCACCTTCGCCGAGGGGTTCTTTCGGCGCCTGGTCGGCGACGCCGGGTGGGACCGTCTCACCGACCAGGCGCGTGCCGATCGCCACGCCGATGGCCCCGCCCTCGTCGCCGAGCTCTCCGACCTCCGCCGCCACGGCAGCCCTTTCGATCTGGGCCACTTACGGGTCCCGCTCGTCCTCGGGCGTGGCGGTGCGTCGATCCCCCATCACCGGCGTGCCATCGACGCCTTGGCCGAGCTCGTCCCTGATGCCGAGGTCATCGAGATCCCCGGCTCAGCCCACGGTGCGCCGCTCAGCCATCCCGACGCCTTCGCCGCGTTCGTTCGGCGCGTGGTCGAGAGGTCCATGGGCGCGCCCCGCCCGGGGTGAGACCCGAAACCGACGAAGACCGGCCTCAGGCCTGGACGGCGCGATGGGTCTCCGCCCACGACCGTGACGCCTCGACGTCGACGTCGTGGGGAAGCCCGAGCACCCGCTCGGCGATGATGTTGCGCTGGACCTCGGCGGTGCCGCCCCCGATGGTGAGCGCTCTCGAGAAGAGATAGCCCTTGGCCCACACCGGGGATGGCCACGAGACACCGGCACCATTCGACGCTGCGCCTGACGCCTCAGCCCTCGCGTTCGGATTAGACGTCGCGCTCTGGGCGGGCCCGGCGTCGGCCAACATGCCGAAGGTCCCCGCCATGGCCTGGGCCAGCTCCATGATCCGCTGGCCGTGGTCATCGGCGAGCGCCTTGCGGACCGACGCCTCGGGGCCCGGGGTCCGGCCCGCCACCGCCGCGCTCACGGTACGGAGCCGGATGAGTCGGAGCACCTCGCCTTCGATGAACACTCGGGCCAGGCGTTGGCGCAACCCGGCGTCGCGCACCGGGCCACCGCGCCGGACGATGTCGAGGAGATCGCCGACAGTGGGACCCTGGCCCCACAGCGCCCCCTCCCCCGACAACGAGACCCGCTCGTTGCCGAGGGTCACCTTGGCAAGCCCCCAACCGCCGTTCACCTCACCCACGAGGTTCTCCGCCGGCAGGCGGACCTCGTCGAGGAACACTTCGTTGAAGGCGTGGTCGCCGGTCATGTCGACGATGGGTCGGATGGTCACGCCGGGCGCGTCCATGGGGCAGATGAAATACGAGACACCCCGGTGCTTGGGGACGTCGGGCTCGGTGCGCGCCAGGAGGATCCCCAACGCCGCGATGTGAGCGAAGCTCGTCCACACCTTCTGGCCACTCACCACCCACTCGTCGCCGTCGCGCAGGGCCCGGGTCGAGAGCCCAGCCAGGTCCGAGCCCGCGCCGGGCTCGGAGAACAATTGGCACCAGATCTCCTCGCCCGCCAGTAGCGGCAGGAGATAGCGCTCCTTCTGGGCCTCGGTACCGGCGTGCACGAGCGTCGGGCCCGCCCATCCGATGCCGATCTGGTTGAAGGGTCGTCGCACCCCGGCCCGACGCATCTCGTCGTCGATGACGAGCTGAGCGATCGGATCAGCCTCGAGGCCCCACGGGCGCGGCCAGTGCGGCGCCACATACCCCGCCGCGGCGAGCTGACGCGGCGAGGGATCGGGGTTGGCGTCCAGCCAGGCCCGGAACCCGGCGCGAGCGGGGTGATCGTCTCCGGGCAGGGCGAGGTCCACAGCGAAGCAGCGTAGGCTGCTCGAGTGACCGATTGGAACTTCGCCGACGTCTGGGAAACCGTGGCCGAGACCGTGCCCGACGGTCCCAGTGCCATCCACGGCCAGCGCCGCCTCACGTGGGCCGACACCGAGCGGCGCGCCAACGGCGTGGCTCAGTTCCTCCTCGACCTCGGCGTGGCCCACCAGGACAAGGTGGCCCACTATCTCTACAACGGTCCCGAGTACATGGAGTCGACCTTTGCCATCTTGAAGGTCGGGCTCGTCCCGGTGAACACCAACTACCGCTACACCGACGACGAGCTCGTCTATCTCTGGGACAACGCCGATGCCGTTGCGGTCATCTTCCACGGCGCCTTCTCGGAGCGGGTCGCCGGATTGAAAACCCGCGTGCCGCGCGTCCGAGCCTGGTTGTGGGTGGACGACGGCACCGACCAGTGCCCGTCGTGGGCGACGCCCTATGAGGTCGCGGCGGAGAACGGAGCCCCACGTCCCGCCGCACCGTGGGCCCGCTCGGGCGACGACATGTACTTCCTCTACACCGGTGGCACCACGGGGATGCCCAAGGGGGTGATGTGGCGCCAGGACGACCTCTTCGCCAAGCTCAACGCCGGCAACCTCCTGCGCGTGCCCGAAGACGGGGGCACCGACGGTGTCCGCAAGACCATCGTGGGCCCGGGCCCCCTCCATCTCCCCGCCTGTCCTCTCATGCACGGCACGGGGGGGTTCACGGCCATGGCGGCCATGACCGTGGGCGGGTGCATCGTGACTCTCACGAGTCGCCACTTCGATGCCGTCGAGCTCCTCGACACCGTCGATGCCGACAACGTCAACACCATCGCCATCGTGGGCGACTCCTTCGCCAAGCCCATCTTGCGGGCCCTCGACGAGCATCCGGGCCGATGGCGACTCTCGACCCTCCTGGCCTTCGTGTCCTCGGGTGTCATGTGGAGCGAAGAGACCAAGCGGGGCCTGCTCCATCATCACCCCAACCTGATGCTCATCGACGCCTTCTCGTCATCCGAGGCGATCGGGATGGGGACGTCGGTGTCGAGCGGCACCGCGGCGGAGCACACGGCGCGCTTCACCTTGAGCCCTGATGTCCGCGTCCTGGACCCCGAGTCCAACAAGGACGTGACCCCGGGCTCCGACGAGGTCGGGGTGCTCGCCCTCGGGGGCCGCAACCCCGTCGGCTACTACAAGGATCCCGACAAGTCCGCCGCCACCTTCAAGGTGATCGACGACGTCCGCTATTCGGTCCCCGGCGACTTCGCCACCGTCGACGCCGACGGGGCCATCCATCTGCTCGGGCGCGGGTCTGTCGTCATCAACACCGGCGGCGAGAAGGTCTTCCCCGAAGAGGTGGAAGAAGTCTTGAAGCTCCACCCCGCCGTAGCCGACGCCGTGGCGGTGGCGATCCCCGACGAGCGCTTCGGTCAGGTGGTGGCCGCCGCGGTCGAGCTCCGCCCCGGCACGACCGCCACCGAGCCCGAGCTCATCGCCCAGGTCCGCGCTCGCCTGGCCGCCTACAAAGCCCCCAAGCGCGTCCATTTCGTGGAAAGCATCGGGCGTTCCCCGGCGGGCAAGGTGGACTATGCCCGCCTCCGGGCCGAGACAACCGAGTGGGCCGCGACCCCCACCTGAGCGACACCACCGCGCCGCAGACCCCCTCGCTCGGCGCCACGGCCCAGTGGCCTGTGGGCGCCGTCTCGGCCGGCGTCGTCCGGCGCCGACCTGACGACAGCACCACCGAGGTCGTGGAGCACGCCGGCGACATCGACGCATCCTTCGCATGGGCGTCGGTCACCAAACTGCTCGTGGCCCTGGCCGTCCTCGTGGCGACCGAGGAGGGCATCCTCGGCCTCGACGACCCGGCCGGGCCGCCGGGGTCGACGGTCCGTCACCTCCTCGCCCACGCCTCGGGTCTCGGCCCCGACTCGACTGAACCTCTGACGGCGCCGGGACGACGACGGATCTACTCCAACGTCGGCTACGAGCTGCTCGCCGACGTCCTGGCGCGCGCCTCGGGCATGCCCTTCTCCGACTACGTCCGCACCGGCGTGGTCCTCCCTCTGGAGATGACCGGGACCGAGCTCCCCCCCCGGTCCTCGCCCGCGTCAGGGGCGCGTGGGTCACTGCGCGACCTGCTGGCCCTGGCCGGCGAGCTCCTGACCCCGCGCCTGGTGGCACCCTCGACCCTGGCCGATGCCACGTCGGTGGCGTTCCCGGGCCTGGCCGGCGTCTTGCCCGGCTTCGGCCGGTTCGACCCCTGCGACTGGGGGCTCGGCTTCGAGATCCGTGACGGCAAGGCACCGCACTGGACCGGAGCCCGCAACGCGCCGGAGACCTTCGGCCACTTCGGCCAGTCGGGCTGTTTCGTCTGGGTCGACCCCGAGGCGCAGCTGGCCTGCGCCTCGCTGTCTGACCGGGACTTCGGCCCGTGGGCGGTCTCGGCCTGGCCGACCCTCGCCGATGACGTCCTCACCGTCTGGTCGCCACCGCGCGCCACCGTGGAGACACCGGGGACCCTCGACCCGGGGGCGCCAGCGAACCTCCATTAGGCTGCCGCACCGTGAAAGGCGTGATCCTGGCAGGCGGCAGCGGCACCCGGCTGCACCCGCTCACCCGCATCACCAACAAGCACCTCCTGCCCATCTACGACCGGCCCATGATCAGCTACGCCATCGAGGCCCTCGTATTGGCGGGGATCAACGAGATGATGCTCGTGACCGGTGGCACCCACGCCGGTGAGTTCCTCCGACTCCTCGGCAACGGCCACGAGCACGGCATCGACCGGCTCAGCTACGCCTATCAGGACCGGCCCGGGGGCATTGCCGAGGCGCTGGGACTGGCCGAACGGTTCGTGGCGGGTGACTCGGTCCTCGTGATGCTCGGCGACAACATCGTGGAACGCACCTTCCGCCCCACCGTCGAGCACTTCGCCCACCAGGGTGGCGGCGCCCGGATCGTCCTCACCGAAGCCGACGACCCCGCCCATCTCCGGCATCTCGGCGTCCCGGAGTTCGACGCCGATCGTCGTATCACCCACATCATCGAGAAGCCCGAGGAACCCCCGAGCAACTACGCCGTGACCGGGATCTACTGCTACGACCCTTCGGTCTTCGAGGTCATAGGCACCCTCGAGCCCTCAGGGCGCGGCGAGCTCGAGATCACCGACGTCAACAATTACTTCGTCGAGCAACGCACCATGTCCTACGACATCCTCGACGGGTTCTGGGGCGATGCCGGCGAGTCGATCGACGCCTACTACGCCGTCAACGACTTCGTCCGGGCGAACGGCGCCAACAAGGGCTGATCGACAAGGGCCTGAGCGACAAGGGGCTGAGCGACACCTGCCGGACCGGATCCGGTCCTGATCAGGCGTCGAGGAACCGCCGGATCCCGAGATAGGACCCGAAGGACCCGATCACGACGCCGATCAGCACCACCACCAGGCTCGTGACGATCACCTCGCCCGTCGGCATCCGCATCTGGTACCAGATGTTCCCGGTCTTGATGTTGGCGAAGCTGTCGAGCAGGAAATGCAGCGAGAACACCGTCAACGACGCGAATAGTGCACCGAAGAGGCCCTGGGCCACGCCTTCGAACATGAACGGCACCCGGATGAACCAGTTGGTGGCGCCCACGAGCTTCATGACCGACACCTCTCGTCGTCGGGCGAAGATGGCAAGGCGGATGGTGTTGATGATGAGCACCGAGGCACTCAGCAACAAGATGACCGCCAGCACGACGAAGACCAATTGCAAGATCCGGCTGACCGTCTGGATGTTGTGGATCGTCTTGGTGGGCACGGCCACGCTCTTCACGCCCGGGAACTTGTCGAACTGACGGGCGATGGCGAGCGCCTCGCTCGGGTTGTCGAGCTGGATCCGCAACGAGGCGGGCATGGTCCCGACGTTCAACACTTGGAACTCCGGAGGTGTGAGCAGATGATGGGCCTCGTTGAGGTCATAGGCCTGGGACCGGTAGGTGATCGTCCGGACATAGGGAAGCTGCTTGACCTGATGCTCGACGGCATCGCGCTGGGACAGCGCGATGTTGGGGTTGAGCCAGACGATGGCATCGACCCCGTGCGCCCACTGGGTGGTGGCATGGGCCACCCCCTGGCGAAGCAACAGCGAGGCGCCCACGAGCGACAGCGACACGCCGACGGTAAGCACCGCGGCGATGGTCATGAGTCGGTTCCGCCACAGGTTCGACGCCGTCTCGCGTGCCACGTAGTCGAAGGAAACCGGCACCTCAGTGCGCGCCCTTCTGGAGCTGGTCCTCGGGAGCCATCCCGGCCGGTGCCATGCCGTAGACACCCCGGGCCTGGTCCCGCACGAGCGTCCCGTGGTCGAGCTCGATGACCCTCCGGCGCATCTGGTCGACGATGCCGGCGTCATGGGTAGCGACCACCACCGTGGTGCCGGTCCGGTTGATCCGGTCGAGCAGCCGCATGATCCCCTGACTGGTGGCAGGGTCGAGGTTCCCGGTGGGCTCGTCGGCCAGGACCACGAGGGGACGGTTCACGAAGGCCCGCGCCACCGCCACCCGCTGCTGCTCACCACCGGAGAGCTCTCCGGGGAGGCTGTCGTGCTTCTTCGACAACCCGACCAGATCGAGCACCTGCGGAACCTGGAGCGCGATCACGTGCTTGGGTCGCCCGATCACCTCGAGCGCGAACGCCACGTTCTCGAACACCGATTTGTTGGGAAGCAACCGGAAGTCCTGGAAGACACAGCCGATGTTGCGCCGGAGGTAGGGAATCCGCCACTGGCTGAGATGACAGATATCGCGTCCCGCCACCCAGATCCGGCCGTCGCCAGGGTCTTCTTCGCGCAGGAGCAGGCGGATGAACGTCGTCTTCCCGGACCCCGACGGGCCCACGAGAAAGACGAACTCGCCTTTGTCGATGTCGATCGACACGTCGCGCAATGCGATCGAGCCGCTCTTGTATGTCTTGGTGACGTTCTCGAAACGGATCATCGAGTGAGTCCTCGGCGGCATGCCCCAACCGCCATCGGCCGTTGTGGCACACGAGGGCGCCTCGACTCTACCAGTCGCGCTTCACCGCTCACAGGTCGGCTGCTCGGCACCATCTGGTCGCCCACGGGTGGTCCCTAGTCGCCCACGGGCCGACGGCGACGCAATTCGGCCTCGATGAAGGCGTCGATGTCCCCGTCGAGCACGGCCTCGACGTTGCCGGACTCGTACCCCGTGCGGTGGTCCTTCACCATCTGGTACGGCGCCATCACGTAGGACCGGATCTGGCTCCCCCAGGCGTTGTCGGCCTTGGGGCCCGACAACTCGTCGAGCTCGGCCCGTCGCTCGGCCCGCTGGAGGTCAACGAGCTTGGCGGCGAGGATCTGCATGGCCCGGGCCTTGTTCTGGTGTTGGCTCCGCTCGTTCTGACACGACACCACGATGCCGGTGGGCAGGTGTGTGAGCCGCACCGCCGAGTCGGTCTTGTTGACGTGTTGGCCGCCCGCGCCCGAGGACCGGTAGGTGTCGACCCGCAGTTCCTTGTCGTCGATGGTGATCTCGGTCCCGGCGTCTTCGAGGAACGGGGTCACGTCGACGGTGGCAAAGCTCGTCTGGCGACGGTGCTGGGAGTCGAAGGGCGACATCCGCACCAACCGGTGCACACCCCGCTCCGCCGACAACAAGCCGTAGGCGAACCGGCCCTTCACGATGAAGGTGGCCGACAACAGTCCCGCCTCTTGACCCTCGGTGGTCTCGTCCACCTCGAATGCGAACCCCCGGCGCTCGGCCCACCGGAGATACATCCGCAGCAACATCTCGCACCAGTCCTGGGCGTCGGTCCCCCCCGCACCGGCGTGGACTTCGCCGATGGCGTCGCGTTCGTCGTATTCGCCCGAGAACAGCGATCGGAGCTCGAGGTCCGACAGTCGCTTGGTGAGGTCGTCGATCGACTCGGTGAGCTCTCCGAGGAACGAGTCGTCGGACTCGTCGATGATGAGCTGATGGAGCTCCTCGGCGTCGGACAATTTGGCGCCGAGGTCCTCCAACATGAGGATGTCGTCGTTGACGGCGCTGAACTCCGAGGTCACCGTCCGGGCCACATCAGGGTCGTCCCACAGGTCCGGGCGTGACACCTCGGTCTCGAGCTCGGCCCGACGCTCCCGCAGACGCTCGAGGCCCAGATAGCCCTCGGCCTCTTCCAGTCGTTTCCGTAGCGACGCCAGCTCGGACCGAAGGTCGCGCTGGTCACCCGCCCCGGCGGGCTCAGACCGCGCCATGACAGAGCTTGAACTTCTTGCCGCTCCCGCACCAGCACGGCTCGTTGCGCCCGAGCTTCTCGGTGGGGGCCTTCACCAGAGGTGCCTGGGTCTCCTCGTCGGCCATGTGCCGGGGCGAGACCTGGCCGCCGGGGACCGACATGCCGCCCATCTCCAACCCGGTGGGCACCCCGGCGCCGGCCGCGGCCACCTCGGCGGGAGCCACAGTTCGCATGGCCTCGAGGAGGCTCGCCCCCTGGACCGGGTCGTCGGCCGCCTGGTAGCTGGCGTGGGAGAGATCGGGCTCGGGAGCGGGCTCGGCCACCACCTGGACGTGCATGACGTAGCGCAGGTAGTCGTCGTCGATGGCGTCCATCATCTGGCCGAAGATCGAGAATCCCTCGCGCTGCCACGCCACGAGCGGGTCCTGCTGGCCCATGGCCCGGAGGTTGATCCCCTCCCGCAGGTAGTCCATCTCGGCCAGGTGGTCACGCCAGCGCTGGTCGATGATCTGCATCATCACCTCGCGCTCGACGGCGCGCGCCTCGTCATCTCCCCCCGGGAACGCCGCGTCGCGGGCGTGATACGCGTCGAGTGCCTCGGCCAGGAGGCTCTCGGCGATCTGCGACGCCGTGACGGCTTCGGCCAGGTCCTCGACGGTGAACCCTGTCGGGTAGTACTGCGTCACCTCGGCCAGCAACCGCTCGAGCTCCCATGCTTCGGGGAATTCACCGGGACACGCCGACTGGACGAGCTCGTCGATGGTCTCCTCGAGCAGTTCCTCGGTGTGCTCGCGCAGGTCCTCGCCGTCGATGACCTGGAGCCGGCGCGCGTAGATGACCTTGCGCTGCTCGTTGAGGACCTCGTCGTACTTGAGGACGTCCTTGCGGATCTCGGCGTTGCGACCCTCGACGGTGTGCTGGGCCCGCTCGATGGCCTTGGTCACCATCTTGGCCTCGATGGGCACGTCGTCGGGTAGGGTCCGGCCCATCACCCATTGCATCGCACCCGTGGCGAACAGGCGCATGAGCTCGTCCTCGAGCGACAAGAAGAACCGGCTCTCACCGGGGTCACCCTGGCGACCCGATCGGCCCCGGAGCTGGTTGTCGATGCGCCGGGACTCGTGGCGCTCGCTGCCGAGCACGTAGACCCCGCCGAGATCGCGGATCTGGTCGCCTTCCTCGCCGCATTCCTTCTCGAACCGGGCCAGCAGCTTCTCGTACTCCGCGGTACCTTCGTCGGTGTCGAGGTCGAAGCCCTGGCCGATCGCCTCGTGGCGGGCCAGGCCCTCGGGATTGCCGCCGAGCAGGATGTCCACACCTCGACCCGCCATGTTGGTGGCCACCGTGACGGCGTGGAGCCGGCCGGCCTGGGTCACGATCTCGGCCTCTCGGGTGTGCTGCTTGGCGTTGAGGACCTGGTGCGGGATGCCCCGGCGCTCGAGCAGTTTGGAGAGCTGTTCGGACTTCGCCACCGAGGCCGTGCCCACGAGCACGGGTTGTCCGGTCTCGTACCGCTCGACGATGTCGTCGACGACGGCCGCGAACTTGGCATCTTCTGACTTGTAGATGAGGTCGGGCTGATCCGCCCGCACCATGGGCACGTTGGTGGGGATGGGCACCACCGGGATGTTGTAGGTGGTGGCGAACTCGGCCGCCTCGGTCTCTGCGGTCCCGGTCATGCCCGACAACTTCTCGTAGAGCCGGAAGTAGTTCTGGAGGGTGACCGTGGCCCAGGTGTGGTTCTCCTCTTTGATCTGGACCCGTTCCTTGGCTTCGACGGCCTGGTGCAGGCCGTCGGACCACCGCCGGCCTTCGAGGGTCCGTCCGGTGAACTCGTCGACGATCTTCACCTCGCCGCCGGCCACCAGGTAGTCCTTGTCGCGCTGGTAGAGCTCTTTGGCCCGCAGCGCCTGGGTGAGGTGGTGGACGTAGTTGACCGACACCATCTCGTACATGTTGTCCACGCCCACCTGGGCCTCGACCTTGGCCACGCCCGCCTCGGTGGGATAGGCGATCCGCTTCTCCTCGTCGACCTCGTAGTCCTCGTCGCGCTTCAAGGTCCGCACCAGCCCCGCGAACTGGTAGTAGAGCTTGGCCGACTCCGACGCCGGGCCCGAGATGATGAGCGGCGTCCGGGCTTCGTCGATGAGAATGGAGTCGACCTCGTCGACGATGGCGTAGACATGGCCCCGCTGGACCATGTGCTCGCGCGACCGTGCCATGTTGTCGCGCAGGTAGTCGAACCCGAACTCGGTGTTGGTGCCGTAGGTGACATCGCACGCGTAGGCGAGGCGCTTGTCCTCGAAGTCGGGGAGCTCGGGGCTCACCCGACCGACAGTCAGACCGAGGAAGCGATGGACCTGGCCCATCCAGTCGGCGTCTCGCATGGCCAGGTAGTCGTTCACGGTGATGACGTGCATGCCCCGGCCCGACAGGGCGTTGAGGTAGACGGGAAGGGTCGAGACCAAGGTCTTGCCCTCGCCGGTCTTCATCTCGGCGATCCACCCGAAGTGCAGCGCCATGCCCCCCATGAGCTGCACGTCGAAATGGCGCTGGCCGAGCACCCGCCACGCCGCCTCGCGCACGGTGGCGAAGGCGTCGATGAGTAGATCGTCGAGGGTCTCGCCGTTGGCGATCCGCTCTTTGAAGTCGACGGTGCGATGGGCCAGGTCGTCGTCCGACAGGGCTTCCATCTCGGGCTCGAGCTCGTTGATGAGGGGAACGAGCTCTGCCAGCCGGCGGACCTTCTTCCCCTCGCCGGCCCGCAGGACGCGCGTAAAGACACTCATGACGCCGGGAGTCTACTGCCGGGCCATCTCCGCTCAGGGCCACGACACGCCGCCCGATAACGCCGACGTGCTGGCGCCGACGGTCGATTGGCCTGCTCAGAGGCCTGAGGTCACTCCTTGGGCGCCGTGTGGGAGCGACGCGGGTGGGAGCGTCCCACCAGCTTTCCCTTCAACCGCTCGACCTGGTGCTCGAGCTTGTCGACGACCTTGTCCACCGCCACCGGCACCTCGGCGGCGGCCGCTTTGGCCCGCAGGGTGTGGCCGTGACCGGTGATGGTGACCTCGCAGACCTTGCGCCCCGACCCCGGGGCGTCGCGGTCCTCGGACAGGCGTACTTCGGCCCGCTCGAGGACCGGGGTCAACCTCCCGAGCTTGGCCACCTTGGCCCGGGCCAGGGCCCGGACTTCTTCGGGCGCGGTCTCCTTGTGACCTTGCACGGCGACGTCCACCGCGGCACCTCCTTCAGGCCCTGGGTCAGGGGCACCCTTCCCCGTGGGCTGAGATGTTCGATGCATGTGGACCGCGTCCGGCTGACCTGGTCTTTGTCCCCACACTCGCCTGCAGAGGATGTGGCGGCCCGGTTGTCGGCGACGGCACGGTTTGACCCGGTCCGCCCGACGACACCCACGACGGCCTGCGTCGATCCTTCTCCGTCGAACACCGAGAGTCGGTGCCCCGACAGGCAGGGCTTACTTCTAAGTCGCACCATGCTCAGCAACCATGAGTTGCCTTACGTGGGTCGTTTCGCCTGCGACTGGCCTCGACTTGCAACCACAGACCCGGACGCGATCCACGATGACAGCGTACGCCTCTGTGTCTCAAATGTCTCGGGGTCTCGAATGTCTGGGCGGTGTCAGGTCCCGGTCTGCCAGGAGCCGAGGTACTCCTCCTGGGCCGCGGTGAGGCGGTCGATGTCGACTCCCATCGTCTCGAGCTTGAGCCGGGCGATCTCGGCGTCGATGGTGCGAGGGACGTCATAGACACGCTTCTCGAGTGTCGCCGCGTTGGCCATGACCCACTCCGCGGCGAGGGCCTGGTTGGCGAAGCTCATGTCCATGACCGCAGCCGGGTGACCCTCGGCCGCGCTCAGGTTGACGAGCCGCCCCTCGGCGATGACGAGGATGCGCTTGCCCCGCACCGAGAACTCCTCGACCATCGGTCGGACGTGACGGCGCTGGCCCTCGGACATCTCGCCCAGGCTGATGAGGTCGATCTCGATGTCGAAGTGCCCGGAGTTGGCGACGATCGCCCCGTCCTGCATCCGCTCGAAGTGCTCGGCCCGCAAGACGTCACGGTTGCCGGTCACGGTGATGAAGATGTCGCCTTCCGCCGCGGCCACCTCCATGGGCTCGACCCGGAACCCGTCCATGACGGCTTCGAGGGCCCGCAGCGGGTTGATCTCGGTCACGATGACCTGGGCTCCGTGGCCGCGCGCCCGGCTCGCCACACCCTTGCCGCAGTAGCCGTAGCCGGCGACCACGACCCGCTTGCCTGCCAGCAGGACGTTGGTGGCCCGGATGACACCGTCGAGCGTGGACTGCCCTGTGCCATAGCGGTTGTCGAACATGTGCTTGGTGTCGGCGTCGTTGACAGCCACGATCGGGTACTTGAGCGCACCCTCGGCTTCCATGGCCCGCAGCCGGATGACACCGGTCGTCGTCTCCTCGGTCCCGGCCAGGATCTCTGACACCTGGTTCGGACGGGTGGAGTGGATCCGTGACACCGTGTCGCAGCCGTCGTCCATGGTCATGGTGGGGTGACGGTCGAGCAGCGCGTCGATGTGCGAGTAGTAGAGCTCGGAGTTCTCACCTTTGACCGCGAAGGTGGGGATGCCCTCGTCGCGCACCAGGGAGGCGGCGACATCGTCCTGGGTCGACAGTGGGTTCGACGCGCAGATGAGGACCTCGGCGCCTCCCGCTTTGAGCGTCCGAAGCAGGTTGGCGGTCTCGGTGGTGACGTGCAGGCACGCCGCGATGACCGCGCCTGACAGGGGACGCTCCTTGGCGAACCGCTCCCGGATCGATGTCAGCACCGGCATGTTGGCGTCGGCCCATGCGATGCGCTGGTGACCGAGATCGGCGAGACCGAGATCGGCGACGTCGTGATCAGTGGCGGACGTGGACATTGTCTGCTCCTCGTGCTCCTCGTGTGATTGACAGGCTGTGTGGTCTGGGCCCAGCGGGCTTTTCGGGCCCTGCGGAAGTCGTCTATGGCTCGAGTAGTCGCCGTTTCAACTCGTCGAGAACCGGCACCGGCCCCGGGTCGATGCCTTCTCGGGCAGCGAGCTGGAGCGACACGAAGTCCCCCACGAGCATGAGGTCGAGCAGCTGTGCCAGGTCCCCCTCACCCTGGGCGCGCACCTCGATGATGTCAGCTACGACCTCCCGAAGCACATCCGAGACGAAGGCGAAGCGCCGGGCCAGCTGGGGATGTTCGGCATCGTGACGCAGGTTGATGAGGGTGAGGACCTGGCGGGTGACGTCGCCGTGCTGGCCCCAACCGGCGATCTCGTTGTGACAGACCTCGGGGTAGACAGCCGCAAAGGCCGGTGCCTTGGCGTTCTCGTTGACCTGGGCCTTCCACCGGATCGCCGCGGCGGCACCCACGGCCTGGGCACCGTGGATGAGAGGGATCGTGCGGCCGATCCGACGGGCCACCTCCTCGGCGGTGCTCCCGGGCTGGACGAGCCGGTCACGGCGGTACTTGAGCTGGTCGACCGCCAGGGCCACCCAGGTGGCGGCGCCGGGGAAGAGCCCGATGTCCTCGAGGACCACGAGAGGCGGGATGGCCATGGCGCCGAGGGCGGCGCGTGGCTGGGGGATGGTCGTGGGCACCGCCACGACAGGGGCGCCCCACTCCTCGGCCAACCGACCGAGCTCGCCGCCGGCGGTGACCGCCACGAGGCTCGCCCCGGCATTGGCCGCTTCGCCAGCCGCTTCGACGGTCTCCTCGGTGTTGCCCGAGAAGGAGATGGCGAAGACCAGTGACCCCCGGCCCACGAAGTCGGGGAGGTCATAGGACTTCACCACGGTGATGGGCACGGGGACAAAGGGCCCGGCCACCGCCACCATGACGTCGCCGGCCAACCCGCTGCCCCCCATACCCAGGACGACGACGTTCTCGACGTATTCGCGCTCGGGCAGGCCGTCGAGACCGTGCGCGGCACCCACTGCGGCGGCCACCTGTTCAGGCAGCCCCGCGGTCACCTCGAACATGCCGAGCGTGTCGAGCACGCCCTCGCCTGTCATTTGTCGGTACCGGCACTCAGTGTGCTGGCAACGCCCGTGTCCTTGGCTTTCGCCATCAGCCGTTCGTGTTCGCTGTCGTCGACGGCGGTGGCCTCGTCGACGAGCATCACGGGGATCCCGTCGCGCACCTCGTAGCTGCGGTGCAGGCGCGGGTTGTAGAGCCGATTCTCGTCCTCGAAGTACAGGAGCGGGCCCTTGTCCTCGGGACAAGCCAGCACCTCAAGTAGCAGAGGGTCCAATGCCATAGGTCGTCATGCTCCCAACGTCGGTCGTCTGTCTTGGGTCGGTCGTGTGTCTTGTGTCTCGGGTCGGTCGTGATTGCTCAATGTGGCGGAGGCCCTCCACCGGGGACCTCGGCCACGAGCTCGAGGAGCTCCGCGCTGTGACGGTCACATTCGGCGGGAGATGATGCCTCGACGTTGAGTCGGAGCAACGGCTCGGTGTTCGACGGGCGAACGTTGAACCACCAGTCCTCGAAGTCGACGGTCAGCCCGTCGGTGCGGTCACAGTTGAGACCCTGGGCGGCGAAGTGCTTGGCCAGCGACTCAACGGCGGTGGGGGGATCGTCTACCTCGGTGTTGATCTCGCCGGAGTCGGCATACTTGCGATAAGGGGCGAGCAGCTCCGAGAGAGGCACGCCCGCCTGGGAGAGCTCCTCGAGGACGACCATCGCCGCGATGAGTCCGGAGTCGGCCCGGTAGTTGTCCATGAAGTAGTAGTGCCCCGAGTGCTCCCCGCCGAAGACCGCACCGGTGTCCACCATCACCTGCTTGATGAACGAGTGCCCGACCCGGGTCCGCACCGCGGTGCCGCCGTACTTCTCGATCGTCTCGGGGACGATCTTCGAGCAAATGAGGTTGTAGAGGACCGTTGCGCCGGGATGCTTCTCGAGCATGGCGCGTGCCACGAGCGCGGTGGTGAGCGAGCCCGAAACCGGCCGGGCCTGTTCGTCGACGAGGAAGACACGATCGGCGTCCCCGTCGAAGGCGAGTCCGATGTCGGCCTTCGATGCCAACACCGCCTTCTTCAGGTCCGCGAGGTTCTCCTCTTGAATGGGGTCGGCGGGGTGGTTGGGAAACGAGCCGTCGAGCTCGCCGAAGAGAATCTCGAGCTCCACGGGCAGACCCTCGAAGGCCTTCGGCACCACGAGGCCCCCCATGCCGTTGGCCGTGTCGGCCACCACTTTCAGGCGGCGCAGGGCCGAGGGGTCGATGAACGAACGGACGTGGATGGCGTATTCGTCGAGCAGCTCGCGCTCTTCATAGCCGCCGGTCTCCGGTCCCCGGTCGGCACCCGAGACCAGTGCCTCTTGGGCTTCGTCGCGGATCACGGCCAGCCCGGTGTCCTGGCCCACAGGTTTGGCGCCGGCCAGACACATCTTGATGCCGTTGTAGCCGGCGGGGTTGTGCGAAGCCGTGAACATGGCCCCGGGGGCGTCGAGTCGACCCGAGGCGAAGTACATCATGTCGGTCGAGGCGAGCCCAAGGTCGATCACCGTGGCTCCGGCGCTGCGGGCCCCGTTCGCAAAGGCGGCGGAGAGTTCGACACCCGACTCCCGCATGTCGCGCGCCACCACGATGCGGCTCGTGCCCACGAACTGCGCGAAGGCCCATCCGATGGCACGACAGCTACGGCCGTCGAGCTGCTCGGGCACCGTCCCGCGCACGTCGTAGGCCTTGAACACGGCATCGAGTGCGGTCATGGCGTTCCAAGTCTACCTGGTCGCCTCCCCCTGACCCGGTGCTTGGCGACCTCGGCTGCTACTTGGCGGCTCGGCTACTGGAGGTCGGTCCGGATGCGCTCGGCATCCGCGTAGGCGGCGTGAAGGTCGACGCGAGCGTTGGTGGCGTCGGTCCGTCCCGCCAGGAAGACCTGCCAGTTGCCCGGGAAACCGTAGGGCGTCTGCGCCAGCATCTGGGTCGACTCTCCGTTAGTCGCACTCTGCGCGGTGGACACCTGGCTCTTGAAGTCGTTGAAGGCAGCCTGCGCCGCAGTCACATCCTTGCCGGCCGCCTGCGCGTTCGAGATGGCGGTGGCGATTTGGGGCTCGAGGTGGACGAGCACACCTTCGATGTAGGTCTCGTCATCGAGCACGACGGTCAGTCGCGTCTGGGGCGTCATGACCACGTAAACGCGGTAGTTGTAGACCATCGAGTACGCCACGGCCCGCAGGCCCGCGCACGTGACCGCCGACTGCGCTTGGGTCTGCAGCGCCTGGATGCCGGGAAGCTCCACCCTGGTGATGTCGTTCTGGAGCGTCTGTCGGTCACCGGTCGTCAAGTGGTTGGCAGCGTTGTTGGCCGCGGCCGACAACGCGTTGAGCTGCGCGACCCGTCCCGCCAGGTCTGCCTCGACGACCTGCTGCGCCGATCTGAATGTCGTCGGCGTGCATCTCGGGCTCGATGCTTGGGTGGCGGCGGTGGTCGATCCGTTTGTCGTGGTGGTCGACGGGGCTGCGGAGGCCGCGCCCGGGACCATCACGACGAGCCCCACCACCGCACTGGCCGCAACTGCGCCGGCCGTCATGCGACGTCCGAGATTGTGCTTCATCTCAAGAATCTCCTTGCGGGTGGTTCAGGTCGGAGTTCGCCGTGTTGAGGTTGTTGTCCAACGCCCCGAGATCGGCGGCGACCTGATCGAGTGTCTGTGTGCTGAGCGCATTGGAGGGTGCGGTTGTCGTCGGTGTGCCACCGGCCCGAGGCGAACCTGCCGGGGTCGCCACGGTTCGGGGCATCGTGGTGGTGGACGTCGACGGCAACGCTGTGGTGGAGGTGACCCGGGCCACAACGTGCGACGAGCTGCCCGCTCCGCAGGCTGCCAATGTCATGGCCACGCTGCTGAGCAGTGTCGCTGTGACGAGCCTCGGTGTCTTCATCTCCATCCCTCCTCGTGCGCCTCGGTCCGCAATGGCTTTGACCGTTGACCCGATGTCGGCCCTCTGAAGCGGCCTTTGCCTTTTGGGCCTGACCGAATCATCGGCCCAGGGCATGTGGGAGCCGTGTGGGAGAAGTTAGGGAATGGTGATCTGTCTCTGGGAGATCTGTCTCTGGGAGATCTGTCTCAGGGAGATCTGTCTCAGGGAGATCTGTCTCAGGGATAGGCGAAGCGGCGCCAGATGAGCATGCCCAATACCACCAGGCCCGCCAGGCTCAACAGCATGCCGAGCTTGTCGGGACCGCTGGCGCCGTAGCTGAGGGTGACATCATGGGACGTCGGCACGACCACCATGAGATTCGGCTCCGACCGCCACGGCCCGAGGGCCCCGGTGGCGTGCCACGAGGGGAAGTACGACACCCGCACCAGGACGGGCACACCCACTCGACTGACGTGGAAGCTGACCTCATCATCGGTGGAGTGAATGGCGGAGACTTTCACGGCGGGGAGCGCATGGTGCTGCGCCGGGGCCACGCCCTTGGGAGCTCGGGTCCACGACGCCAGGCCACCGGCCACCATTTGCTGTGACCACTTCGAGGGATCCGCGTACCAGCGTTGGGACACCGGGAGCCACGACGCCTGGGCGGCCCCGACCCCGGTGAGGACGTCGGGGGTCTGGGTCAGCGGCGTCACGAGCGACGAGTCGTGGACGAGGTAGATCTTCCACGTGGTGATGATGGTCTGGCCTTGGTAGACGGTGTTCCATGGTCCTGTGGTACCGACCAGGGTGAGGGCGGGGTCGGTGTCGGCCTGGTCCTGGATCGGCGGCGAGGTCGCCATGAAGTACTTCACACCCAACAGCTGGAGGTGCTTGATCCCGAGCGGGACGTTGACCGGCCCGTAGACGATGCCGGTGGTCGAGGGCACCATGGCTTCGGACGGCGACACCGACAACTCGGCCTGGTTGATGAAGTGGTACGGCGTGGTGGTGGCCGACTCGAACAACAAGCCCTCCATGGAGTCGACACAGCCGTTGGTGTAATTGGGCAGGAGCATGGGAGCCATGGGCGTGCCGAAGCGGTTGAGGTTGGCGTTGTACTCCCACATGGCCCGTCCGCACCCGTACTTGGCCGTCACCTTGTCCATGGCCGGGACGATGCCGTCGTGCATCTCGGCCCATCCAGCCTTGCGTTCGACGCCGGAGTAGTTCCATTGTGCCCACCCCGCGACGTTGCTGGAGCGGACATTGACCGGCCCGAGCCGGTAGACGGTCCCGGGCGTGACAAGCAGAGGTGGCAGGACCACCAACGCCGAGATGGCCAGGGCCACGAAGGGCACCACCAGCGCCCCCGGCGCCCAGGCCATACGTCGGGGCGGACCGGGGTGGAATGCAGGGGGCCCGGTGGGCGCCATCCATCTCGCCTGGCCCCCGAATCCCCCGGCGGGGTAGCCGGGCGCCGGCGTTTGGGTCTCGGGGTCGGCGGTGTCGGTCGGCGCGCTCAGGTGCGTCCCGACTGGTGCCGCCGCGGGCACGACACGGGGAACGAAGGTCGAAAGATGCCCCCCGGTGGCGAATGCGGGGGTGGGCCCGCCCGGGACCGCCACGGCGGGCACCTCCGGTGGTATCCAACGCAAGGAGCTCCTGAGGTCGCGCCATCCCCGCGCCGCGGTGATCAAGAGCTCTGCCACCCCGTAGCCGGCGATCAGGTAGACGCACAGCCAGAAGATCGGCAGGACGCGTGTGTTGTACAGCGCGCTCTGGGGCGCGAAGCGGACGAAGAGCGCGGCGGCGATGCCGGACACGGCCACCATGAGAACGGTCCGATTGAACCGGACACACGCGATGATCACACCGACGATCCCGATGATCAGGGCCCAGCGATCCGCCACCGGCATCAACAGGGCTCGGAACGTCGTCACGTTCTGCCAACCCATGGTGGTGCTGTAGGCCTGCTCCATCACGAAGGGGACCGCCCACCACGCCACGAGGAGGAACGAGGTGCCCACCACCGATGCCAACCACCACAACCGTCGGCGGGTGGGACCGAAAAGGATCACCGCCGCACCCGCGCCGACGAAGCAGAACAGCGTCGGCACCAGGTGACAGAGCACGCACGTCGAGAGCAGGATCACGGCCGGGATTCGCGACCTCCCTGTGCGCAAGCCTCGAATCACGACGCCGAGGAATACAAGGGCCACAGACAACCCCAGGGAGAAGGCGTACTCGCCCGCCATGGTCGAGTAGAGGTTGCCCCCGTAGATGGTGAAGGTCTGGTCGAAGAGAAACGGGAGCGTGAAGGCGGCGAGGACTGCCGGTCGGGGCCGCTCCATGCCCACCAGACGGCCGAACGCCCACGCCGCGATGGGGAGGGTGATCGAGCCCAGGATGGTGATGAATTTGAAGGCGATGTCGAAGGGGATGACGTAGCCGAGGATCGCCGCCAGGGTGTCGGGGAGGGGGAAGTAGAAGGTGTTGAGGGGCAACCCGTCATAGGCCCCCGGGAACCACCCCGTCACGTGCCCGTGCAGCAGCAGGTTCGTCTTCAGGAACTGGGCCAGGCCGAAGTGGGCCCCGGTGTCACCCCCGGTCGTCATGGTGTTGGCCAACAGCAGGGCCGGGTCGCACTGCCAGATGACGACCACGATCACGGCGGCGACCACCATGAAGGTGGCGACGGCAGGCGCAGACGGTCGTCGCATCAGATCCATCGTGCCCGAAATGCGGGCCCAAGCGGCACCGCCGGGGTCGATTTCAGTGCAAGACGCCGGCCACGGAGAGGATCGCCAACAGGTTGAAAGTGCCGTGGGCGAAGATCCCTGGCCCCAGGCGGCCGAACTTGTAGGCCGTGAGGGCGAGGATGGCCCCGAACGCGGCCAGGCCCAGGAGCTCGAGGAGCTCGAAGTGAGCCAGACCGAAGATGATCCCGTCGGCCACCGCCGCGATGGCCACGCCGAGGACGGGCCCCGCCCCCTTGAAGACCCGGAGCAGGGCCCGCAGGACGAGACCCCGGAAGAACATCTCTTCGATCACGGGCACGACCACCACGGTCAGGAAGGCGATGACGGCCAGGTCCGACCCGGGGAACCCGCCGGTGAGGTGTTGGGCGGGCTCTTTCAGGCGTTGGTCGAGATGGGGCACGACGTGCTCCAGGGGGAGATAGAGCAGCGGCAGCAAGAGCAGTTGACCCCCGAGCCCGATGACCGGCCCGATGAGAACGTCCCAGGCGCGCACCTTGAGGCCTATGTCACGAAGCACGTGCCCGGTCCCTCGGACCCGGCTGGTCAGGACGACGGCACCCACGAAGCCGAGCCAGAGCCCGACGAGCCCGGTCACTTCGACCCAGGCCGGCGGGACGGGACGGGTGGCCAATTGCGCGATCTCCGAGGAGTGTCCGGTGGCGGCGGCCACCACCAGCAGCAGGATGCTGCTCGCCAGCTGGCCGACGACGAACCCGAGCCCGGCGAACACGAGCCACGCCCCTGCATCACGCCGGGTCCGAGGCGGGGACTCCCCCACCTCGCCCTCCCGGCGCTCGACCGGTGGGTCCAGGCCGGATTCCAGGGCGTAGGCCGGGTATGCGGGTGCGGGCAGAGGGGTTGCTGGGGGCGCCGCGCCGGGCCTCGGCTCTGCTTCGTTCGAGCCGGGCGCGGTGCTCGCCATCAGGTGAAGGTTACTGATCACCCGCCTGCGAACGATCTCGCCCATGCGTGCATGGCCGGGGGCCACGGCGCGTACCATGGAGAAATGAGTCCCCCCTCTCTTCCCGACCGCCGTTCGGGTCGTCCCACCCCAGGTGGGACGGGTGGTCCCGCCTCGGGTGGGTCCGGCGGTCAGGCGGCGTCGGGGGGTGACCAGAGCTGGCGCTGGGTCTTCGCCCTGCTCATCGTGGCTGTCATCGCCGTGCTCATCGTCCCGGCCCTGGTCAATCATCCCAAGGTCCAGAAGATCTCGTACAAGCCCTACCTGCAGAAGTACGTCGAGAAGCACCTGGTCGCCACGGCGACCATCGACAACACCACGGGGATCATCACCGGGAAGCTGAAGCAAGGAAATCAGAGCTACTCGGTCCAGGGACCCGACCCCTCGCTCGAGAGCGACGTGGCGGTGATGAAGAAGGAGATTGCCACCGTCAACTTCAACACCCCCACCCAAAGCGCCTTGGGCCAGTGGCTTCCCACCATCCTCATCCTGGTGGCCTTCGTCGGCATCTTCTTGTGGATCAGTCGGCGGGCCCAGGGCCAGATGTCGGGGATCATGTCGATCGGGCGCTCGCGCGCCAAGCTCTACACGACCGAGCGACCCCGGACGACGTTCGCCGACGTGGCCGGCTACCAGGGGGTCAAGGTCGAGATCAGCGAGGTGGTGGACTTCTTGAAGTCGCCCCACCGCTTCCGCGACATCGGCGCCAAGATCCCTAAGGGCATCTTGCTGGTCGGCCCCCCCGGCACCGGCAAGACGCTGCTGGCCCGGGCGGTGGCGGGTGAGGCCGGGGTCCCGTTCCTCTCGGTCAGCGGGTCGGACTTCATGGAAATGTTCGTCGGCGTCGGGGCCAGCCGCGTCCGTGACCTCTTCCAGACCGCCCGCAAGCAGGCACCCGCCATCATCTTCGTGGACGAGATCGACTCCATTGGTCGCAAGCGAGGGGCGGGGCTCGGAGGCGGCCACGACGAGCGGGAGCAGACCCTCAACCAGATGCTCTCGGAGATGGACGGCTTCGACCCCGCCGAGGGCGTGGTCATCATGGCGGCGACGAACCGCCCCGACATCCTCGACCCCGCCCTCTTGCGGCCGGGTCGCTTCGACCGTCAGATCGTGGTCCCCCTCCCTGACCTCGAGGAGCGTCTGCCCATCTTGAAGGTCCACTGCAAGGACAAGCGCATCGGCGACAACGTCGACCTCGAGCTCGTGGCACGGGGCACGCCGGGCATGAGCGGCGCCGATCTCGCCAACCTCGTCAACGAGGCGGCCCTGCACGCCGTGCGACGGGGCTCGCACCAGGTCGACCAACAGGACTTCGAGGCGGCGCGCGACCGGGTCCTCATGGGTCAGCGACGCGAGAGCCTCGTGCTCTCCGAGCCCGAGAAAGAGCGGGTCGCCTTCCACGAGGGTGGTCACGCCGTGCTCGCCTATGTGCTCGAGCACGCCGACCCCGTACACAAGGTCACCATCCTTCCCACAGGACTGGCACTGGGTGTGACCCAGCAACTCCCGATCGAAGAACGCCACATCTATCCCCGCGACGTGATCGAGGACTCGCTGGCCGTGCGCATGGGTGGCCGTGCCGCCGAGCTCCTCGTCTACGGCGACCTCTCTACCGGTGCCAGCAACGACCTCGTCGGCAACACCGAGCTGGCGCGCAAGATGGTGCGCGAGTGGGGCATGAGCGAGGAGCTCGGACCCATGGCCTGGGGCTCACAGGGCATGGTGTTCCTGGGCGAGGACCTCCTCCACTCCCGTGACTACTCCGAGGACACCGCCCGGGTGGTGGACGCCGAGATCGCCCGGATCCTCCGCCAACAAGAAGAGCGCGCCATCGAGTTGCTCAGTCGCCACCGCGGCGGCCTCGACGCGGTGGCAAGGGCATTGCTCGAACGCGAGACGCTCGACGGAAGCGAAGTGAGCAAGCTCGTCGACACCGCCTACGGTCGCCCCGTCCACGAGGCCAGTGTCATGGCATCGCACTTCACGACCGCCAACGGTGCAGGTGCGGGCTCCGATGTCAGCCCGTCGGGCAACGGCGCCGAGTCCGAGATCCCGAGCACGACGCCCGAGCCCTCCGGCTCGACCACCGCCAAGCCCGACTGAGGCACAGCTCCGACCGACGCTTCGTCGACAGGATTGCGGTCTCAGGCGGGGGCGAACGCCGGCACGACCACGATGCCGGGCTCCGCCACGGGCAGCGCGTCGAGCTCGACCGCCACGGGCTGATTTGAAGAGACTTCGAAGGGAACCGTCCCGAAGGGCGCCCCGGGATTGGGCCCGATCACGAGGGGCGATCCCGCCTCCACGCGTCGGGCCCGTTGGCCGGGGATGGCGCGTCCGGTCGGCGTCACGATCTTGATGGTGGCGGGTCTGCTGCCGAGATCGACGACGGCCAGTGACCACGCCGCGCTCCCGGGCGCCACGACGGCAGGAAGCAGCCAAGACTTGTTTCCGCCCGGCACGCCCGACACGTCTCCGATCTCGGGGACAGAAGCCGGCGAGCCCGCCGGCGCCACCACCGTGCGACTCACCACGATCCCTGTCCCGGTGCTCGAGAACGTGAGCGAATACGGGACCCCGACGGGGATCCGGGTCTGGCTCTCCCCCGTCAACGTGACGAGGGACTGCGCGGGGATGTGCATCGCCAACGGCTCGGCCCCCGCTCCTTGCGACAGCCCGATGTCAACTGACACGGTGGCGGGGCTCGTTGTCGGGTTCAGGACGTGGAAGGAAACCGTCGCGCCCGGGATGCCGGTGCTCTGGGGAAAGACCCACTGCGACGCCGTGGCCGGGCTCCCCAGCGTGAGGGAGATCCCTCCACTGCCGACGGTGCCAGAGGATTCGAGCTCCGTGGCCACGATGGCACCAGACAAGGTGGACACCTCGGTGGCCACGGCGCCGTCGTCAGGGTCGTGGTCGCCGATGTTCTCGGTCACGAGTGACCCCGGTGCGATGTCGACGCCCTGATAAGCGGCTGGCGCCAGGTAGCCGGCCTTCGACGACACGAGGGAGATGTTCACCACCGCGTCGGTGGCAGCCGGATTGAACAGCGAGAGGACCAGGCCGCCTCCTTGTGCCGTCGCGCCGTGCGCGAAGTACCAATTGGTGGCGGTCGATGGCGCGCACGGCGCCATGCTCCATCCGAGCGGGCTCTGGACCGACTCCGACACCCCCACACCGCCACCATCGAGCACGACGGCCGCGGCGACGAAACTCGTCGTCCCGAGCTGGTCCGCCCCCACCGTCACCTGACCGTCGGTGGGTACCGTCACCGACACCGTGTGCGCCCCTGTCCACGGTGCGGGCTGCGAGGCACCCGCGGCGAGCGCGGCCAACGCCGTCAATGTGCCGAGCACGGGATGGTGTCCGGCATTGGTGAGCACGATGGTGGCCGGTGCACCTCCTTGTCCGCCGGTCCCGCCCGCGCAGAACCACGCCGAAGATTCAGTGCCGGCGATCGGTGCCAGGCGTAATGTCGACAGCGCGGTCGCTGCGACGCCGTTGGGCACAGGGGTACGGGCCACGATCCGGTCCGAGATCCCCGTGACTATCAAGATGGCAATGAGCACGACGATCATGACAGCGCGCCGCAGCGAACCGGTCACGTCACCACCTCGCTGATCGGCCCCGACAGCTCAGAGCCCGACAGCTCTGAGCCCGACAACTCTGGGCCCGACGACTCCGGACTCGGCTCGAGGAGTGATGCGGTCGTATCGGAGTCGACGGAGTCCTGTCGGACTCGTCCCTGACGCCGTCGTCTCGCTCCTCTCCCTCCTATGGGGTCCCACCACCAGTCGAGCCACCAACGCCGGCCCGCCAGAGCTGCCGCCACGGCGATCCAGGCAGCGGTCTCGATGCCGATCTCGAGGCCGTGGGCCCACGATCCGACGAAGGCAACGGTGACCTTCTCCGGTCGCGGCACGTGGAAGGTCGCCGCGTACCCAAAGGCGGTCGTGGCGGGCACGGCAGCGCCATTCGGAGTGTTCAGCTTCCAAGCCGTGGCGGGCGCCACCGCGTCGAGGACAGTTCCCGCTCGCACCTGACCCGTGACTCTGGTGGCTCCCGTTGCGCCGAACAGTGCGGGACGCCAACCCGTCAGCCGGGGATCGACCCCGGTGACCGCCGACGCGGCCGACAGCGGTCCGCCGGCCGCGCTGCGGATCGCCCGCAGAGGCAACGCGCTCGGGTCGAGAAATACGTCGAAACCACCCTGGGAAATGATCTGGCGCAGGTCGATCTGCGAGGAGAGGGCGCCGAGCAGGTCACCCGGGGCGGGATGCGAGATCGGGGTCTGGAGGCCAGGGATCGATGGCGCCAGGCTGTCGACCACGACGACGTAGCGCACCGCGTAAGGAGCGAGCAGCCGACCCAGTCGGACAGTGGCATGGCTGCGGGCGAGCCGGATGCCGTGGCCGATGGCGGCGGCCTTCCCCGGCGAGGCGCCGGGCCACAGGCCGGTGATGTCGGGCAGCCCGTTCTCGCTCACGCTGTAGGCGAGCCCCGGGGTCAGCTCCCATCCGTTGCCCGGCAACACCCGGGGGTCACCGAGCCACAACACTCGGAAATTGCCTTGGGCCTTGGTGGCCGACATCCACGTCGTCGCTTCGGCGTAGCCCGACGGGACCAGGTCCCATCGTCCCCCCAGAGCGCCGACGAGCACCGGCAGCATCCCTACCACCGCGGCGGCGGCCGCGGTCACCGCAGCCGCCTGGCGCCAACCGAACCGGTATCCGGGGAGATCGAGCTGGAATGCCGCCACGCCCAGGCCGATGGAGAGCGCCATGCCGACCCCGGCCGGCACGAGCAGCACCTGCGGCGCGATCGACACCGGACCGAGACCACCTCGTCCCGCCAACCAGGCCACGGCCCACGCCACCACGGCGATGGACCATGCCCGGCCGGCCCAGGCCAGCCGGGTGCGGGCACCGATGAGCAACGGCAACGCGGCGGCGGCCAAGACGGCCCATCCGAGAGCGGCGTCGCCGATGGGTCCGACCGCCAGGCGCAACAACTCGCCCCACCCCGCACCCGAGGACGAGGCCACGGGCACTCCGGCCAACGTCTGCCAACGGGCCGGGCCGCCCAAGATGGCGAAAGACCACGGCGCCAACAACAGCACGGCGACAACAGTGGCTCCTGCTGCGGTTCCGGCCACGCGCCCGGCGGGGCGCAATCCGGCCGCGCCTTGCGACACGACGTGTCCGAGCGCAAGGCCCAATGCCACCACGAGGGTCACGACCGCGGCCGAGGGAGCCAGCGACGTCACGAAGGCGTCAAGGAGTCCGAGGGCGAGAATCGATCCCGCCGGGGAGTGGCGCCATGCCCGGGCCGAGCGCAAGGCGGCGGCGCGGTGGATGGCCCGAGTGATCACCGGTATTTGGGCCGGTCGCCCGTGGCCCGAGGCGGAAGAGACCGACGCCGTGGCACCGAGATCGGAGGGCTCGCCGCCGCCGGCGTCGTCGTCGGGCATCGCTTCTGCGAAGGGATCGACGCGCGATGCCTGGCCCAGAAGATGGACGATCCACGGGCACGCCGCATACAGGACCAGCCCGTCCCAGTGTCCCGTCGCCAACGCGTCGTAGGGCACCGGGAGGCCGAGATAGACGACCGTGGAGACCACCCGGGCCCACGCCGTCCCGAGCGGTCGGGTCAGTCGGGCCATCCCCATGGCGCCCACCGGGATGCACCCGAGCACCACGATCTTCTCCAGCAATCCCATGCCCCCGAATAGCAGCATGCCGGCGAGCCCGAGAATCCCGGTGGCCGGCGTCGTCGGGTCGGTCGTCCCCACCCCGCTGGGTTGCCAGCCCGAGACGAAGCGGTGCATGAGCGTGCTCCACGACGGCATGGACAGCAGCTGACCGACGACGGGGAAACCCGATCCGAACAGTTGGCGGCTCCCGAACACGACGACGAGGCCGGCCGCCAACCACACCAACCACCGTGTGGAGGTGGCCGGTCCCTGGGCTGCTCCCGCGGTCACCTCGGTGGTCGTGGTCCGGCTCGCATCGGCCACCGGCGCCTCGTCGGGGAACGGCTCGGAGGATGACTCCTGGACCTCGCGGTGAGCACCACCGAGGTTGGCCGCCTGCAGGCCGTGGGTGACGGCCCGCCGGACATAGGCATTGAGCCGGGCACTTCCATGGAGCTGCAGCCGCCGCACGGTGGTGTCGTCGAGGCGTCGATGAGCCCGCACTGCGGCGCGCCCCGCGCGCAAGGTCCGACGGTGGGCGAAGTTCCATTGCCACGCCTCGGCGACCACAGTGGCGCGATCGCGATGGCGCGCCACGACCGCCACCACGAATTCGGCCAAGGCGAGCAGCGCGATCTGCGGGAGCACCCGGGCCAGATGGAAGGGCCCGTACGCCTTCAACGCAGCGTGCAACTCGTGGCGACGCTGCAACGCCTGCAGCGTCACCCGGGGCTGGCGCCCGTGGGCGCCCTGACCCCCACGGCGTCGTCGGCGCCACTCCCCGGCACGTGTCGCAGCACCGGGGGGCCCTGTGACCAGGACCTCGGGGACCCCGTGTGCTTCGGGGACCCCGTCTTCCTCGGTCACGAGGTGTTGGTCGGTGACACCGTGATTGTTGGGAACCCCGTGCTCTGGGTCCGGACCGTCGGCACCGGTCCATGTGTCGAGGAGGAAGGAGACAGCATCCGAGGCCCCGGGGGCCTCGGATGGGAGTTGCCCGGGAAGGCTGCGCTGCCCGCTCGCCAACATCTCGCGGTGTCGGACGCGCGCCCCCGGAGCCACGACCACCCTGGCTCCGAAGATCTGGGCACGCCAGCACAGGTCGAGGTCCTCTCCCATGACGAAGATCTCGGGATCGAACCCGCCCAGCTCCGCGAACAGGTCGAAGCGCACGAGCGTGCATCCACCGGGCGCGAGAAAGACGTCTCGCACCGCGTCGTGCTGGCCGTGGTCGATCTCGCCGGGCTCCATCCGGTCGACGACGGCGCCACCTTTGTCCACCGCCATCCCGACGTGGAGCAACCGGGTCGGGTCGTCCCAACTGACGAGCTTCGGCGCCACCACGCCGGCATTGGAGCGAAACGACTCCTCGACCAAGATGTGGATGGCGTCGGGGTCGGGGGCAACATCGTCGTGACAGAACAACAGCAACGACGCGCCCTCCACCATCGTCAACACTTCGTTGGCCGTGGCCCCGAAACCCTTGTTCGTCGGCATCAGGCGAACAAAAGCCCCAGGAAGCACATTCGCAACTCGCGGCGTGGGATCGACGGTGCTCGCCGCGTCCAGGACGAGGACCGACAGTTCCGGGTAGTCCTGCGAGGCGAACGCCTGCAGCGTCTCCTCGAACCACTCGCCAGGGTTCCAGGTGACGATCACAGCCACGACCGGCGGAGCGATATGGGTCTCCATCAGGGCCCAGAGGCTACCCGTCACTCCCCTTCGGCCCCCAGGCGATCCCGGCCCGTTCGACCCGGTCGCCGGTGCAAACGGGGAGGCGGAAGCAGTGCTTGCAACTGTTAGCAGAGCCCTGTACAATAGCTAGCACGAAGCCCCTCACACCCCCGCTTTCAATAGGAAGGACCCATCAGATGCCCGAATTCAAAGATGTCACAGACGAGATCACCAAGACCGCACGTGACGCCGCCTACGTGGTGGTCGGACTGGGCGTACTCGGGTTCCAGCGCGCGCAGGTCCGGCGCCAGGAGCTCCAGAAGCGCCTCACCGATCGCAGTGCGGTCCAAGGTCACCTCGGCGACGTGCGTGGCGAGGTCACCAAGCGGGTCAAGGACGTCGACGAGGCCGTCGAGCAGGTCATCGGCCGCATCGAGGCCACGCTGGCCCCAATGGAGGAGCGCCTCCCCGTCCCCGCCCGCGACCTGGCCAAGCAAGCCCACGCCCAGGCCCGCGAGGTTCGTCAGCAGCTGCGCAAGCTGATCCTCCAGGCCGCCTGAGGCCCACCCACCACAGATCGACCGTCAACGGCCGCCTCGCGTCATGCGGGGCGGCCGTTGCGCGTGTGGCGTTCGAGGCGACCGGGCCGCTACTCGACGAGACGTGGCCTAGGCGGCGCGATCGCTCCACTGCTCGAGCACGTCGAGCAGGGTCTGATCGAGGCTGAGGCGCGGTTCCCAGCCCGTCGCTTCGCGCAGCTTGGTGAAGTCCCCCCGCACCACGGGGACGTCGACGGGCCGGGAGAGAGCCGGGTCGAGCTTGAACTCCAGCTCCACCCCCGCCAGGCTTTGGAGTTGCAACGCCACGTCCGCGATGGCGATGTCCCGTCCGCTGCAGACGTTGTAGACCTCTCCCGCCACACCTCGCTCGGCGAGGAGTCGGTAGGCCCGGACCACGTCGCGCACGTCGGTGAGATCACGCCGGGCCGTCAGATTCCCCACCACGATGCTGTCGGCGCCGCTCCGGCGCGCCTCGACGATCCGCTGGGCCAGGGCGGAAACCACGAACGCCGAGGTCTGGCCCGGCCCCACGTGGTTGAAGGGGCGCATCCGCAGGACCTGCATGCCGTAGGCGAGATGGGCCTGGACCCCGAGGTACTCCGCAGCCACCTTGGAGGCCGCGTACGGCGTGACCGGGGCGAGCGGGGCGTCCTCGGTCACGGGCAAGAGGTCCGGGGGAACGGCGCCGTAGACCTCGGCGGAGCTCGTGATGAGCACTCGGGGAGGATGCGGGCACGATCGAGCCGCATCGAGCACGAACAGGGTCCCGATGGCGTTGACCCGGAGCACCTCCGAGGCGTCGGTCCAGGACCGACCCACGTTGGAGAGCGCAGCCAGGTGGTAGACGACATCGGGGACGGCCTCGACCATGGCCACGCGCAGAGCGTCGGCGTCGGTGATGTCGACCTCGTGGTCGATCCCCACCACCTCGTCCCCGCTCTCGGCGAGATGCCTGGTCAACCAAGAGCCGACGAAGCCTTTTGCTCCGGTCACCAGGGCACGCACGCGCCGAACCTTACCGGGGACCGGCGCCTGGCCCCGGGGACGACGGGCCGGTTCGTCGCGCCGCCCACCGGTAGGCAGACACGTGCTCCTCGGCGCTGCGGGCCCAAGTGTGGCCGGCCGCCACCTCCACCCCCAGACGTCGACGTCGCTGCACCGCGGCGCCGGCCTCGAGGGCTTCGGCGAGGCCGTCGGTGAGCTCGGACACCGACCCTGGCGCCACCAGGACCGCCGCACCGGCGGAGACCTCCGCCATGGCGGTCCCCGCCGTGGTGACCAGCGGCGTGCCACAGGCCAGAGCCTCGAGGGCGGGCAGGCCGAAACCTTCTTCGAGTGAGGGATAGGCGGCGACCGCAGCGCTGCGCAGCAACGCCGGCACGGCGTCGTCAGGGACATATCCGGTCCGGATGATCCGGTGGGCGAAACGGGCGTGGTCGACGGCCCTGCGCACCGCCTCGGTACCCCACCCGGGCCGGCCGGCGAGGACCAGCGACAGATCGGGGTCCTTGTGCGCAACGCGGTCGAAGGCGGCCACGAGGTCGGGAACCGCCTTGCGGGGCTCGAGCGTTCCCACGAACAGGACATAGGGGGCCCGTACGCCCAGTCGGCGCAACTGCTCGTCGTCGGGCACCGTGTCGTGGTGGTCAGGGCTGTCGTGTCCCCTCGAGGCGCTCGAGATCGCCGGCTTCGGTGAGAAGCGATCGTGATCCACGCCATGAGGAACGACGAACACCCGGCCCGTGGGCGCGCACAGCTCACCCAGGCGCTGCGCGGTGCGATGACTGACACAGACGATGGCATCGGCGCGACGCGCCGCCACGCGGATGGCCCGGCGGAACACGATCACCTTGCTCCGCTCGTGCCACTCGGGATGGTCGAGGAAGGTGAGATCGTGGACCGTGACCACGCACGGGAGGCGGGAGTGCTCGGGCATCGTGTAGTGCGGCCCGTGGTGAACGTCGACCGGCTCGGCCCCGAGCAGCCCCGGGAGTCGAAGTTGCTCCCATGCCAGCCGGATGGGCCGACGTTCGGGCGCGCCCGCCCGCACCGTCGAGGCGTTGGCGCGCGGGCCCAGCTCCCCCCAGCGCGTCCCGTCGCGACGACGCGACCACAGCGTGAGCGCGACGTCATCGCGGGCGAGGAGGGCGGTGACGAGGTCGATGGTGTACCGGCCCGCTCCGACGGGCTGGGCCGGGACCGCACTCACGTCGATCGACACCGCCAGCCCGGGGGCGTTGCTCATAGCAGCGATCTCCACAACGCCACGTGGGCGCGCGCCGCCGACTCCCAGGTGAGACTCCCGGCCCGCGCCCGGCCGGCTTCGGCCAGACGCGCCCGGAGGTCGTCGTCGGTGGCCACCTGCACGAGGGCCTGAGCGATGTCTTCGACGCGGGTGGGATCCACTTCGAGCGCGGCACCGCCGGTGGTGGGCAGCGGGCTCGACACCACCGGTGTGCCGTACCGCATGGCCTCGACCGGCGGGAGCCCGAAGCCTTCCTCGAACGGCACATAGGCGAGCAGTCGAGCACGTGCGTACAACGACGCCAAGGTGCCATCCCCAACCCGACCGGTGAACACGACGCCCTCCCCCGGTTCGAGCTCGGGACCCCATCCCGGCGGTCCCACGACCACCAGCGGCCAGGTCCCGGGCAGCGAGCGCCGGGCGGCGCCGTAGGCCTCGAACAACCGAGGCAGGTTCTTGCGGGGCTCGAGCGTCCCCACCGACAGGAGGAAATCGCCTCGCACCCCGAGGCGTTGGAGGAGGGCCTCGGCCTCGGCGTCGTCACGGCCGCGCAGGACGTCGGAGCCGAGCGGGATCACCGAGACCGCGCCCTGCGGCGCGCCGGCCTTGACGAGATCCGCGGCCACGGCGTCAGAGGGCACCACGAAATGCGACGCATGACGAAGCGCCCGTCCGAGCGCGGCCTCGTGCCAACGTTGGCCCCGACTCGGATAGTCCTCGGGCCGGTGCCGCCAGGCCACGTCGTGAATGGCGACGACCTCGACACATCGGCGACCGTCTCGTGAACCTTTGACCGGCGGCACCGCCACCGACACCGAGTGCACGAGATCGAAACCCCCCGGCGCGTGCACGACCGCCCGGTCCCACAGGCGCGTGAGCAACGGGCCGGGCAGACGCGAGGTGATGACCCGATGGCCGAAGGCCTCGAGCGGGTCCGAGCCGCCGCCACTCCCGACACGACCGCGACCACCAACACGACTCGCATAGAGCGTCACCGAGGGGAGCTCGACCTGGGCCTCGTCCAGTCTGGCCAAACCACCGAGCAGGCCCCGAACATAGGTCCCGATCCCGCCCGGCACCTGGCGCCGGAGCTGTTGGGCGACGAGAAGCACCTGAGCGCGGCCACTGCCGACGTCGTCCATACCGGCTCCTAGCGGGCGCGCGCCGCGTCGGAGTAGAGCTCGGCCAGGCCGGAGCCGCACTCCTCCCAGGTGAATCGCGCCGCCCGCCGCCGTCCCTTGTCGATCAACGCGCTGCGCCGATCGGCGTCGGACAGGACCGAGACGAGCGCCTCGGTGAGCCCGTCGACATCGCCGGGCCCGACCAGCACGGCCCCGTCGCCGACGACCTCGGGTACCGCACCGACCGCCATGGCCACCACCGGCACGCCGGCGGCCATGGCTTCGAGGGGCGGGAACCCGAATCCCTCGTAGACCGAAGGAAAGGCCAGCACCTCGGCCCCGCCCAGCCAGCCTCCCAAGGCGTCGTCGTCGACAAATCCCAACTGCATGACCCGGTCCCGACACCGAGATGCCTCCAGGGCTTCGTGAAACCCATGGGCGCCCCATCCCTCGGCGCCGGCGATCACGAGCGCCACGTCGGAATGGGCTTCGACGACCCCACTGAAGGCCCGCACGAGCCCGGGGTAGTCCTTGCGGGGCTCGATCGTCCCGATGGCCAGGACATAGCGCGACGTCCCCGGGGGCAACGAACGGTCGAGCGCCGTCGACGACGCCGCAGACACCGGGGGCACGCCGTGGTACACGACCCGCACCCGTTCGGGCGCGACACCGAACTCCGCCACCACTTCGTCGGCCACGAACTGCGAGGGGGTGTGCACCCAGGCCCCGTCCGAGACGGCGCGCCGAACCATGCCCGGGAAGCCGAGGGAGCTGCGGTCACAGAGCTCGGGGTATCGCACCATGGTGAGGTCGTGCACGGTGACGATCCGGGCGGCTCGCCGTGTGGGCGGGACGACGTAGTTGGTGCCATGGACGACGTCGGCAGGCCCCACGAACCATTCCACCGCCGGGACCGGCAGGTGCGCCCATGCCAGATGCAGTGGACGGGCGGGCATGGCCCGCTGCCGGACACCGATCCCGGCGGGCACGAGCGGCGGGAGGCGGTGGCGACGGCGCCAGGTCACCGCGAAGGCGTCCACATCGAGCTCGCCGGCGTTGGCGAGTGCACCCAGGGCACCCTCGCAGAATCGACCGACCCCCGTTTTCGTGCCGAGCAGCGGTGTGGCGTCGATGGCCACCCGGAGGCGCTCGCTGTGAGGTCGCGCTCTCGCCGGCACCGGTCGAGCCTTGCACACCGGGAGCTTGGACCACGCCCTCGGACCATTAGCCTTGCCCCGTGATCACCGCCCTCGCGGGAGGAGTAGGTGCCGCCCGCCTGCTGCGCGGCCTCGTCCGCGTCGTCGCGCCCGGTGAGGTGACGGCGCTGGTCAACACGGGCGACGACACCGAGCTCCACGGCCTCCACATCAGCCCCGACCTCGACACGGTGACCTACACCTTGGCCGGGTTGAACGACGACGACCGCGGCTGGGGCCTCGCCGGGGAGACCTGGACCGTCATGGACAGCCTCGAGCGACTGGGCGGCGAGACTTGGTTCCGCCTTGGCGACCAGGACCTCGCCACCCACCTCTTTCGCACCCAGCGACTGTCGACGGGAGCAACGCTCACCCAGGTCACCGCCGAGATCACCGAAGCCCTCGGCGTGTCGGTCCGGCTCCTGCCCATGTCCGACGATCCCGTCCGCACCCGCTTGACGCTCGTGGACGGCCCCGAAGTTTCGTTCCAGGAGTACTTCGTGGGTCGTCGTCACGCCGTGGCGGTCACGTCACTCCGCTTCGTCGGGGCCGAGACGGCCCGGCCCGCTCCCGGCGTGCTCGGCGCGATCGCCGATGCCGAGGTCGTGGTGGTCTGTCCGTCGAATCCCATCGTGTCGATCGGGCCGCTGCTGGCGGTGCCGGGCATCGCCGACACGCTTGCAGCCCGTCGTTCCGAGGTGGTGGCGGTCTCCCCCATCATCGCCGGGGTGGCGTTGAAAGGGCCCGCCGACCGGTTGATGGCCGAGCTCGGCCACGAGCCGACCGTGGTGGGGGTCGCCCGGATCTACGCAGACGTTGTCGGCACATTGGTCATTGACGAGGTCGACGCCGCGTCGGCAGAGGCGATCGAAGCCTGCGGCGTCCGATGTGTCGTGGCCCCGACCGTCATGCACAGCCCCGATCACGCCGCCACCCTGGCGTCACTGCTCCTCGACGCGGGCCGCCCCTCGGGCGCAACCTCGGGCCGCGGCCGGTGAGCGCCACCGACTCGGGAGGTCAATCGACCGCGCCGTCACCTGCGTCTGCACCAAAGGCGAGAAGCCTGACCGTGATCCCTGTGACGGGACTGGGTGAGATCCGAGCCGGTGACGACCTCGCCTCGCTCATCGCCGAGCTCGTCACCCTCGTCGACGGCGACGTGGTCGTGGTCACCCAGAAGATCGTCTCCAAGGCCGAGGGGCGCATGGTTCGCATCGACCCCGACGACCCCGAGGACCGGGTCCGGATCATCGAATCGGAGTCGGTGCGCGTGCTACGACGACGCGGGGACCTCGTGATCTCCGAGACGCGCCACGGCTTCATCTGTGCGAATGCCGGAGTCGACCTCTCCAATGTCGAGCACGGCTGGGCCGCGCTGCTGCCCGAGGACTCCGATCGCTCGGCCCGGCGCATCCGTGACGGCTTGCGAGCCGCCACAGGCCGAGAGATAGCGGTCGTCGTGTCCGACACTTTCGGCCGGGCTTGGCGAAAGGGTGTCGTCGACGTGGCCATCGGGTGCGCAGGCCTGGCCGCGGTCGTGGACCTCCGGGGCACCGCCGACGCCACGGGGCGCGACCTCATGGCGACCGAGGTGTGTGTGGCCGACGAGGTGGCGTCTGCCGCCGAGCTCGTCATGGGAAAGGCGAGCTCGGTGCCAGTGGCGATCGTCCGGGGCATCGAACCGGCTTGGCTCCGTCGGGGATCGGTGGCAGGTGACATCCTGCGCCCACCCTCCGAAGATCTCTTCCGCTGAGCCGACCCAACAGGCGACCCAGAACAGGCGCCCCGGGAGCCGGCCCAACTCAGAGGGGGTGACTCAGGTGCCGGTCCGGCGCCTCGTATAGGCGAAGACTCCGTCCACGCCTGCCTCGAGCTCGGTCCAGGCCTTCCAGCCAAGATGGATGCCGGCGCGTTCGGGGTCGAGGGAACTGCGCTGGATCTCACCCGCCCGAGCCGGAGCATGCACAGGCGAGCTCGCCGACCCGGCCCGCTCGCCCATGACGCGGGCTAGTTCCTTCACCGACACTTCGTTCCCGGTCCCGATGTTGAGCACAAGGCCGCCGCCGCGCGTGGCGGCACGGACGAAGGCATCCACGACGTCGTCGACGTAGACGAAGTCACGGGTCTGCTCGCCGTCACCGAAGATCGTCACCGACTCGCCGCGAAGCAGCTTGTCGGAGAAGATGGCCACCACACCTGCCTCGCCGTGAGGGTCCTGGCGCGGCCCGTAGACATTGGCGAGTGCCAGGGCGCAGAACTCGAGCGAGTGCAACTCCCGGTACGCCACCAGGTAGTCGATGGCCGCCATCTTCGAAACGCCGTAGGGCGAGAGGGGCCGGCGGGGATGGGACTCCTTCACGGGGAGCTCCGATGGATCGCACTCGCCATAGAGCGTGCCGCCACTCGCCGCGAAGGCGACGCGCGCCGTTCCCGCCGCCCGGGCGCCCTCGAGGACCCGCAACGTGCCCAGGATGTTGACATCGGCGTCGAACACGGGGCGTTCCACCGACACCCGGACATCGGCCTGGGCGGCGAGGTGGAAGACCACATCGGGGCGGCGCCTCCCCATCACTTCGACCAGCTCGTCGGACCGGACGTCGAGCTGATGGAAGGTGAGCGCGTGCGAGGCCGACGCCCGGGCGTCGGCCAGGTTGCCCAGCGAGCCCGTGGACAGGTCGTCGACCACGTCGACGGCGTGTCCTTCGGCCAGCAGGCGGTCCACGAGGTTGGACCCGATGAACCCAGCGCCACCGGTCACCATCACCTGCATGTCGGTCCTCCCGTCACGATGCCATCTCCGCCGGCACCCGGGCGTCGGCCAGGCGCGTCCCCTCGGGCACCGCGACCTCGTCGCCGACCACGGTCACGGGCAACACCTCACACCCGGCCGCCACCACGCAGTCGTGGCCGAGGATCGACCCGACCACCCGGGCCCCCTCGCCGACGCGCGCCCCGGGCAGGAGCACCGAGCCCTCGACGTACGCGCCACGTTCCACCACGGCGCGCGCCCCGATGACACTGGCGGTCACCACGGCGTCATGGGCGATCTGCGAGCCCGCGCCGAGCAGGCTCGGTCCGTGCACCTCGCCCCGAACCACGGGCGCGCCGAGCATCCACACCCCGACCGACACCTGCCGGGCGCCCGGCGCCGGAAGTCCCGGTCGACTGCCGTCGAGCAGGTCGGCGTTCGCCTGTAGGTAGGCGGCCGGCGTCCCGGTGTCGAGCCAGTAGGCGTCACTCGCCATGGCGTAGACCTCGCCGTGCGCAGCGAGGGCAGGGAACGTCTCGCGTTCGATCGACACGCGCCGCCCGGCGGGGATGCGCTCGAGGACCTCGGGCTCGAGGACATAGGTCCCGGCATTGATCAGGTTGGTGGGCACCTGGTCGGCGGGTGGCTTCTCGACGAACTCGATGACCCTGCCATCGGCGTCGGTAGGGACCACACCGAACCGGGTGGGGTCGTCGACGGCCTTCAGATGGATCGTGGCGGTGGCCCCGTGGGCACGGTGGAAGGCCACCAACGCCGAGGTGTCGACATCACTGAGGACGTCGCCGTTCACCACGATGAAGGTTTCGTCGATGCCGGCATGGCCGGCCGCGAAGGCGATGGCCCCGGCCGTGTCGAGCGGTTCGGGCTCCACGGCGTAGTCGAGGCGGACCCCGACGGCCTCGTGATCGGGATAGGCGGCGAAGAAGGCGTCGGGACGGTAGCCGAGCGACAAGACGACCTCGTCCACGCCATGCGCCCGCAGATGGGTGAGGACCCGCTCCAGCATGGACACCTCCGCCACGGGCAGCAGTTGCTTGGGCGTGGTGTTGGTGAGCGGACGGAGTCTCGTGCCCTCGCCACCCACAAGGACGACGGCCTTCACTTCGTGATTGTCGCCGAGGTCACGGTTTCGTGGTGGCCGTGGTCGACGCCTTGGTCGTCGCCGTGGTGCGTGTCGGCGACGGTAGGGTCGAGGCGGTGGTCGCCGTCGAGGCCGGCTTGGTGGTGGCGGTGGTCGATGAGCTCGGCGCCGTCGTGTTCGGCGCAGTGGTCACCGTGGTGGGTGCGGTGGTCGACGGGCTGCTCGTGGCCGAGCCGGCCCGGTCGGTCAGCATGGCGGTGATCGAGGATGGCTTGGGGATCGACGCACCAGAGGGCACGAAGGCGACGGTGATGAGCTGCCCGTCGGCGAGCTTGATGGCGGTGGGGTCGTGAGAGACCGTGGGATTGTTCGAGCCCGGGGGCGTGAAGCTCGGCCACACCTTGATCTGGAGCTCGGCGACCTTCCCGGCGTCACGGGTTCCGGTCGGGCACTTCTCACCGTTGGTGTACTTGGGCGCCCCGGGGATCTGCAGCGAGTTCGTGGTGAGCTGCAACTTCGGATAGGTGGTCACGAAGCGGGCCAAGGTGGCGTTGTTGCCGGCATCCTTGGCCGTGGTGGGCGCCACCTGGATGACGCCGTCACCGTCGGTGCGGATCCCGGGGATCGGTGACTTCGCCGCGTTGGGGTTGGCGGGCAGGTTGGGCGCGGGCTTCCCACAGACGTCGAATCCGAGCGCCTGGTACCAGTGGGCGCCGATGGCGGGCTGCACCGACGGAGCAGGGTGCTGGCGCTCGTAGCGGCTGTAGACGATCAGGGCCACGCCGAGCAGGCAGATCATGGCCAGGCTGGAATACCACTTCATGGGTCTCTGCCCGCGGTAGCTCCGCCCTCCGCCGGTGGCCCCGGCGCGCGCCACCCATTTTCCCGTATCTCCCCTGGCCATGATCGGGCGCCAACCCTACTCGGCCCGGCGAGAGGCTCCGTGCCGCGCGCTCAGGGCCTGCCTGACGCAGAGGACGCCGAGGCGCAGCGCCAGGAAGACCGCCGTGACCGGCAGCACCAGCCGCCGCCAGCCCCGCTCGGTCCGGGCCGCGAAGCGGAACACCGAGCGGTGATGGGCGACGAGCATCCGATACGGGTGCCGGGCCGTCGAGATCCCTTGGAGATGCGTCACCACCGCGCCCGGCACGAAGCACACACCCCACCCGGCGCGCCGGGCCCGCCAGCACAGGTCGGTGTCCTCGGCGTACATGAAGTACGACTCGTCGAACCCGTCCAACTCATCAAGGGCGCGCCGCCGGGCCAGGAAGCAGGCACCTGACACCCAGTCGACGTCGGTGACCTCCTCGGCGTCGACGTACCCCAACCGGTACCGGCGGGTGAAGCGGTTGGTGGGGACGAGGTCACCGAGCAGCGCGTGACCGGCCGCGTCGAGCAGCGAGGGGAACCGCCGAGCCGAGGGATAGCGCGTCCCGTCGGACTCAAGGATCCGGGGCCCCACGATGGCGAGAACGGGGTCGGCTCCGAGCACGTCGACAAGCGTCGCCAAGGCCCCTCGGTGGACGGCCACGTCGGGGTTGGACACGAGCACGAGGTCCGACCCGCTCACGTCGATGCCGCGGTTCGCCGCGGCCCCGTAGCCGAGATTGGTCCCGGTCTGTACCAACCGGACGGCGTCGTCGGCGGCGACGAGGTCCTCGATGGACCGGTCCGACGACGCGTTGTCCACGACGATCACATCCGCGACGCCCTCGGCGCGCAACGTCTTCACGCATTGCACCAACGCCTCGCCGGCTTCGTGGTTCACCACCACCGCCGAGACCCGTTGCCCTATCGAAGCCCGTTGCCCGATCGAGGCCCGTTGCCCGATCGAGGCCCCTGGCGCGCCGTCTGAAACCTCAGGTGCTCCTGCGGCCGGTGCCGGAGTCCTCGGTGGCGCCACGTGCGGTCAGATGTGGCGGATGAACCGGTAACGGACGAGGGCGGTGAAGGCACGAACGCCGTCGCGCCAATCGAATTTGGTTCCTTCCGACGGGTCGCGGCCGGTGTAGGAGACCGGGACCTCGTAGATCCGATACCCGCGGCGCAGCACCTTGGCCGTGATCTCGGGCTCGAAGTCGAACCCGTCGGACTCGATGGTGATGGCGTCGAGCACGGCGCGGTCGAAGAGCTTGTAACCGGTCTCCATGTCCGACAACGTCGACCGGTACAGCACGTTGGCGGTGATGGTGAGGAGTCGGTTCCCGAGCCATTGGGTGGGCCGCATGGCGCGCCCCGCGCCGGTGAAGCGACTGCCGTAGACGACTTGGGCTTTTCCCTTCATGACCGGCTCGAGCAACTTCGGCCAGTCATCGGGGTCGTACTCGAGGTCTCCGTCCTGGATGAGCACCAGCTGGCCCCGCGCCGTCTTGACCCCGGTCCGCACCGCCGCGCCCTTGCCCTGGTTGGTGCTGTGGGTGACGATGCGCACTGTCGAGTCCTCCAACGCCGACAACACCTTGCCGGTCCCGTCGGTCGACCCGTCGTCGACCACCACGACTTCGAGGTGCATGGGGAGGTCCACGGCGCGGATGCGGCGCAGGATCTCGGCGATGGTGTTGCGCTCGTTGAACACCGGCACGATGACCGACAACGTCCGGTACCTCTGCTCCGCCGCGGCCGCCAGGTCCCCGACGACGGGGTCGCCCGCCACATCGGCAACAGCAGGGTCGGTGACGGCATAGAGATCGGGCTTGGACAATTCGGCGCCGTGCACGTCGTCCATCATGGCCGACCTCCGGCCCCGCCGGTGGCGAAGAATTCGGCGGTCCGGCGCAGGCCCTCTTCCAGAGCCACGACCGGCTCCCATCCCAGCTCACGACGGGCCACGGTGATGTCGGGGCGCCGACGGGTGGGGTCGTCGGTGGGTAGCGGCTCGAAGACGATCTTCGAGTCCGACCCCGTCAACGCCAAGACGGCGTGGGCGAGGTCGAGCACCGTCAGCTCGTTGGGGTTCCCGATGTTGACCGGCCCCGTGAGCGTCGAGTCGAGCAGGGCCAGGATCCCCGCCACCTCGTCCTCCACGAAGCAGAGACTGCGCGTCTGGGACCCGTCGCCGTAGACGGTGAGGGGGCGCCCCTCGATGGCCTGGACGAGAAAGTTCGACACCACGCGCCCGTCACCGGGGCGAAGCCTCGGGCCATAGGTGTTGAAGATGCGGACGATGCCGATGTCGAGGCCCTTAGCCCGATGCGTCGCCATGGTGAGTGCCTCGGCGAATCGCTTGGCCTCGTCGTAGACACTGCGGGGTCCCACCGGGTTCACGTTGCCCCAGTACGACTCGGGCTGGGGATGGACGAGGGGGTCGCCGTATACCTCGCTGGTCGAGGCCAGGATGAAGCGGGCCTCATGGGCAGAGGCGAGGGCCAAGGCGTGGCGCGTCCCCTCGCTCCCCACGGCCAGGGTCTCGAGCGGTCGGGCCAGGTAGTCCGGCGGCGAGGCGGGGCTGGCGAAGTGGAGCACCGCGTCGACGTCACCGTCGACGACGATCCCTTCGCTCACATCCGCCACCACGAGCTCGAACTCGCCTTCGGCGCTGAGCGAGTGCAGGTTGTCGGCCACGCCGGTGGAGAGATCGTCCATCGCCACGACGCGCTCTCCCCGGGCCACGAGGGCCTCACAGAGGTGCGAGCCGAGGAACCCCGCCCCACCCGTGACGACGACGCGGCGTCCGCCCGGGGCACGACGGGCCGTCACGGACGGCCCATGGCCACGTAGGAGAAGCCGAGGCGGCGCATGGCGGCCGGATCGAGCAGGTTGCGGGCGTCGATCACGTTGGGCTCGGCGAGGAGGTCGCGGACCTTGGTGAAATCGAGCCAGCGAAGCTCTTCCCATTCGGTGAGGACCACTGCACATGCCGCGCCCTCGCACGCCGCGTAGGCGTCGGGGAGGATCTCGACACCGGTGGGGAACTCGGGGACGGGCCCGTGCACCGTGGGGTCGAAGGCGCGCACCGTCGCACCCTCGGTGACGAGCCTGCGGACGATCTCCACCGCCGGTGAGTCTCGCCGGTCGTCGGTGAGGGCCTTGAAGGTGAGCCCCCACGCCGCCACGACCGCCCCTTGGAGCGTGCCGCCCACCGCGGCGCGGATCTTGGTGATGACCGAGGCCAGCTGGGCCTCGTTGGTCTCGATGGCGCCGCGCAGCAGCGAGAAGTCGTAGCCCGACTGCTCCCCGATGTAGATGAGGGCCCGGGTGTCCTTGGGAAGGCACGAGCCTCCCCACCCCGGGCCGGGTCGGAGGTAGTCGAAGCCGATGCGGTGGTCATAGGCCATGCCGAGCAAGACGTCGCGGACATCGGCACCGACCGCCTCGCACAGGTTCGAGACGGCGTTCACGAAACTCAGCTTGGTGGCGAGGAAGGCGTTCGACGCGTACTTGATGGTCTCGGCCGTGGCCGCGTCGGTGACGATGAGCGGCGCCTGGGTCGACGCGAACAAGGCACCCACCCGCGCCGCCGCGGCCCGGTCGTCCGCACCCACCACGATGCGGTCGGGATGCAGAGCGTCATTGATGGCCGTCCCCTCGCGGAGGAACTCCGGGTTCGACACCACTGCCACGTCGGGGCGGTCGAGGAGCTGCTCGACCAGGATCGTCGAGCCCACCGGGACGGTGGACTTGTTCACCACGACGGCCCCGCGCTCGAGGTGCGGTGCGATGTCGACGACGACTGCCTCGAGGAAGCTCACATCGGCGGCCCCGTCCGCGCCCTGGGGGGTGGGGACGCACAGGAAGACGAAGTCCGCGCCCCGTACGGCCTCGGTGGCCCCGAGGACGAACTTGAGCCGACCCGAGCCGAGCCCGCCGATGAGGATGTCGCCGAGGCCCTCTTCGACGATGGTGGGCTCGCCCCGCGACAGCTGCTGGACCTTGGCGGGGTTCGACTCGCCACAGGTCACCCGGTAGCCCAGATGGGTGAGGACCACGGCGGTGGTGAGCCCGACATACCCCGCCCCGATCACGGCCGTGGTCACCTCGTGCGGTTCGGTCCTCGGCGGGGTCACGGTGCCTCCTTCGCCGAGGCCCCGACGGGCTCGGTCGCCGCCAACAAACGGTCGAGGGCGTCGCGCCAGTCCGGGAGGAGCGCGATCCCCATGAGCCGGAGCGCGGCGTTGTCGAGAGCCGAGTTGGCCGGACGCGGCGCGGGACGAGGGGGATCGAGCTCGGCGGTGGTGATGGGCTCGACCCGCCCGGGGTCGTGTCCGGCGGTCTCGAGGACGGCCCGGGCGAAGTCGTACCACGAGGTGACCCCGGCATTGGTGACATGGAAGGTACCGGGCAGGCGCTCGGTGCCGAGCAAGGCCAGGATCCCGGCGAGATCGGCGGTGAAGGTGGGGCTGCCACGCTGATCGTCGACGAAGCGCATGGTGCCGGGCTGTGACGCCAGTCGCAAGACGGTGCGGACCATGTTGGCGCCATGGGCGCCGCACACCCACGACGTCCGGACGACAGTGGACGAAGGGTCGAGCTCGAGCTCGCCGCCGAGCTTGCTGGCGCCGTAGACCGACCTCGGGTTGGGTGTGTCCCATTCGAGATAGGGGCGCGGCGAGGTGCCGTCGAAGACGTAGTCGGTCGACACGTAGACCACGTGCGCGCCGACGCGCCGGGCCGCCTCGGCGACATGGCGGGTCCCGAGCGCGTTGACCCAGTAGGCCCGGTCGGGGTCGCCCTCACAGGCGTCGACCGCCGTCCACGCCCCGGCATGGATCACGACGTGGGGGCGGACTCCTTCGAAGATCGTCTGGACGGCGTCACGATCCGCCACGTCGAGCAGCGCATGGTCCGCGGCGGTCACCTCGCACGCAGAACGCAGCCCGAGCCGGCCCGTGGCAGGGTCGTCGGCGCGGCCCCCCGTCGGGACCCGGCCCGACAGAGCCTCGACGACGTCGGTGCCGAGTTGTCCGCCCGCGCCGGTCACGAGCACCTTCATGGCGTCACACCCCCGTCATTCGCGCTAGCGCGAACGAGATGGGCCCGAGGAACTGCCACCCGTTGAGCCCTCGCCCGAGGCATCGTCTCCCCACGAGGACTCGACCACCGGGGCGCGGTCCATGAGGGGCTCCCACCAGGCGCGGTTGTCCGCGTACCAACCGACCGTCTCGGCAAGGCCCTCGTCGAACCCGATGGTGGGCGTCCAGCCGAGCTCCTTGGTGATCTTGGTGCAGTCGAGGAGGTATCGCCGGTCGTGGCCGGGACGGTCGGGGACGATCTTCTTGAGCGACTGGGGCTTGCCCAGTGCGGCCAGGACGGCGTCGGCGATCTCCTCGATGCTCGCTTCGATCCCGCTGCCGACGTGGTAGGTCTCGCCCATCCGGCCGCGCTCGAGGACGGCCTCGATGGCACGGCAGTGGTCGATCACATGGAGCCACTCGCGTTGGTTGCGGGTCGACTCGTAAAGCGGCAGGGGTCGGTCGTCGAGGGCGTGGGCGGCGAAGAGCGGGATGACCTTCTCGGGGAATTGGTAGGGCCCGTAGTTGTTCGAGCAGTTGGTGATGGTGGCGGGGAGCTCGTAGGTCTCGACATAGGCGCGCACGGCGTGGTCGGCGCCTGCCTTCGACGCGTTGTAGGGGGTGCGGGGGCGGTAGGGGTGCTCCTCGGTGAAGGCATCGTCGGAGTCGAGGGGGAGGTCGCCGTAGACCTCGCAGGTGGAGATGTGGTGGAAGCGAGCCACTTCGGCGTGGCGGGCGGCCTCGAGCATGGCCTGGGTCCCAAGGACATTGGTGCGGAAGAACCGGCCCGGATCGAGCACGGCGAGGCTGTTGTGAGACTCGGCCGCGAAATGGACGATCGTGTCGATGTCATGCGCACGCAGGGTCTCGAGGGCGAGATCGGAGTCGCAGACGTCGCCGTGGACGAAGCTGATCCGGTCCTCCACGTCGACCAGGTTGGGGCGGTTCCCGGCGTAGGTGAGGGCGTCGTAGGCGACCACGACGTCGTCGGGGTGGTGTTCGACCCAGTACCGGACGAAATTGGACCCGATAAAGCCGGCACCCCCGGTGACGAGCACTTTCATAGTTGGTCAATGGTAGACGGTGGGCCAAGCGACACCCGTCGAGCCGGAGCCGTTTTCGGTGGTGCGAGGGGGATTTTGGGGGTGGGCGGGTCTCAAGCCTGGTCGCGCAGGTGGACGACGTCCCCCGCGGCGATGGTCCGCAGGCAGGCTCCCACGTCCACCATGAGGTGGCCCTCCAGGGTGATGTCGGTGGCCGTCCCGGTGAAGACCTCGTCGGGGAGCGAGACCCGCACGGCCCTGCCCACCGTCACACAGCGACGGCGGTACTCCGAGGCCAACCGGCGGCGACCGTCGCTGTCGGCCAGGTCCACGAGCCGACCTTCGAGCTCCTCGAGCACCAGCCCGAGGACGGCCACGGGCTCGGGTGCGCTCCCCGCCTCTCGTCGGATCGACGTAGCCGGAGTGGCAAAAACTTCCGGAGCAACAAAGACAGCGGGAGGAGCAGCGGGTGTGACGTCGGGGGTGGTGTCGGCAGGATCGTCGGGGGGTGGCCAGCCGACATTGAGCCCGAGGCCCACCACCACCGCGCTCTGTGCGGGCGCGCCGTGCTCGACCGCTCCTGCAGGTAGGGCTTCGGCCAGGATCCCCCCCAGCTTGGCGTTGCCCACCAGGAGGTCATTGGGCCACTTGAGAGCGGGGACGACTCCCGCGCCCCGTTCACAGGCCGCCGCCGCGGCCAGCGCCACGGCCACCGTGCAGAGATGGAGCTCGTCGATCCGAAGGATGGGACGGAGGAGGATCGAGACCAGCAGATTGGACCTCGGTGGCGCCTCCCATCGGCGCCCGAGCCGACCCCGGCCCGCGCTCTGGTAATCGGCGACCGCCACGGTGCCCTCGGGGGCCCCGGCGCGCGCCTCGCCGAGGAGGTAGCGGTTGGTGGAGTCGATCTCGGCGAAGCGCCGGATGGGCCCGAAGCGGGTTCGGGCCGGCGCCGCCACCTCGGCGAAGAGCGGCGCCACGGACATGGCACCCACCCTACGGGCCGTGCCAGTGTGGTAGTTCCTCTGCTGAAAGGTCTTGCGTGTTCCAGAAGGTCCTCATCGCCAACCGCGCCGAGATCGGGGTGCGGGTCATCCGCACCTGCCGCGAGCTGGGCATCGCCACCGTGGCGGTGTACTCCGAGCTCGACCGCGACGCCCTGCACGTCCGGATGGCCGACGAGGCCTATCCCCTCGGCGGCCAGAGCGCGGCGGAGAGCTATCTCAACACCGAGGCCATCCTCGAGGCCATCACCCGGAGCGGCGCCGACGCCGTGCACCCGGGCTACGGCTTCTTCTCCGAGAACACCGACTTCGCCCGGGCCATCACCGCCTCGGGGGTGACCTTCATCGGCCCGCCCCCCGAGGCCATCGAGATCATGGGCGACAAGATCAGCTCCCGGCGCGCCGCGGAGGCCGTGGGCGTGTCGGGTGTCCCGGGTCGGACCGAGCCCATCACCGACCCCGCCCAGGTGACCGAGTTCGGCACCACCCACGGATGGCCCATCGCCATCAAGGCCGCCTACGGCGGTGGGGGCAGGGGCATGAAGGTGGTCTCGTCGGCCGACGAGGTCGCCGAGGCGGTGGAGTCGGCCCAGCGCGAGGCCCAGTCGTACTTCGGCCGACCCGAGATCTACGTCGAGCGGTATCTCGAATGGCCCCGGCACATCGAGATGCAGATCATCGCCGACACCCACGGCAACACCTTGTGGCTCGGCGAGCGCGACTGCTCACCGCAGCGGCGCCATCAGAAGCTCGTCGAGGAGAGCCCCGCCGCGCAGTTCCCCGACGAGGTCCGGCGGGCCATGGGCGAGGCTGCGGTCACCGTGGCCAAGGCGTGCGGGTACGTGAACGCCGGCACCGTCGAGTTCCTCTACGAAGGCGGCGAGTTCTTCTTCTTGGAGATGAACACCCGTCTCCAGGTGGAACACCCCGTCACCGAGTTGGTCACCGGGCTCGACCTCGTCGAGTGGCAGTTGCGGGTGGCCGCGGGTGAACCGCTCGGGTTGTCTCAGGACGAGGTCCAACGCAACGGGCACGCCATCGAGGTCCGGATCAATGCCGAGGACCCCGCCGGCGGTCGGTTCGTCCCCTCCCCCGGCACCATCGCCACCTTCCGGGCCCCGGGAGGACCGGGGGTCCGGCTCGACGCCGGGTACGAGGCGGGCGACACCGTGAGCCAGTTCTACGACAACCTCGTCGCCAAATTGATCGTGTGGGGCCAGGACCGGGAATCGGCCCGGCGCCGGATGCTCCGGGCCCTCGACGAGACGGTGATCACCGGCGTCGCCACCACCATCCCCGCCGACGTCCTGATCCTGTCGCATCCCGACTTCATCGAGGGGCGGCATTCGACGAGGTGGGTGGAAGACGTCCTCGACCTCGCCTCGCTGGCGCCGGCGGCGCCGGTGGGGGCTCTCACAGCTGATGGGGATGACACCGGGCCCCGGGTGCTGCGCGAAGTGACGGCGGAGGTCGACGGGCGGCGCTACGAGGTGCGGCTGTGGGTGCCCGAGACCTCCAACGGCGGCGGTGACGGCGGGCGGGGCAGCGGTCGACCCCACAAGCCGAGAGCGGCGCTGGCGGGATCGGGGTCGGGATCGGTCACCGCGCCCATGCAGGGGACCATCGTCAAGATCCTCGTGGCGGTGGGCGACGCCGTCGAGGTCGGCGAGACGGTGTGTCTCCTCGAGGCCATGAAGATGGAGAACGCCATCACCGCCGAGAAGGCAGGGACCGTGGCCGAGGTGAAGGTGGCCTCGGGTGATTCGGTGGGGCCCGGCGACGTGATCGCAGTGATCGAGTGAGCGACGTCGCGGCGGCCAAGGCCAGCGCGCGTCTGGCCGCCGAGGACCTCCAACCTGCCCTCGTCGGGTTGAGCCGGGCCATCCACCACGAGCCCGAGCTCTGTTTCGAGGAGGTCCGCGCCGCGCAGCGTGTGGGCGACATGCTCGACGAGGCCGGCTTCGCGGTGGAACGGGGCCCCTTCGACCTGCCCACCGCCGTCCGGGGACAGGTGGGATCGGGTCCGTTGTCGATCGTGATCTGCGCCGAGTACGACGCTCTCCCGGCGGTGGGACACGCCTGTGGGCACAACCTCATCGCGGCGTCATCGCTCGGGGCGGGGATGGCCTTGGCGGGTGTGGCCGACGACCTCGGGTTGACCGTCACCGTCCTCGGCACGCCGGCCGAAGAAGGTGGAGGCGGCAAGGTCCTGCTCCTCGAACGGGGCGCCTTCGAAGGCGCCCACGCCGCGATGATGGTCCACCCCTGGCCCGAGGACCGCCTCGTCGCCACCTGCCTGGCGGTCGATCATCTCGAAGTCCACTACCGGGGGCGGGCCGCCCATGCCTCGGCGTCTCCGGACCAGGGTGTCAACGCGGCCGACGCCATGGTGGTGGCCCAGGTGGCCATCGGGCTCATCCGCCAGCACCTCCGTCGGGGCGACCAGGTCCACGGCATCGTGACCAAAGGTGGCGACGCCCCCAACATCGTCCCCGAGGAGACATTCGGGAGGTTCATGGTCCGGGCCCGGACCCTCGAGGACCTCGCTGTGCTCCGCCCGCGCATCGAGCGCTGCTTCGAAGCGGGCAGCCTGGCCACGGGGAGCTCGCTCGAGATCACCGACCTGGCGCCGACGTACTCGCACATGGTCTCCGACGACCTCCTCCTCGAGGCGTGGCGGCACAACGCCGAGGAGCTCGGTCGGCACTACACCGCCGACGAGAGGGCCGAGGCCCGTCCCACCATCTCGACCGACATGGCCAACATCTCATTGGCCTTGCCCTCGATCCACCCCATGATCGGCATCGAGACGCGCGGCGCGGTCAACCACCAGGCCGAGTTCGCAGCGGCCTGCCTCGGTCCCTCGGCCGAACAAGCGGTCTTCGACGGTGCGCTGAGCATGGCGTGGACGGCCATCGACGCCGCCACCGACCCCGTGCTGCGCGACCACCTGCTCACTCGCGCCAGCTGAAGCCACCGCCCATGGTCCGGTGCGGGTCGGGCGGCGGTGAGTTGCTTCGCCGTACGCTGCTCCACCATGGGGAGGTCCTTCATGTGGTGGCCCGGCACATACACATGGGCACGACGTCCCAGCCTCTGGAGTCGTCTCACCAAGGGTTTGGGTGAACGGGGCGAGCGCCTTCTCTCCAAGGGAATGACTCCTGAACAATCGTTGGAGATCGCTCAGCGAGTCCTGGTGGAAGCGGTGCAGAAACACGGGCCCGATGACCGGTTCACCGTCAACGCCATGTGGGAGGTGGCACAACGTCTGGACCACGCAGGACGCCAAGGTGAGGCGCTGATCCTTCGCCAACAGATCGTTGAACGCATGCGCGCCCATCTGGGCGAGGAGGATCTGGAAACGCTCAGTGCCGAACAGAGGTTGGCCGCCTCTCTGATGAAGAACCACAGATCACCAGAGGCACGGCCTTTGCTCGAGCATGTCGTGAGGCAACGGACACGCCTGCTCGGGTGTGACCACCCGCAGACTGTTTCGGCGATGCAATGGCTGGATCGTGCGCAAGGGCAAGCTGGTGATCAATAGGCGGGACCCCGCCGCTGAGGTGAGCCGTCAGCTGGGCTGGTAGACCCCGAAGACCTCGCGCAGGACATCGGAGACTTCGCCCAGGGTCGCCATCCGACGAAGCGCTTCGCGCATGGGGACGAGGAGGTTCTGGGTGCCCCGTGCCGCCGTGGCGACATCGGCCAGAGCGGCGTCCACCCCGGACTGGTCCCGCTCGGCCCGCACCCGGCGGGTACGCTCGATCTGGGCCTGCTGCTGGGCGGGATCGATGGGGAACACCTCGGTGGGCTCGGCCGCCTCGTCGGTGAACTTGTTCACGCCCACCACGATCTTCTCGCCGTCGTCGACGGCCTTGGCGAACTCATAGGCAGCCATCTCGATCTCGCCCTGCATGAACCGGGCCTCGATGGCCGCCACCGCACCGCCCAGGTTGTCGATCCGCTCGAGGTAGTCCCACGCGCCCCGCTCGACCTGGTCGGTGAGCTCTTCGACGAAGTAGGACCCCGCCAAGGGGTCGACGGTGTCGGGGACGCCGGACTCGTACCCGATGACCTGCTGGGTCCGGAGCGCGATCTTGGCCGCGTTGGTGGTGGGGAGCCCGAGGGCCTCGTCGAAGCCGTTGGTGTGCAGGCTCTGGGTCCCGCCCAGCACGGCGGCGAGGGCCTGGAGGGTGACCCGCACGATGTTGACCTCGGGCTGCTGGGCCGTGAGTGTCGACCCACCGGTCTGGGTGTGGAACCGCAGCAGCTTGGACCGCTCGTCCTTGGCCCCGAACCGCTCGGTCATGATCTTGGCCCACATCCGCCGGGCCGCCCGGTACTTGGCCACCTCTTCGAAGAGGTTGTTGTGCGCGTTCCAGAAGAACGACAACCGGGGCGCGAAGGCATCGACGTCGAGCCCCGCCGTCAACGCCGCCTCGACGTAGGCGATCCCGTCGGCGAGGGTGAAAGCGATCTCCTGGACCGCCGTCGACCCCGCCTCGCGGATGTGGTAGCCGGAGATGGAGATGCTGTTCCAGTTGGGCATCCGCTCGGCGCAGTAGGCGAAGGTGTCGGTGATGAGCCGCATCGAGCTCCGGGGCGGGTAGATGTAGGTGCCCCGGGCCACGTACTCCTTCAAGATGTCGTTCTGGATCGTCCCGCCCAGCGCGTCGGCCGCCACGCCCTGCTCGTCGGCCACCAACTCGTAGAACAGCAGCAGGATGGCGGCGGTGGCGTTGATGGTCATCGAGGTCGTCACCTTGTCGAGCGGCAGGCCCGCCAGCAACAGCCGCATGTCGGCGAGCGAGTCGATGGCCACCCCGACCTTTCCCACCTCGCCCTCGGCCCGGGCGTGGTCGGAGTCGAGCCCCATCTGGGTGGGGAGGTCGAAAGCGCACGACAGACCGGTCTGGCCCGCCCCCAGGAGGAACTTGAACCGCTCGTTGGTGTCCTCGGCGGTCCCGAACCCGGCGTACTGCCGCATGGTCCACAACCGGCCCCGGTACATCGAAGGGTAGATCCCCCGGGTGTACGGCGCCTGGCCGGGCTCGCCCAACCGGGTCTCGGGGTCCCAGCCCTCGAGGTCGGCCCGGGTGTAGACGGGCTTGATCTCGATGCCCGAATCGGTCCGTCGCACCTCGTCGCCCACGCGTCCCAGGTTACGGACTACCGGCGGCCGACGCCCAGTCCCGGGCCTGCCATGGGCCCGGTCTCAGCTCATATCGCAGAGCTCGTTCAGGCCCGTGCGGACCCCGACGGCGCCAGCGCGTGGGGCATGCACAGGTCGTCGTACTCGGCGATCACGATGGGCCCGGCGTTGTCTCCGCAGGCCGGGCACTCCGGGTCACGACGCACCTTGAACGTCCGGAAGGACTCCTCCAGCGCGTCATAGGCGAGCAACCGGCCGACGAGGGGATCGCCGATTTGCAGCAGCATCTTGATGGCCTCGACGGCCTGGATCGACCCGATGATGCCGGGCAGCACACCGAGGACACCGGCTTCGGCACACGAGGGTGCGAGCTCAGCAGGCGGCGGCTCGGGGATCATGCACCGGTAGCAGGGCCCGTTGTAGGGGTCGAACACCGTGGCCTGGCCCTCGAACCGGAAGATGGACCCGTGGACGACGGGGATCCGCTTGAGCAGGGCCGCATCGTTCACGAGATAGCGCGTGGGGAAGTTGTCGGTGCCATCGACGATGAGGTCGTACCCGTCGATGATGTCGAGGATGTTGTCCGCGCCGAGTCGTACGTCGTAGGTGACCACGTCGACGTCGGGGTTGAGCCCGGTGAGGGTCTTCTTGGCCGAGTCGACCTTCCGCTCGCCGATCCGGTCCATCGAATGCAGGATCTGGCGCTGGAGGTTCGAGGCGTCGACCACGTCCATGTCGATGATCCCGATCGTCCCCACCCCGGCCGCGGCCAGGTAGAGCGCGGCGGGAGAGCCCAGACCCCCCGCCCCGAGGAGCAGGACCCGGGAGTCGAGCAGCTTGAGCTGTCCCTCCTCCCCCACCTCGTTCACGAGCAGGTGCCTCTGATACCGGTTGCGCTGCTCGGGGGTCAAGGTGCGCGGCGTCTTCCAGGGACGGCCCTCGTCCTTCCAGCGGTTGAACCCGCCGATGAGCGAGACCACGTCGGTGTAGCCGAGGTCGGTCATGGTCTTGGCCGCGAAAGCCGAACGCACGCCCGCCGCGCAGTACACGACCACAGGACGCGCCTTGTCGGGGATCCTGCCCTCGACCGAGAACTCGAGCTGGCCCCTGGGAAGGTGCAGCGCGCCGGGGATGGCACCTTGCTCGTACTCATCGGGCTCGCGCACGTCGAGCCACACCACGGCGTCGTCGTCGAGGCGCGGCTCAACCACGTCGGCCTGGGCCTCGCGGATGGCCGACCTGGCCTGGGTCAACAGCTCTCTCGCACTGGCCACGACGTCTCACGACCTTCCCGGTTGCTTCGACGGCACCACTTCGCCGCCCACCCTTAAACCCTACCAGTGGGGTCAACATTCCCATGGCCGGTCGGTTGGTCCTGGGGGCGGTCGGTCCTGCGTGGCGGTCGGTCTTGCGTCGGTCGGTAGGTTGCACGTCCATGGAGCTGGGCGAGGTCGTCCGCCGGCGGAAGATGGTCCGGAGCTTCTCGGGCGAGCCTGTCCCCGCCCCGTTCCTCGACCGGGTGCTGAACCTGGCCTGTCGGGCGCCCTCGGCGGGGAACACCGGCGGGTGGGACGCCGTGGTCCTCGTCGGGCCCGACGAGACGGCGCCGTTCTGGGACGCCACCACCACGGCAGACTGGCGGGCCCGGTCCCGGCGTTGGCCGGGCCTGGCCCGGGCTCCGGTCGTGGTGGCCCTGTTCGTCGACCCCGACGCGTACCGGGCCCGCTACGCCGAGCCCGACAAGCACAGTCCTACGAGTGCAGCGCGTCCGATCGAGGGCGAATGGCCTGTGCCCTACTGGTTCGTCGACGGCGGCTTTGCGCTCATGACCATGCTCCTCGCCGCCGTCGACGCCGGCCTCGGTGCCTGTTTCCTCGGGAACTTCCGGGGCGAGGACGCGTTGCGCGTCGCCCTCGGTGTTCCCGAAGACCGACGCTACGTCGGAGCCGTGCTCGTGGGTGCACCGGGTGGTGGCGACCCACCGTCGTCGTCGCTGGCCCGGGGAAGCCGCAACGTTTCTGAAGCGGTCCATCGCGGCCGTTGGTGAGTCCCGCACACGACTGAGGTCATAGGCTGGCGTTCGTGGCCGCATCGCTGTTCCCCCCGGCGACGGTGACGTTCCGTCGAGGTCTGGAACCTCCGTCCCGAGATGGGCCGGGCCGTGCACCGCCTCGTGGACGCCGCCTACACGCCGCCGACCACGACGTCGAAGGCAGCTACAACGCCCAGGAACAACTGGCCATCGAGTACGCCGAGCGCTTCGCTCTGGACCATCTCGGCATCGACGACGCCTTCTTCGCCCGACTGGCCCAGTCCTTCACCGACGCCGAGATCCTCGACCTCACCATCTGCCAGGCCGCATTCCTGGGCCTGGGCCAGATGCTCCGCCCCCTCGGGATCGACGAGACATCACTGCTCGACGTCTGACTACCCCGCCGCCCCGGCTCCTGTCGGCTCGCGGCACAACCGCGGACCGACCCGCCCCGACACCAGGGTGATCTGCACGAGCCAGAGCACCCCGATGTACAACGGGAAGGTCACGACCGGCGCCGAGACGTGCTTCACCGTGAGGAGCGTGATCACGGCATTGGCGAGCGACCCGATGTAGATGCTGCCGCTCTCGGATTCGGGCCGTCGCCACGACTTGATGAGCGTGGGCACCCCGGCCAGCGCGTCGGCCGCCACGGCCGCGCCCAGCGCCACGAGTCCTTGTCGGGTGACGACCCAACCGATGGTCCCACCGATCGACAGCGCGCCGCAGCTGTAATCGAGAGGGCCGAGATTCCACACCGACTTCGGGTTGACGAAGGATGCCGCGAACACGACGAGCGGCCCGAAGCCGACCATGAAGGTGAGCAGCGACCGCAGGCCCACCCCGTCGTTGATCTCGACGGCCAACGCCAAGAGCGGCGCGAGACCCCACAACAACCACGTCACCCGGTTGGGTTGGTTCCGCCCCCGCACAGTGTCCACCACGTACAGCGCCTGGCCGACGGCGCTGATGGCCGCGCCCAGGAACACGAAGTGGACGTCGATCACGAGCCATCACTCTGCCCCAGCGACTGCCCCGCCGCGTGCGACTTCCAGATCGAGGTCAGCTGGTCAGTGTTCCCGGCGCCCAGAGTGACTCGGTGGGTGTCACCGGCCCGGGATCGTCCTCGACGACCTCGAGCCCGGGTGGATCCTCGAGCTCGGTGTCGTCCTCGGGCGGGTCATCAGAGACCTCAGAGAGCACCGCCACCACGGCCTGGCCTTCGAGGAGCGGCCCCTGCGCGTATTCACAGCCGAGCGCCCGCAACGTGGCGACCTGGGCCTCGGACTCGACGCCCTGGGCCACCACGGTGAGCTCGAGTGCCCGGCCGAGCTCGATCAGGCCCCGCACGAGCGCCGCGGCTTCTCGGCTCAGGGTCTGCGCCCGAGCATCGGGTTCGGCTTCGAGCGCGGCCGGATGGTTGGCTCCCGGTTCGGCTGCGCCGGTGTCTTCGCCGAGGGCGGCGACCAAGTCGGGAGCAAGCTTCAGTCCCGAGATCGGCAACCGCTGAAGCAACCCGAGATTCGACTGACCAGAACCAAAGTCGTCGAGCGCCACGACGACGTCACGCTGGTGGAGCTCGCGCAGGTTTGATTCCGTGGATCCGAGCGCGGCCGCCGAGGGCTCGCGTATGTCGAGGCCGAGCACCGACGGAGTAAAGCCGTGTGCGGCGGTGAGCTCGTCGATCATGGTGACAAGGGCCGGATCGGCCACCAATGAGGGGGCCACCTTCACCCACACCCGGAAGTGCGCCGCCAAGGTCAAGGCGCCGTGGCGGACACGCAGATCCGAGAGCGCCTGGTCGAGCACCCACCGACCGATCGGTACCGCCAACCCTGCTTCGTCGACAAGATCGAGCGGCGCCTGGGGTTGATCGACCTCGGGCCCCGGTTGGCTCCACACCAAGATCGCCGACTCGCTGATCGCCACTCCCGACTCGAGGTCCACGATGTCCTCGTACTCGAGGAGCAGGCCGTCCTCATCGAGCGCCACCCGGAGGTCCTGGCGGTTCTGGCTGCGGACGACGACGTCTTCGCGCATCGAGGGGTCGAACAGCTTCGACGACCCCCCACCCTCGTCCTTGGCCCGCCGCATGGCGAGCGTGGCGTCACCCAAGAGCGTCTCGAGGGTGGGCGCGTCGCCCCGGGCGTCCTTCGGCGACGTGACGACCACGCCGATGCTGGCCGACAGCTGGACCTCGACCTTGTCGACCCTCGTCGGCCGGCTCAGGTCCTCGAGGATCCGCCCCGCCATCTGACAGGCGAGATCCGACGACGCCACGTAAGGGCACACCAACACGAACTCGTCACCGGCGAACCGTGCCACGGTGTCGGAGCGCCGTCGCGACGCCGACAGCCGCGCCGCCGCCTCGTGGAGCAGGTTGTCCCCGGCGCTGTGGCCGTAGAGCTCGTTCACTTCACCGAACCCGTCCAGGGCGACCACGAGCACCGCCAGCGCGGCACCGTCCTCACGGCACCGAGCCATGGTCTCGTCGAACCGCTCGTCGAGCATGGCCCGGTTGGGCAGACCGGTGAGCTCGTCAGGGCGAGAGGGCTCGTCGACGGTCTCGGGACCCGGGAGGATCGCACCCAGCCCCTTGCCGAGGCCGCGCCGACGAGACACGACGGGCCGCTTCGGCTCGCCCTGCCCCCCCGTGACGTCGTCCATCAACTCCGTACTCCGATCCCTGCGAGATCACATCGACCCGCTCCACCCACCGGTCGCTCACCGCGGTGTCGACACCGGTGTGGTGCACCTTCGACGTCCAGCCCGTCCCGCAGGCTGACCTGCAGATTCATTGCGCGTGTCCTGCTCACCGACGGCACAGGCACACCACGTCGATCCTAGGCGTGGCGCTGCGCTTAGTCGGACGCGGTAAGAGGGTGACGTCGACTTGCACAACAGACCCTCGTGTGAAGGCGGGAGAGCTCGACGAGTCGACCACGGGGCCTTCGTGAGGCGGCCGTCGGCGCGCGCCAACGATCGGTGTTCAGCAGGTCATCCCGGGTCGTCTTTGGGGCCGCCCCGAGATGTCATCAGAGGTGGTGGGCGCAGGTTTTCGAATCGTGACGGAACCTGAGAGAGCGTGGTCAGCGGGCTGTCACCCAGGGTGAGCTCTTAAGCGCCTCGGCGCCGATGCCGACAACCAATGTGTGTCGAGCCTCGAGACGCGTCCTCGCGTCCTGCTCCGCCGGATGCCCGTCGCGGGCACGTCTGCCCTGGTCGGGCTGGTCACTCTGGTGGCTCTGGCCTTGGTGGTCCTGACCGCGATCGAGCCCGCCCCGGCCCGATCTGCCACCCCTCTTGCGGCGGGGTCAGTTGGATCGCGCCCGGCGATCGGCTTCCTTCACCCGCAGGCGGTGGCCCCCACGACCACGGCTCCCCCGCCGGTGACGACCACCGTGGCTCCGCCCACCCTTGCCCCCCAGGTTTCTCCTCCCCCCACTCACCCTCCGGCCCCGCACCCGACGACTCCCCATCCGACGACTCCACCGTTGGTCCCGTTGGCGTCGCACCCCATCCTGCCGCCCAACAATCCGGCCGCGAACTTCGCCGAGTCCCCGAACTTCGCGGCGACGTGCCGATCCTGGGGCAACCAGTCCCCGCCGTGCATCTCCGCCACCACTCAAGCAACCACGGCGGCACGGGCCCACGAGGGTCTGGGCGCGATGGTGCTCCCGTCGAACTACGCCGCGCTCACACCGGGAGAGCAACTCTTCGTCCTCACCGACATCGAACGCGTCGACCGGGGACTGCCTCCGGTCGTTGGGATGGTGGCGCAACTCAACTCCAACGCTCAGAACGCGGCCGCGACCAACACCGACCCCACCCCGGTGTCGGTGCCACCCGGCTCCACCGTGATGAGTTGGGCCTCGAACTGGGCCGAGGGCGCGGGCCCCCTGGGGTCGAATTACAACTGGATGTACGACGACGGCCCGGGGTCCGGGAACATCGGCTGCACCGCCAGCACCCCGAGCTCGTGCTGGGCGCACCGAGACAACATCCTCGGGTACAGCCCATCTGAGGTGGCCGCGTCGCACGGTGTCCTGGCCATGGGGGCATCCGAGGCGACGCTGGCCTCCGACTCGCCGTGGACAAGTGACGCCATCCTCATCGTCCTCATGACGGGGAGCCCCACCTACACCTACACCTGGGCCCAAGCCCAAGCAGCGGGAGCCCGCTGAGCCCACGGCGGTCAGATCCCGACGCAGCTTGCCAGGAAAGTCTCGAGGAGGGCTGTGTTCCGCCGGATGTGGATCTCATCGCTTTCGTCTCTGGTGATGAGGAATGACGGGCAGAACGCATCTTCGGTCCCGCAGAAGAAGTGCGGTGACCCCTTCACCCCCCGGGACTGACCGTCTCGCCATTCTGCGCGCACGGCCTCATCGTCCTGAGGACCGCAGTCGCCGATCCCGTGGGCATCGGCCACATCGTTGAGCACGTCGGCACTCGAGATGTCACGGCCCTCCTCGAACAGCGAGTCCCGCAAGGCAAGGCTGACCGCTTCGTCCACGCTGTCGCTGTGACGATAGGCGGCAGCGGCAACAGCCAGCGCCGGGAGCGAGGTCCGGGGGAAGTGGGCGCGGTCGAATCGAGCAAAGAGGTTCGGCGCAACCTGGGCGCGCAAGATGTCGACGTGCTCGGCGGTGGCTCTGGGATCAAGTGGTGCCCCGTTGACCAATTCGAGGGGCCACGCCCTCACTCGCATCACGATGTCATCCCGTCCCATCTGATCCCGTCGCCGGACGAGCGTACGAAGACCGACGTGACTGAACGGACACCAGATGTCCGCGTACACCTCGATCATCGCCACGGATGGACACTACGCCTCACAAGGGTGGGCAGAACCTCGTTGGGACGGCGGTGAGGTTGGCGGCAAGGTGCGGGCGCGATGGTGCGGCCGTCCCGTCCCGTCAACGTGAGCTGGAGCAGAAATGTCCGTCGTTCCCGTCCCCTCCGTCCTTCCCCCCACCCTGCGCCCGGTGCCCGACCATGTCGTCGAGAATGCCGTCGAGGCTGCCGTAGAAGCAGCTGTCAACGTGCCAGTGCCGGCCCCGGAGGTCGAGTCCATCCGGATCGTGGGGTGGCCCGACCCGGTCATCGATCGCTTGGGCTACGACCCCCGCTCGCTCTACGTCGAGACGTTCTGGTTGGGGATCCTCGGCCCGACATGCACCTGGCTCATGAGACGGTTCGCGGCCGGGCTCGACGACAACCCGGTCGGCTTCGAGCTCGACCGGGCCGACACGGCCCGCTCCCTCGGCCTCGGTGACCGAGCCGGACGCCAATCACCGTTCCGCCGTGCCCTCTCCCGGTGCGTGACCTTCGAGATGGCCAGACCGGAAGGGCCCACGACCTTGGCGGTCCGCCGTCGGATACCCCCCATGCCTCGCCGTCATCTCCAACGCCTTCCCGACTCCCTCCAACAGCGACATGCGCAGTGGATGACGCCGGTCCGTTCGTCGCCCGCACTCGAAGAAGCCCGACGCAACGCCCGGCGACTGGCCCTCGCCCTCCTGGCATCGGACAACACCCGACCCGAGGTCGAGCTCCAACTCGTCCGCTGGCAGGTCCACCCCGCCATCGCCCACGAAGCCGCCCAGTGGGCTTGGGCCTACCGGGCCCATGAGGCCAAGGCCGGCCGTCCCTCCTGAGCCGTATGGTCTGGATCGTCGGGCCTCGCACTCCACGTGGTTCTGTCGCGCCCCCGAGTGGTCACTGGTCTTCCAGACGAGTGACCGGCGGTTCACGGCGGTGACGCCGAGCCGAAACAGAGCGTTCACGTCCCAGCCGTAGTCTGGGAATGTGGCGACCTTTTTGCTCCGGGTGGAGCTCCCCGACAGGCCGGGCGCACTGGGCGCGGTCGCCAGTCGGATCGGTGCGGTGCGCGGCGACCTCGTCGCGGTCGAAGTCGTCGAACACCGCGACGGCAAGGCCGTGGACGAGTTCGTCGTCGAGCTCGCCGATGGTGAACACCTCTCACTTCTCCTCAGCGAAGTGGCCGAGGTCGACGGCGTGGCACTCCAAGACGTCCGGCCCGTGTCCGGTCGACGCCATGACCGCCGACTCGAGGCCTACACCACCGCGCTCATCATCCTGAGAGAGCGCACCCCCCAGGGCGTCCTCGGGGCGCTGGCGGCACGGGTCTGCGCGGAGCTCGACGCCACCTGGAGCGCGGTCCTCGACGTCGAGGGTCTCTCGGTCATCGCCTCGCAAGGTCGTCCCCCCGCCACCCAATGGCTGGCCGCATCGCTCACCGAAGCCCGCGTCGCGACCGCGGCCGCCGACACCGCCGACCTTGTCCACACAGACACCGCCGACACCGGTCTTCGCCCCATCGGTCCCGAAGGCGGCGACGTCGGGTTCGTCGAACTCGTCGCCTGGGATCTCGTCCTCGCCGCAGGACGCCCCGGTTGGCGTTTCGGCACCAGAGAGCGCGTCCATCTCGTGGCCCTGGCCCAGCTCGCCGATGCCCGGTGGGCCGACATGACCGACCGGGACCCCGGGGTCACCCACCCCGGGCGCGCCAGCTGACGTCTCGCGCCTTCGAATACCGACCGGGATCGCGTCCGGGATCAGTCCGAGCCGTAGTGCTCGAGCAGCTCGAGCAAGGTCCGCACCCCGAAGCCGGTCCCACCCTTGGCGAGGATCCCGCTGTCCTCGTCGGACCGGGCCGGACCGGCGATGTCGAGGTGGACCCACGGCACATCCTCGACGAACTCGGCAAGCAACAACGCCGCCGAGATGGCACCGGCCTGTCCCCCCTTGCCGACGTTCTTCATGTCCGCGATCTCCGAGTCGATGTGCGACCGGTACTCCTCGGGCAGGGGCAGCTGCCATGTCCCCTCGCCGGCTCGCTCCGACGCGGCCCGCACCCGGCCGATGAGACCTTCGTCGGAACCGAACAACCCCGCGATCGACATCCCCAACGCCACGACACACGCTCCGGTGAGCGTGGCCAGGTCGACGATGGCGTCGGGCTCGAGCTCGGTCGCCAAGGTGAGACCGTCGGCCAGCACGAGCCGACCCTCGGCGTCGGTGTTGAGCACCTCGATGGTCCGACCGTTGCGGATGGTGAGGACGTCGCCGGGCTTGGTGGCCCGACCTCCGGGCATGTTCTCGGTCGTGGGCGTGATGGCCGTCACCCGCACCCGCACCCCGACCTCGCCACATGCGGAGACCGCGGCCAGCACGGCGGCGGCTCCACTCATGTCGGTCTTCATGGTGACCATCCCGTCGGGGGTCTTGAGCGACAGCCCTCCGGAGTCGAAGGTGATCCCCTTGCCCACCAGGACCACGTGCGGCACTTTGCCGTCCACGGTCAACGGGTCGGCCGGCTCGTAGGAGATCTTCAGCAACCGGGGAGGCTCGGCCGATCCCCGGGCCACGCCGAGCAGCCCCCCCAACCGCTCGTCGCTGATCCTCTGCTCGTCCCAGACCTCGGTGGTCACCCCGGGACGACCGGCGGCGTGCTCCTGCGCCGCTTGGGCAAAACGCGTCGGTGTCAGCGAGCTGGGTGGTTCGTTGATCAGGTCTCGGGCCAAACACACCGCATCGGCCACAGCCACCCCCCGCCGCGTCCCTTCCGCCAGATCGCCGGTGTCGATGCCGACCCCGGCCACCACGAACCGCTCGATCCCACCCCCCTCGGTGTCCCGCTTGTGCGACACGAACCGGTACGCAGCGAGGACCGCTCCTTCGACGACGGCCTGCACCGTGCCCACCGGTGTCCCGGCCTCTTCGACGACCGAGCCGGGAAGGATCAGGACCCCCGCCCCGGACTTGCCCCCGACCCGCACCAGGGCCGCGGCGGCCCGTCGCATGGATCCGGCGTTGGTCTCCTTGCCGCAACCCACGAACACCACCGCGGGCGCCTCGGCGCCGAGTGACCCTTGGGCGCTGTGCTCTCCCACCACCACCATGGTCTGGCCCACCACCACCATGGTCTGGCCGACCTTGCCCTTGAACCCCCGCTGCCGGGCCCGGCCGGTGTCGAGCCCGGTGTCGAGCCCGTCTCCTCCCACACTGACGACCACACCGGTCGGGACCCCAGGCGCGACGGCGGGGCCGTCGGGCGTCTCGACCACCGGGATCCCCACCACCGCCACCGAGACATCGGCGGCGTCGGCCACAGAGGCGGGATCACCGGCGTCAGCCCAGGCCACCTCGACCAGCCTGGACCGGGGGAAGACCACCGCGGGGCTCATGCCGCACCCGCGCCGGCGCCCGCGCCCGCCGCGCCGGGAGCTTGGCCGAGCGATCGCGACACGATGTGCTCGCCCTCCTGCCACCGAGCCATCGTCCACAACAGGTCCGACAACCGGTTGAGATAAGGGCCCACCCGTGACCCCTCCACCGGCGACCCGCTCGTGAAACCCCTTTCGGCTCGCCGCACCACGGTCCGGGCCACATCCAACGCGGCAGAGACTCGGTTCTGTCCGGGCACCACGAACTCCTTGGGCATCTCGAAACGCTCGTTGAGGTCGTCGATGTGTCTCTCGAGCCCGACCACCATCTCATCGGTCACCAGTGACGCAGCCTCCACCAACTTGTGCCGGTTCTCCGGGGCCGTCGCCACCTCGGCCATGAGCACCCACAAGTCGCGCTCGAGGTCGAGAAGGAGGCTGTCGAGCTCCGATCCGGGCCCGGCCTCGGCGCGCGCCAACCCCAACACGGCCTGGGCCTCGTCGACGTCCCCGTTCACGGCGATGGGGGGGGCGTCCTTCGGGACCCGCCCCCCGTAATACAGCCCCGTCGTGCCGTCGTCGCCCTTGCGCGTGTAGATCTTCACCACGGCGCCGCATGCTAACCGCCTGCCCCTCCCCCCCACCGACCTTCGTCCCACCACCGACTGGTGCCGGACACGGTCTCCCCCCAACGCCTTCCCATCCACGACCCGGGACACCGGGGCGGGACCCGAACCAGCCCGCCCCGGCACCGGCAACGGGCACCAAGAACTCCCCTCGCCAGGAGGGAGAAGCCGACCACCGGTCGTAGACTGTTCGGATCGTGGACCCGACTGTGGAGCCCCACCCGTCCCCTCCCCCTGTCCTGGCGCACGGCGCCATGGCCATGGACGAACGCGGCGCCGCCTACCTCGAGGCCACCCGGACCCGGGTGGTGATCTTCGACGGCGCCATGGGCACGTCCCTCCAGCTGGCCGACCTCTCCGCCGAGGACTACGGCGGCCCCGCCCTCGAGGGCTGCTCCGAGGCCGTGGTCCTCCACCGGCCCGACGTGGTCAAGGCCATCCACCGTTCCTTCCTCGACGTCGGCGTCGACGTGGTCGAGGCCAACGCCTTCGGGGCCTTCGGGGTCGTCCTGGCGGAGTACGACCTCCAGGACCGGGTCGAGGAGATCAACGTCACCGCGGCCCGCCTGGCCCGCGAAGCCGCCGACGAGGCCGCCTCGGCCGCCGGTGACGGTCGGATGCGCTGGGTGGCGGGGAACCTCGGTCCCGGCACCCGCTTCCCCACCCTCGGCCAGATCCCCTACCTCGAGCTCCGTGACGCCTACCAGGAACAAGCCGCCGCGCTCATCAAGGGCGGTGTCGACCTCATCATCATCGAGACCGTCTACGACCTCCTCCAGGCCAAGGCCGCCATCAACGCCTCGAAGCGGGCCATGGTGGCAGCGGGCCGGCGCGTCCCGCTCCAGGTCCAGGTGACCATCGAGCTCACCGGCCGGATGCTCCCGGGCACCGAGGTCGGCGCCGCGCTCACTGCGCTCGACCCCATGCGCCCCGACGTCATCGGGCTCAACTGCGCCACAGGCCCGGCCGAGATGGGCGAGGCCATCCGTTATCTCACCCAACACGCCCGGTTGCCGGTCTCCGCCCAACCCAACGCCGGGCTCCCCTCGGTCGTCGACGGCAAGATGCACTACGACCTGACCCCGGACCAGTTGGCGGATCATCTCGAGCGGTTCATCACCGAGCTCGGTGTCACCGTCGTGGGCGGCTGCTGCGGCACCACCCCCGACCATCTCGCCGCCGTCGTGGCCCGTTGTCGAGACCTCGTCCCCGCGCCCCGCCCCGCCTCCTCGATCGAACACGAGCCCGGCGCCTCGTCGATCTACTCGAACGTCGCGTTCCATCAAGACACCTCCTTCCTCGTCGTGGGCGAGCGGACCAACGCCAACGGGTCCAAGAAGTTCCGCGAGGCCATGCTGGGCACGGACTGGGACACCACCGTGGCCATCGGACGCGACCAGGTGAAGGAGGGCGCGCACGTCCTCGACGTCTGTGTCGACTACACCGGCGCCGACGGCGTGGCCGACATGACCGAGGTGGCCAGCCGCCTCGCCACCCAGGCCAGTGTTCCTCTCATGGTGGACTCCACCGAAGCACCCGTGGTCGAGGCCGCGCTCATGTGGATCGGGGGCCGACCCATCCTCAACTCGGTCAACCTCGAAGAAGGCGACGACCCCGGCACCCGGCTCGACAAGTTCCTCACCCTGGCCCGCGAGTACGGCGCGGCGGTGGTCTGCACCTGTATCGACACCGAGGGCCAGGCCCGCACCGCCGATTGGAAGGTCCGCGCCGCCACCGCCATTCGCGACATCGCCGTGGACCGCTACGGCCTCGAGCCCTCCGACCTCATCTTCGACCCCTTGGTCCTCCCCCTCTCGACGGGCATGGAGGAGAGCCGCCGCGACGGCATCGAGACCCTGGAGGGCACCCGCCGGATCAAGGCCGAGCTGCCCGGGGTCTTCACCATCGTCGGATTGTCCAACGTCTCGTTCGGGCTCAACCCCGCCGCCCGTCACGTCTTGAATTCGATGTTCCTCCACGAGCTCGTCGGGGCCGGGCTCGACGCGGCGATTGTCCACGCGGCCCGGATCATCCCCTTGTCCAAGATCGACGACCGTGCCCGCGAGGTCTGTCTCGATCTCATCTACGACCGCCGCTCCGAGGGCTACGACCCCCTCCAGGAGCTCCTCGGCATCTTCGAAGGCGTCTCGGCAACCTCGGCGGTGGCCGAGGACCGCACGGGATGGACCGTCGAGCACCGCCTCGAGCAGCGCATCATCGACGGCGACCGCAACGGCCTCGACGACGACCTCGCCGAAGCCCTCGGGTCCGGCCACGGCGCCCTCACCATCGTGAACGACTTCCTCCTGGCCGGGATGAAGACGGTGGGCGAGCTCTTCGCCACCGGCGAGATGCAACTCCCCTTCGTCCTCCAGTCGGCCGAGACCATGAAGGCGGCCGTCTCCTATCTCGAGCCCTACATGGAGAAAGCCGACCAGGGCGGCAAGGGCACCGTGGTCCTCGCCACGGTCAAAGGTGACGTCCATGACATCGGCAAGAACCTCGTCGACATCATCCTCACCAACAACGGCTACGAGATCGTCAACCTCGGCATCAAGGTGAACATCGGTGAGATGCTCCAGGCCGCCGAGGACCACAAGGCCGACGCCATCGGCATGAGCGGCCTCCTCGTGAAGTCGACCCTCATCATGCGCGAGAACCTCGAGGAGATGAACACCCGCAACCTGGCCCACATCCCCGTCTTGCTGGGGGGCGCGGCCCTGACCCGCAACTACGTCGAGCGCGACCTCCGCTCGGTCTACGAAGGCCGCCTCTTCTACGGCAAGGACGCCTTCGAAGGGCTCCGCACCATGGACCGCCTCGTCGAGATGAAGAAGACCGGCGAGGAGGACCCCGCCTTCGGCCGCGAGCAGGGTGGTCGCAAGCTCCCGCCCCGCAAGTCCCAACTCCCGGTCGACGAGACCGTGGTGGCGCCGCCCCGTGCCCCCACCGTGGCGGCCGACAACACCGTCTTCACCCCCCCCTTCCTCGGGTCCCGTGTGGCCAAGGGCATCGCGTTGGACGACATCGCGTCCTATCTCAACCTCACCGCCTTGTTCCGCAACCAGTGGGGGTATCGCCCCGCCCGCGACCACCAGGGCGTCGCCGAGTCCGACGCCGAGTTCAAAGAGCGCGTCGGCGCGGAGCTGCGCGAGGAGCTCGACAAGGCCAAGGCCAAGGACCTCCTGGTGCCCCAGGTGGCCTACGGCTACTACGCGGCGAACGCGGTTGGCAACGACGTGGTGCTCTTCACCGACGACTCCCGAAGCACCGAGCTCACCCGCTTCACCTTCCCCCGCCAGAAGAAAGAGCCTTGGCTCTGCATCGCGGACTTCTTCCGGTCGATCGATTCAGGTGAGCCTGACTACGCCGGGTTCCAGGTCGTCACCATGGGATCGGCGGTCTCGATCGAAGCAGCCCGCCTCCACGCCGAGAACCAGTACGTCGACTACCTGAAGCTCCACGGCCTCGGTGTCGAGATGGCCGAGGCCCTGGCCGAGTACTGGCACCACCGCATCCGCGAGGAATGGGGATTCGCCGACGAGGACGGCCCCACCTTGACGGGGTTGTTCCGCCAGCAGTACCGCGGCGGCCGCTACTCCTGGGGATATCCGGCCTGTCCCGACCTCGAGGACAACGCCAAGGTGGTCGATCTCCTGGGCGGCGACCGCATCGGCGTCACGGTGTCCGACGGATTCCAGATGCATCCCGAACAGACCACCGACGCCATCATCTGTCCCCACCCCCAGGCCAAGTACTTCGTGGCCTGATCGGGTTGTGCGTAGGCGCGCCACGCGTACGCGTTACGCGCTACAGCGGTCCCCGAGCCACGGTCGCTGGCCGTCGAGCGCGTAAAGCGCCACGGCCACGGTGTCCTGCTGGGGTTTCGTGGCCTGGTCGGGGGGCACACCGACGAGGTACGGAAGCCCGGCTGCCCTGGCCGCGAAGTTCCACGTCGACTGACTGAACTGGAAGGCGCCCATGTAGGTCCCGCCCGGAGACACCGCGCCGTAATTCCCCCGCGATTCGGCTTGCACCACGCACTGGAGGAACGGTGGGAGGGCGGGGTCGGAGATAGGCGGTCCCGCCGGAGCGCCGGCACCTGGGTTCGCGCCGGGACCGGCACCTGGGTTCGCGCCCGCACCCGCACCCGCACCCGCACCTGGCTTGGTGCCGCCCCCAGTCGATTTGGATCCTTTTCTCTGAGCGGCAGCCACCGCCGCCTTGGCCGCGGCGTCCAGTGCGTGGGTCTGCGCTGCGACCGCAGCGGCCAGCCGGCCCGTCACCAGGCTCTGCTCGGACTCCATGGCTTGCACAGTGCTCGTCGCCTGATTCAGCGACGTGGCCTGCTGTGTCTCGTCGACCTGATCCTTCGCCTGTTGTTGGCGCAACGTCGACTGTTGGTTCTGAAGCGTGTCCTGCGCGCTCTGGAGTTGGCTCAGGGCCGTCTCGATGTTCCCGGTGGCGATGGAGTTGTACTCGTTGGCCGACTGCACCTCTTCGGCGTTGCCCTCGAATAGACCCGCGTCGGCACCGGACAACTGTCCGCCGTTCATATACGAGGTGATGGCCAATTGACGAACCTGCGCGGTGTCGGCGTCGTAATGCTGTTGGTCGAGCACGAGTTGTTGGCCCACTTGTGCGATCGCCTGGGTGTCCGCCGCGACCTTGGCGGAGTCCACCGAGTACTGCTGCTGATAGGCGTCAGCCTGCAGCTGCTCCTGCACCAACTTTTGCTCGATCGCCTTCGCCTGGGCCTTGAGATCGCCGACCTGATTGGCCGCCGCGGGGCGCGACGCGATGACGGTGAGAGAGCTGGTGGTCGCGAGGGTACAGAGCAGCGCGGCAGTGACGATGCGTGAGCTTCGCCCTTTTGCTGCGCTCCTCCTCGTCGCGTGGTTCCAGGCGCGAGACACCCTGCGAAGGTAGCTGTCGATGGGAACATTGACAAACCTAAACGGCGCTCACGCTGGTTTCAGGCATGGTCACCAGCCGCAATCCGACATCGGCTTCGTCCTGCCTACTGTCGGGATCTCCGCCGCTTCTCATGGGGGTGAGGCGTGCTCAGCACACGTCGGTGAGTGAGATCACGTCTCGCAAAGTGTTCGTTTGATGGCCACTGTTGTGCGTCTGTGGTGTGAAGAACTCACTGTCGGTAGGTACCTTCGAAGTCAGCGACCGTGTTGCTCATTGCGCGCCCGAACCTCGAGCGCCGATCCGGACGGTGATTTCCGACACCGGTCCAAGAATGGTGCCGAACAAAGGAGTCCATACATGACACTCGATCTCCAGGAACGTCCCTTCAATTGGCGTGAGAGGACAGTCCAGCTCGCATCCGAGCTCGAGCGTGCTCACGCCACGATGGAAGAGCTCGGTGCCGCCCTCGATCGTGGCGACGAAACCTCGGCTCGTGACATGGCGCGTTTCGCGCACGATGCCGTCGGTTCTGTCGGGTACGCAGTCAAAGCGCTCCACAGTGAACAGCCGCCGACCGAACAACTGGACAAGCCCGACGCCATCGGGTCGACCCTGGCCATCGGAGGATCGGGCGTCGCCACCATCGCACTCGATGTGATGGTGACCGCCATGCTGGCCTTGGCCGCCACCGACGATGGCGAAGACACCGACTTCCTCATCGGTGCCTGTCTCGATGCCGAGAACGCCTACGAGGTCGGGGCGGCCGTAGTGGCCGCCGCGCCGCATGGCGACGTCCCGGCCATGCTCGATCTGCGCCGGGCCTACGACACCGATGGCTCGGTCGCGCTGCGCACACGCGTCCTCAGAGCCCGACGGCGCGTCCGTGCCATCCGAGACCGCGTCACCGCCGAAGCTCGAGCTTCCTGAACAAGCGGCGCCTGGCGCTGGCGCGCTGGCCGTCGCCTTCTTCGAGATCCGCGACGGTCGCATCACCAAGATCACCGACTTCCGCTGCCCCAGTTGGCCAAGCTCCCCGGGGTCGCAGAGGTCTGCCGTCGTCCCCGCCATCGTGGCGGCTCGGGGCGAGACGGCGGGCCAGCTCCTGCGCACCCGGTAGGGAGGTCACATAAGGTTCCTCTGAGGACATTCAGTGGGTCGTCACGGGTGGAGTCCCGGAGACGCAGCACGTTTTGCGACGGGAGGTGCCCCTCCATTGGATCCCTACATCGTCCTGGGCAGCGCGGTCATTGGGTTCCTGGTGGGGATGACCGGCGCCGGCGGGGGCGCGCTCATGACCCCGATGCTGATCCTGCTCTTCGGGGTGAAGCCCTCGACGGCCATCTCGAGTGACCTGGTGGCTGCGGTCGTCATGCGTCCCATCGGAGCGGCCGTCCACCTCCGACGCGGGACGGTGAATCTCCGACTGGTCGGTTTCATGATGTCGGGGTCGGTCCCGATGGCCTTTCTCGGCGCCTATCTCCTTCATCTCATCGGCAACGCCAACGCGGCCGAGCACAACGTCCAGATCGCCCTCGGGGCGGCCCTTCTCGTCGGCGCCGCGGCCATGGTCCTGCGGTACGGCCTCGACCGTCGCTCCGGGCAGACACGCCAAGGTGTCGTCCACAACATCACCCTCCGTCCGCTGCCCACGGTGTTGATCGGGATGATCGGGGGCATCATCGTCGGGATCACCTCTGTCGGTTCGGGATCGTTGATGGTCGTCTTCCTTCTCTTTCTCTATCCGATGATCGGGGCCAACCAGCTGGTCGGCACCGACCTCGCCCAGGCGGTTCCCCTCACCGCGGCGGCGGCCCTGGGCGCCCTCGCCTTCGGACACATCGAGTTGTCGGTGACCACTTCGCTCATCGTCGGCAGCGTTCCGGCCGTCCTCGTCGGTGCGTTCCTGTCGTCGCGAGCGCCGGACCGCTACGTCCGTCCGGCCATCACCTTCGTGATCTTCGCCTCGGGGCTCAAATACGTCGGTGTGGGCACCACCGCCCTCGGCTGGGTGCTGTGCTCGGTTCTGCTCCTGGCCGGTTTGGTCTGGGTCGTGACTGCCCGACCCTGGCAGAAGGACGCGGCTGTGGTGGTGTCTGTCGGCGAAGACGGGCTGTCGGCGGTTTCGCCGGGACCGGACTAGTGGTGCGAGGAGGTCGTCGGTGTCCGAGTCGATCGAAGCGATGGAGAGCCTGGCGCACCAGCTGCACAGCGCCCTGGAGGCGGCCGATCTCTCCTCCTTCAGTCACCTCCTCGACCCTGGCGTCCGGTGGGGCGCGCCCGACGCCCGGGTGCCCTCGTGCCGAAACCGGGATCAGGTCCTGGCCTGGTACGAGCGAGGCCGGGAGTCCGGAACCCGAGCCGACGTCACCGAAACCGTCGTGCTCGGTGACAAGATCCTCGTCGAGTTGTCCGTCCGAGGCCCCCGGGGGGCGGATACCCCGGGCGGGGTGGCGCCACGCTGGCAGGTGCTCACGGTGCGCGGGGGACTCATCGTCGACATCGTCGGCTTCGACAACCGGTCCGACGCTGTGGCTCGCGCCGGAGTGACCTCGGCGTAACTGTCGTTCCCGGCGCGACGGGTCCGACCCGCAGCAGGGCTCGTTACAGCGCCAGGGTGGCTCCCCCGTCCACGACGATGGTGGCCCCGTTCACGAATCCGGCGTACGCCGAGCACATGAAGGCGACGACCCGGCCGAAGTCGGCGGGATCGCCCAACGTTGCGCTCGTGCCACCGAGCTGTCGCATCCGCTCGGTGGCGTGGGGTCCGGGGCAGACCAGGTTGAGGGTGATGCCGCTGCTCTCACCGGCGAGATCGGCCGCCGCGGTCTTGGCCCACGCCCGCAGGCCGCTCCGAGCGGTGTTGGACAGGGCGAGCCCGGGAATGGGCTGGACGACCGAGTACGACGAGATGCAACACAGTCGCCCCCAGCCGCCGGCCCGCATGTGGGGCAACGCACCCCGCACGAGTCGCACCGCCGAAAGCAACGTGACTTCGACGGCGGCCCGGATGGCGTCGTCGTCGAGCTCGAGCGCACTCGCCGGGGGCGGGCCTCCGGCGTTGGCCACCACGATATCGAGACGGCCGAACCGCTCCATCGCGGCCTCGATGAGCCGGTCGGGCGCCGAGGGATCGGCCATGTCGGCCACGACGGCGAGGACTTCTGTGCCCCGCCCGGCGATGGCCTGCTCGGCTTCTCGCAGCGACTCCGCGTTCCGCGCGCACACCACGATCCGGGCCCCGTCCTCGGCGAGCGCTTCGGCACTGGCCCGTCCCAACCCCCGCGACCCGGCGGTCACGAGCGCGACCTTGCCCCGGATGCCCAGATCCATCAGATGGGGCCCATGAGACGGGGCCCACAGATCGGGCCCATCAGATCACCGCGAGGGAGTGGTCCACGGTATTGAGCGGAACGGCTCCGTCTTCGCCCACGACGACGATGTCCTCGAGCCGCATCCCGAACCTCCCCGGGAAGTAGATCCCGGGCTCGACGGAGAAGGCGTGGCCCACGACCAGTCGCGTCTCGTTGCCGGCCACGACGTAGGGGTCCTCGTGCTCCTCGATCCCGATCCCGTGCCCGGTCCGGTGGATGAAGTACTCGCCCAACCCGGCCTCGGTGATGACGGCCCGGGCCACGGCGTCGACGTGCTCGGCGGTGACTCCCGGTCGCACCGCCTCCACCGCGGCCTGCTGGGCGGCCAGGAGCACCCCATAGGTCTCGCGCACCTCGGCTCCGGGCTCGCCCACCGCCACGGTCCGGGTGATGTCGGAGCAGTACCCGACATCACCGTCCACCACGTACTCACCACCGAAGTCACACACCACCGTGTCGCCCGGCTCGATGACCCGCGCACCAGCTTCGTGATGCGGGCTGGCCCCGTTGGGCCCGCTCCCCACGATGGCGAAGTTCACCCGCCGGTGCCCTGCCGCCAGCAGCCCCATGCTCAGCGCGTCGGACACCTGGGCCTCGCTCCGGCCCGCCAACGGGATCTCGCCCTGTTGGAGCACGACCGCCACGCTGTCCGCCGCCTCCGCCGCGGCCTGCAACGCCGCGATCTCGCTCGTGTCCTTCACGGCCCGCAGCGGGGACGTGACCCGCGACGCCGCCTCGAACTGCGCACCGGGCAACCTCGCCTGCAGGGCCAACACCGACGTCGCCCAGGCCCGGTCCGAGATGCCGTACCGGGCCTGGCCCGCATGGGCGAGGATCCCGACTGCGAGCCCGATGGGATCTTCGGTCTCGGCCCAGGGACGCACCTCGATCAGCCCGTCGGTCTCGGGCACCCGGGGGGCCTCGAGCCCGGGGACGATCAACACCGCCTCGCCGTCCCGGGGCAACACCAACAGCGTGAGCCGCTCGAGCGGCATGGCCCGATAGCCCGTGAGCCAGGGCAGGTCCGCGCCGTGCGACAACAGCAACGCGTCGACTCCGAGCTCGCCCATCCTCCCCCGCACCCGCTCGAGCCGCTTCGCCCGGGCTGCCTGCTGGTCGCTCATGCCGGCACCACGGTCGATCCCGACCCGGCCGCGGCAGCTGCCCCTCGGGCGTGGTAGCTCGACCGCGTCAAGGGCGAGGACTCGACATGGCCGAACCCCATCTCCTGGCCGATCCTTCCCAGCGATTCGAATTCCTCGGGCGTCCACCACCGCGCCACGGGGAGGTGCGCCGCGGTCGGACGGAGATACTGACCGAGTGTGACGATGTCGACGCCCACGGCCCGGAGATCGGCCAGCGCACCGATCACTTCGTCCCGGTCCTCCCCCATGCCGAGGATCATGCCGGACTTGGTCACGAGCCCGGCGTTCTTGGCCCGCGCCAACACCGACAGACTCCGTCCGTATCCGGCCGAAGGCCGGACGGCGCGCTGCAGGCGCGCCACGGTTTCGAGATTGTGGTTGAGCACGTCGGGACCTGCCCTGAAGATCGTCTCCAAGGAGTCCCCATCCCCCTTGCAGTCGGGGATGAGCACCTCGACCGCCGCAGTCGGCCGTCGACGCCGGATGGCCCGGATCGTCGCCGCGTACCCTCCCGCTCCCCCGTCGGGAAGGTCGTCCCGGGCCACCGCCGTCACCACCGCGTAGGCCAGGTCGAGTCGCTCCACCGCCGCCGCGACCCTTTCGGGCTCGTCGGCATCGAGGGGCTCGGGGTGTCGGGTGTCGACGAGGCAGAACCCGCAACTCCGGGTGCACCGCTCACCGTTGATCATGAACGTGGCCGTCCCGTCGGCCCAGCACTCGAAGATGTTGGGACAACCCGCCTCCTCGCACACTGTCACGAGGCCGAGGTCGCGCACCGTTCGCCGCAGGCCGAGGAACTCGTCGCCCATCCGCACCGGGACCCGCAGCCACGGGGGCTTGCGGGAGTTCCCGGCCAGACCCGCTCCGGGGTCGACCCCCGCCTGGCCCAACCGGATACGGAGTCGTTCGCCCGGGACCCGCTCGGCGAGAGCCTCCGGTGGAGATCTCCTGGCCTGTGTCGGCCAGGCCACGTCCTGGCGCTCGAAGAGCCCGTCTTGGGCCCACACCTTCACGGCGAGGCCCACCAGGATGTCGGCCACCTCGCGCATCGACACGTCGACGCCTTCCGCCGCCACCGACGTCACCGCCTTGTCCGCGATCCCACACGGCACGATCCGGTCGAACCAACCCAACTCGGGGTCGACATTGAGCGCCAGCCCGTGCATGGACCGTCCCCGCGTGACCCGCACCCCGATGGCACAGATCTTCCGAGGTGCCGCGCCCTCGGCGTCCACCCACACACCGGGGTAGCCGGCCAACCTCCCACCATCCAGGCCGAGGTCTGCCAGCGTGTCGATCACCACTTGCTCGATCGCGTTCACGTGCGCGGGCACCGAGCGCGGCGCGGTGGGAACGTTCACCACGGGATACCCGACGAGCTGTCCCGGCCCGTGATAGGTGACATCCCCACCCCGGTCACTGGCCACGAGCTCTGCACCCACCACAGCCGGGTCGACGAGCACGTGCCCCCGATCGGCGTGCGCCCCCAACGTGAACACGTGCGGATGCTCGAGAAGCAACAGGTGGTCGTCACGACCCCGGTCATGCAAGGCCCGCTGCAACGCGTACGCCTCGCTGTAGGGGACCCGACCGAGCCATCGCACCCGAAACATCTCCGACCCCTGATCCCGGCGGCTCAGAGCTCGGCGGCCCAGTCGTGCGTTCCGAGGATCTCGGTGACGCGCGCCACGAACGCCGCTGCATACGCCCCGTCGACGGCCCGGTGGTCCCATGCCAGGCACAACAGCCCGAGGGAGTGGATGGCGATGGCTTCGGACCCGTCGGGCTGCACCACCACGGTGGGCCGACGCTTCACCCCGTCGGTGGAGAGGATGGCGACCTGCGGCTGGTTGATGATCGGTGCGGTGAGGAACGTCCCGAAGGGTCCCGCGTTGGTAATCGAGAACGTCCCGCCCGAGATGTCGTCGGCGCTGAGCTTCTTGGTTCGGGCCCGGTCGGCGAGCTCCCGGATCCGACGCGCCATGCCCCGCAGCGTGAGCTCCTCGGCGTGCTTCACCACCGGCACGATCAACCCGTTGTGATCGAGGTCGACGGCGAATCCCATGTTGAACTGATGGTGCACGATGAGTGAGTCGTCTCCGACCGACGCGTTGAGGTGCGGCCACTCGTGCAACGCCTCGACCGTGGCCCGCGCCACGAAGGGCAGATACGTGAGCCCAAAGCCCTCCTCGGCCCGGAACTGCCCGCCATGCGACCGCCGCACCCGCTCGACCTGCTCGTAGTCGGCTTCGAGCACGACCAAGGTGTGTGGGCTCGTCGCCTTCGACCGCACCATGTGCTCCGCGGTCCGCCGACGGATGTTGGTGAAGGGGATGATCTCGTCGCTGCCGGCCGTGGGTGCTGATGCGGTTGTCGCGGCGGCGGTGGGCGTCGTGGCGGTTGTGGCGGCCGCGGCGGGCGTCGTGGGGGCCGGTCCGGGCGACGAACCAGCTGTCCGCGTGGCGGGAACCCCACCGGCACGGCGACCGTCGATAAAGCTGAGCACGTCCGAGCGCGTGACCCGACCCCCGAGGCCCGTCCCGGTGATCTCCGCCGGGTCGATCCCATTGTCATCGAGCAACCGCCGCACCACCGGCGACAGGATCCGGTCTCCCCATTTCCCCGGTCCGTCGGCGGCCACTGCGGCTGGCATGGCCACCGCGGGAGGCCCGACAGGTGTGGCGACAGGCGCCGGAGGGGCGGGCGGTGGCGTCGCTGCGGGAGCGGGTGCGGGTGCGGGTGCGGGAGCGGGGCCGGGAGCGGGTGCGGGAGCGGGAGCGGGTGCGGCGGGCGGGGCGGCGGCCTCAGCGGGGGCCGGGGCGGGAGCAGGTGCCGATGCAGCGGCGCCGTCGGCGCTCACGACAGCCAGCACCGTGCCGACATCGACGGTCTCGCCTTCTTGGACACGGATCTCGGCCAATGTCCCCGCCGCGGGGGAGGGTACTTCGGAGTCGACCTTGTCGGTCGAGACCTCGAAGAGGGGCTCGTCGCGAGCGACCGCCTCCCCGACCGCCTTGAGCCATTTCGTGATCGTGCCCTCGGTGACGGTCTCGCCGAGCTGGGGCATTGTGACATCAGCCAACGTGCAGTCCCCTTCCGGTGAGCGCCAACACTGTCTCACCGAACGCCTCTGACAGCGTGGGATGCGGCTGGATGAACTGCCCGATCTCCTCGGGAGTGGCCTCCCAATTCACCGCCATGTACCCCTGCCCCAATTGTTCGGTCACCCAGGGGCCGACCATGTGGACACCGAGGATCCGGCCCGCCCGGCCGTCAGGGAGCCGCTCGGCGACCACCTTCACCAACCCGTCGGTCTCCCCCACGATCCGGGCCCGGCTGTTCCCGCCGTAGGGGTCCTTCTTCACGACCACCTCGATCCCCGCCTCTTGGGCCTGCGCCTCGCTGAGCCCGGCGAAGGCGACCTCGGGATGGCAGTAGATCGCCCACGGCACCCGGGAGTACTCGACCGGGAAGGACGGCTCCCCGAGCATGGCCTTGATGGCGAGGATCCCCTCGGCGAACCCAACATGCGCGAGCTGCGGCGTGTTCACCACGTCACCGACGGCCCAGACACCTTCCGCCGCGCTCCGTTGGTACTCGTCGACGACGACATACCCCTGCTCGTCGAGAGTCACCCCGGTCCCCTCCGCCAACAGCCCGTCTGTGAGCGGTCGCCGACCGACCGACAACACCACGGCGTCGACCGTGACCGACTCCCCCTCGCCGAAGCTGACCGTGGTTCCCGACCCGTTCGGACTGTGCCCGTTGACCTTCACACTGGTGTGGACGTTGATCCCACGCTTCCGAAACGACCGGGCCACCACACTGACCACGTCGCTGTCACACCCCGTCAGCAACGAAGGCAGCGCCTCGAGCACGGTCACCTGGCTGCCGAGGTCCGAGAACATCGACGCGAACTCACACCCGATGGCGCCCCCACCGATCACAACCAGAGACGCGGGCAGCGCATCGAGCGCCAGGACCTCGTCAGAGGTCAGCACCGACCGACCGTCGACCTCGAACCCGGGGATGGTCCGAGGCACCGACCCCGTGGCGAGCACGATGTTCCGACCGGTGATCTCGACCGATCCCCCCGGTCCGGCGACCTGCCCCGCACCGTCGCCGCCCACGGGATCGATCCCTACCCGGTGATCGGGAAGCAGCGTGCCGATGCCGTCGAAGGTCACGATCCCCCGACCCTTCATGAGCCCGGCCAGTCCCTTGAAGAGCTGGTCGACCACCTTCTGCTTCCGACCTTGGCTCACCCCGAAGTCCACCACGGGCTGCCCGGCCTGGACGCCGAATTCCTTGGCCCCCTTCACGGTCCGCACCACGGACGCCGTCTCGAGGAATTCCTTGGCGGGGACACACCCTCGGTGCAAGCAGGTACCGCCCACCTTGTCCCGCTCCACCACGGCGACCTTCAGCCCGGCCGCGGCGCCGTACAGCGCAGTGGCGTACCCACCCGGGCCCCCGCCGATCACGACGACATCGAACACATCGGTGCCATTCACTTCGCTATTCACTTCAGCCGTCGCAATCACCTCCGTCGTCTTGGAACACTCCCAGACCACTCTCTTGTTCCGCCGAGAGTCTCACGTCGGGCACTCTCAGCTGCTCCGGGAGAGACTTCCAGCCTAACGGGCACCACCCCTCGTCATGAGCTGGTCCAGGGTCAACCGGAACCGGGAAAACCGCACTGACGGGAGCCGACGTGGCCAACGGTCGGATGACGCAGCGGAGCGGGGATCAGAACTCTGGTGGCAGGGGCAGGGGGCGACGGCCGGCGAAGCCGTCGTCGGGAAAGTGCCACCACGCCAGCTCGTCCTCGCCCAGCTGCCAGCACAGCAACACCTCCCGCCCGTTGTGCAGCGCGGTGAAGTCGATCAGCCCCCGCTCGGGGTCCCGCAGGATGATCCCTTCCTCCTCGAGCTCGGCGAGGGCCTCCTTGGCGTCGAAGGACACCGGCGCCTCCGACATCGGCGGAGTATCAGGGACCTCCGGCTCCCCGGGCGGAGACTCGGAGGCGGTCCATCCCGAAGGGTGTGATCCGGCCGGCGACGACGGCGGCTTCGGGGGCCCGGCGGGCGACGGGGCACCGGGGAGCACGGCGTGACCATTCCCCCGCGCCGAGACGACCAGGTTCTTCGCCCGACGGATCACGCCCAACAACAACCGCAGCCGGGGGATGTATGCCTGGGCCTCCTCGACCGTCCAGTACCGCACCCCTCGTCCCAGACGACTACGACGAGGCCGGGCCGCGGCCGCCCGAACCGCCCGTGCCGCCGGTCATCCGATCGAGGAACCCCGAGAACCGCTCCCGGATCAGGTCGGGCAGCACCGACGTCGCGCCCAGGGGCTCGAACGCGTCCGACGCGCCGACCAAGACCCGGTCCTCGTCGTCGGTGAGCTCGATGTCCGCCGCGGCCGCGTTGACCTCGACCTGCGCGGCCGAGCTCGCCCCCGGGATCACGACCACGTTGGGCCGCCGGATCAACCACGCCAGTGCGATCTGCGACGCCGTGGCGTGATGGGTCTCCGCGATCTGACGTAACACCTCCAACAGCGGCCCGGCCCGACGCAGGTTCTCGGGATGGAAGGCGGGCGACGCGGCCCGGACCATCCCGCTCGGCCGGTTCTTCTCGTCATACCTCGCCGACAACAACCCCTGCGCCAACGGGCTGTACCCGATGATCAACCGGTCATTGGCCTGGGCCCACGGCAACAGCTCCTTCTCGGGCCTCCGGTCCACCAGGCTGTAGCGCACCTGGTTCGACAGCACCGGCCGCCCCAACGCCTCCTGGGCCGCTTCCCAACGCGCCAGTGAGTAGTTCGAGACACCCACGTTCCGCACCACACCCTCGTCGAGCAATTGTGCGAAGGCGGGCATCGTCGACGAGAACGGCACCACCGGGTTGGGCTGGTGCAATTGGTAGAGGTCGAGCGCGTCGACCCCCAACCGCCGAAGGCTCCCCCGGGCCCGATGCAACACCACCGGGCCCACGGGCAGGACGGGGAAGATCTTCGAGGCGATGAAGGCCTCGTCGCGCCGGGACCCCAGGGCCTTGCCCAGGATCCGCTCGGACCGGCCGAAGCCGTAGATCTCGGCGGTGTCGAACAGGGTGATCCCGACATCGAGCGCCCGCTGCACGATGGCGTCCGCCTCGCGCTCGGCGTAGTCCGCTCCGTACCCCCACTCGGTCGAACCGAACTGCCACGTCCCGAGCCCGATGGCCGAAACCCTCGCCCCGCCGACGTCGACGTACTTCACCTGGGGACGGCCCTTCTACTTCGGTGGCATCCGGATGCCACCGTCGAGCCGGATCACTTCACCGTTGAGGTAGCTGTTCTGCGCGATGTGGGCGACGAGCTCCCCGTACTGGATGGGCTGCCCCAACTTCTTCGGGAACAGCACCGACTGGCCCAGCGCGTTCCGCTGGTCCTCGGGGAGCATCCCGAGCAAGGGCGTGTCGAACAATCCCGGAGCGATGGTGACGACCCGCACCCCCACCGCGGCCAGGTCCCGCGCGGCGGGAAGCGTCATCCCCACGATCGCACCCTTCGAGGCCGAGTAGGCGAGCTGGCCGACCTGGCCGTCGAAGGCCGCCACCGAGGCCGTGTTCACGATCACGCCCCGCTCACCGTCGGCGAGGGGCTCGGTCCCCGCCATGGCCGAGGCCGCCCTCGTCATCACGTTGAAGGTCCCCACCACGTTGAGGTCCTGGATGAACTTGAACGCGCTCAGATCGTGCGGGGAGTTGTCCCGGTTGATGACCCGACCGACCCATCCGGTGCCCGCACAGTTCACGGCAATCCGCAACTGCCCGCCCTCGGCCGCCTGGTCGACGGCCCGCTGGCAGTCGTCGGGGTTGGTCACGTCCCCGGCGACGTAGTTGGCGCCGAGCTCGTCGGCCACCTTCTTCGCTCCGTCTTCGTTCCGGTCGAAGATGGTGCAACGCACGCCGATCGACGTCAGCTTTCGTGCGGTGCCTTCGCCCAGCCCGGATGCGCCACCCGTGATGACTGCGGAACTGCCCTTGAGGTCCATGCGCCGCATGCTACGGGGGCGTCGCCGTCGACCGCCAAGAGGCCCCTGTTCTCAGGGCAAGAGGACTGAGCTCAGGGAGCGAACCGCTCGCCGGACACGCCGTACTGCGCGCTGGCGGCCTCGACGGCGAGAATGTCGACCCGGTCGTTCATCTCGTTGCCGGAGTGCCCCTTCACCCAGCTGAACCGCACGGGCCGATCCGGGTCGAGCGCCAACTCGAGCAACTCCTCCCACAGGTCCCGGTTGGCGACAGGCTTGCCGGCGGTGTTCCGCCAACCCCGCCGCTTCCACCCCTCCCACCAACGGTCCCGGAAGCAATTGACCACGTAGGTCGAGTCGCTGTTGACGTGGAGGGGGCCCTCGAGCGCCTCGAGCGCCCGGATCACGGCCACGATCTCCATCCGTTGATTCGTCGACCGGGCCTCGGCCCCGCTGGCGAAGGGCCCGTCGGGCACGGCCCACGCCCAACCCCCCGGCCCGGGGTTCCCGAGGCAGGAGCCGTCGGTGAACACCACGGTCTCTCCGCCCTCGGCTCCCATCGGATCCCCAGCATGCATGCCCAGCTGGACCCCGGGGGTGGACGCCCCGGTGAGGCTCCCTCGCAGCTGGTCCGGGACTCGGGCCTCGAGTCCTTCGACCCGCCCGAGCGCGAGGCCCCGTTCGACCGTCGCACCGCCTGCCAGAAGGCGACCAGCTCCATCGTCCGTTTCGGATCCTCGGACTGACCGCTCAGGCCTGATCAGGCGTCGAGACCTCTCCCCCGATCACTGGCGTACGTTTGCGCCGTGAGGTCGTTCGGGGACGAGCGGGCGTCGGACATTGCCAGCCCTATCCGGCGCGGGTCGTGATCGCCGACCGACCCGCTCGCCTGTTGGCGTTCCTACGAGATCACTTGGGCGGCCAGCGCGTCGCGTTCGGCCAGGCTCCCCGCCGGCTCAGCGGCGGAGCGATCACCGAGGTGCTTTCGTTCACCCTCACGGGGACCTCAGACGCGTGGGCGGGCCCCCTCGTGCTCCGCTTGTATCCCGTCACCGATGATCGGGACCAGCCCCGGCTCGAACAAGCCATTCAGAACGGAGCAGCGGAGGCGGGTTTCCCGGCACCCCAGGTCCTCCTCGCTCATTGCGAGCCCGACGTTCTGGGCCAAATGTTCGTGGTCATGCAACGGATGCCAGGGCGCGCCTTCCTCCGCGGCATCCGATGGGACCAGTTCACCCGAGACTTCCCGCGGGTCATCGTCGCCTGGCCGGCTCTATTGGCTCGCCTCCAGAAGCGGCTGCACGAGTTGGACCCGTCGTCGGTACTCGAGGCCACCGCGATCCTGAAGCTCCCACCTTCGTCCGTTTCGACGAGACGCCATGTTGATTTCGTGGAGCGTCGGATGGAGGAGTTCGGCGGCGATGGCGCCCGCGAAGCCCTGGAGTGGGTTCGTGCCAACGAACCCCCGCAGCCGCCGTCGCCATCGGTGGTCCATGGCGATCTTTGGCCCGCCAACGTATTGCTGAAACGAGGGAACTTGACCGGCGTCGTCGACTGGAACGTGGCTGCAGTCGGAGACCCTGCCCTCGATGTCGGATTCGCCAAGGCGGGTCTTGCTCTTATCCCAGCTCCGTTTCCGCCGCCCCCGCCGATCCGTCAGGGTTTGACGGCCGCCGGCGGCTCGGTGGCCCGCCGATTCCACGAGCAGTACAACAACCTCCGTCCCATTGCGGCCGAACGCGTCCAGTACTTCGAAGCTCTCCGCTGTCTCTTCCAGTTGGCGACCGTGGTCCGCTTTCGCGCCGAGGTCGCATTGGGCATGACGCCGTCGCACCCTCGGCCTCCCTGGGACCGCGGTGTGCCGGCCTTGACGAAATACTTCACGGCCGTCTCAGGCGTTCCCATCCAAGTGCCATGAAGTTCGGGGCTCCTACGAGCCCCTGTCCACAAACACCGGCCCGGTCTCGAACCTCGCTCCCCTGGGCGGTTCTCGCCATTCCCAGGATCCCCCTCGGTCGGTGAGCTTCCATCCCTCGTTGGTGATGAGGTTGTGGTGCCACGAACAGACCCGGGCCAACCCGGCCAGGCTGCTCGTCTTGCACTGCGCGTAGTCCACATCCCA
>DATKQM010000032.1:0-23835 GCA_035532735.1 Acidimicrobiales bacterium | reverse complement strand
TCTCGAGACCGTGCGCCGGTCCTCTTCTGACAGCTCGTCGAGGCCGAGAATGGCGATGATGTCCTGCAGCTCCCGGGCACGCTGCAGCACCTCTTGGACGCGCCGAGCGCACTGGTAGTGGCGGTCGCCGACGACTTCGGGCGCCAAGATGTTGCTCGTCGAGGCCAGAGGGTCGACGGCCGGGTAGATCCCGAGCGCGGCGATCTGGCGGGAGAGCTCGGTGGTCGCGTCGAGGTGGGTGAAGGTGGTAAACGGTGCCGGGTCGGTGTAATCGTCCGCCGGGACGTAGACCGCCTGCAGCGACGTGATGGCCCTGCCGCGAGTGGAGGTGATCCGCTCTTGGAGCTCCCCCATCTCGTCGGCGAGCGTCGGCTGGTAGCCGACCGCCGACGGCATCCGGCCGAGCAGGGTCGAGACCTCCGAGCCGGCCTGGACGAACCGGAAGATGTTGTCGACGAACAGCAGCACGTCCTGGCCCTTCACGTCGCGGAAGTACTCCGCCATCGTGAGAGCCGACAAGGCGACCCGGAGCCGCACGCCCGGTGGCTCGTCCATCTGGCCGTAGACGAGGGCGGCCTTGTCGATGACGCCGGACTCCTGCATCTCGATCCAAAGGTCGGTCCCCTCACGGGTGCGCTCGCCGACGCCCGCGAACACCGAGACGCCGCCGTGCTCCTGCGCGACACGGTGGATCATCTCTTGGATGAGCACCGTCTTGCCGACGCCCGCGCCGCCGAATAGGCCGATCTTGCCGCCTTGCACGTACGGCTCGAGCAGGTCGATGACCTTGATGCCGGTCTCGAACATCTGCCGCTTCGGCTCGAGCGTGTCGAAGGCCGGCGCGGGACGGTGGATCTCCCAGTAGGCGTCGGGCTCGCCGATCTGGTCGGTGTCGAGCGGCTCGCCGATCACGTTGAAGACATGCCCGAGGACCGCGTCGCCGACCGGTACGGTGATGCCGCGACCGGTGTTGCGGACCACGGCGCCACGTGACAGGCCGTCGGTCGGCTTGAGGCAGATGCAGCGCACCCGCCCCTCGCCGATCTGCTGGGCCACCTCGGCGGTGATCACCGTGTCGACCCCGTCGACGACGAGCTGGATCTGGACGGCGGTGTTGATCTCCGGCAGCGCGTGGGGCGGGAACTCGACGTCGACGACCGGTCCGGCGATGGCGACCACGCGCCCGTCGGGGCGGTGCCCGTTGTCAGTGGTGGCGGGCTCGGTGACTGCGGTTGTCATGGTGTCCTTGCTTCCTGTTCGCTATTCGCTCTTGGCGTCGGCGGATTGGCGTAGGGCCTCGGCCCCACCGACGATTTCCATGATCTCGGTCGTGATGGCGTCCTGACGGGCGCGGTTCATGTCCCGGGTAAGGGTCTTGGCCAACTCATCAGCGTTCTCTGTCGCAGCGGCCATGGCCCGTTGCCGAGCGGTGTGCTCACTGGCAGCGGCTTCGAGCAGAGCGCCGAACAACGCCGCCTCGACGTACCGGGGCACGAGCTCGACGAGGAGCTCGGGAGACTCCGGCTCGAATTCGGTGTAGCCGTCGCGGGGCGCGGGCGTTGCGTCGCCGTTGTCCTCGCCCGTGGGCTCGGGCAAGGGGAGCAGTTGTCGGGTCTCGACCACCTGGGTGCCGGCGGACAGAAAGCGCGTCGACACGATGAGCACCTGGTCGACGTCTTCGGCGAGGAACAGCGGCGTGATGACCTCGGCTACACGCCGGGCGTCTTCGAAGGAAGGGCGGTCGGAGAACCCGGAGAAGGACTGTTCGAGCGTGAGCCCACGGAACCGGAAGTAGGACTGGGCCTTTCGGCCCACGCTCATCAGTTGGTAGTTGGCGCCGTCTGCTTGGAAGCTCCGGGCCGTGCGCTCGGCGAGACGCAGGACGTTGGCGTTGTAGGCGCCACATAGCCCGCGATCAGCGACGGCGGCGAGGATCAGGACGCGCTGGGGCGACTCTGGGACGCCGAGCACCCTTCCGGCGGTATGCCCGGCATCGGCCGCAGCCTCGGCGAGTATCTCAGCGATCCCCCTCAGATACGGACGGAACCCGGTGAGACGATTCTGGGCCCGGACGATCTGCGACGCCGCGATCAACTCGAAGGCCCGCGTGATCTTCTTGGTCGCCTGGACCGTCTTGATACGCCGTCGCAGAACCTTCTCTTGGCCGCCGGCCATGGATCAGTCACCCTCCATCGAGACGAAGCCGTCCTTGAACGACTGCAGGGCGGACTTCAGCTCCGACTCGTCGGGCAGCGCACCGCTGCTCCGGATCTTGTCGAGCACCTCGGATTGACTGGCCCGCATGTACTCGAGCAGCTCCGCCTCGAACCGGCGCACCTCGGACACCTCCACGTCGTCGACCCAGCCGTTGGACCCGGCGTAGATGACGATGACCTGCTCCTCCACGGGCAACGGGGCGTTCTGCGACTGCTTGAGCAGCTCGGTCAGGCGATATCCCCGGTCCAGCTGGGCTTGGGACACCTTGTCGAGCTCGGATCCGAACGTGGCGAAGGCTTCGAGCTCGCGGAACTGCGCCAGGTCGATCTTGAGTGTCCCGGCGACCGACCGCATGGCCTTGACCTGGGCGGCACCACCCACGCGCGAGACCGAGATACCCACGTTGATGGCGGGCCGAACGCCGGCGTAGAAGAGCTCGGACTCGAGGTAGATCTGACCGTCGGTGATGGAGATCACGTTGGTGGGGATGTAAGCCGACACGTCGCCACCTTTGGTCTCGATGACCGGCAGCGCGGTGAGCGACCCCCCGCCTCTGGCATCGGAGAGCTTGGCAGCGCGCTCGAGAAGCCGGCTGTGGAGGTAGAAGACGTCACCGGGGTAGGCCTCACGGCCCGGGGGCCGGCGAAGCAACAGTGACATCTGACGGTAGGCCTCGGCCTGCTTCGACAGGTCGTCGTAGACGATGAGGGCGTGCTCGCCGTTCTCCATCCAGTGCTGACCCATCGCACACCCCGCGTACGGGGCGATGTACTTGAACGGGGCGGGCTCTGACGCCGGCGCGCTGACCACGACGGTGTAGTCCATGGCCTCGTGCGCCTGCAGGGTGGCGACGGTCTGTGCCACCGACGACCCTTTCTGGCCGATGGCGACGTAGATGCATTTCACCCCCAGGCCCTTCTGGTTGAGGATGGTGTCGATGGCGACGGTGGTCTTCCCGGTCTTGCGGTCGCCGATGATCAACTCGCGCTGACCGCGACCGATCGGGGTCATGGCGTCGATGGCCTTGATCCCGGTCTGCAGCGGCTCCTTCACGGGTTGACGAGCCACGATGCCCGGGGCCTGGACCTCGAGACGGCGGGTCTCGGTCGAGGCGATGGCACCCTTACCGTCGATGGGCTCGCCCAGGGGGTTGACGACGCGACCGAGCAGGCCGTCGCCCACCGGCACCGACAGGATGCGTCCGGTGGCTCGGACCAACTGCTCCTCTTCGATGTGGGCGTCACTGCCGAGGACCACCGCACCGACGGTGTCCTCGTCGAGGTTCAGCGCGATGCCGAGCGTGCCGTCTTCGAACTCGAGCAACTCGTTCACCGCCACCATGGGTAGCCCGCTGATCCGGGCGATGCCGTCTCCCACCTCGGTGATCCGTCCCACCTGCTCGGCGGAGACCTCGGGTGTGTAGTCGTTGACGTGTCGCTGCAACGCGGCTGCGATCTCATCGGCGTTGATGGTCAGCTCTGCCATCAGGTCTGTGCTCCTCGGGTTGCCCCCTCAAGGCTGAGGAGGTGCTCTTCCACTTGATCAAGTCGGCGCTGGGCGCTGGCATCGACGAGTAGGTCGCCGATGTGGATCACCGCGCCGCCGAGAATGTCGGGTGCGGCCATGACCTGCAGCTCCACCGGGTGTCGCGCGATGCGCTCGAGGGCCTCGGCCAGGACCCCCTGCTCCTCGGCGTCGATCGGGAGCCCCGTGTAGACCCGGGCGACACGCCAGCCTCTGGCCCGCGCCGCTTGTTCGACGAGCCAGTCCAGAGAGGACGCCAGGTCACGCACCCTGCCGGCGATGGTGGTGCGGACGAGCCGTAATGTCGCCGGCCGGACCTTGCCGTCGAGGAGGTCGTTGAGGATCTGCTCCCGGTTGGCGAGGGGCAGCGTCGTGTCGGACAAGACGCTGCGCAGTGACGGGCTCGACTCCACCACACGGGCGAAACGGAACAGCTCGTCTTCGATCTCATGGAGCTCGGTGGTCTCGGTGACCTCTTCGAACACGGCTTCGGAGTACCCCGCCACGTAGTCGCGCCATGCCGTCCGGCTGACGATCGGCTCCTCGGCGCGGAATTCTTCAGGATCCAGGTCGTGCATGTGGCGAGCCAACTCGTAGAGCTCGTGGAGGGCAGTGGGGAACTCCTCCACCCGCCCGGTCTCGACGATCCGCAGCACGATCTTGAGCGCCAGCGGGTGGACCCGCGAGGTGAGCAGGTCCTCGAGCACGGCCTTGCGGGCGGCTGTCGACACGGTGAAGTCGGTGAGGACCAAGGCGAGGTCGTTTGTCCGCGACACGAGGTGCGCGACGGCATTGATGTCGTCGGCGATCTGCTCCCCGACCGCGTCTCTGGCCACGTCGGCTAGGAGTGCCGTGGTGTAACCCCGCAGCGACTGGTGCACGCTCGACTTCCTCCTTCCTCGTTCAGCCCGGTCCGGTCAATGCCGCAGACCGCTCGATCAGACTTGGGAACCGCTCGAAGACGTGCCCACTGAACCCCGCAGCGCGGCGACCGCCTCGTCGATCAATGCGCGGTGGCTGGCCTCGTCGATCTCCCGACCGATGACCTGGCGGGCCACCGAGATCACGAGCGCTCCGACCTTCGAGCTCACCTCGTCCACCGCCCGCTGACGCGCCGACACGATCTCGGCCTCTGCTCTGGCCACCAGACGGTCGTACTCGAGCCGGCCCCGCTCTTCGGCTTGCGCGTTGATCCGCTCGGCTGCCTTGTTCGCGGCGGCGACGATCTCCCGTGCTTGTCGACGGGCTTCGTCGAGCGTCTCCTGGCGCTGCGTACTCGCTTCTGCAGCCTCGGCGCGCGCCGTCTCGGCGGCCTCGAGCGACGTCCGGATCTCCTCCTGACGGGCCTGCATCGCTTTGTTCAACGGCGGCAGGATCCATTTGGCGATGACCCCGACGATGATCAGGAACGCGATGAACTCGGCGATGAACGTCCCGTCGGGGACGAGGAAGTTGCTGCTGCTCGAGGCAAGCACGTACATACCTACTTCTTGTAGAGGACGAAGACGAAGAACGCCATGAAGGCCAGGTTGATGAAGTACATGGCCTCGACCAGACCCACGGTGATGAACAGGTAGAGGCGCGCCTTGGCCTCGACCTCGGGTTGACGTGCCACCGCGGCGATGGTCTGGCTACCGGCGAGACCGTCACCGATGGCGGCGCCTACGGCGCCGCCGGCCAGTGCGAGGCCACCACCAACCATGGCACCCGCCAACTGGACTGCTTGACTCGTTACTGGGCCCGATGCGGCCATTGTTCCTCCTTGGATTGCAGGGGTTGTTTCGGCACGTGGAAGTCGGCGCTAGTGCTCGGCGTCCACGGTCGTCGCCATGCCGTAATAGACGATCGTCAGCAGGGCGAAGATGAAGGCCTGGATGAATCCGATGAACATGTCGAACAGCTTCCAGGCGACGTCGGCCACGGGCACGATGAACACAGGCAGCAGCGCCGCGATGAGCAGGAGCATCAGTGTGCCGGCGAACAGGTTCCCGAAAAGCCGGAGCGCCAGAGTGATGGGCTTGGTGATCTCTTCGATCACGTTGATCGGAAAGAAGAACGGGAAGGGCTGGAAGTAGTGCTTCACGTAGCCGCGCAGGCCCCGGGCCCGTATCGATGCGGCGTGCACGATCACGATGACGACCAACGCCATCGCGTAGGTGAGATTGACGTTGGCCGTGGGCGACGGCAGGTACTCGGTAGCGCCGTGCGGCGAGCTCGGGATGACCTCGAGCCAGTTCGCGGTCAGGATGAACAGGAACAAGGCGAGCGCGAGCGGCACGATCTTTACCCCGGCGGGGCCCACCGTTGACTCGACCAGCTGGTTGACCTGGTCGACGGTGGTCTCGAAGAACAGTTGCAGCTTCCCGGGTACACCCGACGTCGCCCGTCGGGCGGCCAGGAGGCCCAGGGTGATCACGATGATGGCTGCGATCAGGGTGGCCCACACGACGTCGAGCTCGATCGACAGCCCGAACACCTTGCGGGTCACATGGTTCGAGATGTCGATGTTCCCGCTGGCGAGCAGGTGGACGGCACCGATCACCGGTGTGATACCCCCCGGAAGACGGCCGTGATCATGCTCGAGAGGAAGGCCGCTTGGTACAGCACGAGGCCGAGGAGCGCACCGAATCCCATCGGGGTGACGAGGAACAGCAACGCCAGGACGATGACCGTCGTGAAGCCGAGCCGCCCTAGGGTGCGCGCCGCCAGTGGCTTGCGCGACGCCTTCCCGTCCGAGAGGTGCTTGAGGCGGGCCACCGACGTGTCGACCCAGTGGGTGTTGACCGCTCCCAGGATGAGCCCGACGACGATGCCGAGACCGGCTGTCGGGTAGCCGACCAACGGCGCTACGACGAGGCCGACCACACCCATCGCAAAGGCGACGATCCGCGTGCGACGCAGGGCGCGGCCCAGGCGCAGCGCGTCCAGGTCCCCGAAGTCCTCAAGCATCGGGCCCGACCCCTGCGGCGCGGACGGCGACGGTGACGCGAGCTAGAGGAACTTCTTGATCTCGAGGTACGCGGTGAACACCGCCAACACGACACCGAACGCGAGGCCCAAGAACGTGAAGAGCGGGGACCGATGCGTGATTCCGTCGAGGTAGAGCCCGAGGACCACTCCCCCGGCTACGCACAGCGCGATGGACACCCCCATGCCCGCCAGAGTGAAGATGCTGGGGGAAGGCTTCTCGTCCACAGCACTCGACTCGGCGCGCGCCGGTCAGGGCGAAGATGTCGTCGTGCATCGCCGGGACTCTCCCGAGTTCACTCGGCGTGCCCGGCGGTGGGGCCGGCTGCAACCATGGCCGATGTCCGATCACGGGCACCGGCAGGGAGCGGAAAACGCACACCACAATCTTCGCATCTGCCCCTCAGCGCGGCAAAACGGGTCTGAACCAGCGACTATTTGCGCTCTACAACAGATCCCGGGACTACCGGCGGTACTTCACCCGGGACGCGCCGTGGGTCACCGGGGTCGTGGTACGAGGAGATTCGGCGCCACCCGTACCGATCCCGTTGCCCCCGTGTCCCCCGTTGTTCCCCACCTCTCGGGGCCCGATCACCGGTGCTGGTGGCGTCGCCTTGGTGCGGCCGGCAACGTGACCGAGATCGTGGCCGGGATCGCGATCGGAGTGATCGGACCCCTCACGTGCGTCGGTCTCTCTAGGCACGCCGTTGCCGTTGAGAGTGTCCTTGCGCAACCCGGGGTGAAACAGCGTGTAGAGCGCCAGTCCGAGCACGATGACCCCGAACGGGATCACGGCGTTGCCCTGCTTGTCGAACAACGGGTAGAGGAGGAACGCGGAGAGCACCGCCGTCCAGGCCCACAAGATGGCGACGGTGCGCCGCGGACCGTGGCCCAGGCGCAGTAGCCGGTGGTGGACATGATCCTTGTCCGGCGTGTGGAACCCGGTGCCCTTGGCCGTGCGTCGGATGAACGCGAACGCCATGTCGGCGATGGGAACGCCCAGGATGAAGACCGGGATGAACAGGGGCGCGAAGAAGAAGTAGGTCTGGCCGCTGACATCGGCGGTCCGACCGCCGATGAGCATGGTCGAGGCTGCCAGCAAGAGGCCCAGGAACAACGCCCCGGCGTCGCCCATGAACGCCCGGGCGGGGTGGAGGTTGTGAGGTAGGAAGCCGATGCACACCCCGAACGCCACCACGGCGATCAACGGGCCGAGGTTGTCGGCCGGGAGATATCCCAAGAAGACGAGGCGCAGGCCGTAGAGCGCGAGGGCGCCCGACGCGATGGCGACGATCCCGGTGGCGAGCCCGTCGAGGCCGTCGATGAGGTTCACGGCGTTGGTGATGACGATGACCCACAATGCGGTCAGCAGTGGGGTCACGTCAGGGGAGAGCACGAAGAAGCCCACGAAGGGGATCTTGAACTGGAACATCGTGACGCCCAGGAACACGAGCACCATGGCCGCCAGGACCTGCCCCGCCATCTTGGCCGGCGCCGACATCTCTCTCACGTCGTCGATGAACCCCACCACGAAGATCACCGCGGCCCCGAGCACCAGGCCGAGCGGCTCCGAGGACCCGGCGAAGATCTCGTGGAGCTGGCCCAATTGGGACGCCACCAGGATGGCGACGGCGAACGCCAGGAACATCGCCGCGCCTCCCCCATAGGGGGTCACGCGGGCGTGGACCCGGCGTTCGTCCGGCTCGACCACGAAGCCGGCGCGCGTGGCGAAATAGCGGATCGGGAACATCGCCGCGAAGCTGCCCACGGCGGCGACCGCCGCGACGAGCGCGTATGCCCCGAGAGGGGGCACGACCTCAGCGGCCTCCGGTTGGGCTGTGCGACGAGGCGCCTCTGACGAGGTCGGGATAGGGCGGGAAGCCGCCGCACAGCTCGAGGACCTCGCCCCGCACGGCGCGCAACGCCGCTTCGTCGCTACGATCGCGAAGGGCCCAGCCGATCAGCCCAGCCACCCGAGCCATCTCGTCGAGCCCCATTCCCGCCGTCGTCTGCGCGGCGCTGCCCAGTCGCAGGCCCGAGGTCACAAAAGGCGAACGGGGATCATCGGGAATGGTGTTGCGATTGAGGGTGATCCCGGCCCGGTCGAGCACCTCCTGGGCTTCTTTGCCCGTGAGCTCGGCGTCGAAGGGCCGCAGGTCGATGAGGATGAGGTGGTTGTCGGTCCCACCCGACACCAATCGGAACCCTTCGGCGGCGAGGGCCCCGGCGAGGGCACGGGCGTTGGTCACCACCCTCGCGGCGTAATCCCGGAACGACGGTAGCGAGGCCTCTCGGAACGCGACGGCCTTCGCGGCGATGACGTGCTCGAGCGGTCCCCCCTGGAGCCCGGGGAAGACGGCGGAGTCGATCGCCTTGGCGAGACCCTGATCGCACAAAATGGCGCCACCGCGCGGGCCGCGCAACGTCTTGTGCGTGGTCAGTGTGACGACGTCCGCGATACCGACCGGGTTCGGATGCGCGCCACCTGCCACCAGTCCGGCCGGATGGGCGATGTCGAACATGAGTCGGGCTCCCACCGCGTCGGCGATCTCGCGGAAGGGCCGGGCGTCGATGAGGCGGGGATAGGCGGTGGCACCCGCCACAATCAGCTTGGGGCGCTCTCGCTTGGCGACATCGGCCACCTCGTCGAAGTCGATGGTCTCCCCCGGCGCGTCGGGGTCTCCCGATGCAGGCGTGACCCCGTAGGCGACGAAGCGCCAGATCTTGCTCGTGATACTGGCCGGAGAACCATGGGTGAGATGTCCCCCATGGTCGAGGCTCATGGCGAGCACGGTGTCTCCGGGCTCGAGCAACGCCTGGTAGACGGCGAGGTTGGCGATCGCCCCCGCGTGGGGTTGCACATTGGCGTGCTCAGCTCCGAACAGGGCCTTGGCCCGGTCTCGAGCCAGGTTCTCGACCTCGTCGATGATCTGGTTGCCGCCGTAGTACCGGCGGCCGGGATACCCCTCTGAGTACTTGTTGGTCAGCACCGATCCCGACGCGGCCAGGACCGCCGGTGACGTGAAGTTCTCCGACGCGATCAGCTGGAGGGTCGTAGACTGGCGGTCGATCTCGGCACCGAGCAGCGCGCTGATCTCCGGGTCGTCAACGAGCCATTGGTCGAAGGGGGACGAGGCCCGACCGGCGCCGTCACGTGTATTGCTCATCTGGGTCCTCTCGGTCCTCTCACTGGTCTGGGCCGACTCAGCGCGCATCGAGCACGGCGATCTCCTCGACGCGATGATCATGACGACCCCCGACGGGCTCGGTCGACAAGAACGTGTCGAGGGCTTCTCTGGCGACCTCGTTCCCGACGATCCGGCCACCCATGCACACCACATTCGCATGATTGTGGGCTCGGGCCAGACGAGCCGTGGTGACGTCGTGGACGACCGCGGCGCGCACCCCTTGGACCTTGTTGGCGGCAATGGAGATGCCGATTCCGGTGCCACAGGCGCATACACCCAGGTCGGCGCGCCCTTCAATGACCGCTTGGCCCACGGCGGCTCCGAACTCCGGGTAGTCCACGACAACGTCGGAGTGCGTCCCGAGGTCATCGACGTCGTGTCCCAACTCGGCCAGGTGGGCGGAGAGGAACTCCTTCAGGAGGTAGCCGGCGTGGTCGGAGCCGACCGCGATGCGCATGGTCGAAGCATACCGAGGCCCCTGTGGCGCTCCGTGGGCTCCCTCGGGCTCGCCCGGAGCCTTGTGGAACGACGCGGGATGGCCGATCGAAAAGCGCGGTGAGACCCGAAATGCCCGCAAAGACCAGAAAGCTACGCTCGGCCGCCGTGACCCTCGACCCTCAGACGCCGGTGCTCGTGGGCGTCGGCCAGGTCACCGAGCGACCCGACCCCGACCTCCCAATCGCCGAGCGCCAGGAGCCCGTAGAGCTCATGGCAAGGGCGCTGCGCGCCGCGGGCGAGGACAGCGCGGCGTCCGGCGGCGGCCAGGATCTCTTGGCCCGAGCCCAGTCACTGCGGGTCATCCTCCCCCTGAGCTGGCGATACGTGAACCCGGGCATCCTCGTGGCGCAGCGACTGGGGATCACCCCCCAGGAGCTCGCGCTCACGGCGATCGGAGGAAACAACCCCCTGACCGTGGTCAATGCCACGGCACTCCAGATCTCCAGGGGCGAGCTCGACGTCGCCCTGGTCACCGGGGCCGAGTGCATCTTCTCTCGCCGGGCCGCTCGTCGCCACCAGGGGCGCCCGGTCCTGGGGTGGACCACCCAGGCCGACGACACCACGCTCCCGGTGATGCTCGGCACCACCAGGGACCCCGTCACCCCCGACGAGCAAGCGGCGGGACTGGATCGACCCCTACGGGTCTTCCCCCTGTTCGAGAACGCGCTGCGCGCCGCGTCGGGCCAGACCATCGACGAGCACCAGCGGCAGGTGTCTGAGCTCTGGGCCCGGTTCTCGTCGGTGGCGGCCTCGAACCCCTACGCGTGGTCACGTGAACCTCGCACCGCGCGCGAGATCAGGGCATCGGGACCGTCCAACCGGATGGTGTCGTTCCCCTATCCCAAGCTCATGAATGCCAACGACCGGGTCGACCAGGGTGCCGCGCTCATTCTCTGCTCGGTGCGCGCCGCTCGCGAGGCGGGTGTGCCCGAGGACCGATGGGTCTTTCCCGTCGCAGGTGCAGACGCGCACGATCACTGGTTCCTCTCAGAACGACAGGACCTCCAATCGTCCCCGGCCATCGGTCTGGCCGGGAACCGAGCGCTCGCGCTGGCAGGGATCGGGATCGACGATGTGGCCCACATCGACCTCTATTCGTGTTTCCCGTGCGCCGTGCAGATCGCAGCCGGTGCGCTGGGCCTGGCACTCGACGACCCGGGTCGGCCCCTGACGGTGACCGGCGGGCTCGGGTTCGCCGGGGGCCCGGGCAACAACTACGTGAGCCATTCCATCGCGACGATGGCCGAGTGCCTCCGGGCCGATCCCGGGGCCCTGGGACTCGTTACAGGACTCGGGTGGTACAGCACCAAACACGCCGTCGGGGTGTGGTCCACCACTCCCCCGCCCGCGGGGTTCCGTCACCAGTCGCCACAGGACGAGGTCGACGCACTGCCCCGACGCGGCGCGGCCCCGGACTACGAGGGCGACGCCACCATCGAGACCTACACGGTGGTCTACGACCGCGACGGGGAACCAGAGCTCGCCATCGTCTCTGTCCTCACCGGCGACGGATCCAGGGCCTGGGGGAACATCACAGGTCGCGACGACATGGTGGGCCTGACCGAGCGGGAAGGGTGCGGACGCACGGTGCGGCTGGCGCCGGGGAGACGAGCAGAGCTTCGATGAGCTCAGAGGTCGTCGATGCCACTCAGGTCGACACCGGCCGCCAGCAGTTGGGCTTCCAGAAGCGACCAGTCGTAGTAGTCGCGCCAGGACTGGATGTGTCCTTCGGCGTCGAAGTCGAAGATACCGGCGACAGGCACCGCCATCGGCGTCTCGCTGACCACGAACCGGTCGACGCGCTCGGTGAAGACCGTGTCGCCGACGACTTCCAACCTCTTGAATTCGAACGAGAAGTCCGAGCCGAAGGTGGTCTGAAGCTCGAAGACCGGGCGGATCTCGTCGTGGCCTTTGGCGGCATCGCGATTCGCCTCGCTCCAGGTGCCGTCGGGTGCGAAGAAGCTCGTGAGGTGCTCGGGATCGCGATCGACCCAAGCTCCGAAGAAGGCACGCACCGTCGCTTCGTGGTCCGCTGGCATCTGTCGCTCCCTCTCTCACCGGCCGACCTCGGCCTGACCAAGTTCGGTAAGGCGTGAGCCTGCCACAACCGAGCCGGACGGGGCATCTCGGTCGGCGCCGTCCACGAAGGCGACTCAGTCGACTCATGCGACTTAGTCGACTCATGCGACTTAGTCGACTCATGCGCTCAGTCGACTCAGTTGATCCCGACCGCGGCTCTGACCTCGGCCCATGCCAGCGCCCCCTCACGCAGGCACTGCGGGACGTCGTCGACGAGGGAGACCACCGTCGATGGAGAACCGGCACACCGACCTCCGTCCACCACCACCACCCTCGGACCGAATATTCGCTGCACCGATGCAGCGTCGGTGCACGGCGCTTCGCCGTGGACGTTGGCACTCGTGGTGGCAAGGGCCCCTGCCTCGGCACAAAGTGAGCGCGCCACGGCGTGGTCGGGGAGACGCAGGCCGATGGTGTCGCCATGGGCGCCGAGGGCCCAGTCAAGACCGCGCCGGCGGGGAACCACGATCGTGAGAGCCCCCGGCCAGAACAACCGGGCCAGGTGTCGGGCGGTCTTCGACAGGCCGTCGGGACCGGCCAACGCCTCGGCTTGGTCGATCGACTCGACCAGGACCGGGAGGTCGAGCGACGCAGGCCGGTCTTTCAACGCCAACAGGGCGTCGATGGCACCGGAACGGGTGGGGTCGACGGCGAGCCCGTAGACGGTGTCGGTCGGGATGCCGACCACCTCCCCCGCGACCAGCGCGGCGAGCGCGGCATTCTGCGAAGGGTCGTTCATGACACGGGGAGTCGGGCGACAAGGGTGCGTGGGCGACCAGCGAGATCGCCGCGGACGTCGGTCTGGTCGTATCCGAGCTCCGCCGCCCGTTGACGCATTTCGTCAGCCTGTCCCGGAGCCAGTTCGACGACGAGGCTCCCGCCCGGGGCGAGCCATCGGACCGCATCGCGCAGGAGAGCCTCGATGGCTTCGAGGCCGGTCGGGCCCGGAACGAGCGCGGTCTTCGGCTCGTGGTCCCGGACCATGGGCTCGAGACCTTCCCATTCCGCCTCCGACACGTAGGGCGGATTCGACACGACGAGCGCAACGGTCCCGGCCAGCGTGGCGGGTAGCGCGTCGAACCATGGGCCCTCCCCCACCCGCACCCGAGCGCCGGCCTCCGGGCGGCGTCGCGCCAAGGCGACGAGATTCTCCTCGAGCACGTCGAGTGCGCCGCGAGAGACGTCGGTGGCCCACACCTCGAACGGTCCCGACGGTGCCGGTTCGGACCCGAGCGCGCCCCCGAACTCGGACGCGAGCGCCAGCGCGATGGCGCCGGACCCGGTGCCGAGGTCCACGGCCACGAGGTGTGCGGCCGCACCGAGACGACGGGACTGGACGGAGAGCTCGTCGAGGGCGACGGCCACCACCTGCTCGGTCTCCGGCCGCGGTATCAAGACACGGCGGTCCACCGAGAGCTCGAGGGTTCGAAACGACCAGGTGCCCAGGACGTATTGCAGGGGCTCGCCGGCGAGACACCGGTCGACCATGGCCTGCACCGCGGCTGACACCTCGGGTGCCACCTCTTTGTCGAGCCGCGTCAGGAGATCACTGGCCGTGATGCCCGCGGCGCGCGCCACGATCCATCGCGCTTCGACGGCCGAGCCCACATCGGCTGCGACAGAGAAAAGAAGGTCGCGCATGCGAACCATTGTCACCGGCGAACCGGCCCAGGTCATGCCCGCCGACGCTCGTCGGCGATGAGGGCGTCGACGATCTCGTCGAGTTCGCCTTCGAGCACCCGGTCGAGCTTGTGCAGCGTGAGCTTGACCCGATGGTCGGTCACGCGGTTCTCCTTGAAGTTGTAGGTCCGGATCTTCTCGGACCGACTTCCTCCCCCGACCTGGCTGCGCCGCTGTTCCGATTGTTCGGCCGCCACGCGGTCCTGCTCGAGCTTGAGGAGCCGGGCCCGCAACACCTGGAGTGCTCGGGCGCGGTTCTGGATCTGGCTCTTCTCGTCCTGCATGGAGACGACGATGCCGGTCGGGAGGTGGGTGATGCGCACGGCCGAGTCGGTGGTGTTCACCGACTGGCCACCAGGGCCCGTCGAACGGAACACGTCGACACGCAGATCAGAGGAGTCGATGGACACCTCGACCTCGTCGGCCTCGGGGAGGACCATGACCGTGGCCGCCGAGGTGTGGATCCGGCCCTGAGACTCGGTCACGGGCACACGCTGGACGCGGTGGGTGCCACCCTCGTGCTTCATGCGGGTCCAGGCGTCGGGGCCCTTCACCATGAACGTGACTTCGTTCAGGCCGTCGCGATCCGACGGGTCCGAGGAGAGGACCTCGAGGCGCCATCCGTGTTGCTCGGCGTAGCGCCGGTACATCTCGAAGAGGTCCTTGGCGAAGAGGTTCGCTTCTTCTCCACCTTCTGCGCCGCGAATCTCCACGATGACGTTGCGCCCGATGTTGGTGTCTTTGGGCTGCAACATGGAGCTCAGTTGCTCCTCGAGCTCCGCGATGTCGGTCGTGGCCCGGTCGATCTCGTCGTTGACCGTTTGCCGGTCTTCACCGGTCGCCTCGGTCAGCATCTCGCGGGCGGTCGCCAGGTTCTCTTCGGCTTGGCTGAGCGCTCGGGCCACGGTCAGCAGCGCCTCGAGGTCCTTGTGGCGACGAGACGCGTCGCGCAGCCGAGCCTGATCCGCTACGACAGCAGGGTCGGCGAGAGCGTCGAGTACCTCCTGGTACTCCTTCTCCCACGCGGCGAGGCGGTCGCGGTCCATGGCTCCAGGGTACCGACGTGCTCTCACCCAACCGCCGCATGCGACGGGGAGGTGATCTCAGTCGATCACGATCCCCGCAGGACGAGGGTCAGACGCGCTTGGCCTTCGACCGCGAGCCCCGCTGTCCGTAGCGGCGCTGGAAGCGCTCGACCCGGCCACCCGAGTCGACCAGCTTCTGCTTGCCCGTGAAGAACGGGTGGCACTCGTTGCACAGCTCGACGTGGAGCTCTGCCTTTGTCGATCGGGTCGCGAACGTGTTGCCACAGGAGCAACGCACGGTCGCGTCGACGTAGGAGGGGTGAATGTCAGCCTTCATGATTCCTCCATTCTAGGGGTTCGCCGTCGGGGTCGGGCCGGCCGAATCGGCCTGCCCGTCACCTCGTCGTGCTCAGACCGGCGGGGCGGGGCCCTTGGCGATCTCCGCCAGGAACTCGTCATTGCTCTTGGTGCTCCGGATCTTGTCCATGAGCAGCTCGAGCCCGGCCGCCGCGCTCCCATCGGCGGCGAGCGCATTGAGCACCCTGCGCAGCTTCCAGACCTGCTGGAGCTGACCCCGGTCGAAGAGTAGCTCCTCGTGGCGGGTGGAGCTGGCATTGACGTCGATGGAGGGGTAGAGCCGCCGCTCGGCCAGGCGCCGGTCGAGGCGGAGCTCCATGTTGCCGGTTCCCTTGAACTCCTCGAAGATCACCTCGTCCATCTTCGAGCCCGTCTCCACCAGCGCGGTGGCGAGGATGGTGAGCGACCCACCCTCCTCGATGTTGCGGGCGGCACCGAAGAAACGCTTCGGGGGGTAGAGGGCCCCGGAATCGACACCACCGGACATGATCCGACCACTGGCCGGCTGGGCCAGGTTGTAGGCACGGGCCAGTCGGGTGATGCCATCAAGCACGATCACCACGTCCCGACCGAGCTCGACGAGACGCTTGGCGCGGTCGATGGTGAGCTCGGCGATGGCGGTGTGTTCGTCAGACGGTCGGTCGAAGGTCGACGCGACCACTTCGCCTTTGACCGAACGACGCATGTCGGTGACTTCCTCGGGTCGCTCATCGACAAGAAGGACGATGAGGTGCACCTCGGGGTTGTTTGCTTCGATCGAGTGGGCGATCTGCTTGAGGATCGTGGTCTTGCCGGCTTTGGGTGGCGAGACGATCATCCCTCGCTGGCCCTTGCCGATGGGCGAGAGCAGGTCGATGATCCGGGTCGTCAACTCCGCCGCGCCGGGCGTCTCGAGGCGGAGCCTCTCGTCGGGGAACAGCGGCGTGAGGTCCTCGAATCGAGGCCGATTCCGAGCCTCGTCAGGCGCCAGGCCGGACACCGAGTCGATACGGATGAGGGCGGGGAACTTCTCGTTCGACGCCGCAGGTCGACAGGCACCTTCGACGAAGTCACCGCGGCGCATTGCGAACCGGCGGGCTTGGCTGATCGAGATGTAGACGTCCTTCGAGCTCGGGAGATAACCGTCGGCTCGCAGGAAGCCGTACCCCTCGTCGCGCAGGTCGAGCAGACCCCGCACCGGAATCAGCTCGCCGGAGTACTGGGTTTCTTGCCCACCTCCTTGGAGCTCACGCTCGCCGCCACCGCCACCACCGGTGCCGCCACCCGGCGTGCGCTCGCGGCCCCGGCGACGTCGGCCCCGGCGATTGCCGGGCTCGTTGGCGTTCCCGCCTTGTCCGCCTTGTGACATGTGCTGGCGATTCTGGTTCTGTCCCTGGCCGCCTTGGCCGCCTTGGCCGCCGGCGGGACGAGTCGTCGAGGGCACACGATCCACAGAAGGACCTGCACCGTCGCCATCTGCGGCGGTCTCGTCGCCAGAGGACTGGTCCGAGGCCACATCAGACCCGTCGGAATCGGTGAGGGCTTCGACCTGGGATCCACCTGAGGAAGTCCCCGGGGAGGCCGAGGACGATCTCGAGCTGCCGTTGGCGCTCTGGCGACCGGGCCCGGTCCCGTTGGTGGCCTCACCATCGAGGTCGATGTCCTCGGTGTCGCCGTTCGAGGCCACACTTCGGGTCCCTCGGGTCCGCGGGGGCGCGTCAGCGCCACCGTTGGTGCTTCCGGCAGACACTTCGACCCCCGCGGCGCGCAAGATCTGGTCGATGATGTCGGCCTTCTTGCTGCGCGAGTTGGTGTCGAGCGACATCGCCTGGGCTATCGCCCGAAGCTCTTCGCGTTCTTTTCGTTCGAGTACGGACCGCTCGAGCTGTTGCTCTGCAGTCATCAGTCACCTCGCTAGGTTGCGTCCCCGTTTTCGGCTCGGTGAGCCCGGACGCCAAGGGACACGGAATAGAGGGTAAAGGCGCCCGGCGCGTCTTACGTCAGGCCCCCGCCTCTCCAACAAGTCACCGTCGGAGCACCGCCTGGCGAATCCGGCTTCGAAAGCCTGCCGCCCGCGACGCCCAGAGAATACTTTGGGGAGCGGCGGTGCACACATCGTACCGGACACCGAGGCTCATAGGCAACAACCCCACGGCGACCGGAGTTGTTCCCGAGGTCCTCAGATCATGGCCGCGGGACCAGGGCCATGACCGTGGGCCTGGCACCCCCTCGGCGCGTCCCGGACACGCCGGGTCAGAACCCGAGAGCCGCCAGCACGGCCGAGTAGTCGGCTTCGACCGTGGTGGGCACCGAGATCTGGCTGATCGCCAGGTCGGGGTCTTTCAGGCCGTGGCCGGTCAAGACGCACACCACGGTCGCGCCCGGTGGAGCGCCCATCTTGATCAGCCCCGCCACCGACGCGGCTGATGCGGCCTCGCAGAAGACGGACTCCTCCGACGCCAAGAACCGGTACGCGGCAAGGATTTCCTCATCTGTGACGGCGTCGATCGCACCCCCGGACTCGCTCGCTGCCGCTGTGGCTCCGTACCAGGACGCCGGGTTCCCGATGCGAATGGCTGTCGCCACCGTCTCGGGGTGCTCGATGGGATGACCCTCGACGATGGGGGCGGCTCCCGTCGCTTGGAATCCGAACATCCTCGGGAGCTTGGTGGCGTGGCCGGCCTCGCGGTATTCGAGGTAGCCGCGCCAGTAGGCGGTGATGTTGCCGGCATTGCCCACCGGGATGCAGTGGACATCGGGGGCGTCCCCCAACACATCCACAATTTCGAATGCTCCGGTCTTCTGGCCCTCGATGCGGAACGGGTTCACCGAATTGACCACGGTCACGGGGGCCTTCTCCCCCAGGCGACGGACGATGGCGAGAGCCTCGTCGAAGTTGCCGCGCACCTGGAGCACCTTGGCCCCGTGCACGAGGGCCTGGGCGAGCTTGCCTAGCGCGATGTGTCCCTCGGGGATGAGCACGGCACAGGTCATGCCGGCCCGGGCCGCGTAGGCCGCCGCCGACGCCGAGGTGTTGCCCGTCGACGCGCACACCACCGCCTCGGCGCCTTCTTCGAGAGCCTTGGAGATAGCCATCGTCATGCCTCGGTCCTTGAAGGAGCCGGTGGGGTTCTGGCCCTCGAGCTTCAACAACACCCGAGCGCCCACGCGGGCTGACAACCGGGGCGCTTCGAGGAGAGGAGTACCGCCTTCGAGCAACGTCACCACCGGTGTGTCGCCCGTGACGGGGAGGAAGGAACGGTACGTCTCGATGACTCCGGACCAAGCCATCGCGTTAGGTCCCTTCCTCGTCACCGATCACCCGGAGCACGCCACCGACGTGGTCCACCACGTCGAGCTGTCGCAGCCCGGCGAGGGTCCGTTGGACATCCCCCTCACGGGCGACGTGGGTGAGGAAGATCAATCGGGCCTCGTCTCCCAGGCCCACCTGTTCCATGGACCGGATCGACACCCCGTTGTCGCCGAACAACTTCGCGACTGCAGCCAACACGCCGGGACGGTCGGCGACGTCGATGTTCAGGTACCAGGCACAGCGGAGGTCGTCGGTGGGCCGGAACGTCGGCCGCACGCGCGCCACGTGGCGCGCCGGCGCACCGGTGCGCCGGTGATGCGCCGCGTCGATGACGTCGCCGAGCACCGCCGACGCGGTGGGCCTCCCACCGGCACCTTGGCCGTAGAGCATGATCTCGCCGGCATTGTCCCCTTCGACGAACACGGCGTTGAACGCCCCGCGGACCGCGGCCAGGGGATGGGTCCGGGGCAGCATGGCGGGGTGGACGCGCACTGAGATCTCGGGTACTCCATCGACCCCGGCCAGCCCCTCGGAGCCACCGGTCCGCTCGATCACGGCCAACAATTTCACGATGTAGCCCAACCGATCCGCGAAGGCGATGTCGACAGGGTCGACAGTGGTGATCCCCTCCCGGGGCACGTCGGCAGCGACGACCTCGCACCGAAACGCCAGGGCGGCGAGGATGGCGGCTTTGGATGCCGCGTCGTGTCCGTCGACATCGGCGCTCGGATCGCGCTCGGCATAGCCCAGGCGCTGTGCCTCAGCCAGGGCGTGTGCATAAGAGACACCCGCTTCGGACATCATCGTGAGGATGTAGTTGGTGGTGCCGTTGACGATGCCCATGACCCGACGGATTCGCTCTCCGGCGAGCGACTCCCGCAGCGGTCGGATGAGCGGGATCGCACCGGCCACGGCGGCCTCGTAGAGAAGGTCGACCCCGGCCGCGGCAGCGACCTCCGCCAATGCCGTTCCATGAGCGGCGAGCAACTCCTTGTTGGCCGTCACCACGGACTTCCCCGCCGCCAGAGCCGCCTCGACCAACTCGCGGGACGGCTCGACCCCTCCGATGAGCTCGACGACGACATCGACGCGCGGGTCGTTGACCAGTCCTTTGGCGTCCCCGGTGATCAGCTCGGGCGGCACTCCCGGTCGCGGTCGAGAGGTATCGCCCACGGCGACTCCGACGACCTCGAGACGTACTCCCGAACGAGCGGCGATGGCATCGGCGTCGGCCAGAAGGATCGACACGAGCGCGCCCCCGACGTTGCCGCAGCCGAGGACCGCTACACGCATGGCCGCCTGCCCACCATCCCCATGGGCGCGGTCTTCATGGCCGCCGGCCTTATGGGCGAGGGCTTCGCCCCCGCCGTTGTTGGTCCTCGCCATTCGCTCACGCTACCGCCGCCCGGCGATCGACCCCGGACCAGTGGGCGACCCGATCGGCTCACCCGTCGAGACGGGTGAGGTCGTCGTCGGTCTCGCGCCTCACGACTACCCGGGCGTCCCCGTCGGCAACGAAGACGACCGCGGGTCGCAGCACCTTGTTGTAGTTCGAGGCCATCGAATAGCCGTACGCGCCGGTCACAGGCGTCGCCACGATGTCGCCGACCGCCACATCGCCGGGCAGCCGGGCGTCGGCCACGACGACGTCGCCCGACTCGCAGTGCTTGCCCACCAACCTCGCCGCCTTCGGACGCGGAGCAGCAGCTTCCCGAGGAAGGAAAGCCTCGTATCCGCTCCCGTACAGCACCGGCCTCGGGTTGTCGCTCATTCCGCCGTCGACCGAGACGTAGGTACGCAAGCCGGGGAGGTCCTTGATCGTTCCCACGCGATAGAGGGTGATTCCTGCACTCGCCGCGATCGAGCGACCGGGCTCTGCGGTGATCAGCGTGTTGCCTGGAATTCCGGCGTCCCGACACGCCCGGTGGACCCTCTCGGCCCACTGCGCAATGGACGGTGCGGTCTCGGTTGCCACATAGGGGACCCCGAGCCCACCGCCGACGCAGAGCTCGGGGAGGTCCAGAGGAGCGAAGAAGTCGGCCAGCACCTCCACCTCCTCCGCGAACGAGTCCACTCGAAAGACCTGGCTCCCGATGTGGGCGTGGATCCCGACGAGGTCGAGCCCCGGGACCGCCCGCACCCGGGTCACCGCTTCGGCCGCCGCACCGGAGGCGAGCCCGAAGCCGAACTTGGAGTCCTCTTGGCCCGTGCGGACAAAGTCGTGGGTGTGGGCTTCTACTCCCGGGGTCACCCGGATCATGACGGCTTGGCGGCGGTCGGCGTCCATCGACACCGGCGCGAGGCGGGCCAGCCGTTCGATCTCGTCGAAGGAGTCGACGACGATACGCCCGACGCCTGATTCCAAGGCGCGGGCGAGCTCGTCTTCGGACTTGTTGTTGCCGTGCAGGACCAGGCGGGCCGGGGGCACGCCGGCCGCCAGGGCGACGTGGAGCTCGCCCCCTGTCGAGACGTCCAACCACATACCTTCCTCATGGACGAGCTTGGCCATGGCCAAACAGAGAAACGCCTTGGTGGCATAGGCGACCCCGTCACCCCACGCTGCCACGGCTTCGCGACAGCGCGCCCGGAGATGTTCCTCGTCATAGACGAACAGTGGGGTCCCGTACCGCTCGGCCAGTGCGAGGAGCTCGACACCCCCGACCGCCAGGCTTCCTGCGGCGCTCATGCGGGCCGTCATGGGGAGCAGCTCGACGCGCACCGGACCCTCGTCGGGGGGCTGGTTCGAGCCCAGGTCGGAGCTCGGCTCGGTGGCGCGATCGACCAGGTCGTCCATGGGGAAAGGCTACTCAGGCCACATTGGAACTCGAGCCTGCCGCCGGGCGCGAAGGCCCTTACATCGAATCGGGAGCACTCACTCCGAGCATGTCGAGGCCGATGGCGAGGCCGACACGGGCGGTCTCGACGAGCCAAAGGCGCGCTTGGGTCAGATCGTCGGCAACGGTCTCGGCCAGGACCGGACAGTCGTGGTAGAAGCCGTGGAACGTGCCCGCCAGGCTCCTGACCCACGCGGTGACCTTGTGGGGTGCGCGGTCGCGGCCCGCCTCGGCGACGACATCGGGGAGCTCCTCGAGGCTGCGGAGCAACTCGAGCTCCCGGTCGTGGACGAGGAGGGACAGGTCCACGTCGGCAAGAGGCCGACGGTCAATGCCACGCTCGGCGCGCCGACGCTCGATCGAGGCGATGCGGGCGTGCGCGTACTGGACGTAATAGACGGGATTCTCCATCGATTGGCTTCGAACCAGGTCCAGATCGAGTACCGCCGCCTGGTCGAGCGACGACATGAGCGACAGCAGACGAGTGGCGTCGGCCCCGATGTCGTCGATCAAGTCGTCGAGCGCCACGACGTTGCCGGCGCGCTTTGACATCCGACCCGCTTGGCCACCTTGGACCAACGACACCATCTGCCCGATCTTCACCTCGAGCCGGCCCGGGTCGACACCCATGGCTTGGACCGCGAGGGTGAGGCTCTTCACCTGGCCGGCGTGGTCGGCGCCGAAGATGTCGATGACACGGTCGAAGTGGCGCACGAGGAATTTGTCACGGTGATAGGCCAGATCGCCGGCCAGATAGGTGGCGTCGCCGTTGGTCTTCACCAGCACGCGGTCGCGGTTGTCCCCGAGCTGAGACGACCGGAACCACACCGCGCCGTCTTCTTCGTCGACGAGGCCCTTGCTCTTGAGCAGGTCGATGGTGTCGCGCACCGCTCCGCTCTCCTCGATCGACGCCTGGCTGTACCACTCGTCGAAGGCGATCCCGAGGCGAGCCAGGGTGGCCCGGATGTTGTCGAGGATGCGCTCCGCGGCCCAGCGCCCGGCTGGCTCCACTTCGTCGGGCCCGTCGTAGGCCGTTGCGAGCTCTGCCACGTACTCGCCCTGGTACCCCTCCTCCGGCACGGCATGACCACGACGGCGAGCCAGGAGGCTCTCGCCCAGGACACGGATCTGGCCCCCGGTGTCGTTGACGTAGTACTCGCGGCCCACCTTCCAGCCGCAGCGGGTCATCACGCGACCCATGGCGTCGCCATACGCGCCCCACCATCCGTTGCCGACATGGAGCGGTCCCGTGGGATTTGCCGAGATGAACTCGATCTGGACGTGCTCTCCGGCCCCGATGTCACTGCGCGCGTATCCCGCCTCGCCTTGGTCGACGACCTCGGTGAGCGTGTCGTGGAGCCAGCCCGGCAACAGGTGAAGGTTCACGAACCCGGGCCCGGCCACCTCGACCGATGCCAGATGCGGAGGAGGGACGGTGCGCAGATGCTCGGCCAATTCTTCGGCGATCTGGCGGGGAGGGCGTCCGAGCGCCTTGGCGTTGACCAGGGCCGTGTTGGTCGACCAGTCCCCGTGGTCGCGCCGGGCGGGGCGCTCGAGATGAACCGAGGCGGCTTCGACGTCGATCCCCATGGTCGACAAGGCTCGGCTCACGGCAGCGGCGATTGCGGGGCGGGCGGCCATGGTTCCGCCGAGGATGGCGCGCCAGAACCGTCGACGCAATTGCCGGGGTCAGCGGTCCCTCGCCCGTCGTCAGGTCGAGGGCGCCACGGGCGGCGGGCCGAACAGCTCGGACTACAGTTCGAGATGGCCCCCCTCGATGCGCCTGCGTGCGCGTCGGGGGCCATCTTCTGCCCTCGTAGCTCAGCGGATAGAGCACCGGCCTCCGGAGCCGGTGGCGCAGGTTCGAGTCCTGCCGAGGGCGCAAAATATTCTAGGCGGGGCGACGTGGCTGCTCCCCGCTGTGGACCGGTTAGCGGCCCGGTTCGGCCGCCGAGTTTCAGATGCCCTCGCGCACCAGGCGGCGCGCCTCTCCTGCGCAGCGGAGGAGGAACGGGATCACCGGGGCCCACGCTGCGAAGGTCTCGGTGGTCAGGCGCCGGTTGAGAGACTCGGTCCCGTTGACAGCCGCCCGGAGCATGGCCGGGGCGATCCACGCGTACTTCGCCGCGATCGTCGCCCGCATGGCGAGTTCGATGTCGGTGTCCGCCACCTTC